>JACTNB010000023.1 GCA_014584345.1 Planctomycetota bacterium
CGAGCGGATGAATGCTCGACTGCGCGAAAAGGTTCGCCAGCAGAATGGCCGACCCAAAGAACCGAAAATCGCCGTTATTGACAGCCAAAGTGTTAAGACTTCGGATCATGCGGGCAGCCGTGGATACGACGCGGGAAAAAAAGGTAAAGGGACGAAAACGACATATTCTTGTTGACACGCTGGGGCTGATTCTGGTGTGCATCGTTCATGCGGCGAATGTCCAGGATCGTGACGGCGCGAAATGGGTATTGGCTCGTGCGACCTTTGATTTCATGCGGCTTCGAATCGTTCGAGCCGACGGTGGATATGCTGGCAAACTGGTGAACTGGACAAAACAAAACTGTCGCTGGGCAGTGGAAATCATCCGGCGGACATCACCAGGATTTATAGTGCTGCCGAAACGGTGGGTTGTGGAAAGTCCAACATCGACACGCTGGCTCCGGTTCTGTACGCCTTCTGGAAGGGACAGTCCGAGGCCAAGGTGGTCGAGATTGACCTGCGGGAGACGATGGTCGACGTCGGAGGCCAGGACATCATGACGGCCGACAAGGTGACGCTGCGGCTCAATGCCGTGGTGACCTACAAGATCGTCGATGCCCGCAAGGCGGTCAGCCGACGGACGACGTCCGGCAGACGCTGTACCGCGAAACGCAGCTTGTGCTGCGAAGCGTGATCGGTGCCCGTGAACTCGATGCGTTCCTGACGGAGAAGGATGCCGTCGCGACGGAGATCGAGGAGAACGTTCGTCGACGGGCTGGTGAACTGGGACTGGAAATCGCTTCGGTCGGTATCCGGGATGTGATCCTGCCGGGCGACATGAAGGACCTGATGAACAAGGTCACGGAAGCCCGCAAGGCGGCTGAGGCCAACCTGATCTCACTTCGCGAGGAGACGGCTGCCATGCGGTCGCAGGCCAACACGGCCAAGCTGCTGGCGGACAACCCGGTTCTGATGCGGCTGCGGGAACTGGAAGTCCTGGAAAAGATCGCCGCTGCCGGCAAGCTCAACATCGTTCTGGGGGAAAAGAACCCGGGCGAGAAGGGCCTGGCTGACAAGGTGTTAAATCTGCTGTAGCTGTTTTTGACGGCGAAGATCGACACCCCTAGTTCGAGCAATCGGATCAGGGGTGGTTCCGTCATGGCAGCGACGGTCGATCGGACGCTGTATGGCGGATCCAACTGGCTCGTTCACGCAGAACCCAGCCTGTGTCAGTCCTTTTCCCGTCGTTTTGGAGAATTTCTCAGCTTGTCGATTAAACCTTGGTTTCTATAACGGTCCAGAGGTTGAACGAATTAAACGTTTTTGGTGAGGCGTTCATGTTCAGGCAGACAACCAACCGTTTAAGGAACAAGAAATGTTGATGCGACAAGTGACACTGGGAGTGGCGGCGGTCGCTCTGATGGCGGGAGCGATTCCTGTTACGGCGGAAGACGCGAAGTCGAACGGAAAAGACATTGTGACAACTGCGGTCGAAGCTGGTTCCTTCAAGACGCTGGCTGCGGCCCTCACGGCGGCCGATCTGGTTGAGACTCTGCAGGGCCCGGGGCCGTTCAACGTGTTCGCGAAGTTACCAGAAGGAACTGTGGCAAATCTCCTGAAGCCGGAGATCAAGGCGAAGCTGGTGTCCGTACTGACTTACCACGTTGTGCCCGGCAAAGTGATGGCTGCCGACGTCGTGAAGCTGAGTGCTGCCGGCACGGTGAATGGTCAACGAGTTGACATTCAGGCAGGGGGTGATGGAGTGTTCATCGACAATGCACGTGTGTTAACGACTGACATCGGCTGCTCAAACGGCGTGATCCACATCATTGATCAGGTGATTCTACCTCCGGAGAAGAACATCCCGGCGACCGCGGCCAGCGTGGGAACCTTCAAGACACTCTTGGCCGCTGCTGAGGCGGGTGGTCTCGTGGAGGCGTTGTCCGGCGAAGGTCCGCTGACCGTATTCGCTCCAACTGATGAGGCTTTTCGCGAAACTGCCTGAGTGAACCGTTGCCAATCTGCTGAAGCCGGAGAACAAGGCGCAACTCATCTCGATTCTGAAGTATCACGTCGTCGCTGGTCGCAACTTCTCGACGGATCTGCTGGCGGCCATGTCTGTGACTTCGCTTCAGGGGGGTGAGCTGCATGTCTCTGTGACGTATGCTGTGGGGCTACAGTTCAAGGGGCAAGACTCGTGGCAACCGACATCCACGCGTCTAACGGCGTGATCCACGTCATCGATTCAGTTATGCTGCCCAAGACTCCTGCAAAAGCGGCTGTCAAACCGATCTCACACTCCGTTTCTCAGCCAGTGAGCTACACCTGCCCGCAGACTGGCCGCGTGGTGGTTCCTCACCCTCAATAGATCTCTGAAAGCCCATTTGCAGGATCCAAACCACCACTGTTTTCAACGCCCTTTCGCCAGTCCGCGAAGGGGGCGTTGAGTGTTGAAAATGCCTGGAGTGACTGAACTTATGCCTCACACCGCCATCTTGGGAGCCACTGGAACAATCGGAAGCTGCCTTGCCCGACGATTGGCTTCCAAAGGAGATCAAGTTCTGCTCGTGGGGCGGTCCGCATCGAAGTTGGAGAGCATGGGCACCGCGCTCCAGCAACCATGGCGGGTCACGAATCTACAACATTCCAATGCCTTGGAGACGGACTTGCGGCAGGCTTCCGAGCAATATGGCCCGCTGGACGCTCTGGTCTGCTGCGTCGGCTCAATTCTCTTGAAGCCCGCGCATGCAACCAGTGACGAAGAGTTTCAGGAAGTGGTCGCCACCAATCTCTTCACTGCATTTGCGACAGTTCGAACCGGTGCCCGGCTACTTCGGCAACGTGGGGGCTCCATTATTCTGTTCGCATCGGCAGCCGCTGAGATCGGGATTCCGAATCACGAAGCGATCGCGGCTGCAAAGGGTGGTGTGATCGGTCTGGCGCGGTCGGCCGCGGCGACCTATGCCCCGCAGAATTTGCGTGTGAATGTCATCAGTCCAGGGCTGATCCGGACCGAGTTGACGCGACGAATCTGGGAGAATCCCGCTGCGGCCTCAGCTTCACAGAGGTTGCATCCCCTCGGCCGACTCGGCGAGCCGGATCAAGTGGCATCGCTTGCCGAATGGCTAATGCAGCCCGAGAACGACTGGATTACGGGGCAGGTGATTGGCGTAGATGGAGGATTGGCTCATGTGCTCAGTCAATCACGTTAACCGTCTGTTGTCTGCATCCGATCGCGATGTACTGCGTAGGGAACATCGCGGCGAGTCACCCGCCCTGCGGACGTCTCCGTTCTGCAAGCATTATGTTGCGGTCAAGAAGTACTTTGGCAGTCTGTTTCAAGAGTCGCCCTTGGTTTCGGCGATTATTGCGATCTTGCTGCTGAGTGGTGCGGGTCATCTCGGAACACTCTTCCTTTCCGGCGGTGCATGGGAAGGTTCGGTTTCAGCCAGGAAGCCCGGTTTGTTTGCAATTTCGGCTGGGGCTACTCTCTGGTCACTGCTGCTTCTCAGTCGGCACATGCTGCATGTGCGGGGAGTGCGGGAGGTAAGAGATGCAATATCGGTGAGTTTGCTGCTGGAAGTTGTTCTAATCACCCTGCAGTTTCATCGGGGCGTGCCGTCGCACTTCAATCACGCGACACCCCTTGATGCCTGCATTGAATCGGCAATGCTTATGTTGGTACTGGCGGCAACCGCAGGAATCTGCTGGCTAGCCTGGCAAACTGGGAGGTTGACTGGGCTGAGCGAACACCTTGCTGAAGCGTACCGATCGGGCTTATGGTTTCTCATTGGCTCGTGTCTCATTGGAGCGATGATCACTGTGATCGGTGAACAGCAGTTGGAAATGGGACGCTCACCGGAAATTCTCGGACGCTCGGGTGTCCTGAAATACCCGCATGGCATCGTATTGCATGCATTACAGACGTTGCCGGCTGTTGCCTGGATGATGTCCCAGACCAAGTTGCAGCATGCACTGACATTGATCAGAATTGCGGTCTCCGGCCACGCTCTGCTGCTGGCTCACGCGGTGCGACAAACACTTCAAGGTCGCGCAAGGTTCGACACAGATCTGGTCAGTATGATCTGGCTCATCTCAGGCACATTCTGCATCCTGCTTCCGGTGTTTGCCAGCATTGCCACATCGATGACACTTTGGTTTTCGGATCGAGCGAAGGATCGCATTCTGCATTCTTAATCATCCTAGATAGCTGTGGGGTAGCGGTCCATCTTGAGATTGGGCCATTAGGTTTGGCGATGGTAAATGGTTTCCCGAATTCCCCATGAGATCGGAAAAAGTTCCAAAAAGCGGTGAAACAGCAACGTGCTATACGGATTACTAAACGAGCGATTTCCAGAAATCTAGCGATAATTTGGATAACCTGAAGGCAAAACGAATGGACAAGATATTTCTTTCCAAGCTGGTATTTATCGTAGCAGCAGGAGCCTCGTTCCTGTTCTCAGTCTATCTTTGGTTCTCTGGAAGCAACGAGCAGGGCATATTTGTCGGTATCTGGGTCCCTTCGAGCTTAAGTTTCGGAACATTGATGCTGGGGGGCAAAGCCGATGAGTGACATTACCATTTTCGTCTTTGGATGCGGCGTGATGTGTGTCGCCCTGGCCGCAACGTTCATCGCCTCGATTGCCGGGGATGACCCGAATGCATCGGACACCGCGGACTCGGACCGCGGGGCGGAATTGGAAAGCGTTCCTATTCGCCGTGCGAACCAAATTGATTCATCTACAGTATGATCTTTGTGAATCGAGTCCGCAGCGGACTGAGGGCGAGACGGTTGAGAGTCATTCAGATGGGAAGATTTGATGTCTGGAGAGATTTTGTTGACGGGTGCCACCGGCTATGTGGGCGGTCGATTGCTATCGCTGCTGCAGCAGTCGGGGCGCCATGTTCGCTGCCTGACCCGACGCCCTGACGCTCTGAAAGATCGTGCAGGTTTCACGACGACAGTCGTTCGCGGAGATGTCCTCGATCGGTCGTCGCTAACGGAGGCGTTTGACGGCGTTGAGACGGCCTATTATTTCGTGCACTCGATGGGCGAGGACAAGAACTTCGAGGAACAGGATCGAGTTGCGGCCGAAAACTTTGCGAAAGCAGCAGCGGCTGCCGGCGCGAGAAGGATCATCTACCTAGGCGGTCTCGGGAATCCCGATCACCAGCTCTCGAAACACCTTCGAAGTCGCCAGGAGACTGGAGACGTCCTGCGTATGCATCATCCGCAGGTGATCGAGTTCCGGGCGTCGATTGTGATTGGGTCAGGCAGTCTTTCGTTTGAAATGATTCGCGCTTTGGTCGAACGGCTGCCGATCATGATCTGTCCCAAATGGGTGAGCGTGAAGGCTCAGCCAATCGCAATTGAGGATCTGCTCGCGTACCTGGTTGCTGCTTTGGACCTGCCGATCGGTCATTCCCAGGTCTATGAGATCGGCGGTCCGGATCAGCTCTCCTATGGCGAGCTGATGCAAGAGTATGCTCGGCAGCGGGGATTACGGAGGTGGATGATTCCCGTGCCACTTCTGACCCCACACCTGTCGAGTCTCTGGCTGGGGCTGGTGACGCCGCTTTACGCGCGGGTTGGTCGAAAGCTTGTTGAGAGCCTGCGTAACCCGACGCTGTTGTCGAACAACCTGGCGAGCCGCACCTTCGACGTGATCCCTCGATCTGTCCCGGAAGCAATTGAGCGGGCACTCGTCAACGAAGACCACGAGTTTGCCGAAACGCGCTGGTCGGATGCTCTGTCAGCCGGTGGTACAATACGTCAATGGGGAGGGACTCGGTCTGGCTCGCGGCTGGTCGATTCCCGATCGGTGGCCGTGCCAGTCACTGTCGAACAGGCGTTCGCACCGATCCGTCGCATCGGGGGCAAGACGGGTTGGTACTACGCTAACTGGCTGTGGTCGCTGCGAGGATTTCTGGATTTGCTGGTGGGCGGCATTGGAGTCCGACGCGGTCGACGCGACCCTGAACAGCTTCGGCCAGGAGACGCCTTGGACTTCTGGAGAGTGGAAGCCTGTGAGCCATCACGATTGCTGAGGCTGTCCGCAGAGATGAAATTGCCGGGACGTGCGTGGCTCGAATTCGAGGTCACTCCCTGCGGGGAAGGGAGCCAGATTCGCCAGACGGCCATCTTTGATCCCGTCGGTCTAACTGGACTGGCATACTGGTACGGCATCTATCCGCTTCACCAGTTTGTGTTCGCGGGAATGCTGCGCAACATCGCGAAAGAAGCGGAGAAAATTCATCGCCAGACAGATACGGCTGTGTAGAACTGGTGCGTTCAGAATGCAGGGAGATGCAAAGACATGAAACATTCTCACTCAATCACTGCCACAGCGCCGATCTGGACATCCCAGTGGCTGTTTGCCGCCGGGTTCTACAACCTCGTTTGGGGAGCAAGCGTCATCGTTTGGCCCCACTGGCTGTTCGATGCTACTGGCCTGGAACGGATGAACTATCCAGAAATCTGGCAGTGCGTGGGGATGATTGTTGGAGTCTACGGACTCGGTTATCTCATCGCGGCGACCAACCCGCGGATGCATTGGCCGATCGTGCTCGTCGGATTGCTCGGGAAAATCTTCGGTCCCATCGGATTCGCGATTGCGATGGCACGAGGCGTTTTCCCGCCCGCCTTCGGTTCGACCATTCTAACGAACGACTTGGTATGGGTGGATTCCCTTCGGCATGATTCTGCGGGATGCCTGGCGCTCGCGGGCACTCGATCCGAAACCAATTGACTCACTGCAGCGATTTGTCCGCGAGGTGCATATCAAAGCTCCACCAACCGTCGTATTCCGTTTCCACGAAAGCCCGAAGGCACTTGAGAAGTTAATTCCCCCATGGGAGAACATGCGTGTTGCAGAATCAGCGGGCTCTTTGCAGGTTGGAACTCTCGTGGTCCTGAAAGGGCGGGTCGGGCCAGTTCCTGTTCGGTGGGTTGCGCGCCACACGGAGTATGATCCGCCGCATCTGTTCGTGGATCGTCAGGAGTCCGGTCCGTTTGCGGCCTGGGTCCACTGCCATCAGTTCCTGTCGGACGGTCAGGGCGGGACGATCCTTCGTGACGAAGTGAATTACGCAGTGCCGCTTGGAATTCTTGGACAGTGGCTGGGGGACTGGTTCGTCCGTCGGAAACTGGAGGTCATGTTTGCTTATCGGCACGAAGTGACGAAACGACTGGTCGAATTGGGAGGGAACTCTGTTCGCCCCGACGCTAGGGCCTTGCTTTCCAAGGGGGTCACGTAGTGGCTGGAGATGTGATCATTGTCGGTGCGGGGCTCTCAGGCCTGTGCTGCGCTTTGCGGCTCCAGCAGGCCGGGGTCAACTGCACCATTCTGGAGGCGTCAGACGGCGTCGGGGGTCGCATTCGGACCGATGAGGTGGACGGCTTTCTCCTCGATCGCGGATTCCAGGTCTTTCTGACGAGCTATCCCGAAGCACAGCGGGTTCTCGACTTTCCATCTCTGCAACTGAAAGCCTTTCAACCCGGTGCTCTGGTGCGGCATGCAGGTCGATTTCACGAGTTGACGGACCCCTGGCGACGTCCCTGGGCCGCGGTTCGCTCGTTGCTATCTCCGATTGGCACATGGACCGACAAACTGCGTGTGGCGCGATTTCGCAGTCAGGTCATGCACGGAACGCTGGTAGACCAGTTTGCTCGCCCTGAGACAACGACGCTCGACGCGCTCCAAACGGCCGGGTTTTCAGAGCAGATGATCGACCGCTTCTTTCGGCCTTTCCTAGGCGGGATCTTCCTCGATGCGGACCTGACCACTTCCAGTCGCATGTTGTACTTCGTCTTCCGCATGTTTTCCTCAGGCGACACCTGCCTACCTACGAACGGGATGGAGGCGATCGCACGCCAGATCGCCGACCGATTGCACACCGGCACAGTGCAGTTGAATTCCCCGGTAGCATCAGTGGAACCGTCCCTAATTCGACTCTCCACTGGCCAGAACATCGATACGCGAGCAGTCGTGGTGGCGAGCGATGGGCCGAGCACAGCAAAGCTACAGGGCAAATCGGAACCAGTGTCCGGTCAGGGGGTGACATGCCTGTATTTCGCCGCCTCTACGCCGCCAGTTGATCGCCCCATCCTGATGCTCAATGGAGAAGGTCGAGGTCCGATCAACAATCTCTGCGTCCCCACCACAGTGGCGTCGAGTTACGGACCTGCTGGCCAGAGCTTGATCTCAGTCACTGTGCTGGGGAACCCGTCCGACAATCGGCTCATGGCTGATGTGTTGGAGCAGCTTCGAGACTGGTTTGGGACGCAGGTCAACAACTGGAGGCACTTGAGGACATACACCATTCCGTATGCACTTCCATCGCAGATTTCTCCGGCACTCAATGAACCGGAACGATCCGTGCGTTGCAAGCCCGGGCTCTATGTCTGCGGAGATCACCGCGACAACGCTTCGATTCAGGGAGCCATGATTTCCGGACGCCGGGCTGCTGACGCGGTGCTGGAGGATCTCTCGTGAATGATGTGGTGATTCAAGGCATCTGGCTGATTCATCTGGCCTCTACGCTGTACATGGTTGGGCTGATCTGGTTTGTGCAGATCGTGCACTATCCGCTGCTTGCCATAGTTGGCAGATCAGAGTTTCTGATCTATGAGCAAGAGCATGTGAAGTGGACGACCTGGGTAGTGTCGCCGATGCTCTTTGAGTTCGGTACCTCCCTCCTGCTGATCTGGAGTCGACCACGAGGGATTCCTGCCTGGACTGCCTGGGCAGGATTGTCGCTGTTGGTGATGATCTGGTTGTCCACCGTGTTGATTCAAGTCCCTTGCCATCGGCGACTTGAGCAGGGCTATGAATCCGAGGTCTACCGGAGGCTTGTCGATTCGAATTGGATTCGCACGATTTGCTGGAGCCTCCGGGGTGCACTCGTGATTTGGATGGTGTGGGTGACCTCATCGCCGAGCCCCACGAGTACTCAACAACCGGACCGCCAGAGTTCCGTCCCCGCTGCATCCGTCTGGAGTCTCCAACCATGACAACAGCAGCTCTGATCTATCCGCACCAACTATTCGCCGAGCACCCAGCGCTGCAGGATGTTTCGCAGGTCGTACTTGTCGAGGAGCCGCTGTTCTTCACGCAGTATCGCTTCCACCGCCAGAAGCTGATTCTGCACCGGGCCACGATGATGGGGTTCGCTGAACGACGTCGGCAGCGGAGTCAAAAAGTCCAATACATCTCATCCAAGCAGATGGAGCGGACATCAGACATCGCCGGAATTCTGAAACGTCTGGGGATCGACTCCGTGCGGTACGTCGACCCGTGTGACGACTGGCTCTCGACGCGGTTGTCGGCAGCCCTGAAGGAGCAGAGCATCCAAGAGAAGGTACTCGAAGACCCTCATTTCCTGACTCCGACCTCGGAGATTGAGGACTTTACTGCAGGCAAACGGAAGTTGTTCTTCACCAAATTCTATATTGCCCAGCGAAACAGACTCGGCGTGCTGCTGGAAAATGATGGCGAGCCAGTCGGAGGCAAATGGAGTTTCGATCCCGAGAACAGAAAGAAGCTACCCAAAGCGATTCGGGTACCTGACACGCCCTGCGTGGCGGAGACGGAGTCTATTCGCCAGGCACGGCAGTATGTGCGGAGAAATTTCCCTGACGCCGTCGGAACGGATGCAGAGTTCAATTACCCAACCGATCACGAGACAGCCGCTACCTGGCTCGCAGAATTCGTCCATCAAAGACTGGCGTCCTTTGGCGACTACGAGGACTCCATCAGCGAAAAGCATGAGGTCCTGTTTCACTCCGTGCTGACTCCGATGTTGAACATCGGACTGCTTTCTCCTCATCAGGTTCTCGATGCAGCGCTGGCTCAAGCGGGCCAGATACCACTCAACTCCCTGGAAGGTTTTGTGCGACAGGTCATTGGCTGGCGCGAGTTTGTCCGCCTCGTGTACCTGACCCTCGGTCGACAACAACGCAGCCAAAACTTCTGGGGATTTACTCAAGAAATCCCGAGAGCATTCTACGAGGCGAGCACCGGAATCGAACCTGTCGACCATGTCATTCGCAAAGTGTTACGCACCGGATACTGCCATCACATCGAGCGGCTGATGATTCTGGGGAACTTCCTGCTGTTGTGCGAAGTACATCCCGACGCTGTTTACCGCTGGTTCATGGAGCTATTCATCGACGCCTACGACTGGGTGATGGTCCCCAACGTGTACGGCATGAGCCAGTACGCGGATGGGGGGCTCATGACGACCAAACCTTATCTGAGCGGGTCGAGCTACGTGCGAAAAATGAGCGACTTCAAAAGAGGCCCCTGGTGCGACGTCTGGGATGCGCTTTACTGGCGGTTCGTGGACCGACATGTCAATTTCTTCGCAGGCAATCCACGTCTTGCGGTCATGGCCTCCATGAGGAAGAGGATTGGCCATCGAATGGAGGAACACCATCGAGTGGCCGGCGAATTCTTGACTCGGTTTTACGGACGATGACGCGGACATCGCGATTGTCCTGTTAACCTACCCGGCGATTTCGTGGTCCTGCAGCGGTGACCCGTGTGAGAACGTGGGGTAAATCCGTCGAGAGGTGTTCAACAGAGAGACTGAGAGTTCTGGCGGAATGCTTGCGGATTTCGAGAAGAAACGTGGCGTTTCCTCTCGGTGCTCGAGTCTCGATCTCGAAACAGTGAGATTTGTCGAGGGGCGAAGCGACCGACTCGCGATTGTTGCAAAGTCTTTGACGGACTTGGGATTTGCGACCGCGCATGACAAAACGCCGAGCGGTGATCCACACGGCGTTTTGCGTTAACCAGTCGGGGACGTTATTTCGTCCCCGAAATCAAGGCTCCTCGAGGCGGACGTCGTTCGAATGCGCGGCTTTGTCGAGCTAGGCGCTTGGCAGCGAAACAACTTAAGTCAATCTCCGAGGCTTCTACTCTTCCCATGGACAGCCACATCTGACCTTCCCGAGCAACCGAAACGCACGCCAAAGACGAGCAGCCCCACTTCAAACGCCAAGAAGCAGGGTATCGAAACAGCCCTCCGCTATCAATCGCTCCTTGACAACGGAACAGTTGCAACCCGGGCGCAATTGGCCAAACATCTCGGCGTCAGCCGGGCACGCGTCACCCAGGTTCTCAAGCGTCTAGAATGTGACGCTGACGGAAATCCGAAAACCCAGCCGAGAAAAGAATAGGCGCGAATTAACGTCGCAATCGTTTCGTACCAACCAACGTGATCGCTCCATCCTGGATGGTATCGAGTCGCAGCAGAGTGTTTCGCTGGGAGGCAGGAATTGCGTCACTCGTCAGTCTGCCGTCGTTGTTTTGGTCGAGCTGCTTGAAGATGGCTTTGAAGTCGATTCCGGGGCAACCGCTGCCCCCGTGGGTTACCGCTCTGATCTGCCCCATCAGCACTTGGGAAAACTCTCGGTCTGTGAACCCGTATAGAGAAAATTGTTTACGGGGAGAGTCTGATTTTTCACCTGAATGCATCGGTAAACACTTGGCCACCGGGCTTGCTAGCCCCAGAAAACTCGCACAGGCCATTTAACCAAAACCCCGCGCCGCTTATTTTTGTGGGAAATCCAAGCATTGCGAATGAGACGCTTCAATGGGGCCGTCCTTGTTCAGGACGGAAGACATCCGACAGTGCAGCCCCGTGGCACAAACGCTCTGCCTCTCAACAGTGCGTATTCCACTGCGTATCGTGCGACCGTTCGCTGCGCGTGGACAAAATCTGTCCAAGGAGGTGGCCATTCGCTATGCTCAACTGCGTTTGCGCGTCGTGATATTGCCTTCCATTCTCGGGAAACAGCCGGAAATCGCCGATGGCAATGATTGGCACAGTTCGTGCTTGGTCGGGATCTGTGCCCATTGTCAATCCCAACCACGATCGAGCCATCATGAGTCACCAATTCCTTCTTCCCGGCAAGTCGAACATTTTCCGGAACTTGCTGCAGGGGCTGCCGACGATTCTGGCACTCGCAGTGATGGCCAGCGGCTGGTTATTGATTCATCACCTCAACTCCAGCGAAGGTACGACCGAGGAAGAACGCGAACCGGCAATAGAAGTCGCCCAGGTCGATACGATTGTGTTACCAGCTGGCAAACTGAAAGCCGGGAAATTTGCCAGCGAGCCTGTTGAATTTCATTTCGTGCAACACCAGCACGCGGTACCCGGCCGACTGCGTTATGAACAGACCAAGCACGTGGACGTCAAAGCGCCGATGGATGGAATCTTGTCCGAACTCGCGGTCACGCCCGGCGACTTCGTGCAGGCAGGGCAGCTCATCGCGGTGTTGCGAAGTCCGGAGATTGGACAGGCTCGGGCCGAAGTGCTGAAGCACACACAACAACGCGCCATCGCTCAGAAAGCATTGGATCGCGAAAACACACTTCGTGCGAATCTCAAGCAACTCGCTGTAATGCTCGCAGCGAGTCCGCCGGTCGACGAAATTGAAACCTCGTTCAAAGATCGACCGCTGGGACGCTATCGGCACGAGATTCTGTCCGCATACTCGAACATGTTGCTCGCAGATGAACTGATTGTAAAGCTGCGCCCGCTGGTGGAGTCCGGTGCAGTCCCTGGCCGAACACTTCGAGAACGTGAAAACGAACGGCAACTCGCTGAAACCGCATTCCGGACGGCTCGCGATCTAGCGATGTTCGACGTTGAACAGGCGCAGATGAAGGCGGCAGCGGATGTTGCTGAATCTGATCGCCAGCTCAATCTCGCCTGGCAGTCTGTTGAAACCTTGCTCGGATACAAAGAAAACAAAGAGACGGCCAACCTGGCTGACGAAGAGGCTTTGTCGCGTCTCGAAGTGCGTGCCCCTTTTGCAGGATCGGTGGAGTCTCGCGGATTTGCTCAGGATGAGCGCGTCATGCGCGGTGCGTCGCTGATTGTGCTGGCAAACACAGACTCGTTATATGTCGAAGCCAGCATTCGTGAAAGTGACTGGTCGGCGGTCACATTGGAACCGGGGACGTTGATCAAAGTCCTTGTACCTGCCTTGGAGGATCGGATATTTGATGCTGAAGTTTGTTATTTTGGTCGAGAAGTTCAGACGGAAACCAACTCGGTTCCCCTGGTGGCGACGATTGACAACCACGACGGCCTGTTGCGACCCGGTATGTTCGTAAGAGTGACTGTGCCTGTCGGAGAAAAACGGGAGGTATTGGCTGTCAGAGCGGAGTCTGTCATCCAACATGAAAATCAGAAATTTGTGTTTGTGGACATGGCGAACGGGGCATTCCAGCGTGTTGATGTCAGCACAGGAGACGCGTCTGGAGATTGGGTCGAAATTACTGCTGGTTTGTCGCCGGGACAAAAGGTTGTGACTCAGGGAGCGTTCCTGTTGAAGTCGGAATTCTTGCTTCAGGGAGAGGGCGAATAGTCAACCGCTGACATTTTATCGTCTGAATTGAATTCTGCTCCGTTTGCCACCTCTTATTGACGGTATCTCATGCTGACCCACATTATTGAAATTTCGCTGATGAATCGCGGTCTTGTCATTGTGCTGACATTGCTGATGGCGGCAGCCGGTTTGTACTCAGCGCTCAATCTGCCGATTGACGCAGTGCCCGACATGACCAACGTGCAGGTGCAGGTTGTCACGGATGCAGGTTCACTGTCTCCGGTCGAAGTCGAACGTTACGTCACTTACCCGGTCGAAAACACGATGGGTGGGCTGCCTGATGTTGAGGAAGTTCGCAGTGTTTCCAAATTTGGGATCTCTGTGGTCACGATTGTATTCAAGGAAGGGACCGACATTTATCGTGCCCGCAACCTTGTCACAGAACGAATTCCCGACGCCGCCAGCAACATTCCCCCTGGTTACGGGACACCGACAGTCGGGCCGTTGACAACCGCGCTGGGGGAGATTCTACAGTTCGAAGTTCGCAGCGACCGCCTTTCCCCGATGGAGCTGCGAACGCTGCTCGAATGGGAGATCTCGCCGAAGCTGAGGCAGGTAAACGGCGTGACGGAGATCAATACACACGGCGGCTACTATAAAACGTTTGAGGTACAGCCGGATCCTGATCGGATGACAAGCTACGGCATATCCATGGATCTTCTGTTTCAGCGACTGGCAGCCAACAACAGCACATCCGGCGGCGGATACGTCATCCATCATGGCGAGCAGCGCTTCATTCGGGGGGTTTCGTTGCTGGAAAATGAAGCCGATATTAAAGCGGTGGTTGTTCGCCGCGAAACCGACGGGAACCCGATTCTTCTGGCCGATGTGGCCACAGTCAGTATTCAACCGATGACACGTCAAGGTGCAGTGACCCGAGACGGCCGGGGTGAAGTGGTCACTGGGCTGGTAATGATGCTGATTGGTGAAAACTCGCGACAAGTGGTTGCTTCGGTAAAAGAGCGGCTCCAGGAAATTGAAACAACGCTGCCGGAAGGCGTCCATCTGGAGGTGACGTATGACCGATCGGCATTGATTGGTCGGACGCTGAAAACTGTGCTCACGAACCTGACCGAAGGCGGCATGTTGGTGATTGTTGTGCTGCTGTTGATGCTGGGCAATCTGCGGGCCGGGGTTATCGTCGCGCTCGCGATTCCACTATCGATGCTGTTCGCAACCAACGTGATGGCGTTCACAGGCGTTACCGCCAGCCTGATGAGTCTGGGTGCGATCGACTTCGGCCTGATTGTGGACAGCAGTGTGATCATGGTTGAAAACTGCATCCGCAAGCTTTCTCACGACAACAGTGAGACCTCGCACGAAGATGTTATCCGAGACGCAGCCGTTGAAGTACGCAAGCCGACGATGTTCGGCGAACTGATCATTGCGGTGGTCTTCCTGCCGATCCTTTTGCTGGAAGGCACGGAAGGAAAACTGTTTCGCCCGATGGCGTTGACGGTCCTGTTTGCTCTGGGCGGCTCTTTGATCCTGTCATTGACATTCATGCCGGTGATGGCTTCCATCTTTTTACCCAAAAAGATGAAAGAGGATGAAATCTTTCTTGTCCGCTTAGTGAAGTTCATTTATGAGCCAATCGTCATCCGTGCGATTCGATATCCCGTTGTCACCATTGCGATTGCATTGACGGTATTCGCAATCAGTCTACCAATGGCTCAACGTTTGGGGGCGGAATTCATGCCCCGCCTGGAGGAAGGGGACCTGTTGGTCGAAGCCCAGCGACTGCCGAGTGCAACGCTGGAAGGTTCGATTGTCATGTCGTCGCAAATCGAAGACATCCTCAAAAAGTATCCGGAAGTAAAGACTGTGTTTTGTAAAACGGGGCGCCCGGAAATTGCGAACGATGTGATGGGGGTGCATCAGACAGACGTCTGGGTGATTCTGAAACCGGTTCACGACTGGCCTACTCACAAGTCTAGAAATGAGTTGATCGAACAGATGTCCACAGAGCTCAACGCAAATGTTCCTGGCGTGGCGTTCGGATTCACGCAGCCGATCGAGATGCGAGTCGATGAACTTGTCGCCGGAGTGAAGGCCGACGTCGCTGTGCTGTTGTACGGTGACGACATGGAGACACTGGGAGCGAAAGGTAAAGAGATTGAAGCTGTCCTCCGCTCCATCCCCGGAGCGGTTGACGTTAAGGCCGATTATCAGGCCAACCTGTCCACACTGTCGATAAAGACAAAACCACTGGCGTTGGCACAGTACGGGATTGACGCGCAGACCGTTTTGGACGTGGTTTCTTCGCTGGGCGGACACCAGGTCGGACAGGTTTTTGAGGGGCGAGCCCGTTTTCCGATTATGATTCGAGTGCCCCAGCGATGGAGGGAGAATATTGAATTGCTGGAACAGGTGCCGGTCGCGGATTCCGAAGGAAATTCGATTCCGCTAAAGGAGCTGGCCGACATTTCCCTCGAAGAGACGCCGCCGACGATCGAGCACGAAGGCGGTCGCAGGCGAACGTTTATCTCGGCCAATGTCCGGGGTCGCGATGTGGCGACGTTCGTCAATGAAGCCCAAGCTGCTGTTGCCCAAAGCATTGAGTTTGCCCCCGGTTATGAAATCCGCTGGGGAGGTGACTTCGAAAACCTGCGATCGGCCAGTCTGCGCTTAGCAATCATTTTGCCGATCGTACTTATCGTCATCATGCTGCTGCTGCATACGAGTTTGGGGTCGATGCGGCTCGCGTTGCTGATTTTCCTGGCCGTCCCGATGGCGGCTTCCGGCGGTGTGATGGCATTGTACTTTCGTGGAATGCCATTCAGCATCTCAGCAGGTGTGGGTTTCATTGCCCTGTTTGGTGTTGCGGTCCTGAATGGATTGGTGTGGGTCAGTGCGGCCGAACATTCGCGCAAACGAGGGATGCCACTTTACGATGTCAGCCACGATACAGCATTGGTCCGACTGCGCCCGATCCTGATGACGGCTCTGGTTGCCAGTTTGGGCTTTATGCCCATGGCGTTGTCAACCGGTGATGGTGCCGAGATGCAAAAACCGCTCGCGTCGGTCGTCATCGGCGGACTGATCACCTCGACGTTGCTGACATCGCTGGTGATCCCGACGATATATCCGTGGTTTGCACGCGGTCAGAACGATGTCGTGTTGACACATCACGGTGAACCTGAGCCCATGATTGACTGAACAGCTCACGACATGCATGATGGGGCGGGAGGCAGTTGACGACTTCGTCGACCGGCGTACCAGTTTGTGAATGCCTTCTCAAACAAACCACGGGCGCAAGCCCCCGCCTGCCACCTTTTATTTGTTACGAAGAATGCCACCTATGGATTATCGGAATTATCTTGAGTGAGACCTCGTCACTGTTTGCCTCAACGCCATCGTGGAAGTCCCGCGAGACGTTCATCGCGATTTTCACAATTCTGATGATTGCGATTCATCTGCTGTTGCGTTTCGGGATTCAAAGTCAGGCGTCCACTTCGAATGTCCCGCTCATCGGGGTGCTTGTCCTGAGCGGAATTCCGCTGGTGTGTGGAATTGCTATTGAAGATGGGACGTGGGGAGTTCGGGTCGGATCTTCTGGCTGGCATATCGATTTTCGTCTCGGCTGTGCTGGGTGAGTACCTGGCCGGTGCGCTGGTTGTCCTGATGCTGTCGGGCGGCGAAGCCTTGGAAGCGTATGCGGTTCGCTGCGCGTCGTCAGTTCTACGGGCACTCAGCAATCGCATGCCTGCGGTTGCACATAGAAACACGGCGTCGGGATTGGAAGAGATCGGGTTGGACGAGGTTGCGGTGGGAGACGTATTGACCGTCCTGCCGCATGAAAGCTGTCCGATCGATGGGACGGTCGTCGAAGGTCACGGCGTGATGGATGAGTCCTAACTGACAGGCGAGCCGTACCTGATGTCGAAGATCCTCGGATCAGCCGTCATTTCCGGGTCGCTCAACGGCGAAACGGCGATCGTCATCCGTGCCGACAAACACGCGATCGACTCGCGGTATGCAAACATCATGGCGGCCTCAGAACAGCACAAACCCCGAATGCGGCGGATGGCCGACCAACTGGGTGCCTGGTACACGCCGCTGGCGGTTGGGATTAGGATCGCAGACTGGATTACCAGCGGGGATCCAATGCGTTTTTATCAATCAGTCACCCGAAGAGAAACTGGCGATCGTTAATGCGGAAACGAGCCGCGCGAATACCACGTTTGTCGGCGACGAAATTAACGATGCTCCAGCACTTATGGCGGCCACAGTGGGCGTTGCGTTTGGCCAGAACAGCGATGTGACGACAGAGGCCGCCGACGTTGAGGTGATGGACAGCTCCCTCCGCAAAGTTGATGAATTCCTGCACATCAGCCGACGGATGCGTCGCATCGCCTTTAAATTGCCATCGGAGGCATGGCGTTGAGCCTGATCGGGATGGGATTGGCAGCGCTGGGCTATTTGCCGCCCGTCGCTGGTTCGATCTGCCAGGAACTCATAGACGTCTTGGACGTGCTCTATGCCCTCCGAGATGCGATTCCTCCGCGATCAATGATTGACTTCGAAACATCCGATTGAGGTTGCCTCATGCTGGCTCAACTCCCACTGACTTCCCTCAGTTTGGCCTGGCATAGTCACCCGGTTCAATCCCCAGCGATTTGAGCTTGCTGCGCAACGTGACACGGGATATTCCCAATATCCCGGCAGCTTTCAACTGGTTGCCCGTCGTGTGGCGGAGCACTTGCCGCAACAGTTGACTCTCCGCCGTCGTGATGGCTTCTGTGTACAGGTTTTGACTACCTGCTTCTAACCGTTCGGCGACAAACGAACTGGACAGAAACTCTTGATCGGAATCGACCAGATCCGTTGACGATCGTGCTTCTCCCAGCGGCGGCAGGAACTCGGGCAACAGCACGTTTCCCCGTGCCGTCAGCAAGGATTGCTTCATGACGCTTTCGAGCTCGCGGACGTTACCTGGCCAGTGATACTGCTGCAACAGTTGCAGCGTTTCCGGAGCCAGACTGCGAATGTCCCGCCCAAATTCCTCACTGTATTTCCGCAAAAAGTATTCGGCCAGAATCCCCAGATCATCGTCGCGATCTCGCAGCGGAGGCAGATGGATGGTCACCACCGAAAGCCGAAAATACAGGTCCGAACGAAACAGACCTTCGGTCACCAGCTTCTTCAAATCGTGGTTCGTAGCCGCGATAATCCGGGCATCGACTGTGATTGACGTGTTGCCCCCAACTCGCTCAAAAGTCTGATCCTGAAGCACGCGAAGAAGTTTGGCCTGCGTCATCGGAGACATGTCTCCCACTTCGTCAAGAAACAACGTTCCGCCATGCGCCTGCTCGAGTTTGCCAATCCGCTGACGATGCGCGTCCGTAAAAGCACCTCTTTCGTGCCCGAAGATTTCGCTTTCAAGCAACGCGTCGGGGATGGCGGCACAGTTGATTGCCTGGAAGGGGCCTTTCGACCGGGAACTGTGGTGATAAATGGCTTGTGCAACAACTTCCTTTCCCGTTCCACTTTCCCCGAGCAGCAGGACGGTCAGACTCTGAGAAGCAACCCGACCGATCGCCTTGTAAACTTCTTTCATCGCATGACATCGCCCGACAATTGCGTCGCTGGTGGAGACGTCATCGTCGTCGGCCAGTGTCGGCTGCACCCGAACCATCCGACTCAAATTGAACGCCTTGTCGAGCAATGCCCGTATTTCATCCAGCTCCAACGGTTTGAACAGATAATCGTATGCGCCCAGCCTGGTGGCTTCGATGGCAGTCTCGACTGTGCCATGCCCGGTAATGAAGATGAACGGAATGCGCGCGTCGTGTTCACGCAGTCGCTGGAAAAGTTCCAGGCCGGACATGTCGGGTAATCGGAGATCGACCACGACGACGTCGGGAGTATTCTGACGAAAAATCGCTTCCCCCTCGGCCCCGCTTTTCGCAGTCAGTACGGTTGTCGTGTCCGTTGTAAACGCTCTTGCGAACGCCTTCAGGATGGATGTTTCGTCGTCGATGACCAATAAGTGTTGCATCTGGATTTTTCTTCGTTGTTCACATCAGGTTGTTGAATGGCAACCTCTGCGAAAGAGTGTTCCGACGTTTGTTCCTTGGGAAGTGTCAAGATAAACTCGGCCCCTCTTACCGGTCGATTGGCACCAACCAGTGTGCCGTTGTGGGCCTCGGCAATCCGGCGACAGATCCCCAGCCCCAAACCAACTCCGTTCTCTTTGGTTGTCACAAACGGTGAAAACAGTTGACCCTGCACAGCTTCACAAATTCCAGCACCTGTGTCTTGAATTCGTATTTCGACCGAAGCGGGTTGCTCACGTAGTAACAAAGACAACTTTCCTCCCTCAGGCATCGCGTCCAAGGCATTCAAGACGAGATTCAGGAGTAGTTGTTGCAGTTGAGCCGCGTCGCCGATAATTGTGGCAGGTGCGTCGGGAAGCTCAACCAGCAATTCCACCGCTTGCGAATCACAGCGTTGGTCAATCAGTCGAGCGGTCTTACGGATCACATTTTCAATCGCAAGTGGCGAGAATTCGCTGTGTTCCGGACGTGCATATTCCAGCAGGCTGTTGACCGAACGCTCCATCCGTCGAATTTCATGTTCAACCAGCTGCAAATCATCGGTAGGCAGTCCTTCCTCAGCGAATTTCATCCTGTTCACTTGGATCAACATTTTAATCGATGTCAGCGGATTACGAATTTCATGGGCGACCCCCGTGGCCAGTTGAGCAAGTGTCGTCATCTGCTGAGCGCGCAAAGCTTCCGTTTCGCGGGCCATGGTCACTCGTTCCTGCTCGGCTCTTTTCGCAGCGAGAATCCCAATCCACAGCACGGGTGCGCAGACGAACGTCAGCAGAATCGCATCAACAAATGCTTCCACATTCTTGCCCAGCACAGCGGGAACAACGTGAGGAAGCACCAGCATCACTACGACCTCGGTGAAAAAGACCAAGATCAGGATGAGCGTCAGGATGCTGACTGGCGAACGCAGCAGGCTGGACATGGCTGTATTACGACGTACCATACAGATCCTCTGACTCAATCGAAAGGAATCGATGAAAACGACGAAGGCCGCAACTCTCGCAATCTCCACTGAAAGTAAGGCCGCGAAAGCATCTGGTGCTAACACCCCTGAACGGATTCTATCATGACGTCGCCTTGCGGACAATTTTGATGACGTGTGTTTCATCGTACGCATCGCAACATACGCTCACACGATGTTCCGGATATCATTTCCGCACGTCAAGATCGGTAGCAAGCGGCGTGCCAACTGCCCGTGGGCGAATCTCTGCAGAAACGTGTCCGGTCTCAGGTCCCGGTGGACAGTTTCTGTCCAAACGCTGCACAGAAATTGTCGCTAATCAGCGTTGGCAGGGATCATAGCCCGCCCAGGGAGGCTTCCCGAAGCCCATCGCCGTCCGTGAAATCCAGTGGCGATTCGAGCCCACCGGACAGGAGCAAACCGTCGATTGTGGCGGCGGCCTGATCAAGTTCGCCCTTGGCCTGAATCAACCGCACGGCAGAGTCATAGTAGCTGCGGCGGAGAATCAGAACTTGCAGAAATTCCAGTTCACCAGACCGGTACGCTGCTACCGACAGTTCGAGGCCCCCCTGGGCTTGCGGACAATTTTGCTTTCATACTTGCGAACCGAAGCCAGCGCTGTCTCGTATGACTTTGTCGTACGTGCCAGCCGAGACCGTATCGATTGTTGTGATCTGCCCCAATTTGTTGTGCCACGTGTTATGAGAGTTCGGATTGGGTAAGTTTCTTGGAGTTTTCCAGCACATTCTGCTGAGCCCCGTCCGCCTTCGCTGTCGCCAATGGAGCCGAGCACTTTGTGGTGGTCCGATTTATCGATAATCAATGGCAATATGCCAACAACGATGTCTGGGTCGATTTCACGCCGACCACGGGAGATCGACTGATCGCCGCGGTCAATTTCGACAGCAGTCAGGTGCAGATGCTGCAGGGAAGCACGGGCAGCGTGAATGGGATCAACCAGGGATATCTCGCGGGGGATCTGACAATTACCCCCAACCAGTGGAGGAATACCTATAACGCAGGAGAATTTGGGATATCGGGAACCTACTTTACTTTTGAATAGACATCAAAGGGCATGGGACATTTTCTTCTTCGTCCCCTGCCCTTTCTCCCACACCCATCTTAGAAATGATTCATATTTCACAATCGACATCAGCTCCCGTAATTTGGGGCCAATCTTCGTTCCGGCTTTTAGTAGTTTCTTTCGTTCAGCTTTCGTGGTGTGAATTCATTCCGGCAGACGGGCGCGAAGAATCTCATTTTCCTTTTTTGAGATAGGCAATCTGGCGAGCCAGTTCCTGGTGGGTCAGTGAGACCAGCATGGCCAGCAGCGGATGTAGAACGCGGCTCATTGTGGTACGGTCGGGTGACGATTGATTCTGGCCAGAATCAGAGTTTTCTTACCCCGCTGACAGGGGCCGAGAGTCCCCCTGCCACCTCCCGATGCCGACCGTCATGACCAGCCAATCCTGAAGCCAGTATGGACTGGTTTGCGGCGAGCCGTGCGACCCACCGGGTACTCCAGTTTCGCACCTGGTGCCGCCTCCACGTCGCGCCGGCTGTTAACCCGGAGTGCTTCAAACCGCAGCGTTTGGAATGACGACCACCCGGTTAACGGTTAGGGCGTGCCAAGGGTTGACAAGCTGTTAACCCGATGACCTGTTGTTCGTAGACGGTCCCAGCCGTTGGCCCCCCCACCGAAAGGGACTCGAAAAACCCGAACCCGCTTGCCATCGACAGGTTGCAGCAATTCGGAGGCGAGAAAACAGCCGAGCATTGTCACGAAGAGGGTCCCTTCCGGGGGAGCCTTGGTCATTTTGACGAACCAGAATGACCCCCAATTTAGCGCCCGGACCCGACACTCGGGCTCCGGGCGTTTTGTCTCACTCCCCGCCCATGAAATTGAGACGTTCGTGATCCAGACCATTAGTGAAGTGGATTCCGCTGAATCACTGGCCGGACTCGATTTTGAGTCGGCGAAGCAGTACGACAAGTTTGTCGAAGTCTGGCAGCAACTGTCCCCGAATGAACAACGGAAGTTGATTCCTCAGCTGGTTCAAGAAGTCGTCTTTGATCCAGAGCCGTCGATGATTGCCGTCACGCTCAACTGGGAGGCCGTCGTGGAATTTGTTGAAGCTCTCCCAATTCCGAATCACCTTGAATGACCACTTTGAACCGTTTCAGACGATAACGCTCGAAAAGCAGCGGGCGTAGTCTTGCAGTACTTGGAAAGCAAGCCTCTTGGGCCACCTAAGGGACCGGCTGTCCAGTAAGGCTGGACATTCTTCCGGGAGTTCGAGCACGCCTCAGTATTTGTCGATTTTGAACAGTGAGTGGGCAAGATTGAATGGAAATGACACAATAGCGATTCCGTTCCGCAATCCATCGTGCGTCGCTCGACATATTAACAATCTCAGGACTCCATTATGCACACTTACCGGTTATGTGTCCGTCTGGGACTCGCCATTGCAACGCAGGCAATCCTGACAGTGACAAGTTACGCAGCCGAGGCGCCAAGGCCCCTTAAGGTGTTCATTCTGGCTGGCCAGTCGAACATGGAGGGGCATGCCCGCGTTGAGACGTTCGATTACATTGGAGATGATCCTACAACTGCACCGCTCCTGAAACAAATGCAGGGCTCTGATGGCGAGCCTGCCGTCTGTAAGGGCGCATGGATTTCGTATTACACCGGTCGCTATGACGGCAGCGCAAATGGAGAAGGATTCGGAAAACTGACGGCCGGGTATGGTGCGCGGGGTGATCAACCCGCGCAAGATGGTGGGAAGATAGGTCCAGAGTTTACGTTCGGTCTTACCATGGACGCTGCCTTCGAGGACCCCGTGCTCATCATTAAGACCGCCTGGGGTGGGAAGAGTCTGCATACCGACTTCCGGCCGCCCAGTGCCGGGCCATATGTACTGAGCGACTGGCAAAAGGAGAACTACCCCAAGCAGGAGGGGCACGGCATTCCCAAAGACTTCGAGAAATGGAAGGCCGACAAAGTCAACGAGACCGGGGTTTTCTATCGTTTGATGATCGAGCACGTCCAGCGAGTGCTCAACGATCCCAAACGAGTCTGCCCCGCCTACGATGCGAAGGCCGGTTATGAAATCGCGGGTTTTGTCTGGTTTCAGGGTTGGAATGACATGGTGGACGGGCATGTGTATCCCCAGCGTGGCCAGACCGGTCGGTTCGATCAGTACAGTGAATTGCTATCACATTTTATTCGAGATGTTCGCCGCGATTTATCCGCGCCGAATATGCCGTTCGTGATTGGCGTCATGGGAGTGGAGGGAACCAACGCTGGCAAAGACAATCTTGAGTTTCGCCGGGCAATGTCCGCTCCGGCTGCACTTCGCGAGTTCCAGGGGAACGTCGTCGCCGTACCCACTGCGCCGTTCTGGTCCGAGGAGCTTGGCGCCATCGACAACAAGCGCGGGCAAGTGCGGCAGATGAGCTACTATCTCGATTCCAAACATAAGGACTATGCCAACGCCGACGGATCGATGACCGACGAGCAGAAGCGGGAGTTCCTGATGAAGTTTGAAGCAGAATTGATTTCACCTTCCGATGAAGCACTCTGGAAGCGCGGGGCCTCGAATGCGGGGTATCACTATCTAGGCTGCGCGAAGACTTTCGCTCGCATGGGGCAGGCCTTTGCTGAAGCGAATTTGGCGCTGTTGAACGTGCCGCAGGGTCAGGGAGCCGTTAATCCAGTCTCTGAACAACAACGTGGCGAAATGGCGGGCTATTTGCTTGTGCCGAATGAGCGCGTACCGGAGACATTTGGTGCAGGCTTCTCGATGTACATTGCTGCCTGGCCTTTGCTGAAACAGTATCCTGGACAGCGATTTCAATCAGGGCTTCCCGGCACGTGGATGTTCGCGCAGCCGGTGGATAAGCCACTTGAGAAAGGCTATTCCGACATCGAAGGTGGTCTGGGCTGGTGGCGTGATACTGAATACGCGACAGAAACACCAAAGTTCATCATGGGTGGCGTTGCTCCTAACTTTGTCGAGTGGGCCAATGGTCCCGGAGCCGGTAAAGGACGCGACTGGGATCGACCGAACGGCAAATACGCGATTGCGCAATTGAGTCCGTGGGTATTGTGGCCTCCGGACGGGTTGAATCTCAAACAGGGGACACGCGGCGAATGGTTCGGCTATGGTTATCTGCCACTGCCACTCACAGATCCAAAGTCGAAGACCGATGGGAAGGACATCCCCACCGGTAACCAATGCTGGACGCTTTTCCTCAATAGCGGCAATTTCAAAGGCCCAGTGACGTTCTTCACTCCCTACTTCTGGTCCAAGAACGCCGTCCGTGAGCCGCGATTCTCCGGACAACTCCTGGATACGCGGCCATCCAACCCCAATCGCGCCCTGCAAATGGAGACTCAACACATTCCCTGCGCGCAGGTGACCGACTCCCAAGGGGTGACCTACGCCCGAGTCACGCCGATTCAGTTTCCCAGCGATGCCAATGGCGAATCGGCGCTGGTGCATCGCATTACGTCCTATAACCGGCAGGCGTTGTGGGATGGCGTACAAACCTGGTTCGATGGTGGACCGGTCGCCAGTGGTGCGGTCAATTTGAATGGCGCAGTGCTGCATGAGTTTCCCGGACGCGGCGGAGCAACCTGGCGCATCTATCCCGATGGGACTGCGCGAGAGGATAGGCATCCCGTCGCGTGGACCTCGTTTGCGGCTCCATTTGCGCCGGATAAGCACACCTTCGGCTACAAGTGGAATCCCGAACGGGTGCAGCGTGATGAGTTGACTGATCGTCCGCTTGTTATCCTGCCGGAGTATTTCCGTCTCGACCGAGATGAAAAGCAGAATCCTGTCTGGACCCCGGTCGACGATGCCGAAGTGCCCGCCGAGACAGGCCTGGCCGAGGTCACTTTCGACCGCAGGCGAAATGGCCCTCCCAAGACCTATGAGACTCCCAGCGGGGAGGACAGCTGTTGGAAGAATCCTGGTCCGAAAGCTGGTCCCTTCACAGCGAAACTTGGTGACGGCAGTCTCGTCACCTACTACTGGTATCGCTTCGCCGATCAACCCGCGATGCTCAACGCCGATCTCACCATCGAAGAACGAGAGCGGATTCAGCGGCGTGTCGAAAAGATCCATCACGAGTGGACAAAAGACCGCGACTATCTCGCTCCGCCTGAATTCGGCAGCCTCGCGGACATCGACCCCGCACTGCTTGTCACACCTCCGGCAGGACTTGAAGTTGGCTATGTCCCCATCGTCACTCGGCAGGAACCCGCAGTCGACTCTTCGCCATAATGTCGGCAAGGAGCAGATGAGATTTTGTGGTAACAGTTTTTGTATGTCCTCGGCGGTTATTCAGAAATGTTGATATTGAAACTTGCTGTGCTTCTAATCCTGAACCTGTTTGCGTTGTCGCTCCATGGGGGTGAGACGTTCACTCCGTACGAAGACGCCAGAGACGTCCCCCGGAATGTGACGGATCTTTGGGCAGGTTACGATGCAACGCGGGAAACTCTGGACATTCAGGTCATTCAGGAGTGGGAAGCGGACGGTGTGATTACACGATACGCGACGTTCAAGGTCGGGACATTCAAAGGAACGGATGCACGCATCGCGGCGTATTACTCCTTCCCGGACAACGGTCAGCGGAACGCGGCGTTTGTCTGGAGCCATGGCGGGGGACAGCGTGCCGAACGCGGTCGCGGTGTCTACTTTGCGAAGCAGGGGTTTGCGACAGTCGACATCAACTGGCTTGGCAGGCCGATGGAACCGGATATCGAGGTCAATACCGACTGGGGGAAGGTCGATCCGACCCAGGGACCACGTTTCTACTCCAAAGCTCTACGCGATGGCTGGAAACGGAATTTGTTGCCTGATGAATACTCGATCGACCCTGTCCCAAGCCCGCGTAATGCCAACTGGTTTTTACTGACAGTGGCGGCCCGGCGGGCAATTACGTTTCTCGAACAGCAACCTGAGGTCGACCCGCAACGGATTGGATTCGCCGGGTTCTCCATGGGAGGCACAATCACGTCGATGACCGCCATCGATTCGCGTCTCAAGGCCGTCGCCCCCTTCGTTGGCGGCACCGGGTTTCTGCATGTCGATTTTCCTGGAGTGGAGGGAAGCAGTATCCGGCAGCACTTTCAGAACCTGGAACTCTATGCTGGAACAATCGATCCCGCAGCCTACTGGCCGCTGGTGAAGTGCCCGGTGATGTTCATCAGCTCCTCGAACGATTTCCATGCGGCATTCGAGCGGATCTATCAATCGATGGCCTTATTGCCGCACGACCAGTGGCGAGTCAGTACCAACATTCATCAAAACCATAGTCCTGGCCCCGAGCAGTGGGTGCTGCTCAATCTGTGGTTCAATCAGCACCTGAAGGGCATCGACCAATACATCCCAGAGACTCCTCACTCGACGTTTCAGGTGGATGGGCAGTCGGCCACGTTTGTCGTCACTCCGTCACAACAGGATCGCCTTGTCGATACGGAGATCTATTTCAGCTACGACCCTAATTCCATCACCCGTTTCTGGAAGCGAGCCGATGCGACTCACTCCGGCAACGAATGGTCAGTGGAACTCCCGGTTTATGAAGATCTCCCGCTGTACGTGTTTGCTCTGTGCCGCTATCGACTGGATCATTCGGTCCTGCTGGAGCGGGAGGAGACCTCAACATTTGCGCTGAATTCTCAGCAGCATTCGCATGTACCTGACTCAGTCCGTCTGGAGACACTATCCTCGCTGCCGAAGACACGAGCCGTGTTTGAAGATTTTTCGAATGGCAACCAGGACTGGTCCACTCGCGACCAGCGCACCATCAAGACCTACAAGTTTCAAAGCCCCGACCTTGATCGTGCGAATGACAAGAAACTGTCACTCATAATTGACCCTCAGGGACGACAACTCGCCTTGCGAGTGAACGCCAGCAGCAAGTTTCTGAGCCGACCCGACAACCTCGGTGACTTCACCATCGTCAGACGCATCGACGACCAGGAAGCTCAGGAACTCATCATCAGTCGCGAAGAGTTCCGTGGCGACGATGGAAAAACCCTGGAATGGTCGAAGATCGCCACGTTCGAGATCACAATCATCGACGAATCAACCAACGCCAAACTTGATCTCACATCACCTGAAGGCCATGCTATTCTTAAACTGATTCGGCTGGTGGACTAAGCGTCTACGGGAACTTATTGATTTATGTGCCGAATTCTCTCGATCATTTGTACTGGCCTGGTACTCACCTGGACGAGTCTCTTTTCCCTTCGACCTGCCCGCGCAGTCGAGAAGCCGAATATCGTCTTCATCTTTGCTGATGACTGGGGTTGGGGTGATCTTGGATGTCACGGGCATCCCTACGTCAAGACGCCGAATATCGATCGTCTCGCGAAAGAGGGGACGGACTTTCATCGGTTCACTGTCGCCAGCGGTGTCTGCTCACCCAGCCGTACGGCAGTGATGACCGGGCATTTTCCCGCCCGATACAACATTGATGGTCACTTCGCCTGGGTGCCGCAGAATCAGAAACGGAACATGCCGGACTGGTTGAGTCCTGACGCTCCGCTGCTGCCGCGACTCCTGCAGCGTGCTGGCTATGCGACCGCTCACTTCGGGAAGTGGCACCTGTCAAACGACATGATTCCTGACTCCCCCCTGCCGAGTGCGTACGGATACGACGAATTCGGCGCGTTCAACTGCGCCGGAGAACAGATGCCCGTCCACGAAGACGCGCAGCATGCCATCACCTTCATGGAAAAGTGCGTGGAGAAGCGTAAGCCGTTCTTCATGAACCTCTGGATGCACGAGCCGCATACCCCATTCCACACGATACCAAAGTATGAGTGGCGATTCCGCGACCTCGACCGGCCCGATCAGATCTATGCTTCAGTGCTCTCACACGCGGATGACCGGATCGGCGAAGTGTTCGACGCCATCGACCGACTGCAACTGACGGACAGCACGCTGGTCATCTTCAGTTCTGACAACGGCCCCGCTCGCAGCCCGCAACCTGTGGAGCCGGAACTGATGTACGACACCGCCACCGGCGCCGGCTGGGGCATCGGCGGCTCAAAGGGGATCACGGCCGGCCGCAAGGGATACAAATCTTCGCTCCTTGAGGGGGGAATCAATGTTCCGTTCATTGCCCGCTGGCCAGGGAGAATTGCAGCGGACAAGGTCGACGACCAGTCACTGATTTCGGCTGTCGATTTGCTGCCGACGTTTTGCGAACTCGCCGGCGCGGAACTTCCAGCCGACTATCAGCCTGATGGTGTCAGTCAGGTCGCTACGCTGCTTGGCCAAGCAGCACCAGAGCGAGCCAAGCCCCTCTTCTGGAAAATAGATGCCCGATGGCCACCGCGCCCGGAAGCCCCTGACCACTGGGCAGGTTTCGTCATCGTCGACAGGCATTGGAAATTGTTGACAAGCACAGACGGCAGCCATGTCGAACTCTACGATCTGCAACAGGATCCACTTGAGAAGGCCGACCTGAGCGATTCCCAGCTTGAGGTCGTTGCGAAGCTGCTCCAGAAACTCAACGACTGGCAAGCCTCGCTGCCGGCTCATCCGAGCGGTGACGTGTTTTCACAGGAACGTCGATAGTCGCTCAATCCAAGCAGGATGATTGGTAAGATGTTCGGATTTCTCGCCTCCATTTTGATGTTCCTGTGGTTTGTCGCGCCGGCTCCGGCGTTTACAGCAAACTTGATACGTCGATAAAGAATTCATGCTTTCTTGTTGTATGGCACCACAGTGCTGGCAGGATTCGTGTTGGCAGTGGCTGCAGCTTGGATTGCAGACCTGGGCGTTCAATGGAGTGATCCCGGATGGACTCGAACCATCGTTGTCTGGGTGTAGGCCAGAAGTCGTTGCCGCTGGACCTCGGGATCAGTTGAGTGGACTCACCGGGAATCGCATCCGGGCACCGATCAGCCGAAGGCTGGATTGGTCCTCCGGCTTGCGACGCCGGTGTCTTCCTGTTGGACCATGAGCCCTCGTTGTTGGTTCACGCGGAGGGGAAGCCGTGGGACTCGAACCCACAAAGGCGATTAGGCGCACCTGTTTTCAAGACAGGCTCCTCATCCGGACGGATGACTTCCGTAAGTTGCGGTGGTAGGAATCGAAGCCACGTCACGACGGTTCAGAGCCGCCTGCCCGTACCAGCACAGGCCCCACCGCATTGGTGATTCATGAGTTGCGGGGGCAGGAATCGAACCTGCGGACCCGTCGTTCAAAGCGACGGATTTCTACCAGCAGAAACTACCCCGCAATGCGAAGAGTGCCCTTCGGGAATCGAACCCGCAGGGCACTCACATACTTGACCGGCTTCCAACCGGTTTCCGTCGCGGGCGCCGAGTATTTCGCGACAAGCGGAGTGGCTTGGTCCGAGTGGCCCATCGAACTCGGTGATCGTAAGCGATGCGTGCTACGTTGGATGTACTTGCCTGTTACTCCTTGACCTCTTCCTCCCACCAGTCCCAGACTTCGGAGTCCGACCTCCTCAGCTTGCGGTATTGGTAGACGCCGATGGCAACCGCTTCAACAACGACAAAGATCACGATCGCGGCTACGAAGATGCCGTGTTCCTGATAGATCCAGTATGTGACGAACGACAAGACCGCGATGGCCAGCCCGGAGAGTACAACCACTAGCGTCTTGCCAGGCAGGCTCGCGAGTATCCGGTCCGACCGTCTCCTTGATGACTTGGCGTATTCGTAAAGATCGGGCCTGTTCAAGACTTTCGCAAAGTAATATCTCTGGAAATAGTCCACGAGCACCCACAGGACACAACATCCCAGCAGCACAGCACAGGCAACATTCCAACCATCGCCAATGATCAACAATCCAGCCAGTAGTCCCAGAATAATTGGCGGGCTGTTCGCTTCCCACCACGGTCGGAACACCGTCTTATTGAAGCTCTGGCGGACTGTACGCTCAAAACTCCCGACCATCGCTGCATGGTCGACCGGTTTCATCTTGATGTCGGCGACATTCTGCAGCAGGCCTTTCACCTCCCGACATTCCTGCAGGTAGTCCGCGCCGTCAGCTGTTTGCACATAGTCGTCGATCGTGGTGCGCTCGGCTTCGGTGAGCGCCGCTCCGTAGACGTGCTTGAGGCATAGTGTCTTGATTTCGTTGGTATCCATGATCAATCCTCAATTGCTTGGAATTCTTTTCTTAGCTCTTGCTTGGCCTTGTGCAATCGCGACCAGACTGTGCCTTCGGGTACATCAAAGATATTGGCGATGTCCTGGTGCTTCATGCCATCGATGCAGAACAGGGTCAGAATCAATCGATGCGGCGGCGCCAGTTGCTGCATGGCCTGCCTCACCTTCTCTGTCATCTGCGCTTCACGCGGGTCCGTCTCAGGATGGGCCAGTTCGATGTGAGGGTCGAGTCGTTTCCCCTGGAAACGCTTTCGGGTCGCGAGATGCCTCCGGCAAACGTTGATCGCGATGCGAAACAGCCATGTTCGCACACTGGAGCGACGTTCGAACGAGTCCCACGCGATGTACGCCTTGAAGAACGTCTGCTGAGCGGCTTCCTCACCTTCAGTCTCATCAGCGAGCGTCAGGATGCAGAGCCGAAGAAGGTCCGCCCAGTGGGTCTGCACCACACCGTCGAACTTTTCGTTCTCGTTCATTTCGGGTTCTTCATTCCTGTCCATACCGATTAGATCCTCGAGAAAGCGAATCCTTCACGCAATTCCGGGTGAGATTTCCATGTTTGACGCCTGTTTTCCGTAAGCAGCGGCTATCACAGCGGTTGCAAATCATCCAGTCGCCGATTCGGAACGCCCAACAAGTTCTTCACGCCTCATCCTGCCGGATGACATGCCTCAAGCTGCGGTGGCAGGAATCGAACCTGAGTCGGGACGATTAACAGTCGTCTTACCGTACCAACACCGGACCCACCGCAATGCTGTTGAGTCAGCGTGGTCGGATGTGAACCGACGGTCTCCTGGTCCCGAACCAGGCGGATTCCCAAACTTTCCCACACGCTGATCTACTTGATTGCTCCGCCACCGAAGGCGGACGCAGAGCGCCCAGCGGGAGTTGAACCCGCACATCTGCCCTGGCAGAGCAGCAGGCTACCGACTGACCTGCCCCGCACAGACCGCCCAGATTGAATCGCATCTGGCGCGCGATTTGGTCGCTGGCTTGATGCCAGTTGCCCCGGCAGTCCGGCATATCAGAGATTGTACTCGAGATAACCGAGATGCGACAGAGAGCCGAACGCCGATCCTCTTTCCCCACAAGCACTTGGGAACACTCTCGATCCGTGAACCCGTATAGAGAAAGTTGTTTACGGGCTGGGGGGACTGCTGAAGCACTACTGGCGTTGAGCCGTGTGAGGTGATTTGATCGCAGTTGAGACCTCTTGCCCCTTGAACATTGCAGATTCGGAGCAAGCTGAGATTCTCTTTCAGAAATCAATTTTCGCCCGGAGTCCGACGACGACGGCAGTATCAATCGCCTCTGCTCCGGGTGGCCGGGTCCGTTCGCGGGCAGGAACCAGGAACTGCAGACTGGGCGTAAGGTGAAACCAAGGCGTGACCGCGATGTTATAATACATCTCGACGGCCTGATCGTCTCTGACCGGAAGCAGAACGGGCGCGAGGTCTTTTACCGGGCTTGAATAACCGACATACGAGTATCCGATTCCGAACGTATCGAGCGGGCGTGTTGTGATCAGACTGCTGCCCCCCACCCCGATGTTCGCCGACCAGTGAATGGGACTTGGTCCGTTATCAGCGATGCCGATGTTGGTGAAGACTCCCCACGATCGTTTGGAGTTGCAGGGATCGACATACAGCGCCTGGTCAGCCGTATAAACGAGCGACCACGAACCAGTCTCCTGCCCAACAGTCACAACAGCGCCCACGTTCGGATCAAAATACGCGGTGGGATCGAGGCTGTTGAAACGTCCGTTGCTGTAAGTCCCCATCAGCCCCTGGTGACCGGGTAGATTGCAGATCGATACCGGGATATCGATTTTCGAAAGCAGCGTCACACCGTCCTCGAAGAATGCTTCAAACCCAGATGTGGTCGCCGAGCCTGTGGGATCAAGCACCATAATAGAAAAGACGGGATGCATGTCCTGCAGGACAGCGAAGCCTGCTCCCAACGTGGAGTACGGAGAGGTTCTCGCCACCGCCACCGGCAAGACAAGCCCCGTATTCATGAATGCGTCGACGCCCCGTCCACCAGCAAAGGGCTGGACCAACTCGTCTAGCAGATTCAGCTTCCCGGCGAAAACAATGAAATTCTCCGAGAGAGCCTGTGTGATTTTCACTCCTGACAAGGCGCTGACCGAATTTTGCGGCTGTGGAAACAATGTCCCGATGTTCGGCGGACTGATCGCGCCAGAAGCGCCGTTGATGGTCTCCCCGTAGCGAGTTTCTCCATGCAGGGTGATAAACAACCCCTCCCAAAGGCCGGCCTTGGCACCATCGATATTGATATAGTAGTCATTCCGGCCGGAGTACTCGAACGACTGCTCGACTCCCCCGGCAGCGATTCCCTGGTAGTACTGCGTGGTACTGAGATCGAACGTCAGCCCGTTCTCTGCCAACTGATCGCGAGCACCCCCGAGGTTCCCCAGCAGAACCGGTCGTTCCCACAGATGACCATCGTAGGGGGAATCAAATAACTCCACGCACGAGGTTTTCGGACCGGCTGGGACGCAGTGGAATTCGTCGCCTGCCGAGTCCGAATCAGCCCAGCAAGTTTGCAGCAGATCGTCTGCCGCCAATACATGGCTAGAAACAAGTGTTGAGAGAAAGAGTACCGCGATGCTGGCGGCACAAGCCATTCGAACCGAACGCGAGCGAGAAACGCTGACCATGGGAGCTTCCATGCGTGTGTTATGTAATATTCCATCATCCTGATGCCTAGGTATCGAATGTCAATAATTCGTGACTGCAAGCAAAACCGCTTCAGCGATTCAGGAAAAATTGCCAATATTACAGCGATGCCAGTTATGCGGCTTAGATAAGCTGTAAACACAGGAAAACAGCAAGACGATTGGAGTACTCGGGCTCCGTGGCTTCTCTCAATCGCCTGGAGGTTCTGGGGAACCAGCCGTGCTGCCGTCTGATTCTCGTCAGAAAGCTGACCGAAATCGCAACTGCACCTTGATTGCTGTCGGTCGACCTCGCGGATTCACGATGACCGCCGCCAGCGTGCCAAATCGGTATCGCCGCGAGGTTACTCTGCCTCTTCGAATACTGAAGCCGCCGTCTTCACCGCCTCCAGCGCCGCAGGAAACCCGGCGTAGACCGCCATCTGCAGAATGATTTCGAGAATCTGACCGGGTACGAAACATACGTTCAGTACCCCGCGGATATCATCCTTCAACTCGGCCTGCGGATAGCCAAGGACAGTCAAGGGGGACACGGTAAGCATTTCCCGTGTCATCAAATCGAGACCTGGGCGCGTGTAGACGTCGGCGAACGGAAATTCGACCAGACAGCGCGCCAGATCCGGACTGGTCGATTCCAGACTCTTCAGTGCGGCGTCGATTCCTGGGCCGAACAAGGGCGGTTCATGAATCCACACTCATTTTTTTACCTCAACAGTGACACGCGGAATTCGACCCGTGAATTTCGATTTCCGCTCGGAGCCGATCACTTCGACCACCGGCGTGGCAAGATCAATGCCCACATCGGCAGTCTCATCTGCTGAAAAGATCGTGGGCTGGGTCCGTTCAATGCGACCTTCTCCGACCAGCTTTTCGTTGATGTAAAGTCTGCCGGTTCCACCTTTCCCCATGCCTCCGCCGTCATAATCGAAATCAAATCGGATCGTCGATACTCCCGGTTTCAGCTTTTCTCTCGCAGCCACGGTGAACCGCTCAAGCCCCAGAAAGTTGTAGTCATAAGCGACCACTCCGTCGTGTGCGTACAACCCCCAACCGCCGAACCGTCCCCCTTGCACGATAATCGCCCCATTGGCGAGCACGTTTTCAGGCACTTCAATGTTGGCAGTGATCGACTTCGATTTGTTCTTGACGTTGAGAAAGGCATTTTCCGATATCCCGGTCATTCCCTCGGCCAGCGTGATCGAAGTGCGGCCTGCCATCAAATCGGGTCGGCCCACCATCTCGGCGATGAGGCGTTCAAACATGCGATCGTCGAGGGGCAGTACGAAGTTCTTTTCAGCCTCTTTCAAGAACAGTGATTGGAGTTCCTTCAACTTGTCGGGATGTTCGGCTGCCAGATTGTTGACCAGACTGAAGTCGCTCCGGGTGTCGAAGAGTTCCCATCCCGAATCGTCGTCCAGAGGGCGTCGCGCTTTCCCTTCCCAGGGTGCCCTGTGAATCGTGCGAGCAAACCAACCGTCCTGATACATGGCCCGGTTGCCGAACATCTCGAAGTACTGGGTGACATGCCGATCCCTGGCGTTCGCATCAGCGAAAGCGTAAAGCATACTGACTCCATCCATCGGGCGCTGCTTGACACCGTTGACAATTTTCGGTTCCGGGAGGCCAGCGGCTTCCAGAATCGTGGGTGCGATGTCAATCACGTGATGAAACTGCGTGCGTAATTCTCCTTTGGCCCGGATTCCTCTGGGCCACTGGATCGCCGTGCCGACCTTGGTTCCGCCGTGGTCCGATGCGACCTGTTTCGTCCAGGTGAAGGGGGTGTCGAACATCACCGCCCAGCCGGCGGCCATATGCGGGTAGGTCTCTGGTCCACCCCACTTGTCGATCACCTTGAGCATATCGGGCACTGTTTCCTGGACACCGTTAAAGTAGGTCGCCTCGCAGAACATGCCGTTGCGGCCCCCTTCTGCACTCGTGCCATTGTCGCCATAAATGAGAATGATGAGCGTATTGTCGAGTTGCCCCGTCTGGTCGATTGCGTCAATGACGCGACCGATCTCGTGGTCAGTCATCTCGACGAATGCAGCGAACACCTCTGCCTGGCGAGTGAAAAGACGCTTTTCATCCGCACTCAGTGAATCCCAATCGGGAATGGCCTCCGGCTTGGGGGCGAGAGGCGTTCCTTTTGGCACGACTCCCCTCTCAATCTGGCGGGCCAGGATCTGTTCGCGCATCACGTCCCAGCCCTGGTCGAACTTCCCTTTCCAGCGGGCAATCCAGTCCCTGGGAACGTGGTGCGGGGCATGGGTGGCTCCGGGCGCGTAATACGCAAAGAATGGCTTATCAGGAGTCAGAGCTTTCTGGTATTTGATCCAGGCAATCGTCTGATCAGTCATATCCGTCAGAAAGTGGTAGTCTGGATTTTCAGGCAATTCCACCTGATGCGTGCCGTCATAGATGAACGGTGCCCATTGGTTGGTTTCGCCACCGAGGAAGCCGTAGAACTTGTCGAACCCCTGACGCGTGGGCCAGCGGTCAAAGGGACCGGCGACGCTTGCCTCCCAGGCGGCCGTCTCGTGCCACTTACCGAAGGCGGCGGTGGCGTAGCCATTCAATCGCAGCATTTCAGCGACAGGGGTGACTGAGTTGGGGATCTGCCCTGTGTTACCGGGGAAGGCGGTTCCCATTTCGATAATCGCCCCCATATTGCAGACGTGGTGATTGCGACCACTCTTGAGTGCCGCACGCGAAGGTGAGCAGACAGCAGTCGTATGGAAGTTGTTGAATTTCAAACCTGACTTGGCAACCCGATCGAACGTGGGAGTCGTCACGGGACCACCGAAGCTTGATGTTCCCGCAAAACCGAGGTCATCAACCAGGACAAGCAGCACGTTGGGGGCGTCCTGCGGCGCCTTGACTTCAAACCGTGGCGGCGGCGTGGCATTGCGGACATCAAGCACGGTGGACGGCTGACGGGCCGGTTCGGCGATCGGCAAGACCGTTCGGTCCAACGTCTGGGCAGCGGAATCCGAGACGCCAACCGTCAGCAACATGCTGATCGCAAACAGAATTCTCGTTATAGCCATGGTGTCATTTCGTATTCATTGGGTTATTGATGTTCGAGTATGAAATCTGCCAGCGACGAGGCTGAGACCGAGACCGTTTCCATTGTGTCGGAAAGTTCAGAAACTACGGCTGATTGGCTGGTTCTTCCAGACGCACGAGGAGCACCTGTTGCGTCTGCCCATCGGCGAAATGGATGAGCGAGGGAGCTGTGTCTTGCGTCAGATTGGAAATCCCGGTTTCCATAATCGGACGCGACTTACCAACGACATTCCAGGCACACCGCTGTGACTGTTTGTCGGCAGCCCCTTCAATGGTCTGGGTGGTACCGGTGGCGGTGTTGTGCAGGGTGCCGGCGATGATGCCTTCTCGACTGATGGCAAGCTGCAGAAAAAGAGTCGGATCAGGTCCATCGGCCTGGTCATCGGGCGTGATCGCGAAGACACCCAACGGCATCCATTCCGCATTCTCGGCCGCCACTGGCGGAGCACTGCTGGCGATTGCTTCGGCCTGCTGAGCATACTCTTCCGTCGTGGCGACGGCTTGATCGCCGTAGTAAACCGAATCTCCCTCGTAATACACACTCTCACCGTAACTGTAGGAAGCCGGTTCGCTCCAACCATATCCGACCCAGCCAGTGATTGCCCCCCAGGTGGCCCAGCGGTAGGGGCGATTGATTCGCCATGCGGCCCAGTTGGGATGGTCTGACCAGAAATCGAGTCGGGGATGGTTTTCCTGCACCTGATTTCGAACTTCGTCCCGTCGTTCGAGCCGATTGTCCTGCAACTGTTGACGATTTTCGATTCGATCCGGCCGGTTGGCCATGCGGTCACTGACCATCCCCGTGCGGGCTTCCACACGATCCGTACGATTTCCCGCGATCTCGCCCCGGTTTTCCCCTGCCCGAGGACCGAATCGGTTCTCACCTGCTGGCAGTTGACCAGCAACCGGTCGGCCTGCGACACCTCCCTGCTGCAGGAACTGGGCAGCCGCGTTACCCGCAGGCAAATTTGAACCACCCGGCAGCGAGCCAGGTCTGTTGATCGCCCCGTTGGAGGGTTTAATGTTCAGAAAGTTATTGAGGTCGCCGGGGGACGGACGCGCCCCGAAACCGGGCTGGTTCCCAATCCCCGGACGGGCCCCAGCCCCGGGTAGGTTGCCGGCACCGGGGCGGTTTCCGGCCGCTGGCAAGCTACTGACACCAGGACGCGGGCCACCCGCTGGGAATCCGCCCGGGCTGGGACGGCTGATTGATGGCGATGCCGGGCGGGAGACCGACGGAGATCGCCCTACTGCAGGACTCGGACGACTGGGCATTCCCCCACCTCTGGAAAATCCGCCGCCGCCGCCGCGTCCCCCACCGATTCCGCGAGCGTCCGCAGCGTTGAATGTCAGCGACATGACTGTGAATACGATGAGCTGCATCTGGAGTAACTTTTTCATTTCAGGATTCCTGATCTCTGTTCCGGTTGTGGGCATGAAAGCAATTTGCTCTTTTATGAAGCGGCGTTCTGACTCCAGCAGACTGCAAACAAGGACGGGTACACCGCTGACACCGCCACACTTAACTGCAGCGTGCTCTAGTTTTTCTTGATCTGAACTTCAGCAATATTCGGCAACAGCTCTCCGTCAACAGTCCGGTTGATCGACTGCAGCGTGCAGGTGTTGTCATCCACATAAGTGATGATATTCACCGATGAGGACTTCCGCCCGTCGGGCAAGACGCCGCTTTGTTGGACGAACCAGCGGTTGCCTTTTTTACTCCAGGTCGCTTGCCCGAAGCCGCCGTCGGAGTCAAAGACCCACGAGCGGATTTGTCGGGCAGCAGGGTCCCAGCCGATAATCTGCATCCCCGCCAGGTCAATCTGATCGCCAACCTGTACCGCAAAAGATCGAGTCAGGAAGTTGTTATTTCGCGTCCAGCTACACTCGGTGACAACCGTCGCCGCGTCATCGTGATCGACCCAGCTCCCCACCATCCATTCCAGCTCCTGTAAATGCTCATAATGAGAAGCGACGATCGGCACGACTTCTTCCGTCACCCGGTCCAACAACCATTGACCGCCCTGTTTAACATAAACAGCGCTGTACTCCGTTTCCTCGGGTGCCTCGTCCGGGCGAATGACTTTGGCGATCCCCTGTTCGATGGCCACATTGGGTGAGACGAAATCGATGGAAACTGTCGTTGCCTCCAGCTTCGCTGCTTTCACCGCTGCAAACAGCTCCTTGAACTGTTCCTCAATCGCCTTCCGGCCGACGACCTGTTCTCCGCTGAGCGGATTGCTGTACACAGCCTCTGGTGCCCACAGGTCCGCCAAAGCTTTTGCATCCGCCTGGTTAAATGCCGTGACGTATGCCTCCACTGCTTTGCGGATCGCCCCTGCTTCTGTTGCCTGGCGATCCTCTTCAGCAAAAACCACGGGGAGGAGGCTGCTTGTTGCCAAGGTGGCAATTAATAAATTTCGTAGTAAACACATGAACGGGTCTCCTGTCAGGTGCGTCGGGGTTGAACACGAACATCGTATGAGCAGTCTGCTGAAGAACAGCTTCCGGGCAAGGCCCGAAAAAAATTGATTGAGGTTTGAAAACGCGGCAATCGGGGAAACAGACCAGCCGTTGGGCACGACGCGTTTTTCTACGGGCTGTACTGTGAAATGTCGGTCGAGAATAAATTCCATTATTTGTCTGTGTTCCCTTTCTCACATGCGTATTAAATGAGAGCGTGGTTTCGAGGCTCTGAGATTTCGCTCCGGGGAATTATTTTCGCACGAACGAACTCCATCCGCCAGTGTCGATTGCCGGAACAGCTCGCGTTCCCGCAGGACTTCACCAGACACTTCTCCCTGGATCCATGTGCACTGGGTGTCAAGGCGCACGCTCCCGTTCCAGCAGTTTCATGAGGCAGCGCGATATCCTGAAGTAAGAGACGATGACGACGGCTAGCGTGGTAATGATGATCCCCGTGCCGGTAATGGCTGCACTACAAACAACCACCCAAAGCATCCATTCGTTAACCGGTGCAAGGTTCAGGACAATGATAGGCACGCCTAGAGCGATGGCAACACCAGCGATGAGACCGTGCATTGTCAGGCCTCTTGCGATCTTCATCTGTGTTTCCATGAGGGCTGCAATCATATCCCGCTCTCCAGCGGCTGCTCGGATATCGGAATCGTTGGCCTGTTGGGATCGAGACATGGCCGACCCTTCATGTAAGTGTATCCAATAAGCATCGGTGTCGCACCGTTTGCCCGTGTCCCCCGACCGAGTTCTGGCGAGCACGCCGGGCGTCGAGGTCGAAATCGTCGTTGCCGCCGGTTACGAGAGCATCGCCTTTCTTCCAAAGCAATACAGCCCCATCCCCAATTCGGCCACCGTGCAAGCAAGTGTGTCTGCGCTACCAACAGTTCCCCGTGGTATCGACCATGGGCCCCCTCCGGAAGTACCTACGACCGGGGGGGGGTACCTATAGATTATGTGATGCGAGATAACGACACCATATTCACAAATCAATTCGACGAGGTGATCGAGTCCAGCGGGGCCGAGGTCAAGCGGAACACGCCGCTGTCACCGAACCTGCGAGCCCATGTGGAGCGATTCATCCAGACGCTGAAAATCGAGTGCCTGGATAAATTTGTGATTGTGGGAGAGCGGCATTTGAACTACATCAAAAGGGAATGGAGCCGACACGCCAACCGGGAACGCCCCCACGAGGCCCGTGAGCACTTGCAGCCGGGAATAAAGCAGCCTCCAGAGGCCATCGAGACGATCAGACTGAAGGACGTTGTCTGTAAGTCGCGACTGGGCGGGCTAGTCAACACGTACTGGCGACGGGCTGCGTGAGGACTTGATTACCCTGCGGTCCTCGGTTCAAATCCTGGCCCCGCCTCTCTTCTTCTGCGGCTAACTCCCCCTGTACCCGGAGCCATAAATCAAAATCCACTACCCCCAAAACCGCCGCCTAAATCAACTTTGTGAAACACAACGTTTGACAGTAACTCGTTCTTGCGATTTGCTGCCTTATTGATATCGCTGCGGGTCAGAATGATCCAAGCAGGCTGCCAAGAGTAATGACCGCAATGGTGGCGATGGCCGGGAAGACGACGGCGACTATAAAGATATCGAAGTACGAAGTGCGATGGGTCAGTCTTGTAATGGCCAGTAACGTGATAACCGCACCGTTATGCGGCAGCGTATCAAAAGCACCAGCCGCCATCGACGCAACGCGATGAAGCAGGTCGGGGGATACGCCCGCCTCTTCGGCCAGTTCAAGATAGGTCGCTCCCAGTGTGCTCAAGGCAATGCTTAATCCACCCGAAGCAGAGCCTGTGATGCCGGCGAGCGTTGTCACCGCAAAGGCCTCGGAAATCAGCGGATTGCCGGGTGATAGGTTGATGATGAAGTCGCGTACCACCACGAAAGCTGCCAGCGAAGCGATGACCGTTCCGTAACCCACCTCCGAAGCAGTGTTAAAAATCGGCAGCAGTGAATCCTTGGTGCCATGATTGACCGAGTCCATCAGGTTTCGCCAGCGATTCCAATGCAGCACGATTAAGGCTGCAATCGCAATCAGCAATCCGCAAATGATCGACCAGATTCCGAGCACGGCCTTCAGGTCTGTCGGACCATATTGGGATTCGCTTAGGTAGGTGGTATCCCAGCGCGGGATGAAATACTTGCTGAAAGCGAAGTTGCCAGCGATGACGATTAAGATCGGGATGATCGCAATCCAAATCGAAGGGATCGCTTGAACGAATTCTTGGGTGCCATACTGATCGTCATGGTCACCGTAGCCTTCCCCAGCGTTCATCGCTAGCCGAGCACGATGATTCAGCCAGTACATTCCACCACACAGCATGACCATGCCGCCAAGGATTCCCAGAACTGGAGCCGCAAATGGCGTGGTGCCAAAGAATGGCATCGGGATCGCGTTTTGGATCGCTGGCGTGCCCGGCAGGGCAGTCATTGTAAACGTGAAGGAACCCAGCGCAATTGCAGCGGGCATCAATCGTTTGGGGGTTTCAGAGCGTCGAAAGATCTCTGCTGCGATTGGAAAGACGGCAAAGGCAACAACAAACAACGACACACCGCCGTACGTAAGAATCGCACAGGCGAGCACAATCGCTAAAATCACGCGCTGCTGGCCGACGCGTTGCACAATGAACTGCGAAATCGATTGGGCCGACCCCGAATCGGCCATCAGCTTGCCAAAGATTGAACCAAGCAAAAACAAGGGGAAGTAATTGACTAGATATCCGCCTAAGCTCGTCATGTAGACTTGCGTGTAGGTCGCCAGCAGCGGTGCATCTCTGCCAAGCAACACGGCAAGCAATGCCATCAGCGGCGCGAGAACCAGCACATTGATGCCGCGATAGGCCAAGGTCATCAGCAGCACAAGCGATAGCAGTATTCCAAAGATGCCAAGCATTTAATCATCTCGGTGACGGATTCAAGTTTAGCTGCATCGGCATCGCCGCGTGTTTCGACAGTTAGCGCCGCCCGGCAGGCACACCGATAGACGACACGACACACCACGATTTGCCGTGAGGCGTTATTGTGCCGTCCATCCGCAATCGATGTTCCAACTGACCCCGGTGACTGATTTGGCATTCTCGCTGCACAAGTACAACGCTAGGTTAGAGACTTCGTTAGGTTCGATCAAGCTGCCCGTCACGGCTGCTTTCAAAAAAACTTCGCTTTGGACAGCCAGTTTGCCGATGCCAAGGGCCTCTGCTTGCGCGGCGATCTGCTGCTCCACCAGCGGCGTCCGCACATAAGCAGGGCAGATGGCGTTCACGGTGATCCCAAGCGGTCCGCCTTCGAGAGCTGCTGCTTTTGTCAAACCGATCAATCCATGTTTCACCGAAACGTAGCCGACTTTGTTCAGCGATGCGACTTGCGAATGAATCGAACCAATGTTCACAATTCGGCCCCAGCCCTGTAGTCGCATGCCTTGCCAAACGGCTTGCGTCAGCAGAAAAGGTGCCGTTAGCATGACAGCCAGCATCCGCTGCCAGATGTCAAGGGGAAAGCTTTCCAGTGGACAGACATGTTGAAACCCGGCGTTATTGATCAATATATCGATCACAGAAAACTGTCTGATCCCTTGTTCAACGATCTCCTCGCATGCGGCAGCACAGGAAAGATCCGCTTGAACAAAACAGACGTCCTGTGATCGATTGCCGAATTCATCCAGATAGCTTGGGCTGTTAAGATCGACCAAGACCAGCCGGTACCCAGCATGGAAGAAGGTTTTCGCCAAATCGGCACCAATGCCACTGGCGGCACCGGTAATCAAGGCTGTTTTGTTAACTTGCTGAGTCATGCGTTTCAGTCTTCCAGGATTTGCAGAAGTCTCACGAGTTTCTCGTCTCGCCATCGTGCCCATTCGTCTCGCGTGCGTTCCTTCAAGAACGATTCGGTACCTGCGATTGCTTTGACCCGCGCTGATTCAGGGATTTCGGTCCAGGTTTGCATGTCTTGCCAGTAGGAGCTGAACGACCTTCCGATGCCATCGAAGAATCCTTGATAACCTTGCTGACCACCGCCGAGTTCATAAATCAGATGCTGGCCCATCAAGGCCCACCTCATGCCGGGCCCCGTACAGAGTGCGGCATCGATATCTTCAAGGCTGGCAACATCGTCATCCAGTAACGCCAACGCTTCACGCCAAACGGCAGCAGCCAGGCGGTTGGCAATGTGTCCAGGGACTTCTTTGTTCAAGACCACGGGGCGCTTGCCGTGTTGTTGAAAGAACGCTTTGACGACCGCAACGGTTTCCGGACTGCTCAGTTCGCCTGGAACCAATTCAACCAGCGGGACAAGATGTGGAGGATTAAACGGATGCGCGATCAGCGATCTTTCCGGGTGCTTCAATGCTTGTTGCATTTTGGTCATTAGCAGGCCCGAGGAACTGCTTGCGATGATCGCATTTGGCGATAGATGTCGTTCCAGTGAACGGTACACTTCTGCTTTCGTTTGGTAGTCTTCGAGCACCGATTCCTGCACGTAATCGCAATCCATCAATACCGCATCCAACGTAGCGACAGGCTGCACGTTCGACAGGGCTGCAGCCAGTTCCGAGGGAGGAAAGAATTCTAGTTCGACCATCGTACGGAGGTTATCGCATGCCCGCTGAGCACCGCGACGACACACTTCGGGATCGATATCATACATGCGCGTGGGCAGTCCCTTGGATGAGAACCAGGTTGCCCAACTGGAGCCGATCAAGCCACAGCCGACGATTGCAATGCGTTGTATCACGATGCGATGAGTTCCTTTCGAATGACGTCGTCAGGATGCCTGCTCTGCATTTTCGAAGAGCATGGCAATTCCCATGCCTCCGCCAATGCACAGAGCGGCGATGCCGAGGCGACTCCGCCGGCGTTGCATCTCATGCACCAGCGTTACTGCCACACGAGCACCGCTGGCACCCAAGGGGTGTCCCAGTGCGATCGCTCCGCCATTCACATTGACACGTTCGAGATCCCAGTCCAATACCTTTCCCACCGCCAGAGCTTGGGCCGCGAAGGCTTCGTTCACTTCCAGTAGATCGATGTCGGCCAATTGCAGCGATTCCTTTTGCAGCAGTTTCTTGATGGCCAACGCTGGCCCCATCCCCATCTCCATCGGGTCGAGCCCGACAATGCAATACGAACGAATCCATGCAAGCGGCAGCAAGCCAAGCCGTTGCACTTGCGAATCCTTAACCAGCAGTAATGCTGCGGCTCCATCATTGATACCTGACGCATTGGCTGCCGTAACGGTGCCCCCCTCCTGAAAGCAAGGTTTCAGTCCGGCAAGCTTGTCATCTTCAACTGTTTCTCGCGGATGTTCGTCTCGTCGGACGATGCTCGGCTGGCCATTTCGTTGCGGCACAGCGACAGGAACAATCTCATGCTCAAACCTGCCCGCTTGTCGTGCCGCTTGGTAACGCTGCTGGCTGAGTACGGCAAAGCGATCTTGATCCTTCCGTGAGATATTGAACTGCCTGGCAAGATGCTCGGCCGTGGAGCCCATGTGGCAATCATAGAATTTGTCCCAGAGTGCATCTTGAAGCAACGTATCCACCATTGGCTGATGCCCTAATCGCAAGCCCGCTCGCGCTTTCGGTAATACATAGGGAGCGTTGCTCATGCTTTCCATTCCGCCCGCAAGGATCATTTGGGCATTGCCTGCCAGAATCGACTCGGCTCCCATGGCGACGGCTTTCAAACCCGAACCGCACAGCATATTGATCGTGGTCGCGGGAACCTGATAGCCTAAAGCTGCATGTACCGCTGCTTGGCGTGCCGGGTTCGCGCCCGAGCCGGTTGAATAGACTTGGCCCATCAGGACTTCATCGATCTGATCCGCAGCGACCTGACTGCGACGCAACGCTTCAGCGATGGCGACGCTGCCCAAACGATCCGCTGACAGATTGGCGAACACGCCTTGAAACGAGCCGATGGGCGTGCGCGTTGCGGCGACAATGGCAACTCGATTCATGGCGTGCTTGATCCTTGTTCGGTGCTGAGATAAAGATTTCGCAGACTCCGACGCAGCACCTTGTTCGATGCCGTTCGGGGAAGCTTGTCGATCAACTTAACTGCCTTGATCTTGAACAACGGATTGAGCCGAGACTTGATCAGTTGTTGCATGTCGATTTGCAGCTCGCTTAGGGTAACCTCCGCCTGAAGCACCGCATAGACAACCAGTTGCTCCGGCCCGCCACCAGGGGGCGGAACCGAGATCGCGGCCAGTTCGCGCACGGCCGGATGCTGCACCAGCAATTGCTCGATTTCAACACAACTGACTTTGATGCCGCCCAGGTTCATTGCGTCGTCGATCCTGCCATGCGCCCGATAGTAACCGTCCGGCAGTTCTTCAATCTGATCCCCGTGGCGGCGCAGGACTTGATGCTGGGGACCGCGAGGAATCTCGGCATAGTAGACATCATGATGGTTACGATTCAGCAGGCGATTGGACAAGCCGATTGCTGGCGGTTCAAAGAAGACCTCTCCGATTCGGCTAATTTGAAATTGGTCGTCCATCAACAGCCACGAAAAACCCATCGCCTTGGCGGAAAATAAGCCTGGCACCGCAGGTTTCGTAAGTGTTCCCGTGATGTAACCGCCCCCAGTCTCGGTGCCACCGCAATACTCGATCACCGGTCGATAGCCGGCCCGTGACATCAGCCACAGCATATCGTTGGCGTTGGAACACTCGCCGGTCGAACTGAAGAGACGGATCGAACTCCAATCCAGACCAGCAGGATGATCATGCTTGCGCCACTCGGAAACGAGACTTGGGACCAGCCCCAGCATCGTGACTCCAGCCTGTTGCACAAACTCGCAAAACGCTCTGCCAGTGGGAATCGCTGGAGACAACGCAATTGTGGCTTTGTTAATCAGTGCTGCATACACCAACCACGGGCCCATCATCCAGCCTAGGTTTGTTGGCCAGCATAACACGTCGGTTGCATGTACGTCTTGATGAAAGTAAGCATCGCCGGCCGATTTAATGGGTGTCGTTTGATCCCAAGGAATAGCTTTCGGCTGACCGGTGGTCCCAGACGAGAAGAGGATCGTTGTCTCGTGCTCGGGACTGCGAACAACGCAGTTCAAGCGAGTGTTGGCAGAAAGAAAGTCTTCCCATTCCAAGTCCCCCTCGCGCAACTCGATTTGGCGACGCGAAGATGCTCGCAACATGATGGCTCGCAAATCTTGATGCATCGCGATTTTCGCAAACAGCCCATGGGCTTTCCCGCCACGCATGACCTCGTCTTGAATGAAGATACACTTCGGCTGCGTAATCTCAATGCGGACGGCCATCTCGTTTTCTGAAAAACTGTCCGCAATGGTTACAGCCGAACAGCCAGCAGCAATGATGCCCAGAAAGATAGCGATTGCATCGGCGGTCATGGGCATCGTGATCGCCACGCGATCCCCCGGTTTGACCCCCAGTTCCGCCAGCCCGTTGGCCACGCGTGCGGTAAGCGCTTTGAGCTGACCATAAGACAAGTAGTCCAACTTGTTATCCAAGTCACCCAAGATGATTGCCACAGCCTCGTCGTTGGCTTGAAAGCAGCTTTCGACGATATTCAAAGTTGCTCCAGCATACCACTGGGTATGCTCAACACCGCTGGACGTATCGCAATACCGAACCGCTGGGCTGTGAAAGCGAATGGCCAATGCTTCGGCCAGCTTGTTTGCGAACTCCTCAGGATGATGAACGGACCATTCGTGCAACGCTTCATAAGCCGAGAACCCAAGCGACTTCATCCAATGGGCCAGATGTGTAGCTTCCACTTCTTCGGCTCGCGGAATCCAAGCTGGACAGGGTAATTGTTGCTGGCGATGCTGTGCATAATTCCATTCATACATCAATTCGTCAGCGGCGAACGGTGTGGACGGAGTCAGCAACTCGGACGTGATTTTTTGCCATCGCACCAGCGCGTCGTCAATCCAGCCCCAGTCATTCAGTAGTGAACACCAGCGAACTGCCTCGACATGAGACAAGCCACAGGCCGTCAATTGGTCAACATTATGCGACACGTCACGCATCTTCCTAAAATTCGACAACGATCCAGATGTTGTTCTTGGGTGATCCCCAATACAACCAGCTTCCCGGCGGCAACCCATTCTTTGGTCTTATTGTGCCAGACCAGCACATGTTGGCCGCAGCCCGCTCACCACGACGCAAACGGAATTACAAGCACTTTCTTACTGCGATACTGATCGAGCGAGACAGGCCGACCATCGTCGATGACCGGAAGCGCGAAAGCAACATGACGCGAACCGACTTGTGGTGTTTATTCGTCAGCCACAGTCGTTGCGACCGAGACAACCCAGTTTAGCCCTCGGCCAATCCAACTGACCAAGATCCGATCATGTTTCGAATTGCATCCAGAGGTCCCTGAATTACTTCAGCCATATCTGAAAGTTCACCCCATCAACAAGTAACTTCTAGACATTACAGGTTCAGATTGCAAGATAGGTAAATATTCGCTGACGGGGTGAACCCTTTTCAAGCTTGCCAGACACGACGGACTTGTCACTCAGCTGATTATCTGATAATCTGGCGCATCTCGGCACATGTTGCAATCGGCAGAGGAGGAAGCATGAAAACAATTCGTCGTCCGAAGATGCGGGATCAGGTTTCGGAACAAATCAAGCAATTGATCGTCCAGGAAAAACTGATGCCAGGAGATCGGCTGCCGACGGAAACACAGCTTGCGGAAACGTTCGGGATCAGTCGGCTCAGCCTCCGCGAGGCCACGAAAACCCTCGAATTCCTGGGCATCATCGAATCAAAAACCGGTGTGGGACTGACCGTCGGGCGGCTCGATATGGGGCGGCTGACCAGTCACCTTGGGTTTCATTCAGGGCTGATCGATGCCGATCCGCAACAGTTGATTGATAGCCGCGTCATTATCGAAACCGGCGTGTTGCCGCACGTCGTGAGTCGAATGGCTGATGATCCGTCAGTTGTGAGAGAGTTTCAAGAACTGGTCGACCAGTTTCGTTCCGCACGGAGCGTCAAGGCAGCCATCGGAATCGACATTCAGTTCCATCAATTGCTGGTCGAAACGAGTGGTCTGCAGCCGATCATCGCGTTCAATGAGTTGCTTGCGGTGTTCTTTCAGCGATTTTATGACGCCATTAAGAAAGTCGATCTGCAAGTCGGTATCGAGCATCACCAGCGCCTTGTCGATTTATTGGCGGCAGGAAATCTGGATGCGGCCATCGCCGATTTGCGCGTGCATATCGAAGCCAATAAGGAGCGACTTTAATGCTGAGCCGTTCATTTATGCTCCTTCTCGCCAGCGTTGCTGTTGTCAGTGCGGTCCACGGGGCTGATCCGACCGATGCCTTTCTCACCAAATACTGCCTTCGTTGTCATGGACCGGATAGCCAGGAGGGTGAATTGCGGGTCGACCGGCTTTCGCGTGATTTCAATTCGGGAGTGGATACCCAGCAATGGGCGGAGGTCATCGAGCGGATCAATGTTGGTGAGATGCCTCCGGAAGACAAGCCGCAACCGACGCAGGATGAGATCTCGGCATTCGTTACCATGTTAGACGCTCGGATCAAAGAGGGTAAGGCTGCGCGGATGGCGGCTCGCCCGCCTGTGGCGCATTATCGACTTAGCCGCAAAGAGTATCAGAACACGGTCTACGACTTGCTGAGTGTGCATTATGACCCGACACAACCGGGCGAACTGAATGAAGATACGCTTTGGCATGGTTACGAACGCATCGGTTCAGAGCTTTCGCTTTCGTCTTCGCATGCCGAGCGCTACTACCGCGCCGCGCATACGGTCCTGGACCGTGCCTTCCCGGCAGAACCGGTGAAGACACGCCAGGTTCGCAGGACGGCCGCGGAGATTCGGTATCGTGGCGGAGAGGAACAGCGGGATTGGCTGAAGCGGCTTGGCATTGAGCGGCGCTTACGTTACCTAATCAACCCCGGTTTGCCATTTCGCCAGGAGACACGCCACACCGCGCTGTCGCCAGATTGGTTCGGCCGCGGTGAAGAGAAACCACAGAGTGGCCTCTACCGCATGCGCCTCCAGGCCAGCGGATTAGCGTTAAGCTTTCAGAAGACATCGACTATGTTCAAACGACACGACTTTAAATGGGCGGGGCGACGATGACCTTGAAGCATTCGCACGGCGCGCACACACATGCCCACATGGCGATCGAAGGTTCCATGGATGCTGGGGAGCAAGAGGGAGAGATTCCTCTGGGAAGTAGTGGCATTCAGATTCGTTTGAAGATGGACTTGGTCCTGGAGAGGTTTCGCCCTGGAAGAATCGTTCGCATTCGGCCCATGAATTGGCCGTCTGATCTCATCCCGCGGGAAGAATGGATCGGCGAAGATTACGAGGATCGCTTCCCAACGCCGGCCATCTTCAACAAGTAATGATTCTAATTAAACGCCAGTGAAACCTGTCGTACCAAGAGTATAGAGACACCACGATGAACCGAACACCTAAGACATCGTCCATGCTCGTGATTTTAACGTTTTCTTGCATGATCACAGCAACGGCCAAGTCGCAAGCGGAGGAATCAGCAGCAAACACAATGTCTGCAGAGGCCCGCGCATTCTTCGAGAAAGAAGTGCGCCCTTTGCTGGTCAAGCGTTGCTTCGAATGCCACGGGGGATCGAAGACCGAAGGTGGCCTGTCGCTAGCTTCGGCTGAGGGTTGGAAGCTTGGCGGCGACAGCGGCCCGGCGATTGTCCCCGGCAAGCCCGATGAGAGCCTTCTAATCGAGGCCATCAACTACGGTTCGTTGGAGATGCCGCCTGCCGAACGTGGCGGCAAATTGGCCGCACGCGAGATCGCCATCCTCACCAAATGGGTCGAAATGGGTGCCCCCGATCCGCGGACCGGAAGTGAAGTGCTCGGAGGCATGACGTTAGATGAGGCGAAGAGCTGGTGGGCGTTCCAACCGTTGCCAGAAGTGCGGCCAGCCGAGTCGCCGATCGAGGATATTGAACGCATCGACGCGTTGCTGAATCGCGAGATCGAGAACCGTGGCTTGGAGTTGGCGCCGGCAGCCGATCGGCGGACGTTGCTGCGGCGGTTGACCTATGACTTGACCGGCTTGCCGCCGACCCACGATGAGGTGGAAGCGTTCACCGCAGATGAGTCGCCCGATGCACTCGCCAAGGTGATCGACCGCCTGCTCGACTCGCCGCGGTACGGCGAGCAATGGGGACGGCACTGGCTCGACGTGGTGCGTTACGCCGACACGGCGGGCGAGAATGCGGATTTCCCATTGCCCCATGCCTGGCGTTATCGCAATTGGGTGATTGATGCCTTCCAGCGCGACATGCCGTTCGACCAGTTCGTCCGCATGCAGTTGGCCGGTGACCTGCTGGCCGACGAGTCGAATGCGGAAGAGCGTGCGGATGGCATCATCGCGACCGGGTATCTGGCGCTGGCTCGCCGCTTCGGCCACGATAGCGACAAGGATATGCATCTCACCTATGAAGATGTGATTGACAATCTCGGCAAGAACTTTCTGGGGCTGAGCCTGGGCTGCGCCCGCTGTCACGATCACAAGTACGACCCGGTCGGTGCAGAGGACTACTATGCGCTCTACGGCATCTTTGAGAGCACGAGGTTCGCCTTCCCCGGCTGTGAGGCCAAGCAGAAGACGCGCGACATGGTGCCGTTGCTCCCGCAAGAACAAATCAATGCCCTTGTGAATCCCAAGCGGGAGGATGTTGCGGAACTAGACGCGGCGAAAAAGAAACAGCTGGAAGCCAGGACGGCGGCCGGTGAGTCCGTCGAGAAGTTGGTTGGTGATCATCGTCGGGTGCTGGCCGAGTCACAGGTCGCGGAAGGTGCCAGCGTCCCTTTCTCTCAGTCGATCAATGTCCGCAAGGGCGAAGTGATCCAATTGACGGTCTCGCCGAACCAAAGCCATGGTGCGGACACGACGCGGGTCGAGTGGCAGATCTCGGAAACTCGCGCCGCGAAACGCTCGTGGAGCGTGGCGGAGCTGGTTGCGAATCTGATGAAGGGCAACCCCTATCCGGCATCGCATGGAGTACAGTGGTGTTTTCTCGAAACCACGCCCGTGCTGATGTTTTTGGCAGAGCAACGTCCCAACGTGGACGGCAATGCAGCGTTGAAATCCTGGGGAAACGGAAACACACCCTGGGCTTTGGTGAACACGGATGACCAGCAAGTGATGGCCTGGACCACGCTCACGGCGGAGTCGTTCTTTCTGCACCCAGGTCCCAATCGACCTGTCGCCGTGGCCTGGGTCAGTCCCCTGGACGGCGAAGTCACACTGAGCGGCCTTGTGGCGGACGCACACCCGAGCAACAGTGACGGGGTGGCCTTTGAGCTGTCCCACATTGCCACACCTGAATACGGTCCCGCGCTTGTGAAACTCGGCCAGAGTTTCCCGCCAGTTGAAGTGCCCTCAGCCAAACCTGAAAAGCGTGTGATCCCTGTGGCCTATGCCGTGGTTGAAGGAGAGACGAAGAACGCGCGATTTCAAAAAGCGGGCGAGCCGGAACAGCTGGGGCCAGAGGTGCCGCGACGCTGGTTGTCGATCTTTGGTGGAACGCAGGTTCCAGAGGATGCTGGCAGCGGTCGCCGCGAGCTGAGTGAGTGGGTTGCCAAGCATCCGTTGACCGCGCGGGTGATGGTGAACCGGATTTGGGAATGGCATTTCGGACAAGGGCTGGTGCGATCTTCGAACGATTTCGGCACACAAGGGGAAGCCCCGACGCATCCGGAACTGCTCGACTTCCTGGCGTCCCGGTTCGTGCAAAGCGGATATAGCGTGAAAGCGATGCACCGATTGATTCTGCACACCGATGCGTTTCAGCGAGCCAGCGCGACGCCTGTAGCGGCGGATCCCGACAACCGCTGGCTGTCGCATTTCAACCGTCGACGTCTCACAGCAGAAGAACTGCGTGACAACTTGCTAAATACCTCGGGGCAACTTGATCTCACCCCGGGCAAAGCGCATCCATTCCCGGAGGAAAGCACCTGGAAGTTCACGCAGCACCATCCTTTCAACGCCGTCTATGAGACAGACAAACGCAGCGTCTACATGATGGTGCAGCGACAGCGACGGCACCCGTTTCTTGCCTTGTTCGATGGCGCTGATCCAAACGCTTCCACGCCGGCGCGAGAAACAACCACCGTGCCGACTCAGGCGTTGTACTTCATCAACGATCCATTCTTCCACGCGCAGGCTGCGAAGCTCGCTGCGATCATCCTGGAAACTCCAGGGGATGATGCCCGTGTGCTGCAGGCCTACCGCAGACTGTTCCAGAGAGAACCAACGCCATCCGAGCAGCAGCGTGCTGCTAAGTTCCTACACAACTACCCCGGGGACGCCAGGGAGAAATGGTCCGCACTTTCCCGCGTCCTGCTGGCAAGCAACGAATTCCTGTTTGTGGAGTAAACCAATGACGAATCCATCCCGCCGCACCTTCCTGCGTTCCGCCGCAGCAAGTTCGATCCTGTTTCCCGGCATCGTGAATCAGTTGCTCGCCGATGAGGAGGATCCGCTGGCTGTGCGCGATCCGCATTTTCCCGCCAAAGCAAAGAACGTCATTTTTCTGTTCATGACCGGCGGGGTTTCGCACATCGATACGTTCGACCCCAAGCCCGAGCTGACGAAGCAGCACGGTAAGGAGATTCCCTCGGACCACCCGTCGACGAAAGGCCGGCCTGATTACAGCCGCATTTTCCTTAAGAAACCTCAGTGGGAATTCAAGCCACATGGCCAGTGTGGCACCGAGGTCAGTTCGCTGTTCCCGCATGTTGCCGAGTGTGTCGATGACATCGCGCTGATTCGCTCAATGTATACGTCGCACGCGAACCATTACAACTCGACATTGGCCATGCATACCGGCTCGTTCACAGTCCCGCGGCCCAGCATCGGTTCGTGGGCGACCTACGGACTGGGAACCCTCAACCGCAACTTGCCGGGCTTCGTCGTCATCGCGCCTGCTCAGACCTACGCGGGGACGCAAGTCTATAGCAACGATATCCTGCCGGGCGCGTATCAGGGAACGCTGGTCGTTCCCGGCAAAGAGCCGGTGGCGAACGTCTCGCCGCGCGTTCCCGTTGATCACCAGCAACTGGAACTGGCGGCGTTGCGGGAGATAAATACCGAGCACCTCGCAACACGAGGGGGCGACCCGCAGTTGCTGGCACGATTGCAGACCTTTGAAACGGCATTCGGCATGCAGATGGCCGTTCCCGATGCGTTCGACTTTGCGGATGAGACGCAAAGCACGCTGGACAGCTACGGTCTGAAGCCAGATCAGAAAACTGGTTTTGGCTGGCAGTGTCTGGCGGCCCGACGGCTCGTCGAACGAGGCGTCCGTTTCGTCGAACTGATCGACACAGGCTCTTCGGGGAACTGGGATGCCCACGGCGACATGTTGCGACATGAGCCGCTCGCCAAGAATGTCGACCAGCCGATCGCCGCACTGCTCCGCGACCTCAAGCAACGCGGCATGCTGAACGAAACACTGGTCGTCTGGACGACTGAGTTCGGTCGCACGCCGTTCAACAAGACGGCCGACCACAAAGGCCGAGAACACCATCCGTTGGGCTTCAGCTCGTGGATGGCCGGCGGCGGCGTGAAACCGGGCATGGTTCACGGTGCGACCGACGAGATCGGAATGAATGCGGTTGATAAACCAGTCCATGTCCGCGACTTCCACGCCACGATCCTGCACCTGATGGGTCTTGATCATGAGCGTCTGTCGATGCGACACGCCGGCCTCGATGTCCGCCTGACCGGTGTCGAATACGCGCATGTTGTCAAGGAGATTCTGGCGTGATGGCCTCGGTTCTTGTCTTTGCCTTACATCCGTTTGTGGGGAGATGCATCACAGCTCTCCTCCTGGCCGTGTCTCTGCAGGCGGCATTACTGCACACTGCTGATTGGCCTCAGTTCCGCGGGCCGAATCGCGATGGCAGATCGCCAGAGACCGGTTTGCTGAAGAAGTGGCCAGATGGTGGACCTAAGTTGCTGCGTACGATCAGCGGCTTTGGCGGAGGATACTCTTCGCCGGTGATCGCGGGCGAGCGCATCTACATTTCCGGTAAAGTTAGGGACGAACTTAAGCTCTTCTGCCTTGATCAATCGGGAAACAAGATCTGGGAAACGCCGCACGGTTTGGCCTTCCGCGAGTCCGACGCACCCCATTCGCCTTATCCAGGTGCACGAGCGGCTCCAACCATCGACGGAAACACGATCTATCTACTCGGCGGCCTGGGACGACTGGCCGCTTACCGCACCCGCGATGGCGAGCTGATCTGGTCAGTCGATGTCGTGAAAGAACTCGGCGGACGCGTGCCGCCTTGGGGTTACACCGAGTCGGTGCTGATCGATGGCGACAAACTGATTTTTTCGCCAGGAAGTGAATCGAAGGGGACGTTTGCCGCGTTGGACAAGAAGACCGGTCGATTGATTTGGCAAAGTAGAGACGTTACCGAGCGAGCTGAATACGGCTCTCCGATTCTGATAGAAACCGATGGCGTGAGACAAGTTGTCACGATGAGCCGTGGTGGTCTGGTCGCTGTCTCGCCAGACAACGGCAAGTTGCTCTGGCGACACAACCGCGTAGCGAAGATGGGAACTCCTGAGTCGACCACCGCCCACGGCAATTCGCCCGTGTACGCTGATGGCTATGTCTTCGAGGCGACAGCCTACCATACCCGCGGCGGCTGCGCGGTGTCTCTCAAGCCGGCGCCCAACGGACTTGAAGCGGAACTCGCCTGGGAAAAATCCAAGTTAAATTGTGAACATGGTGGCTACGTGGTTGTTGATGGCCATATCTATATGAATCAGGGAGCGGGCTGGAGTTGCCTGGAACTGAAGACTGGCAAGGAACGATGGTCCGGTCGCGGGCCGGGAAAAGGTTCGATCATCTACGCCGACGGTATGCTCTATTGCCTTGGAGAAAATGGAAGGATGGGGCTCATCGAGGCCAAGCCCGACGAATTCAATCAGGTCAGCGTGTTTGATTTGCCAGAAGGCGAAGGCCGGTGCTGGACGCATCCGGTGATCAATGATGGCAAGCTTTATCTGCGCTGGGGCGACAAGCTTCATGTGTATAAAATTCAAAATTAGACACGGACCACGAGACCATGACCATTCACTACCAATCGCTTGTCAGCGTTCGCGAGCACGCTAAGAAACTACATGTCCATCTCACCGAGATCCCGGACACCGCGTCTCAACCTCCCTATCAGCACAAGCTCGTTGCCGAAGAGGCCTTTTACTTACTGTAAGGTTCGGCTGAAAATCGCTACGATGGGAAGTTGATCAAGGCCGGACGGGGTGATGTTGTTTTCATTCCGTCCGGCGTCCGACACGCGGAGATCAATTACAGGATGCCCCACCATGCATAACAGATTCACGACATTAACGAACCCATTTGCTTCCCTTCGCTCGACTTTGGCACTCTTGTTGGCTGTGGCACTCATTGTTGGCCTATTGCCCGGCAATGCCGCTGTTGCGATCGCGCAGGAGCAGAGTAACTCCGGCTCGAATGCCCCGAAGAAGCTGGATCGTTGGGACCGGCAACCCCATCTGACCGAGGTGGCCGTCCGCGCTGAGCAGCGCATTTACAAATCCACCCCGCAGGGAGATCTGAAGCTGCATCTCTGGTCACCGAAAACGGGTGGCAAGGACAGGCCCTGCATCGTGTTCTTCTTCGGCGGTGGCTGGAATAGTGGAACGTATAGACAGTTTGCCCGGCAGTCCGCCTACCTTGCCAGCCGAGGCATGGTGGCCGCATGTGCTGAATATCGAGTCCGCAAAACGCACAATACAACGCCCGATGTCTGCGTGGAGGACGCGAAGAGCGCCATCCGCTGGGTTCGGGCACATGCTGAAGAACTCGGGATTGCCCCATCCATGGTGATTGCTGCTGGAGGCTCCGCAGGTGGGCATCTCGCGGCTGCGACCGCACTGGTTCCCGGATTTGACGCCGAGGGGGACGATCTTTCCATCTCCGCCATCCCCAACGCGATGGTGCTGTACAACCCCGGGACCAACCCATCGCTATCGGGTCGCAGTGTGGTGCGCAGCCAAGACGGGAAGGACATCACCAAAGCCATCTCGCCGACGCTGTTTATCCACGAAAAAACGCCGCCGGCGATCCTCTTCTACGGCACTGAAGATACCAACGGCCTGGCGCAGGGCATCGAGTACTCCGCCAAGGCAAGAGAACTTAATCTCGATGTCGAACTGTGGCTGGCCCCAGACCAACCCCATGGCTTTTTCAACGACAGCCCTTGGCTCGAAGTCACCACGATGCGTTTGGACAAGTATCTCACCCGGCTTGGCTACCTGAGCGGGGAACCCACGGTTGTCTTGCCCGACAACGCGCCCTCGCTGAAACAGGACAGGGACACAAAGCCATGATGACAATCAGCATCCTGAAGTGCTGTAGCGTCGTTCCGTTACCTAGCCTTCCAATCTCGCGACTTGCCGCCAACGTAATCCAGAGAAAAACACCAGGAATGTGACATGGATGAACAAACGCTGTTTTCGCTGATGGTGGACCTGCATCGGGATGGAACACGTCAGGGACCCGGCAGCGATGACGAGACTCTCCGCGCACTGGAATTGACACGATTCGACCGGAGTTCAACGCTTAAGATTGCTGACATTGGTTGCGGCACCGGGGCATCGACTCTGGCTCTCGCGAAGATGCTTCCCAATGCCAGTATTACGGCCATCGATCTTTTTCCGGAATTCCTCGAAATCCTGAAGGAGCGAGCAAGTGCAACGGGCTGTGCAGGAAAAATTGAAACACGCGCGGAATCGATGGCGTCACTTTCTTTGTCGGCAGAATCCTACGACCTGCTCTGGTCGGAGGGGGCGATTTACAACATGGGATTCAGCAACGGCATCCACGCCTGGCGACCCTTTCTACGCTCCGATGGCATGCTTGTCGTTTCAGAGATTACGTGGCTGCGTCCCGATCCGCCGAAAGAAATCCTGGAACACTGGAGCGCCGAGTATCCCGAGATCGCGACGGCTCCGGAAAAAATCGCCACGCTCGAATCCGCTGGCTACGATCTGGCAGGCTACTTTGTGCTTCCATCGAGTTGCTGGATCGAGAACTATTACAATCCGACCGAACAACGAATCCCTGGCTTTCTGGAACGTCATCCTGATTCGCCAGAGGCCGTCCAGGTGGTCGAACTGGAACGGCAGGAAGCTGACCTGTATCGACGGTACAAGGATGACTTCAGCTATGGATTTTATGTTGCACGCAAGCGATGAACCGAAGCCGCGAAAACACCAAAACGGTTACGGCGAAGTGGCGGCGCGGCTATCAGCGTTGGCGTCATACGGTATGAATTAAACTGGTCGGCCAAGAAAGTAGAAATGAAACACCTTGTCTGCTTACTGCTGTTTTTCTCCGTATCGCTGGCCCAGGCCGATGATCGTCCCAACTTCGTTGTCATCATGGTGGATGACATGGGCTACGCTGGCGTCAGTTGTTTTGGAAACCCGTCTTTCAAGACACCCGAGATTGATCGCCTCGCCGCCGAGGGAATGCGGCTGACGGATTTCCATTCTTCGGGAACCGTCTGCTCGCCGACGCGGGCCGGGTTGCTGACAGGACGCTATCAACAACGCGCTGGTATCGAAGCCGTGATTCATCCGCACCGCGAGCATCCCGAACACCGCAAAGGATTGCAAAAGACGGAAGTGACTTTTGCTGAGTTGTTACAGTCGGTGGGCTACGCCACCGCCTTGATCGGCAAATGGCATCAGGGCTACGTGCACAATTCAGATGACTATCATCCGCAGAATCACGGGTTCGACGAGTTCATCGGCTACCACAGCGGCAACATTGATTTCATCAGTCACGTGGGTGACCACAACGAACACGATTGGTGGCACGGACGCGAAGAGACCAAGGAAGAAGGGTACGTCACGGACTTGATCAATCAGTACGCGCTGGAGTTCATCGAACGCAACCAAGAAGGTCCGTTTTGTCTCTACATTCCCCATCTGGCGATTCATAACCCCGTGCAAGTTCGCGGTGACCCGGTGCGCAGGACGGAAGAAGGCTGGAACCGCTGGAAACCGGCCGATGAAGCCGAGCGCATTGAGAAGTATCGCGGCATGACGCTGCCGATCGATGAGGGTGTGGGGCAGATTCGCGAAAAGCTGGTCAGCCTCGAAATTGATCGCAAGACGCTGGTTCTATTTTTCTCGGACAACGGCGCTGCAGCCTACGATTTCCCCAGCGGCAGCCCGAACTTGCGAGGCAACAAGGGGAGTGTCTACGAGGGCGGTCACAAGGTCCCGTTCATTGCCTGGTGGCCTAGCAGGATTGCACCGGGTAGCGAGAGCGACATCCCCGGTATCACGCTGGATATCATGCCCACGCTGCTGTCACTTGCTGGTTTGGAGCCTCCGGCGGATCGACCGCTCGATGGGATCGATCTCTCTCCCGTGCTTTTGAAGCAGCAACGCATCCCTGAACGTCCGCTGTACTGGGCCTCGCTCGACAACGGCGGCAATCGTTCTGAAGCGATGCGCGACGGACCATGGAAGCTGGTGGTACAACATCCCCAGGCTCGGAAAGGGAGCTTTGAGAACGAGCAGTTGGAACTCTACCGGCTCGACGAGGACTCGTCCGAGAAGACCGATCTGGCTGGCGAGGAACCCGATCGTGCGGTCACCATGCTGAACCGTCTCAAGACCTGGTACGCCGAGACGCAGAAGAACGCCACGCCTCAGGTCGGGGGTTGGCTTAAGATGGGAAGACAATGATGGAGGCGAATGCGAGAATAATGACCATGCCACGCCAAATTCAATTCATTCGCCGGACCGCCGCAGTCTTGTTGGCTTGCAACCTGATCCCCGGCCTACTGTCGGGCGCTGCCACTGTTGCCATCGCCGAGGAGCGGGACGATCCCGCCCTTCAGTCCAACGATGCTCAAGCTGAAGCAGAACTTCGGGCCGATGCTGAGAGAACATTCAAGAAGAAGGTCGAACCGTTCGTCAAGAAGTATTGCATTAGTTGCCATGGGCCCCGACCCGAGGCGGGCATCAACCTTCAGTCGGCGCTCCAAAGTCCCGGCGCTACTTCTTCTTTTCTGCATTGGAAGAAAGCGGTCGCGAACGTCAAGTTGCACGACATGCCACCTGACGATGCCGACACGATCCCGACCGATGATGAGCGCCGCCAATTCATCGAATGGATCAGCAAGCTCAAGTACCTGGCGCCGCGCGATCCCGGTCCCTTCGTGATCCGTCGCTTGAGCAAGGTAGAGTATCGAAACACGCTCCATGACCTGTACGGCGTGGCCCCGTCAATCGCCGACAGCCTGCCTGAGGAGGTCGTCGGGGAGGGTTATCTCAACTCGATCTCCCCCCTGCAGTCGGAGTTGTTTCTCGACATCGCCAACAAGGTGATCGATCAGGTCGTGGCACCGGAGGGTCAGCCGCCCACCGAAGTTCAGAAACGCCTGTTCGGTGAGTCACCCCCCCGCGACGTCGATCTCCGCGAGGCGGCGCGAAACGTTGCACGCTCGCTGGCTCGCGATGCTTACCGTCGTCCCCCCACCGAGGCAGAGCTGGATGTCCTGGTGGGCATCTTTGATCTCGGCCGCGAGAACAAACTGAGCTACACGGCTTCGCTGAGCCTGATGTGGAAGGCGATCCTCGTTTCTCCGCAATTCCTCTTCATCACGCCCGCAGGGGAGGTCGATTCGAAGGACTCAATCGTGCCGCTGGATGACTATCAATTGGCCTCCCGTCTTTCCTATCTGTTGTGGTCGGCTCCGCCTGATGCCGAACTGTCCGGTCTGGCTGACAAGGGCGAACTCCGCAAGCCCGAAGTGCTGCGAGCGCAAGCGGAGCGTCTGCTGATCCATCCGCGTGCGCGAGCCCTGTTCGACGGCTTCGGTGCCCAGTGGCTGGGCGTGAATGGTCTGGAGCGTCAGACCTTTGACCCGGACGTTTTCCCGCAGATGACCCCCGTGTTGCGAAAGGCTATGGTGGAAGAAGCTCGCTTGTTTTTCGAGAGCATCGTGCGCGAGAATCAGCCCGTGTTTCGGTTTGTGGACAGCGACTACACCTTCCTGAATGAGCCGCTTGCGGCAATTTACGGACTGGAGCAATCCGTTCAAGGCCCCACGATGCGGCGGGTTAAGCTCGAGAATCCGAACCGCGGAGGAATCCTCGGCATGCCAGCCACGCTGGCGACGACGTCGTTTCCTAACCGAACGAGCCCCGTCAAGCGTGGTGTTTGGGTCCTCGAGCAGATCCTGGGAGAACGCGTCCCTCCGCCTCCGCCGAACGTCCCCGAACTCGAAGAGCAGGAGCAGAAGAACCTGGAAGGATTGACTCTGCGTCAGCGGACCGAGTTACACCAATCGGAACCGACTTGCGCCAACTGTCACAGGGTACTCGACCCAATCGGTTTCGGGTTAGAGAACTTCGACGCGATTGGGCGATGGCGCGAAAAAGATGACGTAGGCGTCAAGATCGACGCAGCAGGGAAACTTCCCAACGGAGAGAGCTTTTCCACTCCCGCAGAATTGAAAAGACTGTTGGCCGAACGAAAGGCAGACCTGGCTCGAAACCTGACTGAACGACTGATGGCTTACGCACTCGGTCGACAACTGGAAGGCTACGATGAAATCGTGATCGACCAACTGATAGTCAAGATCGCCCCGGACGACTATCGAATGCGGACGATGATCCTTGAAGTCATCACCAGTTACTTGTTCACGCACCGCAAAGTCAAAGGATGAATACCATGAATCTCCACTCGCCGATCAATCGTCGCACCATGCTGAAAGGTGCTGGCGTCTCCCTCGCACTGCCGCTGCTCGAATCCGTCGGCTGGACCGCTGGCGTCAATCCCGCCAAACCGCCGGTACGGCTCGGGTTCATGTACATGCCACACGGCGTCATCATGGATGAGTTCTGGCCAGAGAGCCCGGAGACGTATCACACGTCACCACCGCCAGCGATCGAGTCACTCCGGCCGATCCTGGACCAGTGCCTGATAATGAAGGGCATTTCCGGTGTGCCGATCGCGCCGTTTGGTGGCGCGCCGCACGCGCTGGAGTTGTCGACATGGCTCACGGCCACGCTCCCGGATGCAGATACACGCAGCCGCATCAATATCGCGATCTCGGCCGACCAGATCATGGCAAACTACGTGGGGGCCCACACATTGCTGCCCTCACTCGAGCTGGCGACTATGCCGCAGACGTGGAAGGAGAACCAGGCGGGGTTGCACGAGGCATACTACTCGCATTGCAGCTATCGCTCGCCCACGCAGCCCGTTCCTGCCGAAATCGATCCGCGGAACGTGCTTAACCGTCTCTTCGGGAAGCAGGGTCAGGCCGGGCGGGTCACCACGGCCAATCCTCTCGACCGGCAGATGCTTGACCGGGTGCTCGGCGGAGCACGCGACCTGCGCCGGACGTTGGCCAGGACCGACCAGCAGAAGCTCGACGAGTACCTCGACAGCGTCCGATCCGTGGAACGACGAATTGCTGCCATCGAAACGCGTCAGAAGGAGGCGGCCCTCGAGAAAGCAGGCGTCCGCACTTCCAAACGCGACACCAACGACTCCCCCCCAATTGAAGTCAGGATCCCCGAAGGGGACAAACGGAGCGAGTACATGCAGGTTATGTGCGATCTGAACGTGTTGGCATTTCAGACCGACACGACTCGCGTCTGCACCTACATCGGGTCCACGCCTAACGGCGTGTCTTACCCCGAGCTAGGCTTCACGGACAAGCACCACTCACAAACGCACCACGAGAACCGGGAAGAAATGGTCCGCAAGGTGGCAGCAATCACGAAGTTCAACATCGACCAGTTTGCCTATATGGTCAACAAGATGGCCAACCTCCGCGAAGGGGACGGCACGCTGCTCGATAACTGCATCATGATGTGGGGCTCCGGCCTGGAAGACGGCAACAAGCACACCCGGGAGAATCTCCCCTTCATCATCGCTGGCACAGGAGGCGGTACCATCAACTCGGGCCGCTTTCTGCCGGACGTGCAGGGTAATCAGGGCGACTTGTTGACTACTTTACTGGCCTGCGCCGGTGTGCCCGTGGACCGCCCTCTCGGCATCGCGACAAAGCAAATCACGCAGATCTTCGCCGATGTCTGAACGACCGGTCAGCCTCATTCGACACCGATCAATTCCCCGTCAACCCCGTCGGCTGACCCGGCGCTTAACGTTGTAGTCGCTTTGCTTCCTCCAATGAAATCGCACCGTCCTGGTTGGTGTCGAGGCGCAGCAGGTTGTCTCGTTGGGCTGTCGGGATTTCGTCGCCAATCAGCTTGCCGTCGTTGTTGCGGTCGAGTCGCTTGAAGATGGCTTCAAGGTCGAAGCCGGGTCGACCGTTGCCTTGGTTCCCGAGGTTTCGGCCCAATCCGCGTCGGCCCGCGTAGAGCGATGTGGATTCGCCCGGTTTCACTCCGGGAACGTAGTACTCGACATACCCCAAGTGCATTTCGTCGAACGTCTGGGCTCCCCAGCGGACGGTCTTTGTCGGATCGGGGTTGGCGGGGTTCTTGTCGCTGTTGTCGAACCAGGCGGTGAAGCGGAGCGTGTCGCCCGCATTAAGTGTCAGCGGCTCGAAGTAGCGATACAGCAACTGCCAGTTGAAATCGTAACGGGGAATGTCGAGCAGCGTGGTCGTCTGGCCGTCGGAGCGGGTGACTTCGTACTTGCACGCCTTGCCGCGCACATGCAGGTGCGGGAGGAAGCCCATGATGGTCGCGTCCATCGGCAGTCGCAGGGTGGCTTCCTCACGGTGATTGTCCGCTCCGGGCGGAATGCTGATGCGTGCGTTGACGATCCCCGCGACACGGACTTCGTGCTTTGGTGGCTCTTTGGCCCAGATCAGACCGATGCGGGTCTGGTCGGTCGTCGCAGTGCCGTTGGGCGTATAGTGCATCTGGAATTTCAGCTTCGCGCCCTTGGGAATTCGCTTGGCGAAGCCTGCGGGATAGACCAGTGTGCTGTTGCCGGGCACGTAGATTCCCCAAAACCCGCCCCGCTCGGCAGCAGCATCGTCGACGGGTTCTTCATTCTCGGCGTCATCCCCCTGGACGAACACCAGCACGTGATGGACAACGCCCCGGTCGCCTGGCTGCACTTCGATGGCCTGCACCCATTTGTCTTCGGCGAGGTTCGTCTCAACGATGATGTTCTGGTAAGGCATCACGCCGGTGGCCTTGATCGGAACGGGCTTCGGGAACTGAAACACAGCGTCCGGCTCGCCAATCAGCCAGCCTTCAACAAACATCCGCGGCTGAGGAGCGTCGCGAAGGTCTCCTTCCGGTTTGCCGCCAGCGATCCAGGCGAGCAAGTCTTGCTTCTCGGCCTCGGCCAGAGAACGGTCGTTCGCCCAAGGAGTATGGACCGCCTGCGTCTCGGCGTCCGGTTTCGGCTCGACTGCGAACCACGGAGGCATGATCCCGCGTTCGACCACCTGTTTCACCATGCCCGCGTGGGCGACGAGATCGTCGTAGGTATCGAGTGCGAACGGAGCAACGCCCCCTTCGCGATGACATTCGATGCAGTGCTGCTGGACGATTCGTGAGATGCGGTTGTGATAGGTCACGTTCGTTGCCGACGCGGACTTTGCGGGCTTCTCCAGCGTACATCCGGGAGCTTCTGTCGCAGCGACGAGCGGCTGCTTGCCTGCTTTGATCGCTACGAGTGCATCGGCGAGATAGCGGTAGCGGGGTACCTCGATCGAGTAGCCAAACCCGTATTGATCGTCGATCGCGCCGTGGTAGACGATTGTCCGTGACGCATCGAGCACGATTACGTCCGTCGTGGTGAGTGCGCCGAGGCTGCTGGCCAGTTGGCCGTCCTGGTCATGCACATAGATCGCTTTGCCGTCGAACTGGTCCGCTGCCGTCTGCATTTCGGCAGCCTTGTCTGTCGCCAGCGGATTGACCAGCACCCAGCCGATGCCGTCGCCGGACGTCTTGACCAGTTCGACCAGCGTCGGCAGGTACTTCTTGCTCAAGGGGCAACTGGTGCTGGTCATCGCGAGGACGACGATACGATCCTTCGCAACTTCGCTGAGCTTGTGCGTCGTGCCTGCAAGGTCGGAAAACGTGACATCGGGAACGAGACGGCCGATACCATGATCGCCGGGACGAACCGGCAGAGGCCCTTGCCGCACGGGAGCTTCCATTGGAGTTGGCCCCGTCGGTGCAGGCGTGGCCGGCGCGGGCTTCAACACATCGTTGAACGCCCCGCGCAGCAGTGCCTTGACCGCTTCCGGCTTGGTAATCTCGCCGTTACCGTCGAGGTCCAACCGCTTGAAGAACTCGGCGGCGGGCAATTCGTCGGGCGTGATCTTGCCGTCCTGGTTGCGGTCGAGTTGATCAAATCGCTTCTCAACAGCATTTTGTGCCCACACACGACGGGCGAGCGGCAAGGCACAGACGACAACCGCAAGCACGATGATGACGATTGTGACATTATGGCGTTTCATAATCTGCATTTCCTGTTCTTTGCTCTACTTCGAACCTGTTGCTTCGAGTCCTTCAGGCAATGAATCGATTCGATGCAGTTCAACAATTTCGCTGACATACCAGGGCTTGCCAGTGCTCTTCTTGAATCCGACGCAACGAGCGGGATACCAGATATTGTCCTGCTGTTTCCATTCGCTGAAGCGGTGGATGTCGCTCCGCCAGTCGATTCGCATGAGTCGCGAGGTTTCCTTGTCGAAATAGACATCCATCGCCGGGGTAATCGATTGGCTGAGCCGCAGTCCAGCCAGGGTTTTTCCATCGTCTTCAATGTCCGCAATCGCTTCGATTTTGGTTTCCGAGTCGGTGAGAGCTTCGAGTGTCCACGCCCAAACCAGTTTCGTTGCTGGTTCATCCTTCTTCTTTTTTCCAGGCTCCCTTTCCGCTGCGATACCACCAGTCCTCGTGTCCATCGAACACCGACTCACGCGGATTTCCAGGCTTCTCCAGGTCCTTACTCACATTGAGCCGTTCTTGAATGGTGAAGCGGTGCAACAGGTTGTCCTGGCCACCAGCGGCGTTGACTGCCTGTTCGATCAGAGGGATGGTATTCTGTGCGGCTGCCACGGCACTGAGCGAAAATACGACAACGGCAGTTACAATCTGTCGATACATGAAAGTTCTCATCGTTGAAATAAAACCCTGCTGTCAGTGTGAATGTGTTACTTTAGTTTCCATTGTACAAAGACGTTGGTCATAGAAGCAGTGATCGCACGCTCCAGATCCCTCATCGCCTGGATCTCCCCAACGCCTTCAATTCGTCTTGTGTCACGAAGCCGTCTTGATCCTCGTCCAGCCGATCAAACACCGCAGTCGGCAATTCGTCGCGACTCAGTTTGCCATCGCCGTTTCTGTCTCGATCTTGAAACGCTCGGTTCGCCCGAGACTCGCCAAATCCACCGCTTGCAATACCCGCCGCTTCGTTGACCAGTGACCGAAATGTGCCATACGTCGGGGCTTTGTAATTCTGAGTCTGAACCATGAAGATGGCGAACAGTTTGTGCTTGCGATCAATCCAGAACTGCGTCCCGTTCGCTCCACCCCAGGAGTAGCCACCTTCGCCATCAACGGCTCCACCGAGACCGTACTTCAGGCCCAAGGACGCGGGAAGATGATTCTGAAACATCAGGTCGACGGTCTCGGGCTTGAGGACACGCACACCGTTTAACTCGCCCCGGTTCATGAGCATCAGGCAGAAGCGCTCGTAGTCCTCGGCCGTGCTGAGCAGGCCGCCCCCTCCCATGAACAGCTTCGTTGGACGAGTCGGCGAGAATCGCTCGAAGGCAGGTTTGAGTTCGCCGGAGGGAAGTTGTCGATAAAGCTGAGCGAGACGATCCGCTTTCGACTCCGGAACCCAGAAGTCGGTGTCGGTCATGCCGAGTGGCTGGAAGACCCGCTCGCGCAGGAAGACATCCAGCGGCTGGCCGGAAACGGCTTCGATGTAGCGGCCTAGCACATCAATACTGGTCCCGTACTGATACTTTTCCCCCGGATGAAAGAGCAGAGTCTGGCTCGCCAAAGCCCGTGAGTATGCCTCCAGCGTGGTGTTCTCGTCGCGGGGCGGCATGCCAGAGAAAGCGGGCTTACCAGGAAGCTGATAATACAGCCCGCTGCTGTGGGTCATCAGCATTCGCGGCGTGATGGAATTCCGCGCGGGGACAAGTTGGTCCCCCTCGCTGACTTTGGGTTCCTTCCATTCCGGCAAGTGTTTCGAGATCGGATCGTCGAGAGCAAACTTGCCGTCGTCGAACAAAGCCAGCGCGGCCACAGTGATCACGGGTTTACTCATACTCTTTAGTCGAAAGATCGCGTCCCTGAGCAGCGGCTGCTGCGCCTCGATGTCCTGCCAGCCGAACGCCTCGAAGTAACCGCGCTGGCCGTTGTGATGGATCAGGCCGATGACACCGGAGACTTCGTGGTTCTGGACTGCCCGTTCCAACGCGACGTCGAGCTTCGCCAATACGTCGGGATTCAAACTAGCCCTTGTGGTAACGTCACCATTCCTGTCAACACGGTTTATGCGGGAGACTGCAGGCTCTTGTGCAATCGATGACGAGACGAAGCCGAGCGCGAAGCCGAATAAAACGGTGAACTTCACGCCGAAACTTGAGCGATGAACCATATGCGCTGACCCGATCCCGGCTTTCATCTCTCCATCTCCTTGATGCAATAGATCCGAGCAGCAGTTCGGATGAGAAGGGTGTCTTGTGCCATTGCTGGAGTCGCCATTCCCATATCGTCAACGTCGAGCGGATTGGTACGGAGCAATTCAAATTGATCACTGTCCCGCAGAACGAAAGTGACGCCGTCCTCGTTGAGGCAGAATATCTTCCCGTCGCTCGCCCAGGGAGACGAGGTAAAGGCACGTCCGCCGGGCAGGCGTTGGCGGCTGTAGAGTTCTTCGCCAGTCGTTGCTCGGTAACAAGCAATCAATCCGCGATCATACAGAACAAACAGCCGGTTTTTTGATACGAGCGTCGTGGGGTTATAGGGTCCGGCATCAGGTAGCATCCATGCGATGAACTCGTTTGATGTCGCATCATCTTTAAGTGAGATATCACCAGCGGCGCCCGGCTTGATCGCATAGATGGGCCGGTCCTGATCACCGACGTAACCTGAGCTGAGATACAGGAGCCCATTCGCGGCGTATGGTGTCGCGATCGTGATACTCGACATCCCTTTGAGCGACCAAAGCAATTTGCCCTCCAGGTTATAGGATCGCACCGCGCCGCTCCCGGGGGTCACAATTTCTGTCCGCAGTTCATTCTGCCAGACATATGGCGTTGCCCAGTTACTCTTCTCGTCGCGGAGTGTCTTCCAGACTTCCTTCCCAGTTTCCGCATCGAGAGCCAACAGGAACGACTGCTCTTCGTTATCGTAGCAGTAATAAATGCTTCCTTCATGCAACACGGGAGACGCCGCAGTGCCCCATCCCAACCGGGTCGGAAGCGGCGCAAGCTCGCACTGCCACAGTTCGTTGCCTGCGAAGTCAAAGCAATAGATACCCACGTTGCCAAAGCAGCAATAAACGCGTTCTCCGTCGGTGACCGGAGTTTCCGAGGCAAAACTACTCTTGATGTGTACGGAAGAAAGAGGTTTGCCTTCGCGAACAAGGCGTTCCCATCGTGTCTCCCCGGTTTTGAGATTCAGACAGATCACCTTCCATTGATGGACGGCGTCGGGAGGCAAGGGACGATTGCCTCCAAAGTAAAGTCCTTTTCTGGCCTCTTCGGATTCGCCGGTATTGACGACGGTTGTCAGAAAGACGTGATCGTTCCAGACAACAGGCGACGACCATCCACGACCAGGAATGTCCTTCTTCCAGGCAATATTGTCATTCGCAGACCAGTGTTCGGGAATTTGAAAGTCTTCGGCAACGCCGCGAGAACCGGGGCCGCGAAACTGAGGCCAATTGATCTGAGCAACGACCGGAGTGGCCATAAGGCAAAACGCCAGATTCACTGAAGCCATTGTGATGAGGCATATAGTTTTCATTGACGCCTCCAAATAGATTTGAGTTCTTCTTCCGTGACAAACCCGTCCTTGTCCGCGTCGAGACGGGCAAAGAGGGCGGCCGGGAGTTCGTCGGGACTGAGTTTGCCGTCGCCGTTCTTATCGCGTTGCCTGAAGGCGTTGCCCGTGCCGCTGGCGTTCGGAGTGCCGCCCGCAAAGGATGCTCCAGCGGACGCGATTCCGGCGGCTTCATTGGCCAGCGCGAGAAACGCAGGATAGGTCGGGGCCTTATAGTGCTGGGTCTGCACCATGAAGAGCATGAACAAGTTGTTCTTGCGGTCGATGACGAACTGCGTGCCGTCCGCGCCACCCCAGCCGTAGCTGCCCGCGCCGTTCACGATGCCGCCGAGTCCGTATTTCATCGTGGGATGCTTCAGGTGGTTCTCGAAGATGAGGTCGACCGTTTCCGGTTTCAACACGCGTACGCCGTCGAGTTCGCCCCGGTTGAGAATCATGCGGCAAAACCGCTCGTAGTCGCCGATCGTGCCGAACAAGCCATGTCCACCGAGGAACAGCGTCGGTTTCGTGGTGACGCGGCTGAGGTCGTTACCCGGCACGAGCACGCCCGGTTTCGGTTGACCGTAAATCTGGCAGAGCCGGCTAACCTTCGTGGCCGGGACGTAGAAGTCGGTGTCCGGCATCTTGAGCGGGCGGAACAGGCGTTCCCTGAGAATCGCGTCCAGCGGCTGGCCGGTGATCGCTTCGAGGTAACGCCCAACGATGTCCAGCCCCATGCCGTAATTGTAGCTGGTGCCCGGCTGGAACATGAGCGGCTCTTTCGCGACCGCTTCCGAGAACTCCTTGAGCGTAGTCCCCGGCTTGGTCATCGCCTGATAGGCCATCGCTGCCGCCTGCTGGCCACTGCCGTAAGCGAGTCCGCTGGAGTGACTCATCAGCATCCGGGGCGTGATCGCGAACTTTGCCGGGACGATCTTGTCGCCGTCTTTAACCGTCGGACTGGCCCATTCGGGACAGTGCTTCGAGATAGGATCATCGAGACCGAACTTGCCCTCGTCGTAAAGTATGAGTACCGCCAGCGCGATGATGGGCTTGGTCATGCTCATCAAGCGAAAGATCGCGTCGTCGGTCATCGGTCGGTTCTGCTCGATGTCCGCCATGCCAAACGTCTCGAAGTAGCCGCGTTCGCCGTTCTTGTGAATGATGGCCGAGATCCCCGCCACGTTCCTCGCCGCGACGTGCCGCTGCATTTCAATGTCGATTTGTGCCAGCAGTTCCGGCTTCAACCCGACCATAGTCGCTTCTGAGTCGTGCGGACGCGGCTTGAAGTTCTCCGCCGGAGGGAGTGGCGCACCTTCCGAAACCCTCAGGCCCTTCCACTGTGCAGCCTTGCCAGCAGATTGAGCGAATGCGTGAGTCGCGAGCGTCAAGAGCAGAAGAAGTGAAAACAGGGTCTTCATGGCTAGTTCGGTGTCGCCTCTCCATGCGGATAACGGTAATCGGCGTTGTCGTCGGTCGAGACCTGTTTCGTCGAGCCGTCTGACAACGTATACAGGAACAGTTTACCGCCGGCGTGATAGACGATGGCGCTGCCGTCCCTGGTCCAGCGCGGATAGTCGAACCACACTTTCTTGCGCTCGGCATTGGCGAAGGGTTGAGCGTTGGTAATGGTGCGCGACACCACATCGAAGTCAGCGAAGTAGAGGGTGCGACCTGGCATCTCGTTCTTTTTGCCGGGCTGGTAGTCGAAGCAGATCTTCGTCTCGTCGGGAGAGATGCTCACGCGGTCAAGGCTGCCGGTTTCTGCGAGTTCACAGGTGATGCGTTCGAAGGATGGCTGGCCGCCGGGGTTCGGCGTCATCAGGTAGTGACCGTAACCGAGCTTAGGAGGAATCGCGGAGACGAAGAGCCGCCCATCACTCACAGCGGAGTGGACCCAGGCGTGGTAGCTCGGATCGGTGAGGGTGATTTCCTCGCCCGACTGGCCGCCGATCCTGCTGGCCATGATATGATAGCCGCCTTTCTCACCATTCTTGCGATTCCAGACAGGAGTGTTCTTACCGTCGCGCGACCACGTGGGATTGAAATCGGTGTGCGTGCCATCGGAGAGTGGGTGAAAGCCGGTCCCATCGGCGTTGATGATGCAGAGCTGAGTGATCCAGTTGCTCACGACGGGATCGTTCTTGAGTCGGCGGAAGAAGACGAGGTGATCGCCGGTCTTCGACCACGACGGTTTGAAGTCCCAGTGGCCGGTCGTGATCGGTTTACCTTCCGTCTGGCCGAGCACGTTTACGTGGATTTCGCCGTCCTTGTAATACGACGAGCGGTGGCCGTCCTGGGCCGATGCCGATGCGATCGCGAGGAATGCAAAGAGTCCCGACAAGGTCATTCGTGAAATGCCGGACGTGTGTGGTCTCATAACTGGTACTCCCTTCATAGGGGTTTGTTGCGATTTCTGAAGTAGGCTCGCACTTCGTCGAGTGAGGCGAAGCCGTCCTTGTTGGCATCAACCGCGTTGAAGACACCCGGTTGCGGGTACTCGTCGCGAGAGAGTTTGCCGTCGTTGTTTTTGTCAGCGGCTTTGAAGGCTGCGTCGACGCGCGACGCAGCAGGACGGCGTTGTGTCGTGCCTGAACCAGCGTCAGCCTTCAACTTGCCGCCGGGTTCGGCATTGCGCTGGTCCTGACGAATCCACTTCGCCTCGATTGTGCCCGTCTCCCATTCGGCAAAGGCGGTTTGGAGTTCCTTGAGCTTGTCGGGGCGACTCGCCGCAAAATCGTTTTGCTCACCGATGTCGTCCCGCAGATTGAACAACATCGAGCCGCCGTTGCGCGGGAGCGCCACGAGTTTCCAATCTCCGACGCGTGCCGCGTGTTGCGGGCCGGCGCGCCAGAAGAGTTGCTCGTGAGGGCGGCCGTTCGCCATGCCGGTGAGGAAGGATAGAAGGTTCACACCATCTATTGGTTTGTCGCCGGCTAGCTCGACTCCCGCTGCGGCCAAAGCCGTTGCGTGGCAGTCAAAGCCCATGACTGGCTCGCGATAGGTTTGCCCGGCTGCGATCTTCCCCTTCCACTGCATCACGAACGGCACGCGGATGCCGCCTTCGAACATCTGGCCTTTGTAGCCACGCAGTGGATCGTTGCGGGAACTGGTTTCGGGAGTTGGGCCGCCGTTGTCGCTGTAGAAGAAGACCAGCGTGTTCTCTTCTTGTCCCAACTCACGAACTTTGGCCATCACGCGACCGACGGCATCGTCGAGCGCGCTGAGCATCCCGGCGTAGGTCTTCCGCTTCTTGTCCGTGATGTGCGGGAAGCGGGCTTCGTATTTCTCCGTTGCTTCAAGCGGCAAATGGACGGCATTGAACGCGAGGTACAGGAACCAGGGTTGATCTTTGCTGCGGTCGATGAAGTTGACGGACTCCCGTGCGAAAGCGTCAGTCAGGTAATCGGTCTCACCGCTGACCGGTTGTCCGTTTCGCACGATTGGATCTAGTTCGCGCGGGTTGTTCGGATAGTAGCTGCGAGCTCCGCTCAGGAATCCGTAATGGATATCGAACCCGCGCTCGTGCGGCCGCAGCCCCTCTTTGAAGCCGATGTGCCACTTGCCCACCATGCCTGTCGCATATCCGGCGGACTTGAGTTTCTCGGCAAGGGACGGTACATCGCGCGGCATGCCGAAGTCTGGCGACGCAAAGCGTTCCGGTCCGGAGTTGTGTTCAAAGCCAAATCGATGTTGATACATCCCGCTCATCAAGCCAGCCCGCGACGGCGAACAGACGGGATGCGTGGCGTAGCCATCGGTGAAGCGCACGCCGTTGTTCGCAAGGGCATCAACGTGCGGCGTCGGGATGTCTTTGCAACCGTTCACGCCGATGTCGGCGTAACCGAGGTCGTCTGCGAGGAAAATGATGATGTTGGGTTTGTCAGCGGCACTCGTGACCGAACACCACGCGACGAAGCAGATGAGGCTTGTAATCAGTCTCATATGTAGAATTCCAAGAATAGCGTCATTCTCACTAATCATTCTTCTGTGGATGCCTTTTGAAGAACTCCCACATCAAATCATTCGCAGAGATGTCCATCGTCGCACGACCCAGAATCTCTGATATCGGCTCGCGTCCAGGCCACGTATGGCCGCCATTCTCGATTTCGATGAGCGCGACTTCCGAGCCGTTTTTCCCGTGGCCCCATACCTTGCGGGTCACGCGCATGCCGTCCTGAGCTTTGTCAGGAAGCGTCTCGACGGTCGGTTTGCGATCACAGCCATTGGCCTTGACCCAATTCTGAATCGAATGGTCGACCGACTTGAATTCTGGCCGCAGGAACGCTGGTACGCCCGGTGAACCTTTGCCTCTTCCACCATGAAAAGGGGCCAATTCATCACCCGTGCCATGAAAGTGAATAACAGACACCGGTCTCTTGGGTTGGCAAGTCTCCGTCATCATGGGCCCGCCGACAGGAGCAATCGCAGCGATCCTGTCTGACAGTTCCGACGCAACGAAGTAGGACATGATGGCACCATTCGAGATTCCGGTGGCGTAAACGCGATTCTTGTCAATGTTTGCGGCCTCCTGAAGGTCATCCAGCAGGGCACTCACTAAACCAACGTCGTCGATCTGGTGAGTCTTCGCGTAGCCACAGCATTCGCCCCCGTTGAATGTCAGGCCGCGATCGGTCTCCTGCCCGGAGCCGTACGGGTAGACGACAATAAATCCTGCGTCGTCCGACTTTTCATTGAGCCCGCTCAGCTCAATCATGCTCTCTGGGTTTCCGCCGCCGCCGTGAAATGCCAGCACGACAGGGGTCGGCCTGTCTGGGTTGTACAGCTTCGGCACATGGACAAGATAGCGGCGTTCCATTTCGTCGACTTTGACAACTCGCAAATGGTCACCGACCGAGAGCTTGCCGCTGCTCGGTTTGAGCGTGGTCAGGCTGCTCACGATCTGTCTCTCGAACTCATCGAAAGAAACAAAGCCATCGTCATCGCGATCTGCCCCTTGCAGTCGATTCTTCAGAACCGCGAAGCGACTGATTTCGTCTGGCGAAAGCTGACCGTCGCCATTGGCATCCGCCCGGCTAAAGGCTTGGTTCAGGCGATTCCCATCTTGTGCGAGCGTCCAGCGTCGAACTGGGATCGCAACGACAATGGCGACCAGCGCGATCACTAGAAGTTTTACTACATTGAACTTGCGTAACACTCGTGATTGTCTCCGAACTCTGGGAGCAGGCATCTAATAGCGGAGTCAGGCGTCTTATCCGAACATCCCTTCATGCACTCGCCCTTTGACGTCGGTCAGCCGCATGTCGCGGCCGGCGTGGCGGAACGTGAGGCGTTCGTGGTCGAGGCCGAGCAGGTGCAGGATCGTGGCGTGCCAGTCGTGGATGTGGACTTTGTCGACGACGGCTTCGTAGCCGAATTCGTCGGTGGCTCCATATTGAAAGCCGCCTTTGACTCCACCACCGGCCATCCACGTCGTGTAGCCTGTGTGGTTGTGGTCGCGGCCATCGCCGCCTTGCCCATACGGTGTGCGGCCAAACTCGCCGCCCCACAGCACGAGCGTATCCTTCAGCAAACCCCGCGCGGCCAGGTCGGTAAGCAGTCCCGCGATCGGCTTGTCGGTTGCGCCAGCGTGCTTGCCGTGGTCTTCCTTCAAGTTGCGATGCTGATCCCATCCACCGTGGCAGACTTCCACGAAACGGACGCCCGACTCCAGCAGACGCCGGGCCATCAGGCATTGCCGACCGAAGTCGTCGGTTGCTTCCGGGCCGATGCCGTACAACTCCTGAGTGGCTGACGTCTCTTGCGTCAGATCGATGACGGGCGGCAGTTCTCCCTGCATCCGATAGGCGAGTTCATGTGCTTCGGTCAGCCCGGCGATGAACGGGTCGTGGCGATCGCGCTCTTCGGCAGAGGCATTGAGCGACCGGATGAACGCCAACTGTTCTTCCTGCGCCGATTGCGTGCGTGGGCTCTTCAGGTTGGCGACCTGTGCCCGCGAGATTGGCAACCGGTTCGTGCCGATCTTCGTGCCCTGATACGACGCCGGAAGAAAGGCACTGCCGTAGTTCGTCGAACCACCAACACCGGCCGGGGCACTAATCGTGACGAAGCCGGGCAGATTCGCGTTCTCGGTTCCCAGGCCATACAGCACCCAGGCTCCCATTGACGGTCTCGGCGACGTCGAAATCCCGGTATGCATCTGAACGAACGCCGGCGGGTGGGCCGGGATGTCAGTCTGCATGCTGTTGATGAGGCACAGCTTGTCAGCGTGCTCGCGGACTTCGGGATAGAGGTCCGAGATCCAGAGTCCCGACTCGCCTCCCTGACGGAACTCCCACGGCGACGGCATCAGCAGTCCCTTGGGGATTTTCCCCTTGCCGATGGCTTTTCCTTCGAGTCTCGCGAGTTCCGGCTTGTAATCGAACGAATCGACGTGCGACGGTCCACCCTCCATGCAGAGCATCAGGATTCGCTTGGCACGCGGTTCGAAATGTGGTTGTTTGGGTGCCAGCGGCGACTCGGCAGTCACGCTTCGTTGAGAGAGTGCGGTGAACGCAACCGCTCCGAAACCGTAACTGACGCTCCGCAGAAACGAGCGCCGTGAAGTAAATGTTAACTGGGTATGAGACATGAATTGGACTCCTATTTGCGGACCAGGAATTCTCCGCTGGCCCATAAGCTCTGACAGAAGGTCAGCCAGGCAGTGAACTCAGGATTGGCGTTGGGGGACGTCTTCGCAACGGGCTGCTGTCGATAGCTGTCGATGAAGGCGAGTGCCGCGTTACGCTCGGTGTCTGTGGGAAGCCGTCCAAACCAGCGCTGATAGGCGAGGTCGATACGAGCTGCAGGATCAGTCTCTTCACGCATCAATCGCTGAGCCGCCGAACTGGACAGCCCAAGCACGTAGGAACTGTTGAGCAGATACAGCGATTGTGATGGTACGGTCGTCTGATCCCGTTGACCGATCACCATGCTGCCGTCGACACCATCGAAAACATCGAGCGATTCAAACGCCCGGCCGCGAATCATCGGCAAATAGACCGACCGGCAGTTGAATTTGTATTCCGCGAGTTGGTTGCCCCGTTCGATTCCGCCGGTGTAGCCTTCGCCTCCCGTGGCGACGACAGAACCGACTGGTGGTTTCAGTTCAAGCTTGCCGGCCGTGAACAGCATGGAATCGCGAATGGCTTCGGCGTCGAGTCGGCGTGGTGACATCCGCCACAGCCAGATATTGTCCGGGTCTTTCTCGGCGTTCGCTGTGTGAAATTCGCTGTCGAGTCGATAGACGCGGCTGAGAACCAGTTGGCGAATCAGCTTCTTGATGGACCAGCCTTCCTGCATGAACGTCACCGCGAGGTGATCCAGCAACTCCGGATGGCTGGGCGGCTGACCTGAGACCCCGAAGTTGTCGGGGGTGGTGACCAGTCCGCGGCCGAACAGATTCACCCAGATACGATTGACGATCACGCGAGCGGTCAGCGGGTTATCGGCAGAGGCAATCCAGTCGGCGAGTTCGAGCCGCCCGCTCCCCGACGACAGCGTGGGCATCTCAGCACTGCACAGCACCTGCACGAATCCGCGCGGCACCTTGGCCCCCGGCTTTTCAATCTCGCCGCGAACGAACAGTTCGGAGTCGCGCGGAGTACGACGATCGCGGACTCCCATCGCCAGCAGTTTCGGCGTACCGTCCGTTTCATAGGCTTTGAGCTTCCCCTCCAGCGTGTTGAGCAGAATGCCGTTCCGCACAAACTCCGACGTCGCGAACTGCTTGCTCTTCACCATATCGGCCCGCTTGGCCCGCAGATCGGCAATCTGGGCTTCCAGACGCTCGCGTTCGCGGGTTGTCATCGCGGGAACTCCGGGAGCCAAGCCCGCTCCGGTCGCTAGAGTCAGGAGTTCAGAAGCGTTGTTGTTCTGGATGACGGGGATCGTTCCGTAGAGCGTCTCGGTGCTGCGGAAGATGCCTGCCAGTGCGTAGTAGTCTGCCTGCGGGATCGGATCGAATTTGTGGTCGTGACAACGGGCACAAGCGACCGTCAGACCCAGGAACGCCTGACTGACGGCGTCAATCTGCTCGTCCACCAGGTCCATCTCGAACTGTTTCTTGTTCCGTTCGATGTGGGACTTGGGACCCAGCGCCAGAAAGCCAGTTGCGATCAACTGCTTGGCCTGCTGGATGTCGTTGTCAGCGGGAATCAGGTCGCCGGCAATCTGTTCGCGGATGAATTGATCGAACGGCATATCAGCATTGAACGATTCGATGACGTAATCGCGATACCGCCAGGCTTGCGGGTAACTGAAGCTCGTTTCCTTGCCGCTCGACTCGGCATACCGAGCGACATCGAGCCAGTGACGTCCCCAGCGTTCTCCAAAATGCTTTGACTTGAGCAGTTCGTCGACCGTCGATTCAAGTGTCGCCTGGGGGTTCTGCTCCCAACTTTTCACGAATGTCTGGACTTGTGCCGGAGTCGGCGGCAGACCGATCAGGTCGAAAAACAGACGACGCACCAGCGTTCTCGGCTCCGCATCGCCCACGACTTCAAGGCCCTCGCGTTCCTGAGCGGCTCGAACGAACCGGTCCACGTCGGTGAGCGGCCATGAATCCTCTTTGCCCAGTGGCGGCGGTGTCTTGACGGGGTGCTGGAACGCCCAGAATTCACGTCCCTGTTCAACGTCGATGCCCGCAGCAGCGACAGGTGATTTGCCTTCGCGCGGGTCGACCGCCCCCGCTTCGATCCACTTCACGAAGTCGGCAATCTGCTCATCCGTCAACTTCGACTTGGGGGGCATCTCGAGGCCGTCCTCGTGACGGATGGCAGCTATCAAAAGACTGGCACTCACATCGCCGGGAACGACAGCGGGACCAGACTCTCCACCCCGGCGGGTGCCGTCGCGGGTATCCAGAGCCAGGCCCCCCTTGATCTCCTTCGAGTCCGCCGCATGACACGAGTAACACTGCGCGACCAAAACCGGGCGGATCTTCTTTTCGAAGTGTACGAGGCTGGCTGCTTCGTTCATGCCTGGTCGGGAGGAAGTCCCGTCAGCAGGAGTTGGTCTTTCACTCGGTTCGTCGGGTTTCGGGCGACGTGGAGTTCCGGGACGCGGGATCGGCTGCTGTTGACGTCGAAGCTCGCTGACTTTGCGGTACTCATCCAGCGTCAACTTGCCATCGCCATTCGCATCGAGTCGCTTGAAGAACTGCGCGACCACCTGCGGATTGTCGCGAAACGCAGCCACGGTTTGCTTGAGCTTGCCGAGTTCTGCTTCGGTCAACAGGCCGTCCAGATCGGCATCGAGATAATTGAACGCGGCCTCAGGACTCGTGCCAGCCCCAGCCCCAGCCCCACGTCCTATTGGTCTTGTCGCGGGTTCGGGTTCCGGCTGAGGTTCTGGAGTCCTCTCCGTTGCTCTTGCGGGCTCGGCCTGACCTTTCAGATGCTGAGAAAACCATTCCACCTCCAACTGGGTCGCTTCCTCGAAGCCTTCCCGATAGACGCCGTAATGAGTGATTCCCTTGATGACATGGTAAGCCGACGGCACGCCACGCTGCGTCAGCCCTTTGTGGACAGCCTCGACATTGTCGTTGTTACTCAGTTCTTCGTTCTCCGCGACGATGAAGATGATCGGAGACGTGATGCGATCGGCTGATTCAACGGCATTGAAGCCCACGCTCTTCGCCGGATTGACTCGCATGTTCGAGTAGCGTTCCATCTTGCCGGTCATCTTGCCGGTTTCGATGGGGACCGGCTCGACTTCACCACGGGTCTGCTTCGTCTGCAGTTCGAAAGCAGCGGCGATGGCACGCGGTGATCGTCCACCCATGCCGGGCACCTGCGCTGCGACACATTTCACGCGCGGGTCGAGCGCGGCCATTGTGGTGACCAGTCCGCCGCCGTAGCTGCTCCCCCACAAGCCGATGCGATCCTTGTCGACGTTCGGTTCGCCCGCGAGAAAACTGATGGCGGCACGGATGTCCTCGGTCTGGTCCGTGTAGTTCATCTGCCACCGCAGCGCCTTGACCTTGATGGTCATCTCATTGTTTTCATCGGGTTTCGGCTGCGGATTGACCGCCATCAGTTGACTCTCACTTTCGCCCCAGCCGCGATAGTCGAAGGCGAGCACAACGAATCCGCTACGTGCGAAGATCGGCGCAACGCGTGCCTGCGTTCCTCCTTTGGTCCCGCCTGTGCCAGCACAGAGCACGATGGCGGGGAACTTTTCATCCGGCTGTCGGTTCTTCGGCAGGTAGAGGTCGCCGGCCATCCGCGTGCCGTCACTGAAGATGACCACCGGTCGCTTTTCGACGCCGTCAAGCAGCGCTGCCGCCGGGGCGTTTTGCTCGCGTCCGGCTGGTGTGGGTTGTGCTGTGCGTTGGGGTCGGTTCGCCAGCCAGACCTGCAGCTCTTTCACCGAGGCGAATCCGTCGCCATCGGTGTCGACGTTGTCGAACACCGCTTGATTAGGAGATTCTTCGCGGCTTAGTCGGCCATCGCCGTCTTTGTCTGCCTGCTTGAACCAGGCAGCATCTCGAAGATTCCCCTGGGGCGCGGGACGCTCGTCGTCCGCAGCCGCAACCTGTGCTGCTGCCAAACAGAATGTGAACGCCACGAGGGCATGAAGTCTATTGATCATTCGAAGTTGTCTCCGGGATTTGAATCCAGCGTTCGGCGTGTGGGCCAAACCAGTTCACCATCAACTCACGGCGTTTCGTGGCGTCTGTTTCACGGGCGAACAGACGGCGAGGTTCCGTGAGGTGCCCCTCTGGGCGATACATCTCCTCATCAGCCAGTCGCGAATCGACCAGCGTAAACGTCACGACGGTCGAGGACTGATCGGGAAACTCCCGTTCGACCACGAGCCGCCGGATCGCCTTCGTTTCGCGATCAACTTCGATCGTCGCTCGTTTGAGTGGACGCTCACTCCAGCGTCGACGTGGGACGGCAGTGATGATGTCCGTCCCCGCTGGACCTTCGGCCCGCTCCAGTTGACAATTTTTGAGAAAGTTCTGCAGCAGCGTTTCCAGATGCAGCGTGTACAGGTCGCCGATGTACTTGAGGGGCACTCCCATCTCGTCGGCACCGACCACGACCGCTCGGCGCGGCCCCAGCGTCATCCAGATTGCTCCATCGGCATCACGTCCCCAGGCCCAACGGCGATAGCCATTCATCTCCACCCAGAATCGATCTCCCTGTGTCGAGACCTTCACGTCTCGCGGGAGATTCAGCCCGTTGTCGGCTGAAGGGTTTCGCTCCACCTCGACAACATAGACTCGCTCGATAGGTTCGGCGTGCGTATGGATGGCGGCTTCAACAATCTGGCTGGCGCTGGCATAGACCGGGCTGTCACCGTGACCAGTCAGCAGAAAGACCACCAATGCCACACTGGCCGCCAAAGCCAGCCAGCTGGCGGCTCGTAGAAGCCCTGGAGAGCGACGACTTGACACAGGCGACTCCGCAGCACTTTCTATATAGAGTTGCGCGGAAGCGGAATCGCCGGTCAAATCGGAATCAACAGGTTCAGCAACAAGATCAACTAATGCCGTGAGCGGCTCCCGTCCCAGATCGTCACCCAGCAGCGAGTCCAGCAGCAGATGATCAACCATTCGCTCGATTCCATCCGGAACCAACTTTGCCACTTGCTGCAGTTCATCGAGCTGCTCTTCACTCGGTTGCCCGTCAACCAGTTCGATGAGTAACTCCTTCAACCGTTCGTGATCAGTTTTTCTGGGGGTCATGCGCCAGTACCTCCCATCGCCAATTGCTGCTCAATGCAATCCAGGAGCGCACCGCGAATGCGGTAAAGTGTCTGACGAATCGAACCTGCGGGACGGCCAATTGCCTCCGCAATCCGCTCGATGGCGTGGCCGTCGACGTAACGCAGGTCGATCAGTTGCCGTTGGGCCGGCGCGAGCTTGTTCAGGCAATGCTCCAGCGCCTCACGCCGCTCATCGAGCTGACTGAGACGCTGCTCAGCCACCTCCGCCATGCGCTCCACAATCTCGGGGTCGAACACCAGCCGCTCGCGGGCGTGCTTCCGAATCAGATTCAGCGCCTTGAAGCGGGCAATCTGACTCGCCCAAGCCCAGAAATCGGTCCCCGGCTGGAACTCCTCCGCCTTTTCCCACAGAACCGCATTCACCTCCTGCAGCAGGTCGTCCACGTCGCACTGACGAACCAGCAAACAGCGCACAAACGCCCTGAGCCGTGGCTGACACCGGGCAATCTCCTGTACCAATAGTTTCTGCGTTTCGTCGTTCAACAGATTCGTCCTCCAGGAAGCTAATGTCACCAATCTCGAAAATGTCAACAGGCGGTATTCGAGAAATCTGCCCCTAGCCCGGAATCCAAATCAACTTCTCCCCGGAAGGCACCCGGATCGACGCCAACGACCTGCTGGAAACCTTGCTCGCCGTTGCCGACGAACTCAATCCCCCGATCCCAGCACTCGACGCGGAACCGTAACCCTACGGTAACTCCGCCACCCCACGCCCCACGTTCGCTACGTGTGGGCGTTTGGTCGTTGGTGCGACGGACGTTGCCAGCCCCGCCGGTGTCGACGCACGGGCCAACCGGGCATGGTGGGCATTGACCCCGACGTAGGGCAGAAAGTTCAGCGGGAGATGTTGAATCCCGGAGAAACATTGCGAAACGGGGCTGTGCACCGAATGTCATCGCCGCTGCGATCCTAGCGCAAGTTGCATGTCCAGCGGACTCCGCACCCCACAACCCCCTTTCTGCGCACGTGGGTATAAATCATCGTCGTTGAGACATCTTTGTGTCCCAGCAACTCCTGCACGGTACGAATGTCGTAGCCGTTCTCCAGTAAGTGCGTTGCGAAGCTGTGACGAAGTGTGTGGCACGTCACCCGCTTCTCGAACTTGCAGCGGCGAACGGCATTCAACAATGCTTTCTGCACGTTGTTCTCATGCAGATGATAACGCACCAGCGGGCTCTCAGGATTTTGGGGATCGCGGCTGAGTTGATCCGAACCAAACACCCACTGCCATGCCAGACTCACACTGGCCACACTGTTCTTCCGTTGAAACGCCTTCGGCAATGGCACCCCGGCGAAGCCCTCTTCCACGTCCCGCTCCAACTGCCTGCGGGCAACCTCTACCCGTTGCTGCAACCCGTCCACCGCTAACTGGGGAAGCGGAACTGCGCGATCCTTTCCCCCCTTCCCCTGCCGAATCACAATTTGTCGTCGCCCGAAATCGATGTCCTTGACTCTCAGTCGGCAGCTCTCCATTAGCCGCATGCCAGTCCCGTACATCAGTTTGCACATTAGCCCGTACGGCTCGGGGCAAACCTTGGGCAGCAGTTTCGGTACTTCCTCCTGCGACAGCACGACCGGGAGACGCTGCTTGGGCTGAGCCCGATGGGCCTGAATCTCCGGAAGTTTGTGTTCAGCACGTGGCTCCAGAAATACAGAAGTGCCGAAAAAGCCTGATTCTGCGTGGAGGGGGCCACCTGCTGTTCTGTCGCTAGATAGCTCAGGTACTGTTCCACTTCTGCTTCTCGCAGTTCCCGAGGATGCCGCCAGATGCCGTAA
>JACTNB010000002.1 GCA_014584345.1 Planctomycetota bacterium
GTGTCCGAAACCGCAAGAAAATTTGCTGAATATTATGATCCTGAAAGGAGTTGGAGCGTTATTCGTGCCGGGTTACGAACCATGAAAAATAAGTGATTCCTCATGGATTCTTTGTCTCGCCCGGTTTATTCTGGTGACTCGTTCATAAACGCATTCGTCATTGCTTCAAGGAATTGCCATGAGTTCTTCCTCTCCCCTGCGCATTCGGATTGAAGACCTGCCTGCGATTGAGAATCTCTCGGAAGAAGAGATGGAGGAGATTTATGGCGCGGGCCGCGCCCGCAGGCGTGGATTCACGGGGGACGCTCCGCAAATGCTCGAAGTGCGGCAGATGCTCTCTGCGACGTTAAACATCGGCATCGATTACGGGACATTGCGTGTTGCGGGAACGAATCAGTCCGACAACCTCTTCATCCGTCAGGAAAACAACACCGTCACGATCGAAAACTTTGCCGCCAACGGGGGTATGGAGCGGATCCAGATTTCCGATGCCATCCAGCGGATCGATATTTCCACCGGCGCTGGAGATGACTTTATCCATCTCGCGGGAGTGAATGCCCAGGGGGGAGTGACCCTTGATGGTGGTGATGGAGCAGACCTGGTGGTCAATTCGCGGACAGATGCTGGCTTGACCACGCAGGTTGCCACGCTCGCGACGAGCGTCAAGAGTGAGGATGCGGTGTTGGCCCAAGGTAGCTCTCCACAACTGGTCATGGGGACGTCCGTCGAAACGCGGATGGATTCCCAAGGCAACACGTTTCGACTGTCCTATCTGAATGGGAAACTCCGTGAAGCCGAAATTCGCAATACGACCGGAGGCGTGAGTCGCATCCGCTGGGCAGAAGACGAAACGGTTGTCCGCGATACCTACCAGGATGGCAAGCAGACGCTGCAGGAGGTCTGGACTACGAATGGTGGATATCTGCGAACGGAATGGCGCGAAGACGAATCGCTGATCCGCGAAAGTTTCGTCAACAACCAGCAACAGACTCGCGAGGAGTGGCAGGGAGACAGCTTCGTCCGGACCGCCTGGAAGGAAAATGGGGATCAATTGCGGCAGACTTTCTCGGGAGAGCGGGTCACTCGGGAAGAACTTTGGAACTCGAGCGGTGGCTATATTCGCACCGACTTTACCGCGGAAGGGGGATTTTCCCGCAAGACGTACCTCGATGATCAACTGCGGCAAACGGAAACGGCGAACGGGACGAAATCCTCGCGCACAGTCTGGCAGGACAACGGCACCAAGCTGCAGCAGGACTTCGTGAACGGCTCTCTGGTATTAGAGCGTGAGTGGAAGGCCAATGGCCAATTTCACAAAACGACATTCAGCGCGAATGGAAACCGCAAGCGGGACACGTTTGTGGATGGGCAACTGCGTGTTCGCGAACAATGGGTAAAAAACACGTTCACGCGGACCTCGTATGACCTGGAAAAGGGTGGGACCAGCGAACGCTATGTCGACAATCTCCTGGTTCAAGAACAGCGCTGGGACGCCCAGGGGAACCGCGTCACCGTAACGTATGCTCCCGAGACTGGGGAGAAAGTGCGCGAAGAAGTCGTGGGCGGGACTTTCAAAAAGGTGACCGTCTGGAACGCAGCGCGCACCACCACGGTGATTTATCAGAAGAAAGTGGAAATTTCCCGCGAGATCTGGCAAGGGGACAACTACACACGAACAATCACCGATGGCAAGGGAAATACGGTGCAATCGGTGTATGTCGCGGGAAAACTGGACAGCGTGAATCAGTGGGAGGCCAACGGGCGGCGTCAGCGGATCGCCTACGACACCGCAACCGGCAAGCAGTCGCAGTGGCAGATCTGGGGGACAGCCGGGGAATACGAAATCACCAAATGGAACGAGGGTATCTCGACACGCCGGGTCTATCAGGACCAGCAGGAAGTCTTGCGGGAAGTTCGGGACGGTAAAACATTCGTCCAGACCCGCTGGGATGTGCAGGGGAATGTCGTCAAGGACACCTTCGTCAAGGATCGGCTCTCGACGCGCGAGTTCACCGACGCCAGCGGAAATCGGCTGCGGTACACCTATGCCCCCGCGACGGGTGAGCGAACCAAGTTGGAAAAGTGGGACTCGAGCGGCGGGTACGACGTCACCAGTTGGTCGGTCAACGGATCGAAACGCGAAGTCTATCAAGGCAAGAAACTGGCACTGTCCGAAGTCGTCAAGGGAAACACCCTGACACGCACGTTGTACGACGCCAAGGGGAACTGGCGCCAGGATGTGTACACCGATGGCAAATTGACGCTGCGGATCGAACAGGATAACGCGGGAAATTCCATTCGCCGAACCTACTCGACCGAAACCGGCACGTTGACCCGCGAGGATGTGCGCAACAACACCGGGGGGACGCGGATCACCACCTGGAACGAGGAAGGTCAACTGCAGCAGACCTACCAGGATGGCAAACTCGTTCTCCGCGAGCAATGGTCGGGCGATTCCTTTGTGCGCACGGCATGGGACGGCAACGGGGGTACCTTGCGGGAAGTGTTCTCCGCCGGGCGGCTGACGCTGCGCGAAGTGACCGTGGCCGACACGACGCAGCGGACCACGTATTTCGAGGCCCCTGCCGCGACGGTAACAGGCAACTGGAAGGGGAGCACGACGAAATCAACCGTTCCCGCGGTGTATATCCAGGAAACCACGGAAGTGCTGAATAGCCAGGGAGGCCGACAGGTAACCCATGTGTATTCCGACGGAACTCAGGCGCGGCATCATTATCAGGGGAGCGAGGAACAACTGCGGCAAACCTGGGATGCGGCGGGCGTGCAAACGAAGGAAAGCTGGGGAACCGGCAACGTGACGGTGGAAAAAGCCGTGATTTCCGCTTTGAACGGAGTATTGAAGGGCTTCCAGAAGAGCAAACAGGGCTATGCACTGGTCGGCTTGCAGTCGGGCTTCCCCAAATCGGTGGTGAAGGTCAGCCAGCCGGGCAAGATTGACGTGAACGCCAAGAACGTCGCCGTTGTTGACGAAGGGGATGAATACAACAGATTACCAAAGGACACACTGGCAGGACAATGGCGATAAGATAGTCAGTACGTACGAGAATGATGAACTTAAGTCGAAGGACATTGTTCTGGCAAACGGAAACCGGCTGGAAACGGTCTATGATGCGGATGGCAAGACGACTCAATCTGTCCTTGTGGATGGTAAGTTGGCGACAACAATAATCACCACCGGGGACCAGACAATACGGACTGCCTATCAAGAGGATGGTAACAAGTACCAGCAGACATTAGTGGAAGAAAAACTGGTACGAGAAGAGTCCTGGACAGACGAGAATACCTATCAGGAGACAATACACCTCGAGAATGGAACGATTGTTCGATCCACGTACAGAGATGGAAGGCAGATTGCAAAGGAAGAATTGACCGGGTCCAGGCGAACCGAGACATACTGGGATCCCAGTGGGGATGTCTTCAGGCAAATCTTTGAATCCGACAAACTCATCCAGCAGGAAATTTGGAAAACAGACGGAAAATATCAACGCAGCAAATGGCAGGACAATGGAACCGCGAGTGTTGAATACTACGAAAACGGCGTGTTAAGGCAGAAAACCGAACAGACATCCGACAGTCTGGTACGTACAGGCTGGGGAGAAGACGGATCGGTGTTGCGACAGACTTGGGTAAACGGGCGGCAAACTCTGGAAGAAGCCTGGGATGCCGTAGGAGGACATCGCAAGACAAGCTGGTTCGACGACGGCAGCGTATTGCGCCAGACATGGCAGAATGGAAGCGAGAGATTACGAGAAGAGTGGTCAGGCAAGAATTTCACGAGGATTGGATGGGATGGAGAGGGAAACAGTTACCGGCAGACCTTCGAATCCGGACTGCAAATTAAAGAAGAGCGTTGGAGCAAGAGTGGTGGTTACCAGATAACCGAGTGGAAAACCGGAGCGACTTACCGGAATACCTACTCAAACGGAAAACAGGTGCAGAAAGAAGAATGGATTGGCAATAAGTACATAAGAACTTCATGGGACGGAAACGGAAATTCCATGAAGGAAACGTATGTTGATGGAAAGCTGATTACAAAAGAACAATGGGCAAGCTCTGGTGTTTCCATAAAGAACACTTACAGCACGACGGGCAAGCATATCAAGGAAGAGAAATGGGGCACAAATGGAGAATACCAGGTAACGAACTGGTATGACGCATCGACCTGGCGACAGACATATCTCAATGGGAAGGAATTCTTAAGAGAAGTCTGGTCTGGATCGGATTACACAAAATACGCATGGGATACCAAGGGGAATTCCCTGCGGGAAACATACAGTAATGGCAAGATAATTCGTGATGAAAAATGGAGTGCGGACGGGGCATATCAGATTACGGAATGGACAAGCACGAACACCACGCGCCGCACCTATCAAAATGGGAGCGAAGTGCTGCGGGAGACATGGCAGGGGACCAGTTATGTTAAAGTTGCCTGGGACACATCCAAGAACAGCATGCGGCAGACATATGAAAATGGCAAATTGCTGACGAGCGAATTCTGGTCCGCAGATGGATCCGTTCTTAAGAACACCTATGATACCAATGGTAAGCACATTCGCGAAGAAATCTGGGATGGTTCTGGGACAGTCTATCGCCGAACAAACTGGTACTCAGATGGATCTGTCTGGAGACAGTATTTCATGAGTGGCAAGGAAGTCTATCGGCAGGTGTGGGACAGCTCGGGGTATCGAGAGTGGCAATGGGATCCCCCAGCCGGTTTTGGTCTCACGGGAGGGCTGGGCGGTCTAAAGAAAGGCCTGGAAGACACGGGAAAAGCATTAGGCGATGGCCTGAAGAATACGGGAGACAAGGCCACACAGGTCGTGACCAACGTCACAAATACCGTGAAATCGCTTCCAGGTGATGTGTCGCAGTTGTCGGAAAAAATTGTGTCCATAAAGGACATCACGAATAACATCAACACATCCATTGCAAAGATAGATCTGTCATCGTTGGAGAAACTAGCCAACATTGGAGCCGCGTGGAAAGACGTTAACAAACTGTTTGACACTTCGTTTGGGAAGATTGATTTCGGGAAATGGGGGGGCTTCGAACAAATCAAGACGTTGGACTTCAGCAATATCTCCGTATCGTTTTCCAATGATTTCAAATTCGTTACGAGCCTGGGCGCTGATTTCGACAAATGGAAGAACGATCGTTTCGAAGTGGCAAAAGATTACTCCGCCGATCGCTGGCAGGCGGCGACGGGGTATGGGAAGGAGAAACTGGAAAGCGGTCTCGAATACCTGGGTGAACGCATGACCGCCGGGGGGGAATATCTGGATGATCGCTTTCAGGCCGGGATCGACTATTTCACGGAGCGCGGGGAAGCCTGGAAGGAATGGGGGCAGGAACTGGGCAAGGAAATCGGAGGGGGCGCCATTTATTACGGCGGCAAGGTGGAGCGCTCGCTGAAGCGGGAGTATGGCAAGGCCAAACTGAGCCGTTTCTTTGAAAAAGACCGGCTGCTGACAGGCATCCCGCACGACTCGCAGGTCTGGATGTCGCACGGCGACACCATCATGCAGATACCCCCCCAGTTCGAGCTGCTGGCCGGCACCGAGTCGATCGACGTGGCGGCCTTCAAGTCGAAGGACGGGGCATTTGAGGCGCCGGTGTACTGCCTGCAGTTTCACCCGGAGGTGACGCACAGCCTCGACGGACTGACCCTGCTGCAAAACTTCGTCATCCATATTTCCGGCTGCCACCACGAGTGGACGCCCGCTTCTTTCATCGAAGAATCGGTGGAAAACCTGCGGCAGACCATTGGCAAAGAACACGTGCTGATGGGCCTCTCGGGCGGCGTCGACTCCACCGTAGCGGCCACCTTGCTGCACCATGCCATCGGCGACC
>JACTNB010000009.1 GCA_014584345.1 Planctomycetota bacterium
TTCACCCAGCTCCCGCCTCGAAGCCGGAACCTACTATCTGCGATTCGCAGCGACAGGAGCAAACAACCCGAACTACGAGTTCCAGTTGTTCGCTACGGCAGAGGAAATTAGTACCCATGATCCCAATGGTGCTAATGATACCCGCGAGCAGGCGGTCAACCTGGGGACAGTGGGGCCGCAGTCCTTGAACGAGACTCGTCAGGAATGGATCGGCATTGAGGGGGATACCCAGGACTGGTATCGCTTCGAGGTTGCCGAGGGATACCTATCTACTTTTCGTTTAACCTACAAAATGGTTCAGGCTGGGGTGAATGTTTCCCAGCTGAATTTCGAATTGCAGGACGCCAGTGGAAATACGGTTGCCGTCTCTTCGTCAGGCACGTCAACCGTCTTTATACGTACGCTTCCGACATTGGGTTCCCGCCTGGGGCCTGGAGTCTATTACCTGCGATTTACTGGGTTCAATGGTTTGCCACGCAATTATGAATTCACTCTGACAGCCAATGCCGAATGAAGGTGCTTTGGGGAATTCCCCAGTGTAGAGGGCGTGGTGAACCAGGCGTGGACCGATGTTGTGTTCCTTTAGGATAACTTTTTCAGTCCCAATTCGACACCTTTTCGTAACACTCGCAAACGGACATGTTTTCAACGGGGTCAGTGGAATACACTCAGAATTGCAACCTGTTTTTCCGTAGGTGCGGTTCCGCGTCAGTTCCAGCGCCATCGCATTGCTTCCCAACGGTTGTGGTCAATAGATCCATGCTCCTGGGGTTTTTCCGCCGAGAGTTCACTCAGCTTGCGATGGGGACGGGTGTGGGGCTGCTGGTCAGGCAACAGCCCCGCGCCCGCCTTGTGTCCCGCGGCGCAGGCGTTGTAGAGGGCGTCGAAGCAGTGGTACTTCTTCCGGATCGACACCAGACAAACGTTGCATGTCATGATCGTCGACAATTGCAGCTTGTTCGTCCGAAGCTGATCGAACGCCTTTTTCGTAGCGTTCTCGTCTGCCGCGCACCTGTGTTCGATCACACAATCGCCAAACCGCGGAAATCACTCAATAGCTAAAAAAATAGCCTGCCACCCCGGCCCTGGTGGGCCGGGGATTTCTTGTCTGTGTGTCATTTGCTGGACGGAGAATTTCTCCAAAGGGATTCGGGAGCGGATTCGCATTTAAGTAACGAATCCGCTCCCTGCAAGCTGTTTCATTTTTGAGAATCGGAATGGTCCTCGTGGGGTGCTGGCTGGTTGCGATGTTCCCGCAATTGAATTCTGCGGGTTCGCCCATCCGGCATCGGCAGGTCACGCGACTCGTGCCAATAACGAATCGCCTTGGTGATGGTGTTGCGATCCACGTTCAGTTGCTCGGCGATTTCTCCCAGTTCCAGCATGCGGTCATACATCTCCATGACCTTGACGGATATCTCCTGATACAGCGGCGGATTCACAAATTGTTTCTGCAGTGTTTTTTTTCGCTGGATTCCGTTCGGCATCGTTTCACCGTGCTGTTCAAATGCTTGCTTGAGAATCGCATGCGTGCGGCTCTTCGAGAGTTTCAAGGCCCGGGCAATTTCTGTCATCAGTCGGCCCTCATGGTAGAGTTTCCAGGCTTCCTCTCGCTGATCATCCCCTGGGCAAGGCTCACGAAAATCGATCACGATTTCGTCCCCTGCCACGGTCGAAGAATCCTCCTTATTGAGTCCATTTGAAGGTGACTCAACCGCGTGGACCGACAATCGAAAACGGGCTCGCAAGTGTTTTCGCTTGCGGCCAGGAATCTCGACTTCCTCCATTGATATGCAACCACCTGCGATGAGGCCCTGCAAGGCTTCATTGGCCGACGGGCATGGTTTCCGGAAGGCCTCCCAAAGGCTATCCAACTTTTCACGAACCCACTGGGCAGTGGGTTCCTCGGTCGAGGGCCGCGCGTTCCGCTCCAGAGTCCTGAGTTCACGCTCCACGGCCGTTCGTTCTTGTTGACGTTGTGTTAGGCGATCACCCAGGCCCGTGGCGTCATGATTCCCACTTTCCACCATATCCAGGAGCCGGCTGATCCGTTGGTCGATTTCAGCGAGTTCGCGTTTTTTGGCTGCAATGGTGTCTGGCACCCCTGCAATCTGGTTCCGGTAAGCACGAATCGATTCTTGCAGCACTTGTTGAAACCACGCCTCATCTGAACGAATTCGGCTGCCGATTTCCGCGAGCAACAATTTCTCTAGGACAGCCGTTTTTACGGACGTGGTCATGGCACACATGCCAACCTTGGCATTGCGGCATTGAGTCCGTATCCCACTGCTCACCAGTGGGCCACCGCAGCAATGGCAACGCAACAGACCCGAAAAGATGCGGCGAGACCCGCGGCCATTGCTAGCCGCCGTGGAGCCATTGAATCTCCCGTTGGATTGACGGGCACCGCCCCATTTCTCGTAGTTTGCAGCCAGACGATCCTGAGTCCGCCCGAAAGTTTCGTTGTCGATAATTCGCAACTCTGGAAATTCACGAACCCACTGGGAGATGTCCTCCGGACTTCGACTTTCCTGCCGGACTTGGCCGGTCTCGGGATCGCGCACATTCATCCGCTCCCCCCAGGGCCAGATACCGACGTATTTTTCCCGCGCGAGCAGCCCGGCCACCAGTGCGTGATGCCAATTCGAGGTTGTGGAACGATGATCTTTCGGAGCCCCGTTAGCATTCAACTGCTTGACAATCCAACCGATGCTCCGATTTTCGTCTGCATACCATCGGAAAATCTGCCGTACCCATTTGGCCTCAGGCTCATCGATGACGTATCGCATTCTCGGTTTGGAATTCCGCCCCCGACGGGCATCAGCATGCTCGGGCACCGGCTCCGTACGATACCCAAAGCAATAGTCACCCAGGGAATATCCCGCGAGCAGAGTCAGTTCATGGCCGCGGCGAACGTTGGCTTTCAGTTCGGAGAGAAACCGCTCATGCATCATCGACAACATCGTGGCGATCATGTCCCAACCCGTTTGCTCAGAGTCGACCCCTTCGCTCAAACTGATGATTCTCACTTGATGGCGATGAACTAATCGCCTGAGGATTCGAATCGAGAACGCGAGATCGCGAGAGAGCCGGCTTAATGAGTGCACGTACAATACTCCGAACCGCCCCTCGGATGCAGTTTGAATTAGGTCATTGAGGCCTGCCCGATCCTGGCTGGCACCCGACTGAGCCTGGTCGGAAAATTCGAGTTCCGATGGAATCTCATGCCCATTCTTCAACGCGGCTTCACGGCAAAGTCGCTGCTGCCCCTCCAGGCTGTCCTCGGATTGAAGTGATGAACTGTATCTGGAGTACGAGGCGGCAGACGCGGGAAGGGCCTGAGAATGCTCCGCCTCATTGGTTTTTCTCGGTCGGAACGAGCGATGACTGGCTGGGAGCATGGTGCCTGCAGCCAGCCACACGCCATCTACGCCTCCGAGAAACTGTGCTAAAAGTGTGCTGAAACTATTCCCAAACAACCCCAACCAACCTGTACCAACCACGACCAACGCAGCGATCGCAACCCCAGTCAGCACATAGCGATAAGTCGCATCCTGCTGCGCCGTGGCAACTTGCGAAAACAGCCAACGGAGAATCCCGTTCTCTCCGCTACAGACTGACTGACTTTCGTAACTCTTTGTTTGGAAAGAGGTTGCGGGAGTCTTTTTTTGCGCACACATGTATGCCAATTTGAATTCACACGTTCTCTCGGTGGCATGCTCCCCAACAGCTGATCCCTATGAGAGGAGAGTCTCGGCAGTCTGAATTTCGGACGAGAAGACTTTTGATGACCAGGAAGATCAAGAGGCACACTCCGGAGCGGATTGTCGAGGAGTTGAGGGATGCCGAGGCGATGCTCAACGTCGGCAAGGTTCTGACGACTGTGATACGTCGCTCGAAGTGAGCGACGTCGACGTTTCATCGCTGCCGCCTCAATGGGAGGGCATGTAGTCGGAGGAGGCCAAGTGTCTCAAACAGCTTGCGGCGGGAAAACGGCTGCATGGCTGTTGGTAACGCAGGCCTTATTTCTCGGCAATGCGGTTGATGACGCGGTTGCTTGGGGCACATCGTGGTTGATCAACTGCAGCTTGGTCGCAGATGTGCCGCTTGCCATACCCATGCTACATCGCTCATAGAACCGGAATAATACTGTCGCGGCAGTTGACATTCCGCGGCACTTTTTCGATGGGCGCACTGTCGAGCCGCAGCGGTATTGAGAAAGCTTTTCGCGTCCCTGGCTCCTCGAAGATTGAGTGTGTTGCTTCCGTTTTGCTGGCCATTGCAACAAATGCTGCGAATCTTCACCCCAAATTCGCGATGCCTGTTGACTCATAAACCCCGATAAGCAGTCAATTTTAATAATTTCGGGCCAGACGCAAGCTATTTCCCTGGGGAATCTTCAAGCATTGTAGCGGGTTGTCGGCGTGCGAAGGGCAGGAGCAGCATGCCCGGGAGTCGATCGACTTGAGTCTCTGCGCGAAATGTTGTCAGTCCGATCTGCATCCGCTCGTGTCCCTCGCGCGGCTGTGCCCGGTAGGTTCCCAGCAGGTAATCCCACCAGGGGAGATTGAAACCAAAGTTGCTGTTTGTTTCGCGAGGAATGACAGAGTGATGCACGCGGTGCATATCGGGAGTTACCACGACGAATCGCAGCAGACGGTCGAGCCTCAGCGGCATTTTGATGTTGCTGTGATTGAACATGCTCGTGGCATTGAGCAGCACCTCAAAGATCACAACCGCGATCACTGGAGGGCCAAGTACCACGACAACTGCCAGCTTGATCAATGCCGACAGTATGATTTCCAGCGGATGAAAACGAAGGCCCGTGGTGACATCAAAATCCAGGTCCGCATGATGCACCATGTGCAGCCGCCAGAACATGGGCACGGCATGAAACATGACGTGTTGCAGGTAAATCGCCAGATCGAACGCAACAACCGCCAGCCCCATTTCCAGCCAGCCCGGCCACTCGACCAGATGCAACAGCCCCCAATCGCGAGACTGAGCCATAATGGCTGCCGAGACTGCTGTGACGGGGACCAGCAGACGTACCGCGACGGTATTGAGCACCACAAGGCAGAGATTGCTGGTCCACCGTGGCAGAATTGTTGCAACCGCGCTTCGTCGCGGGGCGGCAACCTGCCAGATAATCATTAACAGCAGGATCCCTGAAAAAAAACTGAGGCGGAGAATGATTTCATAGTCCGTGGTCATTCGAGGAAAACTCCGCAGACGTTCTGTTTCCCGCACAGAACTGTGACAGTTGCAGAATCATCTGTGTATTTCAGGGCACGTTTCTTCAGTAACTATCGAATCGTCCTGCTCGAATACGCCGAAGCAGGCCGGTACATTCCGTGCAACAGAAAGCTGGTCGAGCCTCACGTCCGTGGTATGTGGCTACTTTTCTGCTTTCTTGAATCCAGCAGCCAGTAGATCTTTGTAGCCCGGTTTGAGTGCACGGACGTCATAACCGTGTTTGATCAGAATATCCGCCGCCGTGCAGGAGCGAACTCCGACCGCGCAGTGAGTGTAGATAATCTGGTCCTTGGGAATCCGACGGTTGAGTTCATCGGCCGAGAGTCCCTTGCGTAGTTCACTTAGTGGTAACAGGACCGCTCCGGCCAGATGCCCACTGTTCCATTCCCTTGTTTCCCGCACGTCAACCAGTACCGCTTTTTCCCGATCAATCTGTTGTTTGACGGTTTCCAGCGTGTCTCGTGTAGGCTCGGCTGCGGAAAGAGCGTTCGTGAAAAGTCCCGTGCAGACCACCGCGAGCAACAGAGTCGTCCATTTCGTCAGCATTGAAAAAGTTCCTTTCCGTTTTGGCGTTGTCAGACAAAGTCAATTCATGATGATCTGGTGAAGTGCATCCACGTGGGCGTCGATTTCGGCTGGTGTGGTGGATCGCCCGAGGCTGAAACGGACGGCCCCCTGTCCAATTTCTTCTGGTACTCCCATCGCTTTCTGGACGGGACTGATTTGGAAACTGCCCGCAGGCAGGCCGCACCGGTCGAAGCGGCCAGCCAGGGGAGTTTAGCCAGCAAATTCTCGCCGATCTCACCTCGAAAACTGACATTGAGCTGTTCGGCAACCGTCGTTCGGGATGGCCGTTGTGCACGACCCGGTTCCCGAATCGCGTTTGCAACTTCTTCCAGAAATCATCGCGCAGCTCGATGATTTTCGTATCGTCCAGCAGCTTTTGCGAGAGAACGCATGCCGCCCTAAAACCGACAATTTCAATAACATTTTCAGTCCCGGTTCTCCGGCCCGCTTCGTGAGCCGCCCCGTGCATCAGTGGTTCGAGTTCCAGACCCTCGCGGATGTAAAGCGCTCCCACTCCTTTCGGACCGTACAATTTGTGCCCCGCCACGGACAGCAGATCGATTCCCAGAGTATCGAAATCCACGGGAATCTTTCCCACTGTTTGCGCGGCATCGGTGTGAAAACAAATGCCATGTTCGCGTGCAATGACCGCGATCTGTTCGATCGGCTGAATTGTGCCAACCTCGTTGTTGACGTGCATGATGGATATCAGCACCGAGTTTGGCCGTATTGCCCTTCGTACATTGTCAGGATCGACCAGGCCAGCCCCATCAACAGGCAAGCGGGTCACATCGGCACCCAGGCTCTCCAAAAACCGGCAAGGCTCATGAACGGCCATGTGCTCCATCTGACTGATGATCAAGTGTGGGGATGATTTTCGAGTTCGATTGGCGAAATACATGCCTTTGATCGCATGATTGTTGGCTTCGGTTCCGCCCGAAGTGAAAACAATCTCGGTGGCATCGCAACACAGTAACGCCGCCACCTGGGAACGGGCCGCCTCAATCGCATCGCATGCCGGAATTCCCGCCCAGTGCTGGCTGGAGGGATTTCCGAAGGCCTCTCGAAAGTAGTGCCGAATGGTCTCGAAGACCTCATCGGCCAGCGGGGTAGTCGCATTGAAGTCCAGATAGACCAGGTCTTTCATGTCGCGGCCTTCCCGGTAACGAGGTTGAGTTTCTGGTCGGTCCGTGAATTACGGGGATCTGCCATTCGCAATTAACCGCTACTTTCGCCATCTCTGGTAATACTTGGCAATCGATACCGGACTGACACCGCACAGATACAGCGTAATACAAACCTGGTTCATTAGTGTTGTCTGGAATACGCCCCGACGCTTCCAGCGTCGCGCGGACGTGGGAGCTGCGGAGAGACAAATTCTGATGTCCCCGTGACGTTTCAAGCGGCGGCTGAATTCGAAATCTTCCATGAATGGCCAGTTCTGGAATCCATTCAAGCTGAAAAAGTCGGACGTTCGCAGGAACAACCCCTGGTCACCATAAGGAAGCTGGAGATACCGGGACCGCAGGTTGGTTCCCCATTCGATGATGCGATAACACCATCCCGATTGATCAAGCTGAAAGCGAAACGCCCCGGCGATGGCTCCAGTGGCCAATGTCGCCCCGATCTCCTCACGAAAACAGGCGGGCAGCCGGGTATCGGCATGCAGGAAGAGTAAGAATTCTCCCCGTGCCAGTGCGGCTCCGGCGTTCAATTGTTGGCCGCGTCCACGAGTCGCTCGGATGAGACGGCATCCCAATTGCTCGGCCAGTTCCGCTGTGCCGTCCGTGCTCCCTCCATCACTGACGATGACTTCACAATCCGGTTCGTTCAATAACGGAGTGATCGCACTTTCCAGATTCTGAACTTCGTTCAAAACCGGAATGATCACCGATAGCATTCCGGGGATGGATCGGGGAAGTGCATCGGCAATTCCGCCCCCGATTCGTCGGCAGGTGATCAGGTCTTCGGGGCAATCAACATCGCTCAAAACTGGCAAGAGGGCGACTGACAAGCCGAGCTGGCGACACTTAGCCAGCGATTGGGCCAGGACGCGGGATGTCCCCCAGTCGATGTCATGAAAGAGTTCTCTATGAGACTTTTTTACACCAATCAGATAATATCCACCGTCGCGAGCCGGGCCGAAAACAACATCGGCCTGTTGCAATTTCTGCCAGGCGAGCGCGAGAATCTCCGCAGTGAGATCGGGGCAATCGGTTCCGATGACGACGACCGCCCGAGCGTGTTCGTCTACCGCACAGGCGACCGCCGCTTCGAGCCGTTCGCCCAGTCCCGTCCCCTTTTGCGGACGACAAATCGAAACGCGCGCGTCATCCGCAATCGGAAGGGGCGTTTCAGTGTCACCCGCATAACGGAGCTCCACGGTGACCGGAGAGGTTTCCGAATGTGCCCCACCCGTAGCGAGAGTCCGTTCGAGTAATCGTGCATGCAACGCGGCTGCTCCTGCCGCTCCCAGCACAGGAATCAGGCGGGTCTTCACACGCCCGGCTTCGGGAATGCGAGTCATCACGATCAGTCTTCGGTCGCCGGATTCTGATCGCGTCCGGGTGGCCAGAGGTGACGGAGCGACTGTCTGGGAGCCGGGAGACCGCTGCATATCACACGTCTCCCGTGGAGCTACTTCCGGAACTGGTGAGGCTTCCCTGACAACTGGAACCACTCCCGGCGGTGCACCCGAAGCAGTGACGTCCCGTGATGATGGACCGGTGCAGAAGCTGCTGGAGAGTCTCGTCATCCAGGTGCAGGATGTTGGGCCGTGAGGTCGTGAGCTTGAGGTCAAGCATCTGATTAAAGTCACAATCGTACAAATACCCCTGCCAGTCGACCGACAGCATTGCCCTGCACATCAACCCCTCAACCGTTGCGGGATTGAACGCCTCGACCAGTTTCCGCAGATAAACATCATATTGTTCCTGACGCATTAGATCGACCAGAAAACGGCTGATCGGCATATTGGTGATGGTGAACAGCGAGGTGAATTCAATCCCGTGGTTGGTCCTCAACACTCGTCGGTAATCGGCTTCCAGACGCTGTTGATCGGGGGGCAGGAACGGACCGACCGGGTTATATACCAGCGACAATGGTAACTGGGACCCAGGCATGCCGTATCCGAGTCTGTTGAGACGCTGCAACGCCGCCACCGATCGTTGAAAAACACGGTCCCCCCGCTGTTTGTTGACGTTCTCCTCCAGGTAACAGGGGAGCGAAGCGACGATTTCGACGTGATGTTCCGCCAGAAAGTCGGCCAGATCCTCGTACCCTGGTGCCTCCAGTATCGTCAGGTTGCAGCGGTCGATAACCTTTCGTCCCTGCCGATGAGCGCGGCTCACCAGCAGTCGAAAGTAGGGATTCATCTCGGGAGCGCCCCCTGTGATATCAAGCGTCCTCACATTCGCCCGAGCAAGAAAATCCAGGCAGGCTTCGGCCACTTCGATGGTCATCGACTCCTTGCGATCCGGACCGGCATCCACATGACAATGCCCGCAAGTCTGATTGCAGACGCGTCCCACGTTTACCTGCAGGGTGTCGATCCCTCGGGCGGTCAGTACCGGCGTGCCGCACTCGGATAGAAGGTCCGAAAATGCGGGGAACTCGGAGTTCTCTTCGAGAATCGTCCGTTGCTGGCCGGGAGAGGCCAGTGGATGCCCTATTCGGAGGAGTGTCATGTTGACCATCGTTTCCTCATTCCGTTTTCGAAAAATTGGCAGACGTCGCGATTTGCGGCTTCCGTGGCAGGGTGGGCTGTTTGAACAATTCCCCGCGCAAGATGGTAACGCTCCGAGGAGCCGAAATTCCCACGCGGTCTCGTCCACCCCGAATATCCAGGATCCGGATCTCCGTTGTGTCGTCAAGGTACACAGCTTGGCCAGTTTTACGCGATAAGATTAACATAGGAATCCATGCCTGGTAAGGGGGCTAGCGACAGGCTCAACAGCAGGCATTGTCGGAACAGCAGGACGCCCCGTTGGATTCGGTAGTCAGATTGTAGTATTCACCTTTGGTTTCCCGGGAAGAGCGAATCTTGCCTCGTCGGCAATTGAACGGCACCGCCTCGTCGGGCGGGATTTGCCGAAGTGGTTCGATGGCTTCGAAAGATCCTCGATAAGGGGTCTGCTGCAGGAGTTGAAAAGTCTTATCGCAAACGGCCATTCTTTCTCCCCGGCAATAGACGTGGCCATCGTCGTCTTCAACTTTCTTGAACGGTCCGCGATAAACAACCGCCTGATTCCGTTCCAGGCAGGGCCCCTCCTTCCCCTTGTAGGCCAAGACCGTCATGGATCGAAATTCGATCCCCGCGACGGTACGCCACGGTTCGGCCTGCCGCTTGACGATCTCAATTCCATAAAATCCAGCGAGTTCGAATGCTTCCAGGAAACGATCTTCGCGAAACGCTCCGGAAATACAGCCGGACCACAATTCGGGATTGTCCTGCATTTCCCGTGGAACGTCTTCATCGGCGACAATGTCACTGATCGCAGCCCGGCCACCATTTTTGAGCACCCGGAAAATCTCGGCGAACAGTTGCTGACGATCCTGCTGCCGCACAAGATTCAGTACGCAGTTGGACACGACACAGTCCACCGTACCCGATGCAATCATCGGCTGGTCGTGACGCAGACGCTCTTCGACATGCCGCAGCTTGAGCCAGCCGGTTGGGTCGGCGATGGGATGCTGACCTAATTCCCGACCCAGCAGGTCCAGGTCCAACTGCAAGTCCTGAATCATGCCGTAACGAAAATCGACGTTATCGAAGCCAATTCGTTCGGCCACCTGCTTCTGATACTTTCGCGCCAGCGCAAGCATTTCCAGATTGCAGTCCACGCCGATCACTCGACCCCGCTTGCCCACCACTTGAGATATGATGTAGCAAAGTTTGCCGCCTCCCGAGCCGAGGTCGACAACCGTATCGCCTTCTTTCACATGCCGGGTTGGATCACCACAGCCGTAGTCTCGTTCAAGAATTTCCCGTGGGATGACAGACAGAAAGTCGCCGACGTAATCGACCGGACAGCAAAGTGCCTCTTCACGCGCCTGGGCGGCCGCGGCATAGCGATTGTAGACGGACATTTCGGAGGGAGTGTTCGAAGGGGTATCTGCGGCGTTCGACATTTCGTTGTGGTCCTTACGGGATGAGTGTGAACGGATTCAATTGATCAATTTATCGGTTTTGGGAAAACCCGGGCTGGGCCTTGTCATGGAATCGTATGCCAGCGGTAAGGCCCGATCTGTGACCGAGGACACAAAATGCAAAAAAGTGCTGGAACAGGGTCGGCTCCTCGCCCGTGGGGCTTTCCTGCTTCGAGTTCTCCACATGATTCGCGGGCCTGTCATTCCCTGCCTCGCATCCGACGTTGTGCAGGGTAATGCGGTAACAGCAACGGAAGACGGTCGAAGCGATCGCTACTGGCAAACTTCCCTATGTTACACGTTTCTTTGCTCCAGATTCCCTGCTTCCGCGGATGCTGTGCCGTCATCTGCGATCCGTTTAGGATCGCCCTTCGGGCGACAACGGAGATGCAACCAGGCCAGCACGACGGTTGCCAAACCGGCTACTTCGAGCAGCGGGACTTCGACCGTCGTGATCAGCACAAAGCCCACGCGGCGCCAGAAATAGTTTTTCTGGAAATCCGACGCGGTCGCATACCAGGTCAAATACTCATGGGCAGCCGCGATGGCTGCGAGCGTGACAGCAAGTATCAGTACGGCGATGCTGGTAAGCGACAAGGCCCGCGCAAACGCTTCCCACTGGGATGCCCGTCGTAGCAAGTACAGTGCGGGGGGAGCTAGAACGACCACCCAGGACACATGGCAGGCCACCAGCGCCTGAAGCGGTGGTCCGCAACCCCACACGCCACAGACCGAATGCCCCCAGTTGCCCGGCCAATGAGCAACAGACAATGTCCCGGCCAGGGTGAGCCCCCAGAGGGTTAATAAGCCGTAGGGCTTGATGGTGGCAGTCAGCATGACGATGACTTTCGCTACTTTGTGTCCGATCCGCCTGGAGCTGGCTCCTCGGTTGATGTTCCCGTACCTCCGCCGGTTGTGTCGACCTCTGCGCCCCCTGGGGGCGTTGCAGTGGGAGCAGGAGATTCCGCGCAGCCCTGCAGGGTCGGGAGCAGTAGCAGCATGGACAGCAGCACTAAACGGTAAATCATGTGTTGGCCTCTAGGAAGGTGAAATTGAACTTAGTCGTAAAAATCGGTCCGGAATGTTTGTGGATACGGATTTCAGAGAGTGATCCTCTCATTGTGATTGCGGATCGGCCCGTTACTGTGCGAGATCTCACAGAAGGTGAAATCTCCTAAGAATTGTTGACTCCCGCACACTTCACGGATTGGCAAGTAAAGTGAACCGCCCAGGCTCGCCGCACCAGAGAGCCGGATTACGGACTCGTCATTGGTTCGCCTCCCGCATGACCGCGGTTCAGCAGGGATTTCATCGACACCGACCACTGGCACCGTAAACTGTGAGCCGTACATTCCTCTCTGTGTCCCGAAACTCGGCTCGCAGTCCCGCTTTTTCTGGGAAATCGAATGCTCGCGCGGCGTGGGGAGTTTACAACAAGCCAGCGGGACGAAGGGACCAGTCAGGAGGGACAAAGTTGCTTGCGTCAGGCCGACCGGCTCAACGGGTCCAGGCAAGCCACTTTTTGAACAGCGATTTAATGAACGGGGTCAGGCGGGTGCGGCTGTACTGATCCCCCAGTTTGCGGATCGCCTCCGCTTGCGTGGGATAAGGGTGGATCGTCGAACCGATTTTGCTCAGGCCCAGTTTGTGTGTCATCGCCAGTGTGATTTCGGAGATCAAGTCTCCCGCATGGGGAGCCACGATGGTGGCCCCCAGGATGTTATCCGTCCCTTTCCGGGTATGCACTTTGACATACCCTTCCGTTTCGCCGGCCAGAATCGCGCGGTCTACATCGGCAAAATGTTGCACGTAGGTATCAATTTCGATGCCCTGTGCAGTCGCATCCTTTTCATACAGTCCCACATGAGCGACTTCCGGGCTTGTGTAAGTGCACCAGGGAATCGTCAATGCGCTGGCTTTGGCCCGCCCCTTGAACAACGCATTCTGAATTACGATCCTGGCCATGAAGTCGGCACTGTGTGTGAATTTGTAACGCGAGCAGACATCACCGGCGGCGTAGATGTTGGGGTTCGTCGTCCGCAGCCGATCATCGACCCGAACACCAGTCCGCGCATCATACTCAACGCCGATTTCCTCCAGTCCCAGACCATGCACATTGGGTGCTCTCCCTACCGACACAAGCAGTTGATCGACCGTCACATCGTAATGCACACCGTGCGAATCGACGGACAGCTTAATCTTGTCGTCAACACGTTGCAGATGAAGTTGTCTGCCGCAACACAATAACTGAACACCATCCCGTTCCAGCGATTTGGCGACGATGGCCGAGGCTTCCGGTTCTTCCATCGGCAGAATGCTCTCGGCGGATTCCACCAGAAAAACTTCCGAACCCAAACTGGCAAATGCCTGGGCCATTTCGCACCCGATCGGGCCGGCCCCAATCACGCCGAACCGTCGAGGCAACTCCGTGAGCGAAAACAGCGTCTCGTTTGTCAGGTAAGGAACCTGATCCAGCCCCGGAATGGGAGGAGCAGCGGCGCGGGCTCCGGTGGTAATGACGGCTTTACGGAAACTCAGTGTCTGATGTCCCACCCGGACGGTGTTCGAACCCGTGAAGCGGGCCTCCCCGAGATAGACATCCACCCCGAGATTTCGAAACCGTTCTGCCGAGTCATTCGGGCTGATCTCCGCACGCAACTGCCGCACGCGTTCCATGACACAGGCAAAATCTGACTGAATCGGACCTTCAATCTCGATCCCAAAATCCCCCGCCTGCCGGGCGGCTCGTGCCATTCGTGCCGAGCTGATGACTCCTTTGGAAGGTACGCAGCCCACGTTGAGGCAGTCTCCTCCCATCAGATGCCGCTCGATCAACGCCACTTTGGCACCCAATCCCGCTGCGCCAGCAGCGGTCACCAGACCGGCAGTTCCCGCGCCGATCACCACCAGGTTGTATCGCCCGGCGGGTTTCGGATTGATCCACTCCCGCGGATGCACCTGGGCTTCGAGCCGTTGATTGTGAGCATCGTACGGCTCCAACGGCCCCCGATCCGCTGAAGGAGCAACGGGGATCGTTGCATCGAGGGAACGATTTTTCTGGTTGGTTTCCTTAGTCGAATGTGACATCGCAAAGTTTCCAGTACGGATGTGAAATGAAGAATGCTTGCGTGCAGCCCAGTCGAAAGCCTCACGACCTGGAATTTCTATCACGCGAGTTGTCGAGCACTACCCGACCTGCGTCTGCTGTGCCACTGTGTGCGTCGCGGTCACGAACGCGGAAGTCTGGCGATATCGGATGTTTCGCCTCCAGGCAACTGGGAAGAACTGGGTCTTAACCATGTCACGAGTTTTCGCAACACCAACGGCAGCACTCCCAACAGAATGAACGCGACCAGTAACTGAGGAGATAAAATGCCCCGCATACCTCGTTCGGCTAATATCGACAGGCTGGGGACACTCGCTCCGGCGTAGACATAGACGGCTGTACCGGGCAACATCCCCACCTGACTGACTAGCCAGTAGGTTCTCGTTTTAATGGGCGTCAGCCCCATGACCACGTTGATCACGAAGAACGGGACCGCTGGTATCAGTCGCAACATAAACAGGTAAAACGCCCCTTCGCGTTCGAGTGAACGGTTGAACGTCACCAGTCGATCACCAAAGCGGCTCTGAACAAAGTCCCGCAACAGAAACCGACTGACGAGGAAGGCAATGGTGGCCCCGGCTGTCGAAGCAAAACTGACCAGGACTGTCGCGGAGCCAAAACCAAAAAACCAGCCGCAGGTCAGAGTCAGCACCGCTGCGCCCGGCAGCGACAATCCGGTCACTGCCACATAGATCAGGAAGGCCAGCCCGAAAACCAGCAACGGCTGCGTTTCCTGCAACAACTTCAATTCCGCTTCCCGGGCCGCCAGATTCTCCAGCGTCAAGGAGTCGCCGAACTGCAGGTATCCGAAGACTCCGGCCGTCAGAATGATCGCCAACACCAACATCTTTTTAACGATTGCCCTCGGTGAGGTTGACATCGCTGCATGTTCTTTCGTGTGATCATTCATTGCGTTCGCGTTCTCTATTGTAATGGTAACCTCGTTTTGAACGGATAACGATGTTCGAGTTTGTTCTCACCTGTTTCTCCACGTCAGCCAGCGGTAGCGGGCGATCGTGTAAAGAATTCTGTAGCCAGCTTTGATGGATCCGGTATCCGTTCCGCTGATTTTGCTCACGCCAACACGTCGACGATAGGCAACTGGAATTTCTTCACATCTCAGGTGGGCGAGAGTCGCTTTAATCTGCATCTCGACGGTCCAGCCAAAGTTCTGGTCGGACATCCCGAGCCGTTCCAGCGCCTCCCACGAAATCGCCCGAAAGGGCCCGAGATCGGAAAACTTTGCTCCCAGCAGACCCACATCAGGAGTGGAGCAAGCCAGTTACCAAACACCGCGACGGGTGGCATCGCTCCAGGCTCGCGCGGGCCGAGCATTCGGGAACCGACTACAAAATCGGCTCTCCCCTCCAGAATGGGACTGACCAACGGAAGCAGAAACTCTGGGTGGTCACTGTAGTCGCCGTCCAGAAACACCACTACTTCCGGACGAGTCTGAACCGCCGTGGTCACTGTAATGGCGGCGATTCCCGCCAGGTACGCAGCCCCGTAACCCCGCCTAACCTCCTTGACCACGGTTGTACCATGGTTGATGGCGACCTGCGCGGACCGGTCCGTCGAGCCATTGTCAACCACAAACACTTGCCCCACTGCAGGCAGATCATTCAGCACCAGCGGAAGGGACGCTTCTTCATTTAACACCAGGATGATGACGGCTACTCCGGCCAATTTGCACTCGTTTCCCCGTCGCTGCCCGTGAGTCGTACTCCAGGTTTTCTGAACGAAGGTGGGCTCCACATCGAAATGGTCTTGCATCAGCGGACCAGAGTTTCTGCAATCGTGAACACAAGCTATCCCTTTCAGTGGAATAACAACAATCTGATCAGCAGGAATTAACGACGACCGGTCTGGCCGCGTAACGCCCGATCATTCAGGCCCCAGTCATAATCGAGATACTGCACCCGGGCGGACCCGCTCTCGGTCAGCGGCCGCGCGCTGACCGGGACGATTCGATCCGTACGCCCCTGTTGACACACCGTAGCCAGCAGTTGCGCCCCGCTTCAAAAAAGGAATCGAGCACAACGCGGCCCTGCATATCGATCCTTAAGGCGTCAGCTTCGTCGTCCGGGAAGAAGTAGATGGCAGGCTGGCCCGGGACGTCGATCAGGCAGCGATCGGACAGTAATTGTTCCCATTGGAGATCGTGCAACCCGGTGAACGGAGGAGAGTTCACGGATCGAGTCTGCGTCGTGGCTTACCGAATTCGTGTGTTCATCCTCGGATCCGATCTGCCGGCGACACGGCGGAGAGTTCGAGCATCCTCCTATTACGCGTTGCAAAAACCTCCCGCCAATCAGGCGAATGCGGGCGACATGACGCGTCCCTGCGGAACCATTGACACGATGCTTGGCACGGCACGATGCACGCAACTGGCCAGCCGTGCTGGCGAGTTCAGCTTCATTTTCATCCGGCCGGCTTCAATCATGCCCTCTGCTTGCAACTGGCCGATCAGGATGGTCACCGTCTCTCGTGTCGATCCAATCAGATTGGCAAGTTCCTGGTGCGACAATCGGATCGAGAGTTGGACCGCGGAATCTCGAACCACCCCAAACTGTTCCGCCAAATCAAGCAGTAAATGAATGAGCCGATCGCGATTCGATACAAAAAGTAAATTCTTCAAACGCATTTCGATACGAAATCGCCTGACTCCCATGACCTTGGTCACCTCGAATGCCAGATCTGCATTTCGCGACATGAGCCGGCGTATGTACGGGGTTGGAACCATCATAATCTGGCATTCCTCCACCGCACTCATTCATTCGGATGTGGATTCTTGGTCAATCAGCGCCATCTCGCCAAACAATTCGCCGGGAGATATAATCCCCAGTATGGTCTCCTTGCCTTCCTCCGGAATCTAAGAAAGCTTGACCACCCCTTTCGACAGGAAAAAAACGTATTCGCGCCCATGGCCGGGCAGATGAATCATGTCACTCCGTAGAAACTTTCGTGATCGGCTGTGTCTTTCCAGCTCGACTAACTCACCCGCCGTCAAACAAGAGAACACTTTGCACGTACGCAGATGCCAGATTTACTCACGCAGGACCATTGCCTCGCAGATTTTACGGTAGCCTTTCAATGTTTCAGGGAAGGCCTGGAACGATCGTTCCAGACTTGTCGTAATGTTTGACGCGGGGCTTCCCCAGATCTTACAGGGAAAAGTGAAATTTACTGAAAAATGTTTTCCTGGCGGCGGGAAGAGCGGCGGAATCGTCCCGGTTGGGCAGCGTCGACAGCGAATTACAGCGGCTGCCACCACCGAATGGTATCGGGGAAGCCCGTTGCCTCAAGACTCCTCGCCTAACATGATCCATGCACGGATACGCGCTCGCGAATTACTGGGACATCAGGTGTTGAGCGCCTGTTTAATCCGCAGGCGAGCCTCTTCCGTGAGGCAGCCCGACGGCTTCGAAGCGAAGGCTTCCTGTACCTCCTCGTCATACCTCCGTGCCTGTTCGTGAAGGTGAACTATGTCGCGACGGTAACTCCAGCAAAGACTACACATCGCCAGATGCAGCCAAAGATGAGCCCTTTGCCAGAGCGTCAGCTTCCGATCGAGCGATTCCGAACACAGCCTTGAAGCTTCGTGGCAGTTGAGCATGTCGAACTTCCAAAAAATCAGGATTGCCAACGTCGCTTCATGCAGTGAGTGAGTTGCAGCCTTGCGCGATGAGTCATGACCCATAAATTTGACGAGGTAATCTGTAATTGCTTACAAATTTCTTCCTGATGGAGTTTCGATAGTCATGGTTTCAACCCGAAGGTACTAGTAGGCCGTCAGCTTGACGGTGGTGGCGGTTTCAGTAGTGAGTTTACTCTTGGTCTTGGTCATGCTGCTTCCTTGCCCAAATATCGGAATACCGTCCGCTCACTCACGCCAAGAGCCGTGGCGATTTCGGCGGCGGTCAGTCCCTTGTCTTTCAATTCCTTCGCCCGGTCAGGGGTTTTCTTCGTCGTGCCGGGTTTGCGGCCCTTGTAGATGCCCTTTTTCTTGGCGACTTCGATGCCAGCGGCTTGCCGTTCCTTGCGGTATTCCCACTCGATTTCAGCCAGCCCCAAGAGCAGGGCGGCGAGCGTTCGCCCAATGGCTCCATTGAACTCAATCTGTTGGGTCACGACGACGATTTTCAGCCCCCGTTCGGCCCAATCCGCAAGGATCGTCACCCCATCCTGTAGACGGCGGGACAACCGATCCAGCTTCCACAAAACCACGGTTTTCACCTTGCCGTGGAAGATGTCGGCTTGGAGCCGGTCGAACTCTGGCCGCTTCGTGGTGCGGCCACTTTCTTTGTCCGAATACCACTCGATCTGTTTAGGGTTGATGCCGTTGGCCTCCAGCCACTTTTGGATTTCGGCCCGTTGGCTGTCGTCTTTCTGGCGGCGGCTGGAAACTCGGACATAAGCGGCGATGGTCATTTGACTGGCTCCTGCTGTTGGATAAATGAATCATACCGACCTTGCACGCATGTGACAAGTAGGGTACAGTCTTGTTGGCATGGCTGCGATGATTCTGGTACGTGCGATTGTGCATGCTTTTAGCAGGTGAACCTGATCGACACCCTATATGTCATGTTGATGTCCTGCAAACTACGTCCCAAAACGCACCTTTGAAAGGGTGAGCAAATGACTGACCAGACCGAACCGTCGATGGAGATGGTCTTTTCATTTTTCGAGGGGCTTCAACGTAAGGGGCCAGGGAGCGAAACTTCGACGTTGAAAGCACTCTCGCTTCTGAACGACCTTCCTCCGAAACCGCAAATCGTCGAGTTAGGCTGCGGTGCTGGCGTTTCATCGATTCCATTGGCTAGAAGCCTCGACTGCAATCTGACAGCGGTTGAAATTCACCAACCTTTCCTTGATGAACTGGCGGCTATTGCAGCCCAAGCGAAATTGACAGATCGCATCAAGACAGTTGAAGCCGACATGGGAGAACCACCCTTCTCTCATGGTTCTTTCGATCTGATCTGGTGTGAAGCTGCGATTTACAATATCGGCTTTGAACATGGCCTGAGACTCTGGAAGCCGCTTTTGCGGTCAGGTGGATACATTGCAGTCTCCGAGATTGTATGGCTGACGCCTAAACCGCCACGCAATGCAAAGGAGTTCTGGGACGCAGATTATCCATCGATGACCACAGTGGATGAGAATGTCACAAAGTTGCGTGATGCTGGGTTCACTCCGGTCGATCACTTCCTCTTGCCAGTCGAAGACTGGCAGAATTACTACGAACCTTTGCAGGAGCATGTTACCGCCTACCGATCAAGCCACGCAGACAATCAAGCCGCCCAAGCGTTAGCTGACAGCTTGCAGCATGAGATCGATCTATGGAAAGAATGTGGCGATAGTTTCGGCTACTGCTTCTTTGTCGGTAGAGTAGACTGACGAGAACGCATGACAATTGCGGCAGGTTGAGCCGGCTGAATGGCTTGAACTGCGGCAGTTTTGCAGGCTGAGAATGTTTGAAGACCGGCACTTTCGTTGGCGGTTTCTTTGGATGGAGCTTTCGTCGCTGCTGATTGGTCATGCCCGGTCGTGTTGATTCGGGGCATCCCAACCCATCGAGGTTTATCGGGAGCCAACAACCCTTCCCTCCATTGAACGTACTCGCTGAACGTGTTGAACCTCATGCGAGTATTTAGGGCAACGGCTTGAATAAAAAAGAAACCCGACCGTAGCCGATGGAGAGGCGGGTGGCATGGAACCATTTTGAGAGTTTTTTTTGCAGGGAGTTGTTGCATTCTTTATTCTGCAACACAAACGGGCTAGGTCAGACCCTTGGAAACCACTTACAAGACTACTACAACGGCATCCAAGTCGGCTTATGGCTTGAAGTTTCAGTGGAAACAGTAAACACCGCGAATAACGCCACTCGCCCGTCCAGTCTGTCGCTAATAGCGAGTCAATCCAGTCCTGAATGAGCGGGGGTGTGGTGAGGTTAATGTTCGGTTTCGCTGAAGGCCCGGGAGCCTGGCAGCAGCAGTTCCATGTCGGCATCGACCATCATGCGAACCAGTTCGGGAAAGGAGACGCGTGGCTGCCAGCCTAGTACCGTCCGGGCCTTGCTGCTGTCCCCCTGGAGCAGATCGACCTCCGCGGGGCGGAAGTATGTTTCATCAATACGGACCAGGACCCGTCCCGTGGGATCGATGCCTATTTCGTCGCGGCCTTTTCCCTGCCAGGCGATCCGCAGACCCGCCTGCTCGAACGCCAGTTCGCAGAATTCGCGCACGGTATGGGATTCGCCAGTGGCGATTACAAAGTCGTCCGGTTTGTCGGCCTGCATCATGAGGTACATGGCCTCGACGTAATCGCCGGCGAACCCCCAATCGCGTTGTGCATCGAGATTGCCCAGATAGAGGCACTCCTGCTGGCGATGGTAAATGGCCGCCACGGCTCGCGAGATTTTCCGCGTGACGAAGGTTTCCCCCCGCCGTGGGGATTCGTGATTGAAGAGTATCCCGTTGATGGCAAACATGCCGTACGATTCGCGATAATTGCGCGTGATGTGGAAGGCATAGGCCTTGGCCGCCGCATAGGGACTGCGGGGGTAGAAGGGGGTCGACTCGGATTGTGGTGTTTCCACGACCTGACCATACATTTCCGAAGAGGAGGCCTGATAAAACCGCGACTCCAGGCCAAGTTCCCGCATCCCTTCGAGAATTCGAATCGTTCCCAAGCCGGAAACGTCGCCCGTATATTCGGGTATGTCGAAGGAAACCTTCACATGAGACTGGGCTCCCAGATTGTAAATCTCGTGCGGTCTCACCACTTTGAGAATGCTGTTGATGGACGAGGCGTCCGTCAGGTCGCCGAACGCAAGATGCAGGCGGATATCCTGTTCGTGCCGATCCTGATAGATGTGGTTGATCCGGCCGGTGTTGAAGGAAGAGGAGCGTCTCACCATGCCCCACACTTCGTAGCCACGGTCGATCAAGAATTCCGCGAGGTAGGAGCCATCCTGTCCGGTGATGCCGGTAATCAAGGCCCGTTTTCCGTTGCGTGGTGGAAATTGTTTCGTATTCGTAGTCATCGGATGGTTCCAACTTCCCTCGGCCCGGGCATTGCGGTTCTGTCTGTCTGGCGGAGCAGCAATCGGGAAGATAAACAGGGAACAAGGTTACATTTCAGGCGGAGTGAGTTCCGAATTCGATCCGCTCCAGGAATTCCACGGCGAGCTGCAGTACCATTCGTAAGTGGTTCGTAAACCGGTATCCAGGTCGATGCGAGGGGCCCACCCGAGTTCCTGAATTCTCGTCACATCCAGCAGTTTGCGCGGGGTGCCATCGGGTTTGGTGGGATCAAAAACCAGTTCGCACTGGGGATGGATCAGGGCTTGTAATTTTTCAGCCAGTTCACGAATGGAAAGATCGGAGCCTGTGCCGATATTTATCGGAACCGCGCTGTCGTAGTGCTCCATCAAAAACAGACACCCCTGGGCAAGATCATCCACGTGCAGAAATTCCCGGCGGGCGGTCCCTGAGCCCCAGATGGTGACCGTCGGGAACTGCTGTTTGCAGGCTTCGTGAAATCTGCGGATTAGTGCGGGGAGTACATGGGAGTGTTCTGGGTGGAAATTGTCATTGGGACCATACAGATTCGTGGGCATCACGGAAATAAAGTTGCAGTCAAATTGCTCGCGATAAGCCTGGCAAGCGAGAAGCCCCGAAATTTTCGCAATGGCGTAGCCGTAGTTCGTTTGCTCCAAGGGGCCCTGCAGTAGGTACTCCTCCCGTATTGGCTGCGTAGAATCTCTGGGGTAGATGCAGGAGCTTCCCAGATAGAGCAATTTTTCCACGCCGGACAGCATCGCGGCCCGCAGCACCGTCATGTGCATCATGGTGTTGTCGTACAGGAAATCGGCGGGGTAGGACTGGTTGGCCCAGATGCCTCCCACTTTCCCGGCGGCATGCATGACATACCGGGGCCGCTGCCTTTCGAACCATTCCGTGACAGCTCGGGGATCACGGAGATCCAGTTCCTCGCGGGTCGCGGTGAGGATGTGGTCATGGCCCCGAGTCTTGAGGCCGCGCACCAGGGCCGAACCGACCAGGCCGCGATGTCCCGTCACAAATATGGGAGAGCTTCTATCCAGTGGCATGAATTGGACTTCGGTGTTGACTTTGCAAATACCCAACAGAACTTCAGGATCAGACGGATAAGGCGTCCAGCCGCGCGATTCACCAGTATTCGCAGGGATTGCTTCCCTTTTTATTACATTACAAGTGTTCGTGCGTACGGTATTTGTGTCGCTGGTGATGCGATTATGTGTTTAACCCTCAACTCTATGCAATGGGTCAAAAAAACTCAAAAAAGTTTTTGTATTGTGAGAAACCCGCGCTCGGGGGGCGAAACATTTCGCGAGATCGCCACGGTTTGCCCAGTTGTAACAATCGAGCCGATAGGGTCGAGGCGCGGTGCCTCGCGGCGTCCTGTCGCCTGCGGGGAAATGTGAAACTCTGTTGAACTCCACCGATCTCCGTTGAAACTTGAACGGAGGCAGAGGATAGTAGCGGGTTCATGGGAGATACCGCATGAGTTACAGATTCCTAGACCCCGATACGGAATACGCATCGATATGACACAGACTCGTCTTGCCCCAAGCAGTCTCTGGATTGTTTCCCTGGTCCTGTGCCTGCATGCCAGTCCCGTTCTCGCGGCGGAGCCCGAACCGGTTTCGGTCGAGTTCTCTCACATGCCGGCTCCGGCCTCGGATGCCGAGTTGATCAGTACTTACTCGACCTCTCGGGCAATCGTGCGATATCGCGATGGTTCGGTGCGAGAGTTTCCCTTGGCATACAATACGTTGTTCAAAAATACCGACCGGTTGGGAGAGTTTCCCGCGGGACAGTTATTCGATGTTCAGGGGAAACCGATACAGGATCCAAATGGGGATCCCGTGATCGCGGAAACTCCCGACGGAACCAGTTTGCTGTCGGTCGATGGCAACCTGTTTCTGGTCACCCATTTTGAATACGACTGGATCTTGGGGAATGGGGCGGAAGCCTACCGAGTTCCCGGTTGGTACTCTCGTATGCCAATGTCGATGTCGCTGGCCGCGCTACGGCAGGAACCGGGGGGACGTTTACGGGCCACTTCGGTCCGGCCGATCGATTTTTCGGGTGTGAACGGCCTCTGGATCCCCTGTGCTGGTGGACCTTCTCCCTGGAATACGCATATCGGTTCGGAAGAGGATTACGACCTGTACTTCCAGGTGGTTTCGGGCGAAAAGAATCGCAAGAAGGCGACCGAAGGGCTCCGCGCGTTGCGGGAAGTTTATTTCCGGGGCGAACGCGAAGTGAATCCCTATGATTATGGCTACATTCCCGAAGTGACCGTGCAGGCCGATGGCTCGACCAGCGTGGTGAAGCACTACTCGATGGGACGGGCCACCTGGGAACTGGCCCGGGTGATGGGAGACAACCGGACGGCCTATTACGGGGATGATGGTGACCACGTGGCCCTGTTTATGTATGTCGCCGATCAACCCGAACAGCTTACGGCGGGAACCTTGTACGCTGCCCGCTGGAATCAGGTATCCAGCGAAAATGGTGGTTCGGCCACGCTGGAATGGATCAGGCTGGGGCATGCGAGCGACGCCCAGGTGAAAGCGATCATCGACAGCGGGGTAACGTTCGAAGATATCTTCGATGCGACCACGGCCACCGCCACTCCCGACTGGCAGACCCAGGGATATCGCAGAATTCGGGCAGGTCACTCCGGCGATGAACTGCTGCGACTGAAACCCGGCCGCGAACTGGCTGCGGCCTTCCTCGAATCCCGTCGGTATGCGGCCTATAGCGGCGCCACGACCGAGTTCAACAAAATGGAAGGTGTGACGGTCGATCCCCAAAAACGGAATCTGTATGTGGCGATGTCCTATCTGGAAAAAGGGTTTCTGGCGGAACCCGGGGCCGCACAGGATCACATCCACATTGAAAAACTGACCGCCGGCGCGACCTACGAAGTGACCCTGGCCGCTGGACGGTACGATACAGAGGGGAATCCGATTCCATCCGAGTGGGTCGGTACGGCGATGCGGGTTCCCTTTGCCTTGCTGGGAGAAGATATTCCGGTCGACGCATTGGGAAACGTGGCCCATCCCGAAAAAATCGCGAATCCGGATAATCTGTTCTTTTCCCCCCGCATGCGGACCCTGTTCATCGGCGAGGACAGTGGCACCCATGTCAATAATTTCCTGTGGGCCTACAACGTCGATACCGGTAAACGGTCGCGGATCCTCAGCAATGCCTCGGGAGCCGAGTCGACCGGACTGCAAGTGGTCGATAACCTGAACGGATTCTGCTACATCATCTCCCACAACCAGCACCAGGGAGACTGGATCTCGACCATGCCCGAAGCGTTAAAGGACAGGTTGATCAAACTCGCAATGGAAACAGGCGGCGCCAACGAAAAGGGGACGCTTAATCTGCAATTGGATGCCCACATCGGCTATCTTGGCGGCCTGCCAGGTTTCTGAGGCTGTCGGCTGGAGGAAACTTTGCCCTGGGAATTCCCCCAGCGTAACGCGGAGCCCGCGGCGGATTATCGAATCTCCGAGGACAAATCGAGCATGCATCGTTTCGTGATTCTCCTGGCTTTGCTCGTGCCCGTTGTCGCTTTTCCATATCTGCCGGCACCGGCCCAGCCCCCGTCACGGCCGGCGTTGAAAGGGGACTACATCGCGCGATCGAGCTTGCCCAATCCGTATGCGCATATACCGGCTCAATGTTATATCGAGACAGCCGGAGGCACCCAGAATGCCTGTCAGTTCTGCCACACCGATGGTCTTGCGAAACGAGGTTTCGGCAACAATGTTCCCCAGGGAGGCCATTCTCCCTTCCTGGGAGACCTGACTGCCGAATACGCGTTTGCCGCTCTGCAATTTCCCTTTCTGGCAAACGGTTCGATCAACCCCTGGGAAAATACGTTGCGACCGGAACGTCTGCGGGCCGCGGTTGCCGCGGAGGGCCAGGACCCTTCAAACTGGAATCCGCGCGCGCGAATTCGCGAGGATAACTGGAGCTCGGCCTGGGATCTTCGCGCAGGGAGTCCACTCCAGTGGGATACGGGCGTGGCGGGCGATCCGTTTCGCCTGTTCCCCGCCCTGAATCCGCGCGACCTGCCCGCCGGGGCGGATGGGTTCGTCCGCAGTTCCAGGGCAGAGGGAACTTGTTTTCATGATGGGATCGGCTGGATTACGGGCTGGCGTGCGATCAATTTTGTCCCGCTGGGGATTTTCACGCCGTTGACCGGATCGGTTTCGGGAATTTATATCCGTCTGCCCGACCGCTTTCTCCGCGACGCGTCTGGTCGTTACGATCTGGCGACGTATGCCGCGAATCTGGATCTGCTGGCGGCGGCGATTTCGGATCACCTCCCGGCGGACGCGCCAGCCCTGTATCATGGCGGAGCAGCGGATACGTTGGTGCAACCGGGGCTTTATCCCCTGGGGACGGAATTTGCTCATCCCTTGCATTACGTGGATGTCGCCTGCGATGGGAGTCCGGCTGCCCCGGGTCGTTTCCCGGGGACACGAGCCAATCGGGTGAAGGAAATTCGCTATATGATAAAGCTGCGGCGCTTCGATCCGGACTATGGCGCGGCGGTGATGAAGGAAGAAGCCGCGCCGGCGTATGCACATCGCGCGGAGGGCTGGATCGATAACGGCGCGGGCTGGCTGCTCGCGGGATGGATTGAAAACCGCTCGGGGGAACTGCGCGCGCAGACTCCGGGTGAACTCGTGCAGTGCGTCGGCTGCCATTCGGGGCATCTGCCGCCCCAAGACACGGGCGGGTATGGGATGTTTCAATCGGGTGTCGGCGTGACGGTCGACAGCACCTGGGCCTTGCCACGCCGATTACCCGGCCAGGCGGGCTGGGGGGAAATGGATATGCTGGGCTATCGCGCTCCGACTCAGCCCGATGGCATCGGAATCGCTTCCTGGGACGATCCTCTGAACCGCTCGTTACAGCGAGGCGAGTTTCGGCATTTTCTGGAAACCGTGGTCGGCATCAGCTTGTACGGAGACATGCCGAGCAGCGTGGAAGACTTCTTGAAGTCGCGAATTCAGCCCGATCGAGGTTACTCCGCCGCCTGGCCTCCGCTGGAGTCTACTACCGCGACGGGGTATCGGGATTCCCAGTTGTTACGTGCCGCGTTGCTGCGTGAACTGACTGCCCGAAGTGAATATCTCGATGACCGCGGGCATCTCGCTGGGGCCTTTTTTTACCCCCGTGAACCCGAGGCCCTGGAAAATGCCCGCCGCTATCAACAGGTGGTCGTGACACAGCGTTACCATTGGGGCAAGGATGTGTTTCCCGAAACTCCGATCACATTTCGCTATTTTCGCACGCCGGCCCACGCCTTCACGCATCAGGACGGGCGACCCTACGAAGTGGGAGACGTGGTGGTGGATCGACCCATCGAGACCGATCGCACCCGATTGACCTGGGGCGTGGGCATCACCCCCACGGAGATCAGGGAGTCTCCCGATTACGAACCGATTTTGGATTTCCCGGAACCGGCAAGCAGTGAGTAAACGGACTCCCGCGGATTTCCACTGTTCCTTCAACTCAACCTGGAGCCAAGTAATGAACCGATCCCTGATGCTGACCGTAATTTGCCTGGCAATCATGAATTCCCCCGCCGAAGCTCAACCGCGGCGGGCAGAGGCCGAAGGATGTTTACGTCACGCCGTCGATTTTTATCTCAAACACTGCTCCAGACATGGAGGATATGTCTGGCGTTACAGTCGGGATTTGAAGCTTAGCGAAGGGGAGGCCGAAACCGACGCGAATGTCATCTGGGTACAGCCGCCCGGCACACCCGCCGTGGGAATCGCGCTGCTCGATGCCTATCGGGTCACGTCCGAGCCTGCCTATCTGGAAGGGGCTCGCCGGGCCGCGGAGGCCTTAATGGCAGGGCAGCTGCATTCGGGAGGCTGGTATTACTCGATCACATTCGCGCCCGGGGAGCGTCGGGCCTGGGGATACCGGGACAATCCCGATTATCCCATCAGTCGAACTCGCAAAAACAAGCAGAACATCACGACACTCGACGACGACACTACACCGGCAGCGGTCCGCTTTCTGGTGTTGCTCGATCGCCAACTCGATTTCCAGGACAAGCGTATTCACGAAGCCTCGCTGTTCGCACTCGACGCCCTGGTCAAGGCGCAGCATCCCAATGGCGGGTGGTCGCAAAACTGGGACGTGCATCCGGGGCAACCCAAGTGGCCCGTCTATCCCGTTACCGGGGCTGCCTATCCACCGGAGTGGAGTCGTAAATGGATGAACGACTGGACCGGGAAGTATTACCTGAACGACAATGTCCTCGGGAACATGCTGGCCACGATGCTGCTGGCCTGGGAGGTGTACGGGAATGATCAGTATCTCAATTCCGCCCGGCGGGCGGGTGATTTTCTGTTGCGGGCGCAAATGCCCGATCCCCAACCGGCCTGGGCGCAGCAGTACGACGAACACATGTTTCCTGTCTGGGACCGCAAGTTCGAGCCCCCGGCAATCGCCAGTGATGAAAGCCAGGAATCAATCGAAGCCTTGTTGCTACTCCATGAAAAATCCGGCGATGAAAAGTATCTTCAGTCCATTCCGCGGGCTTTAAAGTATCTGCGGAACTCCCTGCTGCCCGATGGGCAACTCGCTCGCTTTTACGAACTCCAGACCAATCGCCCGCTGTATTTCGAAGTGCGCGAGGGGGTTTATCATCTCACCTATGACGACTCCCGGCTCCCCACGCATTATGCCTTCAAAATCCCGTCCCGGATCGACCGGCTGGAAGCCCGTTACCAGCAGGCACTCCTCCCTGCCGCCAATCCCCCCGGACCGCGCAAGCCCTCCGATAGCCGGATCAGCACCATCCTCGAAACACAGGACGAACGCGGGGCCTGGGTCCAGCCGGGAACGATGCGCGGCTTTCGGAAGGCTTCGCCGGAAGGGGTAATCGAATCCGAAACGTTCCTTCGGAACGTGCGCGACTTATGCGATTACCTGGAAAATGTACGCTGATTGCGAAACGCCCCTGTCTTGGACTGTAATCTTTTCGCAGGGCACACTGCAGGCCGTGTATTTATCGTAGGGTAAGCTGTGTGTATGTTCTCCGATGTGTCCACTCCGGTGGACTAAATGGGTGCCACTGGCGGCTTGTCCGCCAGTGCGAGCGTGAACGAGCAAATAGCGAGCGGGGGACGGCAGTCCTCTGTCTATTTCGACCGCATGGCGACTTGGCCACCAGTTTCCAGATCCAGCCACAACTGCCAGGGGACTCACGTCCCCCGCTCGCCTGCCATAAAATTCGAGCCATACGCGCCAGCGTCGGAGATTGGGAGGGGAATGCAGGGTCAGTTATTACTGGCGGATTCCTTCGGCGTAGTGTTGCGTTCGAGAAGTTTGTAGAACTGTTCCTCGTCGATGACATCATTGAGAATGCGCCGGCCGTTTTTCTGTTCGGCACGCAGCCACAGATCCTTCGCCTCCAGGTTTTCGAAATCTGGTATCAGATAAACCGCCTTGCGTGATTGACCGCTGGCCAGGCCATCGATGTTCCGCGTCTGGCGGCGCCGACCGCGAATCAGCAAGTGGCAGCGCATGTCGATCACTTCGGTTGTCTCGGTCTGGTTCGTTACGATCTGTTCGACCAGCACGCCCCCTTCGTCGGTTGGCGTGAGGACGATCTCCATCCGGACGTCGCCCAGGCCCACCAGGTAATCCCGATAAACACGAAAGGGATGGCTGATTCCAGCTCCACCCAGGTTGAACTCGATCTCCAGTGTCTGCTTGCCCAGATTGGTACGCGAGGGAAGCTTGATGCCAAACGGCAAGGCTACCTCCTGGTCCCCCTGTGCCACCAACGGAATATGACTGGGCGTGATCTGCCAGGCGTATTCCGGCAAGATCTGCACGGTTCCCTGAACGGTCCAGGGAAAGGCGTTCTTGACGATCAGCGTATCTTCCTGTTCGGCAAGGGAACTGGAAATCCGCCCTTTTTCAAAGCGGACTCCCATGCGCCAGTCCATCAGTTCCTTCGAGCAGCCCGTCAGTATCATGGGAACGGACGTCACTGTGAATTTCTGCCGTCCGGTCCGGGCATCGCCCCAGAGTCTGCGTTTGTCCCCCCACACCGTATGCTGAATCACTTCGTCGCCCAGGTAGATGTCTTCCTCGATCGGTTCGTCGTTCCAGAGCACCAGGACAGCATCGTGCTCGCGCAGAAACACATGATTCTGACTACGTCCCGGCAGTTGAATCGAGCCTGCGTACTGGCTGTGATTCAACGCCAGGGAAACTGTCCGCCAGGGGAGGAACAGTTCCGAAGGGGAGCCATCCGGCTCCAGCAGGCCGTATTCGGGATCGAACACGTTGTAGGCGAAGATCAAGTCGCAGCCCGTCTGCTTGGACAGAATCATGCGACGCACCAGATCGTTCGCTCGCACATGGGGGTCGTCCCTAAGGTCGGGTTTGCTTGCCTTGACCAATACCCAGGCCTCGTATCCCGCCTGCTGAATCTCCCCCACGCTACGCGAAACGCTCTCCAGGGTCTCGTGCTCATCGAAGATCACGGTCAGGAAATTGCGGGTCAATGCCGGATTTCGCTGTACCGCGGAGCCGACATTCCAGCGGACTCCCAACTGCCGAATCTGCCCGATACGCTGCAATTCCTTGCGTATTTCGTCCATTGTCCGATGTAACTCGGGCATGCCCACAAAACTCGAATCGTTGTCGTCCCCCAGTTGCCAGCGCGTCACCGTGGGCGAGTACAGCGCCATCACTTGATTGGCTGCCTCACGCCAGACAATCGGAGGCGAAACAAACAACTCGCTGATGCCTCCCCAGTCCGGAGCATATTTCTGGCGTATTTCCCTCGGCGGGTCCGCGAACATGCCGATGGGGTTGATCGATTGATTCCGGAGTTCCGTGAGAAACTGTCCCACGGCGGCGGGATTGTGGGAGTAGGCATCCTGCCAGACCGGTATTTTAATCCAGTTGATGCCGGACTGTTGCGCGATTGCCAGCAGATCGGGATAGTCGATGTGGTGGTGAGCACCACTGAGATTCCAGCCGAACTCCCCCACCGAAGGGGATTTTTCCACCAGATTCAGCACGGCAAAGGCCGTCGATTTTCGCACCACGGTCGAGTCATTCCGCAGCAGCGAGGCGTGCACGCGGTAATAGCCGGGCGGATAAACCGGCAAGTGCCAGACCGTTTGGTCCGTCTGTTTCCCCGAACGGGCCGTGGCTTCGGTCGAGGGGGCGGGTTTCAACTCCCGGACGGTCTGGTCGATTGTGCGGCCATACACATCCTCCACGACAAGCTGCAGATTGTATTGAAACGATGCCCCTTGATGGGAGTCGTCCAGTCCCGTGGCATGCGAGTGGATGGTAATGTCGGAATCCGACTTGCGGAAATGGGTCTCGAAATTACTGGCCAGCGACAGGCTTGGCAGCTTGGCAATGATGATTTCGTCGAACCAGGCGGAACCGCTCAGGTCCATCTCTTCGCTATGCACCAGGTGGCAGCCCACCACCACGAATTTGACCTCCGACGAAGGCGTGACCGGAGGAATTTTCAGATTGGCCCAGCTCTTGTGAGTGCCCGAAACGGGCGGCATCAAGAGTCGCTCCACGCGCTGTTTACGATGATTCAGGAACGAGAACGAGACCAACGCCGCATCATGCTGCAGGCCGCGCGTCAACACGGATGCCCGCATCACGTAACTGTGAAAGGCATCGATTGGGATGGGAGGAGAATAGTAGGCGGCACCGCTGCCATTCGCGTCTATCCGCAGACTCCGCTTCTCATGCGAAGCGTGGCGATAGTCGATCTCCGCGCGGACGTACTGCCGAAATTCCAGTCCCCGTCTTCGCGTCCAGTCATCCGGCTGGCTGTCGTAGTCTAGATCCTCGTCTTGCTCGAAGGAAAACACGCGTACCGGAATTGCTCCCTGATACACGTCGAAATCGTCTTTCCCCGCGCTGTCGAGTTGCTGTTCCGGGAGAGTTGGCTGGTCTGCGGCGCGTACCTTCTGGCCTTCAGGGAACTGGCCTGGAACCAACCCCCAGAAAAACGCGATTGCAGCCAGAAGTCGTCCAGCCCCAGCCGACATGCCCACGCCCCACTCGAGTACCGACGAATGCGTTTGCACGCATGAAGAACCTCTTCGTACATCGGCACCTTGCGGGCGGAACTTGCCGTCGCGGTCGATCAGGCAGAAAATGCCGGGGGAAGCGATTCCAGCGATTCTGCGGAATTCCCTGCAAAATCCGCCTGGCACGCTTCCTCGCAGCCGATTGCGTTGGCATCGGCCAGATGGTCCTCGGCTCGAAAGGCCCGCGGGTTATATACGCTGTTGCGCGATCGGGGCATCCTGGGTCATGGCCTGAATCAGGCGTTCGGGGTCGAGCGGTTTGGGGAACCAGCCGCTGCACCCCTCGGCAATGCCGTATTCCGCGGGCGATGTACCACTGACGGCGAACACCTTGAGATCGGCGAGACGTTGATCGGCACGAATCTGCTGCAGCGTGGCGCGTCCATCCGTGCGGGGCATTTTCATGTCGAGCAGCACGAAATCGGGCAACTCGTGATCCGCCAGAAAATCGAGTGCTTCCGCTCCATTGCTGGCGCTATTGACGGCGAAGCCGTGCAGGCGCAGTAAACCGGCCAGCAATTCCCGCTCGTTGTCGTCGTCGTCCACCACCAGCAGCCGCAGCGGTTGCTGCTTACGGACGGTTTCCACCTTGCTTTTGGCGGTCCCGATATCCTTGTCGAGTTTTTGCAGTTCGTCGATGACCTTCTGCATGGTCAACTCGGCTTGATCCTGCAGATCCATTTCGGCCTGCTTCTGGAACAGCCGCAAGCCCAAGTTAATCGCGTTCAGGCGATTGCGAAGCTGGTGGCGGTCGATATCCGCGTTGAAATTCTGCCGAAACGCTTCGATTTCCCGTTGTTCGCAGGCCTCGGGACGAATGATGGGGATGTTCGAGGGAGCATCGATTCCCAGTTTGACGACTTTCCCCTTCACCTGCAGCACCTGCAGTTTGATGTCGAGGTTGGGGAACACGATCTGCTGATCGACGCGACGCGATAATACGAGCATGTGAGTTTCCTTTCTCTGTCCGCAATCCTAAAGGATTTGCGTTCCCACCGTGGATAGAAAAAATTACCCCGTGGCGGACAGGCGGGCATCCTTGCTCGACTCCCGTCGTCATTCACTCGACTTGCCTTCCTGGCTGCGAGCCGTTGACTGCCAGATTCATGGACGCACAAACCACGCCCGGCAACGCGGAATCCTTAATGACTTCGCGATGCCACAAATCTGTATCAAACACCGCATGGACTGGTTTAGCGAGGCATCCGCCTGCATAACCCCCCGGCGCTGTTAAGATACTATCCTGCCGGAAAGACGAGATCAAGAGGAGTTAAGGGATTCTGGGCCATTCCCGGGAATCGGACCTTGGTGACATGTTTGCGACCAGGGGCTCGAACTGAGCGGACAGGTATGGTATGGTGTGGCAGGCTTGCCCCTGGCAGGTTTCGCCGCGGGTGGGCACGGAGTGGAATGGATACGGATGACTGGATGGAGAGTCCTCGGTCTGCAACACTGGGTCTCCGCTTGTCGAACGGACTCGCGGAGCCAGAAAGTTGTAAATTCCGTGAGTGGAATATCGCGACAGAAAAGGATGCGGAGATGAGATTCAAGGATGGCATACAGCGGTATTGCATCGCGATTGTGAGCACGCTGGCGGCAACACAGATTCGGCTCTGGATCGACCCCTGGGTGGGCGATCATGTTCCCTTTGGAACCTACATGGTTGCGGTGGTCCTGACGGCCTGGATGGCAGGAAGTGGACCTGCCATCGTCACGCTGCTGCTCGGAATTATTGCCGCTGCCTATTACTTCATTGCTCCCACGCACACGCTGTTCACGGACAATCCGCATGCGCTGGTTTCGCTGGTGATCTACGGGATTGTCGGCGTGGTGACGATCTCGCTGTTCAATCTAGTCAGTCGACAACACAACCTGGCACGCGAGCAACTTAAGCAGATTCGCAAGCTGACAAAGGACCAGCAAATCTCCGATCGCAGAAAGGATGAGTTTCTGGCCTTGCTGGCGCACGAGTTGCGCAATCCCCTGGCGCCGATTCGCAGCGGATTGATGCTGCTGCAAAGCGATCATCTGGGCGAGGAAGAACATGGCCGCACCGTGAAAACCTTGTGCCGCCAGTTACGCCAGTTGATTCGCATCGTGGACGACCTGCTGGACGTCTCGCGGTTCATGCACGACAAAATCGTGCTGGAATGCCACCCGGTCGATTTGCGGGAACTGGTGGAAACTGCCATCGAGCAGGCCCAGCCGGATTTCAAGGACCGCGCCCATGAAGTCCAACTGTTGATGCCCGCCCGCGTGGTTCCCGTGCATGGGGATCGAGTGCGGATCGTGCAGGTCATCACCAATTTGCTGACCAACGCCTCGAAGTACACCCCGCGACAGGGACGCATTCAAATCCTGCTGGAAATCAATGCCAACGCGGCTCAACTTTCCGTGACCGACAACGGGATTGGTATCACCCGGGAAATGCAGCAGTACATCTTCGAATTGTTTGCCCGATCGGCGGCGACGATGCAGCGCGATCAGGGGGGACTGGGGTTGGGCCTGCCGATCGCCAAACGATTTACCGACATGCATGGAGGCACGCTCCGGGCCTTCAGCGAAGGGGCCGACCGAGGCAGCCGCTTTGAATTGAACCTCCCCTTGATTTCCGCCGATCAACTGCGGTCCCCCGATCGGGGAACTAACACAACTCACTCGGAATACAACGTGTGCCCCGGCCCGGTCGAACCTCCCGCCGATCCGCAAAAACCTCGTGTGATGATCGTGGACGACAATGTCGATGCCGCCGAAACACTGTCCATACTCCTGGGCATGGAAGGATACGAAGTTGTCTGCGTCAACGATGGCTTCCAGGCGTTGACTCAGGTCAGCGAGTTCCGACCGGATATCGTGCTGCTGGACATCGGGCTGCCTGGCATGGACGGCTACGAAGTGGCCCGGCGTCTCCGCGAGGAGTTCATCCTGCAACCGCTGCTGCTGATTGCCGTTACGGGCTGGGGAGGCGATGAGGACTTGCTGAAATCGCGACAAGCGGGCATCGATCATCATCTGGTCAAACCGGTCGATCCCGAAGCCTTGTCGCGACTGATGAGAAGTGTCACCACCTCGCTCCCTTCGAGTTAGCCGCGCTCCCCTCGCACTTTAACGAACCGCGAATACTAGCCGCGCCCGTCAGGAAGCGGGCCACGCGGGGGCAACAAATCGAGATCACACGCCCGAAACAAGGGCCACTGTAGTGGATACCAATGGGAGTGAAGGGACTCAAACGCGGCCCGCTTCCTGACGGGCGCGGCTAGTTGAATTAACAATGACGCTGCTAGAAATGCGAAGCCGGGTTAGTTCCACTGGAGTTGACTACGGGAGAGCCAGTATTCCTCGGGTGTTTCCCGGAGGGAATGCAGCGTCTCGGCTGCCCGATCGTCGAATGCAACATCCAACGCCCGCAGGTTGGATTGCAGTTGTGCAACGCCCGCCGCCCCACTGAGGACAACATCCACCCACGGTTGCGCGAGCACTGCCGCCAGGGCCAGGGCGTCGAGTGTCGTCCCCAGTCGATCCGCTTCGCGCTGCAGCAGGCCGCGGGACTCGGCAAAGCGAACCTGCTGGTTCCGCTGAGTCAATCGCCCGTTCGCCAGGGCTTCCTTGATGATTATCCCCAGGCCGGCCGCGTGGGCCTCTTGCAGTGCGTTCGTGGCAGAGGTTTCCAGTAGATTCCAGGTGGCCTGCACGGTATCGAATAGGCAGACACCGTTTCGCCGGATTTGCAGTGCCCGCTGAATCACTTCCGCCTGTCGGGGGCCGCTCACACTCAGGCCCAGCAACAGGCCCTGCTGCTTGAGTTCTTCCAGACGACGCAGCACGTCGGCATTCTCGAGGACACCGCTTTCAAGCGTGGCGGAATGAATCTGGTAGAGACGGAGCCGGTTACCCAGCAGAGCCACGCTTTCCCGCCATTGGGCTTCGAGGTTCTCCAGGGAGTGTTCCTTTACCTCATGAAAGCGGGCGTCGATTTGCCAGTCGGCGGTGTAGGTGTAGCCCCATTTCGAGCCGATCATCGCGGCATCGGTCGGGATCGCGCGATCCTCCAGCCAGTTAGCAAGGAATTCTTCCGCGCGACCATAACTGCGGGCGGCATCGAAATACCTGATTCCCTGTTCCCAGGCCTGATCGAGTACGTCCGCCGCGTGTTGCCGCATCCGTTCGGGGTTGTAATCCTGCAGCAGGTCTTCGGCGTGTCCCAGATTGATATACGCCGGGCGGCCCAGGGCAGCCAGGCCCATTCCGATCGCGGAAACGCGTTGTCCGGTCTGGCCCAGCAGACGATACTTCATGACGTCCCCTTCCGATGTCGGCCGCGAAATTCAAGGCGTGGCAAGCTGCCAGTCTTCCGGGAAGGCCTGATGGTGCGGCTGGACTTCAAACGTATTTGCGGGAGCGAGGCGTGTAGGTGTCCATGTCGCCCACACGGTATTCAGGGATGAGCTTGTTAACCAGAAGTTCTATTTTGGTCAGCTCGTTTCCCTGTTCCTGGGTGACAAACGTGAACGCGCGGCCATGGAATTCCGACGAGAGCCGACCCGCACGACCGATCCGGTGCACGTAGTCATCGGAGTGCTCGGGGATATCGTAGTTGATGATGTGTGAGATCCCGCCGACGTCGATCCCACGTCCCACGATATCGGTTGCAATCAGCATGCGGACTTTGCCCGAGCGAAAATCCTGCATCACGCGATCCCGCTTGGGCTGGGGTAAATCTCCATGCAACGTAGCCACTCCCGGCAGGCGGGTTTCGAATTTTTGAAACAATTGATCGGCCTTCCGCTTCGTGCGGCAAAATACGATCACTTGTCGCGGACGCTCGTGCATCAGCAACTTCACCAGCAAGGGGAGCTTCCGGGCTTCGTCCACGGTGCAGTAAAACTGTTCCACGTTACTGGCGGTGACATTCTCGACCGAGATATCAATCCGAACGGGATCACGCATGTAATGGCTGGCCAGCCGCTCGACTTCCGGGGGAAGAGTCGCGGACAGCAGCAAGGTCTGCCGATCCTTTGGACACTGCTTTAGAATGAACTCCATATCTGGCCGAAAGCCAATATCGAGCATGCGATCGGCCTCGTCGAGCACCACCGTCTTCAGTGAACTGAACGAGAGCGATCGACGCTTGAACAGATCGATGACGCGGCCGGGCGTTCCCACCACAACGTCCACGCCCCGTTCGATTTTCTGGGCTTGCGGTCGGAGCGGACGCCCCCCCACCACCACGGCAATTTCCAGTCGCTCCTGCAGGCAAATCTTCTGGGATTCGACGGCAACCTGCTCCGAGAGCTCTCGCGTGGGGCAGAGCACCAGGGCCTGGGGTTCCTGTAAGGAAGTCTGCATGCGTTCCAGAATGGGCATCATGAAAGCGGCGGTTTTGCCGGTTCCCGTCTGAGATTGCCCCAGACAATCCAGGCCCTGCAACGCGGGGGGAATAAATTTTTCCTGAATGGGGCTGGGGTGCACATAGCCGACGGCACTGAGATGAGCCACGGTTTTCGGGCTCAGACCCAGGTCGGCAAAAGTCATTTTCGACGAATCAAACAAATTCCTCTCCCGTCAACATCCTCTCGAAGTGTTTCCATTTATTTTATGACACAGCAGTTTACGCATTGTGCACCGAAATTTACAGTCCGCCCACCCCTCGCGCAAACGAGTTTCCTCGAACCCGGTCCACGGATTCGGTGAACTTGTACATTCCGATGCATCAAATAAACCACGGAGACTCAAAGGGGACGCCGTGAATTTCACGCATTCTCGGCGACCTTGCGTCTGCTCGCTGCCTTCTTCCTTTGATCCGTTGACCAACCGGAGCCTTAGACGCGAACTTGCCTCTGGCCCAGAATTTTTTCGATTTCGTCGCTGTCGAGGATTTCGTTTTCCGTGAGTGCGAGCGAGAGGGCATCGAGTTTCTCCCGATGCTCCTCAAGCAGGCTCGTCGCCTTGTCGGACGCGGCGAACAGCACCCGCTGGATTTCCTGATCCACCTGGTGAGCCGTCGCGTCGCTGTAGGCGCGCATCTCGTGCATTTCCTTCCCCAGAAACGGATCTTCCTCGGCATGCCGAAAGGCGGCAGGGCCGATGGTTTCACTCATCCCCCAATGCGACACCATGCGCCGCGCCAGATCGGTGGCCCGCTTCAAATCGTCGGAGGCATTCGCTGTGTATTCGTTGAACACGAGTTTCTCGGCGGCCCGGCCGCCCAGCAGCATGGCCAATTGTTGATGCAATCGCTGTTCACCGATGCTGTGGCGTTCCTCGTCGGGACGGAGTTGGGTCACGCCCAGCGCCCGGCCGCGCGGAACGATGGTCACTTTATGCACGGGATCGAGTTCGGGAAGCATCCAGGCTATCAACGCATGGCCTGCCTCGTGATAGGCCGTCATTTTCTTTTCCTTGTCGGACAAAATATCCTCGCGTTTGATCCCCATGATGACCCGATCGGCGGCAGCCTCGAAGTCTTCCTTGTCCACCTTGTTTTTTGCGGTCCGTGTGGCGTGCAAGGCGGCCTCGTTGACCAGATTCTTGAGATCCGCCCCGGAAAACCCGATGGTGCTGGCGGCAATCTTTCCCAGATCGACATCGTCAGAAAGCGGGACGTGACGACAATGCACCTTCAGGATTCCCAGGCGACCATCCCGCGTCGGCAGATCGACCACGATATGCCGATCGAACCGCCCGGGACGTGTCAGGGCCTTGTCCAGCACGTCGGGACGATTCGTGGCGGCAATCACGATCACCGCCTCGTTCTGGGCAAACCCATCCATTTCACTGAGAATCTGATTCAGGGTTTGTTCCCGTTCATCGTGCCCGCCTCCAAACCCCGCCCCACGCATGCGCCCCACGGCGTCGATTTCATCGATGAACACGATACAGGGAGCGTTTTCCTTGGCCGTGCGGAATAAATCCCGCACCCGGCTGGCTCCCACCCCCACAAACATCTGAATGAATTCGGAGCCGTTGATGCTGTAAAAGGGGACTTCCGCTTCGCCGGCGGTGGCTCGTGCCAGCAACGTTTTTCCGTTGCCCGGCGAGCCCATCAGCAGTACCCCCTTAGGAATCTGGGCTCCCAGCCGCTGAAACTTGGCGGGCTGCTTCAGGAATTCCACGACTTCCTGCAACTCCAGCTTGGGTTGCTCCATGCCGGCGACATCGTCGAATGTGGTTTTTTTATCGGAAGGCCGAAACTCCCGCGCGGGGCTTTTGGCGAAACTGCCAAACATCCCCCCGGAACCCATCGGGTCGGAACTCCGCCGCATGATCACGAAGAAGACGACCATGACCAGCATCAGCCCCCCCATCCAGATCAGTAACTGGGTCATCAGGGAGAGCTGCGTGGTGGTGTCTTCAAAGTCGACTCCCTGGCGGGTCAATTCCGCAAGCAGGCGGTCGCTTTCGAACTGGGGAATCTGCGTTTGAAAGATGTCTTCCAGCTTGCGGGCCGGCTTATCGCCTTCGGGAGCAGGCAACTCGGGAATCTTCTTCCATTTCCCGACAATCTGCAAACCGGAAATCTTCAGGGATTCGATATTTCCTGCCTCCAGTTGTTTCCAGAAGAAGCCATATTTCACCCGTCGGCCCGACTGGTCTTCTCCCATGTAGATCAGCCAGAGAATGGCAATGCCGAACAAGGCAATGAGAAACCAGGGAATGCGCGGAGGAGCCACCTGCCGCTGGGGGAGGGGACCTCCCGGTCCTGCGGGGCCCTGGTTACCGGCGGATTTCTCTCCCTCGGGTGGCAGGGGCCGGGCCGATGGTTCGGGGGGAGTTTTCTGTTCTGGTTGAGGCTCGTTCATCCGGCGGTAAATTTCCATCAAGGATTAGAATATTCAAAACCAGGCAGGCTCGTTCTCGGTCGTCCCTTTAGGCGGAATGTCCGGAATTGCCAGGAAGGTCACATTGTTATCACGGGGCAGGCAACCCGGTGCGATTACTCCGCCAAGCCGTACCGTACAATACAATACAAGGCCTTGAAACCATCGCGCCACCCGATTTTTTTGCCCTGGTCGTAGGTGCGGCCGCAATAGCTCACCGATAACTCGAAGATCCGCAGCCGCCTGCGGGCGATGCGCGCGGTCACTTCCGGTTCAAAGCCAAAGCGGTTCTGTCGCAATAGGGGGGCAATCTCCTGGATCACTTCCCGCCGGAAGACCTTGTAACAGGTTTCCATATCGGTCAGGTTCAAGTTTGTAAAGCAATTCGAGAGCTGCGTCAGGAAGTTGTTTCCCAGATAGTGCCAGAAATACAATACGCGGTGAGGCTGGTCCCCCAGAAACCGGCTGCCGTACACCACGTCGGCCTTACCCTGAATGATGGGACGGAGCAGTCGAGGATATTCGTTGGGGTTGTATTCGAGATCGGCATCCTGAATGATCACGATATCGCCCGTGGCGCGTTGAAATCCGGTGCGTAGCGCCGCTCCCTTCCCCTGGTTAATCTCGTGATACGCGAAAACATAGCGATTCATGTCTCCGGCCTGGGCGGGGGGTTGGTCTCGTTCCATCTGCCGCAATAAATCCCCCGTGCCATCGCGACTGCAATCATCCACCAGGATAATTTCCTTGCGGATGGGAACTTCGCACACCTGCTCCAGAATGAGATGCAGTGTTTCCCGTTCGTTGTACACGGGAATCACCACACTCAGGAGCAACTCCTGCGGGATGGCATAAATACCCAGCTGGTCGCAGGCCACCTTGCCCAGCGTTTCTTCCAGGCGGGCGTACCACGCGGGAGAATAAGGTAAACCGAAATCTTCACGTTCAATCACGGTCGTTGGTCCATTCCGATCGACAGACGCGGTACAATCAATGCAATTAGCCCGCGGGGACGGGAGCGGGCAGCTTTCCGGTTGGAAGGCGGCGCACGGTCGCGCCCGAAGCCGGGAATTCCGTATGTTAGGCTGGCAAACAGGTTCCGACAACCAACGAATGAGCCCTTTCCTGCCGGGACCCCCCTGTTTTTTGACAGTTTGGACGCCGCGGAATTCGGGAAACACCGCATGAACACAAATGATCACATGCCTGAAGTGGGCATTCCCCCGGGGGGTTACATCCTCTGCGGCGGGCAGTCGCGGCGGTTTGGTTCCGACAAGGCCCGCCAGCTGATCGACGACCACCCGCTGATTACGCATGTCGCGCGACAACTGGATCCTGCCTGTGGGAATGTCTGGGCCATTGCCGATCGACCGGACAAATACCAGGACTTGGGCTTGAGCACACTGGCGGATCTCCGTCCCGGGCAGGGGCCCCTGGGAGGCTTGCATACGGCCCTGGCGCATGCCGCCGAACGGGGAACATCGCCTTGGATTGTACTTGCCAGCTGCGATCAGACCCGGATCGAACCGGTCTGGCTGAGCCTGTTTCGGGAGCTGCTCGCTGATCAGCCCCAGGCGCGGGCCGTGCTGTTTCGCGAGACGTCTGCGTTCCGCAAGTCCCCGTATCTCTGGCATCCCTTTCCGGGGATGTATCATATCGATTTACTCCCCCGGGTGAACGCGCAGCTCGAACGGGGGGAGCGCGCGCTGCAGGCGTTCCTGGCCAGCCTGCGGGATCTGCTGGTCGCGGTTCCCTTGCCTGCGGACTGGCCTGCGATTCCACAAATCAATACGCCCGTGGAATTAGCACTCTGGCGCCTCGAAGCAGCCCGGCTCGGCTCGGAGACCGGGGCAAAACGGGAAATTCAGGCTTCGGAATAACGTTTGATAGTGGCAAAAAATCAACCATGTGTTAGAGTGTCAATCGTTTGCGAGATGTTCCCGTGATCACAACGCGGCGTTGAATCGTCGCTTAGGATTTGCCAGCGCCTGGCGAAGGAGTTCTCACCGCATACCATGCGACCACTGTTCTCTCCCTGACAGGATCGAACCCATGTTGAAAATCGGCATCGCTATTGTCGAATCCCAGGGCCATTATCTGGTGGGGGTGCGGGGCCCGGGAGTCCCCCTCGCCGGGTTTCACGAGTTCCCGGGAGGCAAACAGATTGTGCCCGAAAGTACCTGCGAAACAGCGGTGCGCGAGTGTCACGAGGAAACAGGACTGGTCGTGGTGCCACGCGAGATGTTGCATCAGCAAAGCCATGACTACGAACACGACGAAGTCCAGCTCGATTTCTGGCTGTGCGAACCGCGTGCCTCCATTCCGGGACTCCTGCCCGAAGTGATCGCCCCCTGGCGCTGGGTCCCCGCGGAAGATTTGTTTCGCCTCGGTTTTCCACCGGCAAATGCCGCTGTCCTGAACTTGCTGCAACAGCAGCGTCAAGCCCTGCGGAGCGAATTTTGAATTCTGGCGTCGGTTCGGATCCGTTGTTGCATGTGGTGCTGTTTCAACCGGAAATCCCTCAAAATACCGGGAATATCGGCCGGAGTTGTGTCGCCGTCGGGGCCAAGTTGTGGTTGATTCGACCGCTCGGTTATCAGCTCGACTCCCGTTATCTCAAGCGGGCAGGACTCGATTACTGGGAACACCTCGACTGGGAAGCCATCGATTCCTGGGACGAAGTCCGGCAGCGACTGCCCCATGCCAGGGTCTGGTGTTTCACCAAGCACGGCTCGAAAGCCCCCTGGGAAGCCACGTTTACCCCCGGGGACATTCTGCTGTTCGGCAGTGAAAGCCGGGGACTACCCGAGACGATTCGCGGAGCACATGCCAGCGGGTGTCTCCGTCTGCCGATGCATCCCGAAGTCCGCAGCCTGAACCTCGCCAGTACCGTCAATGCGGTGGTTTACGAAGCGGTCCGACAATTCGGAGGATTGCCCCCGCGATAGCAAGCCGCGCTCGCGGGCGGCTCCGTTCAATCGATGGGATTCGGCTGGAAATACTCGGCGACGCTTTCCGGCTCCGCCTCGAGAATCGTCAGCCCCTGCCAGATGCCGGCGGATTCGTGGTCCTGGGCATTCTTGGAAGATAGATACTCCCGCTTATCCCGGGTGGTGATCAACACGCATCGGGTGGCTCCCGTTTGACGGGCTATGATTTCCGTCTCGATCGCATGCAGGCTGAACTGATCTCCCGCATCGGCCAGGGCCAACTGATCGAGCAGCACTTCCGCCGATTGCTGAAGCTGGCTCCCCAGCCATTGACGCCGCTGGTCGCCAAATCCAATATAATCCAATTGTTGCGGACCGCATTCCTGCAGGTAATTCCAGCCCAGCGTGGCTGCCAGGCAAACCGCCAATTCCACGCGCTCGCGTTGACGCAACATTTGTTTTTCACCGCCGCCGGTCACTGAGCCCGGTTGCCACAAATCCAGTATCAACAGCAGGCGCCGGTCCCGGTTGGGACGATACTCGCGCACCATCAATTCGTTCCTGCGGGCGGATGTTTTCCAGTGGATCGAACGCAATTCATCCCCCTGCCGGTATTCCCGAATGCGATGAAATTCATCGTGATGGGCACCGGTCTGGCCTTGAGAAACGCGGCTCGCTTCCTGTCCGTCGGTCAGCCGGCGCAGCCACCAGTTTGCCAAGTATCCAATGCGAGGATACACCAGCATTTCCGCGTACGATTCAATTTGCCGCCCCCGCTCCACGATGCCCAGGGGAAACCGCGAGGTCACCCGGGCCGGCCCAATCCGATAGCGGCCTCGCTGCATGAACCGCACCTGATAACGGCCGGTTCGAGAAGTCGAGGGGGGAACTAGCGCGAACATCAGCCTGCCATTCAAGATCTCCCGCGGACCGACGATGCGGTCCTCGACCGATACCAGGCAGGACGAAACCCAGCGTTTTCGATTCTCGAGTGTAATATCCACGGAGGCAGGTTCTCCCAACATAATCCGGCCTGGCAACGCGCGCTTTAACTCAAGGCGGCGCGTCATCGAAAACGAGATGCCTCCATTCACAATAAACGGCCCCGCCATCAACGCGAATATTAGCATCAGGGTGTTGGTTTTACCGAACAATGCCCCCAGCAGCATGATGGCCAACATCAACACATAGATCTGCCCCTCCGCCGGCAGGCGGAACAGGTTGTGGGAATGAACCGCCTGCTGGCCCGACCTCCCAGGCAAGCCCGGCAACGTGCGGCGATAACGAGCCCACAATTCGGTTTGCAGTTCGATCCAGGTTTTCATGCCCCAGACGGAGGTCAGTAATAACACCAGATAACTCCCCCACAAGAACATCGAGGGCAGAGACCGATGCAGCACTCCCGTGATCAACTCGAACAGCAACAGCCCCAAGCCCGACACCATGGCCAGGCCCGAAAGCAGCAACAGGGGGATCGGGGAGAGGTTGGATTCACGCATTGTTCGAATGGAAGGGCCAGGCGTTAGGCATTAGGCGTTACGGGGGAACTGGTGGGAACTTCCAGCAGCACCAGTTCGGGGGAATTGACGCCCGGGCCAGGGGATACAGCCCCCCGGGCCAGAACCGCCGGGGCGGACTCTCGCTGATGATCCTTGTGGCGATACACGCCGAAATCGTTGAACCAGAATCGCTTGGCCAGCCGGTACATCCAGCTTTTTTCCGGCACCTGCTGTTGCGGATTGAATTGCGAGGTCCGCACGGTCATCGCTTTCAGTTCCGCCAGTGCGGTTTGACGGGCCGTCACGTCGCGGGCACCATGCTTTTCGATCAGATCGGCCAGCAAATCAGGACGCTCGAGCACAAGACAGCCCCGGGTTGTGTCCGCCGCGAGTTCCCGAAACCCTCGCAGAAACGCGGAACCATTGATCTTCTGCTTCAATGTCCGCCCCGGCTCATGGATCGATTCCGTTGCGAACTGAATGATGGGGCACGGTTCGATATCTCCCCAGGGATTGATGTGATGAGTAATCCCCGTTGCGGCGGGGCAGAGTGCCTGGCCCTCCCCATCGAAGTAGGCATCCACTATAATGATCGGCTTTTTCACCCGCATCTCCACCACAAACTGGCGGGCCCGCAACTGCTGCTCGGGTGTCAGGCAAAGTTCGGGCGAGGAATTCGGCCCCATCGGCCGATACACGTGAAACCACGTGTACATCACCCCCATTTCGACCAGGCGATCCACCCAGGATTCCCGCAGCAGATCGTCGATATTCGACTGGCACAGACTGGTGCACACCCCGGTGAATATTTTCTCGTTCAGGCAATTCTGAATGCCCGACAGCGTTTTATCGTATACACCGGCCCGGCCTCGCCGTTCGTCGCTGACGATCTGGTTCCCTTCCACGCTGATCAGCGGCGTGATGTTGCCCAGTTCTCGAATCCGCCGGGCCACCTCGGGAGTGATGAAGTGACCATTGGTGAAAATCTGGAAATAACAGTCCGGATGCTCGGCGAGCATGTCCAGCAAGTCGGCATGCATGAACGGTTCCCCGCCCACGATGCCAAAAAATACATTCCCTTCCGCCTGCGCTTCGCGAATTATCCGGTGAAACGCCTCCGGTTCGATCCGCTGTTGCTTGTGCGCCACATCCACCCAGCATCCCTGGCACCGCAGATTGCAACTGTTGATGACCGAGATATACAGGAACGGCGGGAAATACTCCCCCCGTTTCAGGCGTGCCTTGTGTTTTTGGACTGACCAGGCCGCTTTCAACCCCATGAGGCGGAACAATTTCCACAACAGCCGCTTGTCACTTTCGAGCAGCACACGTTTTGCCAGACGCAGGGACATGGTTTTTTCCCAGGGGAAAATCTTCGAAGTTGATTGACGCCAGTGGTCTATCACAGCCAGGTATTCAGGTTCCACTGGCTCTGCCAGTGCCTTGCAGGTTTCTCGTCTACACGAGGTGCACTGGCAAAGCTAGTGGCACCCCAGCCTGAAAACTGAACTGTCACTTAGCACCAGCCATTATACGGAATGAACCACCAGACTCTACCCTGCGCGGGCGGAACCGCCCGCATGATGGGAAATCGTCCCGGGTGGACATGCCGGAGGCGAGGCCCGTTGCGGGCCTCGCTCTTCCCGTTGCAGGCCTGCAGTCGAGCCTGGTGCTGCCGCTCTGGAGTTCATTTTCACTTGCAGGAATCCTCTTGCAGGGTCGCGGCATTCCGAAAGTCTCATTTGGGGAGAATGCGCTTTTCTTGCCGAGACTCCTTGGCTACGATGGTTGCTTGACTTCCTACTTAATTTATCTTCGATCCTCGACATCCGCGGTTGCCGAGGATCGAAGGACCGAATTTTCCCGATTAAACAAAACCGAATCCATTTCCATCTCCCACGCGAGCGGGCAAGTATCAGGCGAGCGATGGATGCAGATTCCCGTTGATGATATGTTACGATGGATTTCAGTTCCTCCAAAAGTCTCGCTCGTGAGTTGGTGAATATCCAGCTGATCACCAAGGAGCAGGCCAATCTCTGCCTGCGCAAGCTCGATCGCGCGCATCGCACCGGTTCCGATATGTTGCAGGTGCTGCTGGAGCAGAATGTGCTCACACCCTTCCAGGTGGACAGCATCAATAAACTCGATACCGGTCTGCTGATTCTGGGGGGGCATAAGTTGCTGTACCCGATTGCCTCGGGCAGTTTTGCCCGCGTCTTTCGCTCCGAGAACCTGGAAACCGGACAGATCGTCGCCGTCAAGGTGCTGCGGAATCGCTGGAACAACGATCCCGATACGATTGACCTGTTCCGCCGCGAAGCGGAACTCGGCCAACGCCTCAAGCATCCCAACATCGTGCCCATCTACGAGATTGGGTATGAATCGGGCAATCACTTCTTCACCATGGAGTTTATTCAGGGAGGCAATCTCCGCGACTTCGTGCAGATCCGCAAGCAGATCGAGCCGCTGGAAACCATTCGCTACGCCATCGACATGGCTCGTGGTCTCGAATACGCCCTGGGATTCGGCGTGACGCATCGCGACCTCAAAATGACGAATGTGCTGTTCAGCATGGAGGGCGTCGCCAAGCTGATCGACTTCGGCCTGGCAACCGACGAGGAACTGCTCAAAAAGGTTGGCGATGGGGGCGTGCAGCATGCCCTGGAATATTCGACCCTCGAAAAGGGGACCGGCGCTCCCCGCAACGATCCCCGCAGCGATCTGTTCTTTCTCGGCACGATCCTCTACGAAATGCTGCTGGGTCAACCACCCTATCCTCGAACCCGCAGCCGCGAGGAACGCAAGCAGATCACCCGCTACCGTAACATTCGACCTCTCGAAAGTGCCCTGCCGCATTGCCCGCGCTGCGTGACCGATATTGTCACCCGCCTGCTGCACATCAACCCCGCGGAACGGTATCAGTCGCCTACGGAAACCCTTGTTGATCTGGTGCAGGCACAACAGCAACTGCGCCGGGATACACGCGCGGAAACGGGGGGGGCCGCGTTGCCCTCGCGCCAGGAAGGCAGCTCTAGTCCCACACTGCTGTGCATCGAAAGCCGCAATCGGGAACAGGATATCCTGCGGGAGTATTTTTCCCGCCACGGGTATCGCGTGCTGATGTTCTCGGACTTGGCACGGGCCGTCAAACGGGTGGAAACCAGTCCTCCGCAGCTCCTGCTGTACCTGGTGACCCAATCCCTCGACGAGGAACACCGCCGGGAACTGAAAAAACTGCTCCAGTCGCTCGATGATCAGCGGGTGCCTGCCGTGATCGTTCTTCCCCAGGCGATTCCGAAGGACGAACTGGGACCCTACGACGCCAACCGGATCGAAATTCTTCCGCAGCCGATGCCCCTCCGAGAAATTCGGACACGCCTCGCGGCTCTGGCGGAAGGGCGCGGCCTGTCGATTTCCCTGTCGAATCCCGCGTCTTGATAGCAGCCTTCGGACCGGCTACCCGGGCGTTCCGCAAGGCATCAGCGGACGATGCTGGGATTCTCGGGCGAGGCCATCCGCGTGGGATCTCGAGATTCGATCGTGCGGAATTCCGCCCAGACAGGCTGGTGATCGGAAAGCAGCAGGGCCTCTTCCTGGGAGATCTGGAAGAATTGCTCCATGTTGAAGACACCCGCATTTCCGGTGAATTCCGTCGTGTCGAGCCGATCGATCAGGATGTGATCGTATTGCTTGGTTCCCCGGGTATTGGTGGGACCGGCGGGAACGATCGAGGCGACCATTGGAATCCGCGTGAAGGCCGACAGTTTCTGGTGATCGACATTCAGATCACCCAGCAGGATGATGTCGTCCTCGTTCCGATGAAAGTTTGCGACAAACTGATAGACCTGGGCCAACTGGCCGACCTCCCATTCCGCTTCATCCGGGTCGGTATGGGCGTTGATCAGCGTGAAGCTGAAGGGGATCCCCTTTGCCCCGCGTGCCCGGAAACTGGCCACGAACGGTTCGCGATGCAGCAGGTCCTTGGGATCATCCACGTTGAATACGGAACCAGGAATCACCTCCAGGCGGCTGCCCCGGTAAACATAAGCATATTGTTCCATGCTGCTGGTGCGGCCCAGGCGCGGGCTGATCAGGAACTGATAATCGCCCCCCCGCGCGTTGACGATGTTCACGAAGTTGGGCAGGACTGCCTGATCCTGCGCGCGGATTTCCTGAATCGCTACCAGGTCGAACTGGCGCACAATCTCCGCCAACCGCTCGATCACCACGGCATTCGACATTTTCGATTGGCCGAACACCTGGATGTTGAACGATGCGATCCGCAGCGTATCGCTGCTGGCTGCAGGCGGCAGCGGCTTCGCGGTGCCAGCTGTCGGAGGACTCTGGCTGGCGGGCTGCTCGACCGTTTCGACGGAAGGCAACTGCAGTTTGTTGAGGAGTGTCATTGTCCCCATCACCAGCAGGGCAAAGGCAATCCACCAGGAAGGCTGTTGATTTTTGCGGCGCGCCATGCGAAACATCCTTGTCGGGAAGGAGCGGTGATCTGCGATGACCCGCAAGAAATCGTACGGGTGGCAAACGGGGGGCGCGCACGATAAAGACTCCTCCGGAATTGGGCAACCCGCTCCCCCGGCGTTCCCGATCGCGCGGTTTTCTTGTCGAAATTACAATTGATTTCTGGTGAAGCAGGGCTCGCGCAGGCGACCTGGTTGCCAGGTTCGGCGCGCGGCGTGTATCTTTTCGGGTGCGTTCGTTGCGGTTGCTGTTCATCCCGGCAACCGCCAGGATGGACAACAGCCCCCACTCTCCGGGGGCATGGTGCGCGGGTCCACTCGATCGGGAGCCGTCTCGCCATGCAGTCAACGGGAGATACCATGTTGCATTCACGGAATCGCAAAAGCCCGGCGGGTACTCGCCCGATTCGCCTTGTCATGCTGTTGCTGCCATGGCTGCTGCTGCCGGGCCAGGTCCGGGGGGATGAATTCCGGGATGTCCCCCTGGTAGCCACGCTGGATGCCGTGCAACCGCAGACGGGAATTGTTCTCTGGGCCGATAACGAGGCCGCCCGCACCGCGCCGATTCAACTGGAATACTCCTATCTGTATTACGGCCAAATTGTCTCCCGCCGGGGGGAGTACGATTGGCGCCCGCTGGAAAAATTACTGGAACGGATCGCGGGACGAGGGCATCAGGCGATTATTCGCTGGCACGATACATACGTGGGGAAACCCGCGGGTGTCCCTGCATACATCGCGTCGCTACCCGATTATCGCCCAACTCATGGCAAGAGCGAAAACAAGCCAACCGAATTTCCGGACTGGTCGCATCCCGAATGGCAGCGATTTGTGTTCGAGTTCTTCACGCGATTCGCGGAACGCTACGATCGCGATCCCCGGCTCGCGTTCGTGCAGGTCGGGTTTGGCTTGTGGTCCGAGTACCACATTTACGACGGCCCGATGCAACTGGGCAAGACCTTTCCCAGCATGGAGTACCAGGCGGAATTCGCCCGGCATCTGGCGCGGGTATTTCGGGAAACGCATTGGATGATCTCGGTTGATGCTGCCGCGGAATGGGGACCCTTCGCGCAAAACGAGGCGCTCAGGCTACTGCCGTTTGGGGTGTTCGACGATTCCTTCAATCACAAGCGGCACAAGGCTGAAAACGAGCCGAATTGGCTGGTGTTTGGCGGGGACCGCTGGCAGCGCGCGCCCGCGGGGGGGGAATTCAGTTTCTTCGAAAAGGGAGATCAACAACGTGCCCTGGCGCCTCGCGGACCCCACGGCATCCCCTTTGAACAGCAAGCGGCCAAATTTCACGTCTCGTTTATTATCGGGGACGATCAACCCCGGTTCCAGACACCGGAACGCATCCGGCAGGCGGGGCAGGCATGTGGCTATCGATTCCGCGTGATGCGCCTGGCACTATCGCATCGGTCCACCCGAGTGGAAATCGAAAACAGGGGAATTGCCCCCCTGTATTACGATGCTTATCCCACGGTCGACGAGATTCGCTCCCCGACCTCCTTGAAGGGACTGCTACCCGGGGAAATCAGGGCCTTTGATATTCCCGTCCACTCCGACGCGCCCCGGTTGAGTATCACCAGTGATCGCCTCGTGCCCGGCCAACGGATCGGGTACGAAGCGAACCTGCCATGACGATACCCCGCAAATAGACCACGGAACTGGCGGCTTCTGGCTTAAACGGCTGGCTCCCCGGTGAAGTAGTCGGGGGCGGAACCGGCTTTCCATTTGATGTTGCACCCGATGCTCGGTCGCTGTTGTGGGGAAACGGCCTTGTTCGCCAGAACGGCATCGCAGGCCGCGCGGAGGTCCTGGCCGGTCACGGGCTTCCCGTTACCAGGGCGGCTGTCGTCGAACTGGCCCCGATAGACGAGCTTGCGATCGCGATCAAACAGAAAGAAATCGGGCGTGCAGGCCGCTCGGTACGCCTTGGCCGCGGCCTGAGTTTCATCGTACAGATACGGGAAGTTCCAGTTCGAAGCCCGCGCCATTTCGACCATCTTGTCCGGACTGTCGGCAGGATGGGTACTCACATCGTTGGAACTGATCGCAACCACCGTCAGCCCCTTCGACTGGTATTCGTCTGAAAAGGTGGCCAAGGCGTCTCGGAGATGAATGACGAATGGGCAATGGTTGCAGATAAACATCACCAGCAACGGTTGATCGGCCGGCAGGTCCGCGAGCGAAATGGGTCTTCCGTCGATATTGACCAGGGAAAAATCGGGAGCGGGGCTTCCCAGCGGAAGCATCGTGGAGGCGGTCATCACCATGGGAATCTCCTCGGAACTAACGGGGGTTCGATATGCCCGTGGGGATATAGGATGGGCCCGGGGGGATCCCCAGGCTTCCCCATGGCAGGCAGTTCTCCTGCCAGAATAACGGGTGTGCTCCCGCCAAGATAACAGATCAACTGTATTTGGCAATCAGCGGCGCAATGATGGGGCGGGGGACAAACTGCTCCAGGCGATCGGCCACCGCAGACTTGCCCATCAATGCGATTTGCTTGATCAGCGAACTGGAAATGTGGGTGTAGCGTTCGCTGGCCATCAGAAAGACGGTTTCAATTTCGGGTTCCAGGGCAAGATTGGCGAGCGTCATCGTGAATTCCGATTCGATATCGGAAAGGGTTCGCACGCCTCGCAGCATGATGGCCGCCTGTTGCTGGCGAATGAACTCCACCGTCAAGCCGCTGAAACTGCAGACCGAGACGTTGGGAAGATCGCCAACCACTTCGGTAATCAATTGTACCCGTTCCTCGGCCGTGAACAGCGGCTTTTTGTCGGGGTTGATCCCGATCGCCACCGTCAGCCGGCGGAAGATGCGGGCTCCGCGACGAATCACGTCTTCATGTCCCAGCGTGAGCGGATCAAAGCTCCCCACATACACTGCGTGTCCGGGGTCCAGCATCGTGTTGTTTTCCTGTCTCGGGAGAAATTGGAGCAGCGATTCGCCTGCCCGAAATTCTGCAGTGCGGCGGTGACCCTGTCAATCGGTCGGCAAGGTTCCGGCCCGATTCTCGCGGCAAAGGCCCGCCGCATCCGGACAATCGCCCCGCCCCGCGTGCGGTTCGTTTCGAGCGGGCTATCCAAGCGATGGACGCGTCTTTTTGCAACACCCCTTGCCGATCAGGCATTCTCTGGAGAAAATAAGGGTAACCCCCTCAATTCACGAAAGGACACTGTCATGTCGCGAGCACGGTTGGCAATGGTCTGCTGTCTAATGTTTCTGAATAGTCTTACTGGCGAAACGCTACAGGCCAGGGAACCGGTCGAAGAAGAGCCGGCGATTACGTATGTGGTCCTCCGCGAGACGGAATATTACCGGGATGGGCCTCAACAGGGGCGCCCGGCCGATGGGAAACTTCCAGCCGGGACCAAGGTACGCCTGATCGAACGGGCTGGCAGTTACGTGCGGATTCAAACTGGGCCGGATCAGGTAGTTTTCATCTCCGCTGCAAGCCTGAAACTGGACCCTGACCTGGTGAAAAAAGTGACCACCCTTGCCGAGGGAGGCAACGCCTTCGCGCTCGATTTGTACGCCCACCTGCGGGAACAGGAGGGGAATCTCTTTTTCTCTCCGGGAAGTATCTCCATGGCTTTGGCAATGACCTACGCCGGCGCCGCCGGGACGACCCGCGATGAAATGGCCCAGGTATTGCATTTCTCGGCCTCGGGGGAAGGGATTCACGAAGCGATGCGACTGCAACGCCTGCTCTGGGAGTCTCGGCAGGAGAAATCGGGCCTCCGCCTGAATGTCGCCAATAAACTCTGGGGGCAGCAGAATTATCGTTTCTTGCCGGAGTACCTGAAACTCACGCGGGACATGTATGGAGCCGAACTGGCACTTCTGAATTTTGCCGACACTCAGCAGGCCAGCGAAGTGATCAACCAGTGGGTCGAAATGCAAACCGAACGCAAAATCACCAATTTGATTCCTCCCTCGGCTCTGAATGCCAACACACGGCTGGTGCTGACCAACGCCGTCTATTTTCATGGGCAATGGGCCGATCCCTTCAAGAAGGAGCGGACACGCGATGAAGACTTTTTTCTCGCGGCGAATCGCGCGATATCCGTCCCCTTGATGAACCGTCAGGCGGCGTACCGTTTTGCAGCGATCGATGGATTGAAACTGCTGGAGCTGCCCTATGCGGGAGGCGATTTTTCCATGATCGTGCTGTTGCCCGACGAGATCGAGGGTTTGCCGAAGCTGGAATCGCAATTGAACAGCGAGGCATTGCAGCGCTGGACAAGTGCCCTGCGGAAACGCGGCGATGTGCGGGTGACGCTCCCCCGATTTCGCACGACCAGGGAATTTCAATTGAATAACGCCCTGGCCGGACTGGGCATGTCGACCGCCTTCAATCCCGATCTGGCCGATTTTTCCGGCATGAACGGTAATCGCGAACTATTTATTTCCGCCGTGTTGCACAAGGCCTTCGTGGATGTGAACGAAGAAGGGACTGAAGCAGCCGCCGCAACGGGCGTGGTGGTCGGTGTCCGTTCGGCCCCTGCCGACGAACCCCCCGTGTTCCGTGCCGATCATCCGTTCCTGTTCCTGATTCGCGACACACGCTCGGGAGTCATCCTGTTTTTGGGACGCGTGGTGAACCCTCTGGAGTAGTAAAGCCGCCCGTCTTCTCGCCTGGCAGTCCGTCGGCCGAAGCCTGAACCCGATGGTCCGCAGTCTCGGAATGCGTGCGGGAACCCTTTGACCGCGGTCACTGTCCGGCGTTAGAATCGGGGAGGGAGTATCACCGCAACGGGTGATCGCTGGTCGTCCATTCAAAACAGGGGAATCCGTGGCATTTTTGCGTGTTGTCCAGGGGGGGCGTCCGGGCGAACTTCACGAAATCGTTGCCGAACGGTTGGTGCTGGGGCGGCATCCCAGTTGTGAAGTGGTGCTTGACAACGCCGTGATCAGTCGGCAGCACGCCCGGCTGATTCGCCAGTCGGCGGGCTATGTAATCGAGGATCTGGGAAGCCGCAACGGGACGTATGTCAATGGCAAGGCGATTTCCGGGACACAACTGATTCGTGATCGGGATCATATCCGCATCTGCGATTACGTCTTGGAATATCTCGAACAACTGCCGCTGATCGATGAAATGCAGATGGACGATCGGTTGGGGGGAAGTTCCACCCGCGCCACCCGCACCTCGGCGTATCAGCGTCACGAAACGCTTGATCTTCCCGAAGACAACCCCGATCTGGAATCGTCCTCGATCATCACCACGCTCAACGCGGCTGCCCGCGGGCAGCGGCTCGATGTCCGCCCGGAAGTCAAGTTGCGGGCGGTCCTGGATCTGAGCCGGCAACTGAGCCAGACGGTCGACCTGCGGACCATGCTGAACCAGTCGCTGGGCTGCCTGTTTCAACTCTTTCCCCAGGCGGAGTACGGGATTGTCGTGCTGTGCGACGCGGATTTCAAACACGTGGAACTCAAGGTCGCGCGAAGCCGGTCGGGCGAAGGGGAGGAACACCTGGCAATCAGCCGCACGATATTGCAGCGGGCGCTGCAAAGTCACGAAGCCATTCTCAGCGAGGATCTGGCCGACGACACCCGCTTCCGCGACAGTCATTCCGCTTCGGCTCTGGAGATTCGTTCGATGATGTGCGCGCCGTTGAGCGGTGCCAATGACGAACCGTTTGGCGCGATTCAACTGACCACGCGGAACCTCAAGAAAATCTTCACCCAGGACGATCTGGATCTCCTGGTGAGTGTGGCGGCACAGGCCGGTTTGGCTGTCGAGAATACCAGACTGCACAGCGAAGCGATCCTGCGCAACGAAATGGAACGCGACCTCGAAGTGGCCACCCAGATTCAGCTCGGGTTTCTTCCGAACCGCACCCCCAGTTTTCCCGGTTATGAATTCTGCCATTATTACAAGCCCGCGCAGCAGGTAGGCGGAGATTATTATGACTACATTCCCCTCCCGGATGGACGGTTGGCCGTTTCGGTCGGAGATGTTTCGGGGAAGGGGGTTTCCGCGGCACTGCTGATGGCCCGGCTCTGTTCGTCGGTCCGCTTTCACCTGGTGGCACAGCCCTCGGTGGCGGAGGCCATGACCGAACTGAATCGAGAGCTGATTAACAGCAGCATGGGATTTCGTTTCATTACCCTGGTCATTGCCGTGCTGGATTCGGGCAGTAATCGAGTCAGCCTCGTGAACGCGGGGCATTTACCGCCGCTCATCCATCAAGACGGCAGCAGCTATTTCCTGGAAGGGGACTATTCCGGTCTACCGCTCGGGATTGGTGAGGATACCGTTTACGCGGAACAGGTACTGGAACTGGAAAGAGGGGCGGCGCTGCTGTTGTACACGGACGGCATCACGGAAACGGCTAATCCCGCGGACTCCCTGTATGGTCGCGAACATCTGTTGGCGGCTCGCCCCCAGGCAAAATGCGACGCCGCGCAACTGGTAAACTTCATCCTTGAAGATGTAGACCGTTTCGCCGGCGAGGAGTACCAGCGCGACGATCGTTGTATCGTCGCGATCCACAAGCTCCCCTGAGGGGGCACGCCTCTGCCGTTTCATCCGCTCCCGGGCGTTAGCTACTCAAACAGGCTGGGACTGCCTATATTTGAACGCTGCAAGCACCCGAAACGATTCGGACCAATCACCTGGAGGATTCCTTCATGAGCGTCTATCTCGGCATCGATATTGGCACCAGTGGCACAAAAACCCTCGCCATGCGCGAAGATGGCGCGATTCTCGCCACCGCGAATTTCACCTATCCCCTGGCCAGTCCCCGTCCCGGCTGGTCGGAACAGAATCCCGAGGACTGGTGGACCGCCTCGGTGCAGGGGGTCCGCGCTGTACTGAAAGCCGGCAGAATCAAACCCGGGGAAGTCCGCGGCATCGGGTTGAGCGGCCAGATGCATGGCAGCGTGTTTCTGGATCGGCAGCATCAGGTCATACGCCCGGCCCTGTTGTGGAACGACCAGCGGACAGCGGCGGAATGCGCGGAAATCGAACAGAGGGCGGGCGGACGCAAGAAACTGATCGGCCTGGTCGCCAATCCCGCGTTGACCGGGTTTACCGCACCGAAAATTCTCTGGCTGCGGAACCACGAACCTCGTAATTACCAGCAGGTTGCCAAGATTCTGCTGCCGAAGGACTTCGTAAGATTCCGGTTGACCGGCGAGTTTGCCACGGAGGTTTCCGATGCCTCCGGCACGCTGCTGCTGGATGTCGCCCGCAGACGCTGGAGTCAACCCTTGTTGAGTAAGTTGGAAATCGATCCTGCCCTGTTGCCGCTGATGCATGAATCCGAGGATATCACAGGCGTGCTCTCCGAAAGAGTCTCTGCGGAACTGGGCTTGCCGGCGGGTATTCCCGTAGTGGGAGGTGGGGGCGATCAGGCTGCCTCCGCCATCGGGAATGGTATTGTCAAGAAGGGAGTGGTCTCCGCGACCATGGGAACGTCCGGTGTGGTTTTCGCGCATAGCGAGGAAATGCAGGTCGATCCCGCGGGACGGGTGCATACCTTCTGTCATGCGGTGCGCGGGGCATGGCATGTCATGGGCTGCGTGCTTTCCGCGGGCGGTTCGCTCCAGTGGTATCGCAATCATCTGGCCGGACAGGAGGTCGAGCAAGCACGCAAGCAGAAGCTCGATCCCTATCAGTTACTCACCGAAGAGGCCGCCTCGGCTCCCGTCGGTTCCGAGGGCTTGTTCTTTCTTCCGTACCTCACCGGGGAGCGGACCCCCCATGCCGACCCCCACGCACGCGGGTGCTGGATTGGCCTGAGTCTGAGGCATGGACGCGCCCACCTGATTCGCTCCGTCATGGAAGGGGCGACCTATGCCATGCGGGATACGCTGGAGATCATTCATGAAATGAACATTCCGGTTCAGCAGGCACGGTTGTCCGGGGGTGGGGCGCGGAGCGAGTTCTGGCGTCAGATGCAGGCCGATATCTACGGCAAGAAAGTTGTTACGATCAATGCGGAGGAAGGTCCGGCGTATGGCGTGGCGCTGCTGGCGGCAGCAGGGACCGGGGCTTACAAGAATGTTGTCGAAGCCTGCCAGAAAACGATTCGCGTTGTCACGGAAACGTCGCCGAACAAATCCGCCCAGAAAATCTATAACCGGCTCTATCCGCACTACGGCAAGCTCTATCACAGCCTGAAGGGCAATTTCCAGGAAATCGCCAAGGCCGTCGAGGACCTGTATTAACCCAGGTTCCCCTCGATCGGGGCAGGGGAATTCAACAACACGGCGATCCCCAGTGCCCGGGAAACCTCCCGGATTCAGCGGGCTCCGCGAGGGCGAATCAGCCAGTAGATGACCAGACCACTCAACAACGTGCAGAGCGCCGCGGCGCTCTGCACGGGAGTGCGACTGGCCGCCAGGATGGCAATCAGCAGCGTGGCCACGACATATACTAAGGCCGCCAAGCGAATCGTCCAGCGACTCCCCTCTCGCGCGCGGATCCAAAACAGGCTGGCCACTGTCAGCGCCGCCGACAGCGACAACGTGAACCCCAGATACGACAGCAACTGCTCCAGGCTTGAAATGAGAATCACCACAATGGCCAGCCCTGCCTGCAGCAGAATGGCTGCCCGCGGCGTGATCCGTTCAAAGCGAAAGCAGCCCGGCAGAAATCCATCGTCCGCCATTTTCGCGTACACGCGGGGACCGGTCATGATCATCACCGAAACCGAGGTGAACAGCGAAATCAGCACCGTCCAGCGAATCATTTCCGCCAGCCAGTAGCCCCCCACGATTCGGGCAGCTATCAAAGCGACTTGTTCCTGGCCGGCAATGTCCCCTGCCAGCGGAGCGCGGACAAACACCGTATTCAAGAGCAGATAGAATACGCCGACCAGCATTGTGCCCAGCAACATCGCCCGGGGTACATTCCGTTCCGGCTGGCGGACTTCCCCCGCTATATAAACCGACGCATTGAAGCCGCAATAACTGAGCGAAATCCAGACCAGGCTCAGGCAGAATTTCGACAACGAAAACGACTCCGACGCTTCGGGCCACTGCTCCTGCAGCCCAGGCCAACGCGCGGGATATGTCCATGCCGACATCGCCAGAAACACCAGCAATAATCCGAATTTGACGAGCACGACCCCATTTTGCACGCGGGCCCCCACCTGCACGTGGTACAGATGCAGCATCGTGGCTACCAGTACGGCCGCAATCGCCACACTCCCGCTCGGGAACCATGCATTCGTCCCGCTCAATCCCGAATAGGATTCCAGAGCCGTGGCGGCAAAGGCAATGGCTCCCGTGAAACCCGCCAGCAACGACACCATTCCCGCAAGAAAGCCGACCGCCGGATGGATTGTCCGCGATAAAAACAGATACTCACCCCCCGATTCACGGAAACGCCGCGCCAGTTCTCCATAACCGATGGCCCCGCACAGCGCAATCACCCCCGCAATTCCCCAGGCCAGCAACACGAGCACGGGGTGCCCCAGATCACCCAGCGCAAAACCAGAGGTGGTAAACACCCCGGCTCCCACCATGCTCGATATGACAATTCCCAGCGAGGAACTCAACCCCAGTGGGCGATTCGAGGCGGCTGGTTCGCCGCTCATTTCAGAGGCTTCCGGAACACGATAAGGTAATTTTCCTGAAACCCCTTGATTTTTCGTTCGCCGACAAATTCAAACCCAGCCTGTTGCACTTCCTGTTTCACGGTATGCTTATCCGCCCGCACGTGCTCCATCAGCCATTCGCGGGTCACGCCGGGGATTTTCTCGAAATCGACCACGACGAATCGCCCCCCAGGTTTCAATGCGGAACGGATCGAGTCGAGTGTCTTCTCGGGATATTCAAAATGATGATACACATCGCTGGTGAACACCAGATCCAGCAGGTCGGGCGGCAGACGGATTGTGTCTTCATCGCATAACACGGGAGTAACATTCGCCTGGTGATGCCTGCGGGCCACGTCACGCAGGTGTTGAACGAAGGGAACCGCGATTTCCACGGCGAATACCCAACCCTCGGGGCCCACCTGGTCGGCAAACAAGGTTGCATACAATCCGGTCCCCGCCCCGACATCCGCCACCCGCATCCCAGGCTTCAAATCCAGGGCCGATAGCACTTCGCTGCGAGCCGAAAAAACTTCCCGGCTTTCCACCTCAAACCGCTCGACCCACTCCTCGACCTTGAGTTCCGGGTCCAGAAAATTTTTGTTGATACCCGGTCTGACACTTTCCTTGTTCTCCGGGACGGCGACCTCCGGGGGAGCCGTTGTTGCCTCCTGCGCTCGCACCGAAGCTCCCGCCAGAATTAGTATTAATAGCCCCAGTATTCCGCCCCGTATTCCCTTGCCGATGGCTTGCAACATATCCTCGCTCCGTTTTTCACCGAGTTATTCCCGCGCGTTTCCCGCAGCGTCCGCCGAGACACCACACGCTTTGATCAAACACGTTCAATTTGACAACTTATCCAAGGATTTCAACCTGGCCAGCCTTTCAGCATAGTGCCTTACACAGTAAGGCCTATCTCGAAAAAGTGTCCATAACCAGCAGCGCCCGACAGGAAGCGGGCCAGGTTGGAGCCGCTCGCGTCGTGTTGTACTCAACCCAGGTTGACTTTATGCCGGGAGAGTGCTTTTCAAGAGGTAGCGTCTGCGTGCTTCGTTTCCTGATCGCCATGTTGATTTGCGCATTTATTGTGCCACGGCTCCCAATAAATCAACGCGGTGACGGTCGCGGCTCGCTTGCTGGGGCATTTATGGAGAGGTGTACCCGCTGCAACACCGCGAAAAATCATAGTTAGAAAACCGTGAGCAGCATCATTTGCGTGGAACGGGTCAGCCAGCGGCGGTCTTCCGGCGAAATCGTTTGCTGTTGCAGAATGCGCTTGGCCCGCTGGCGAGTTTGCGTGACAAATAATCTTTGCACGGTGGTCAGTTTCCAGTTGTCCGCTTGCTGATCGATTTTCTCGACAATCTTCAGCACCGTGGTCACTTCATCCAGTGTCAGCTCCGGATCGGGAATCCACTCCGGCGAAGAGTCCGCGTTGGCTGCGTGCCGCACCACTTCCCTCAGAAAGGTGGTGATCTCGCGAACCTGCTGGTAATTGATATGGTCTGCCGTGTCCCGAATGCTGTGATAGTCGCGCGATTGACCTGTCGAGGCAAACAAAAAGGGGATTTGCCGATCGCGAAAGGGGCCATAATCACTGCGCGTTCCCACAAATTCGCTGTTCAACAACAATGGACGCGTATTCGGCTCGCTGTCGATCCCGGCCAGCAGTTCGCGCAAACCGGTGCCATGCTCGGCACCGAAAAGAAAAACCGAATTCAACGGCAAGTCTCCCAGGGAACGGCCCAGCATGTCCGCCACCAGGACCAGCCTCAGACGCTCCAGGGGAATCGGCGGATGTGCCGTGAACCAGCGGGAGCCAAACAGCAGATGCTCCTCCAGATCAAAACTCACAAAAATCACCGATCGCCGAGGAGACGGATCCGCCGACTTCAGCAACCGCGCCACTTCCAGCACCATCGCCACGCCGCTGGCATTATCGTCTGCTCCGTGAAAAATGCCTCCTCCGCCTCGCCCCAGATGATCGTGATGGGCCGCAATCAACACGTATTCCTCCGCCAACGCGGGATCGCTGCCAGGCAGGATCGCGCCCACATTGGTGCCGAGTGTCCGTGGAGGCTCGTCACCCTCCGAGAGCCCCGGAATCGTTTGCAGGTACGAATTTCCGGCAAACAACGGATTTAATTCCAGTTCCTGGAATTCCCGCTGAATATATTCAGCAGCCATGGCGGCAAACGGCCCGCGACGCCCCTGGTATTTCTCGGACGCCAGTTCGCGAATATGGCGTTCAATAGTCTCTCGGCAAGCGGGGAGCCGGTCCCCCCCTGTCGCGACTGCTCCCGTCAGCCCGTTCAAGGTCAGGCAGACAAGCAGGAAAGTTTTCAGGCGGAATGACTGAATAAATGTCACGTATCTGCTTTTCGGGAGAGACGTTTGAGAAAAAATGTGGAAGAGTCGGGAAAGATGGCGAAGGATCCCGGTCGACAATAACGGTTATGCGAAACTTTCCTGATGTAACGGCGGTCTGACGGTCGATGTTACCTGTAAGTTGACAACAATCGCGGGATGCGCCGCGCCGGTCTTACTTAATGCTTCCATCCACTCTGCCCGAGGGGTGGCCTGTTCCTCAAGGAGAATCAAGGATGTTTCGTCGATTGGCCCAGGCTTGCCTGCTGGCGGGCACGATGCTGATGGTGGGTGGCCTCTCCGCTACGGAGGCCAACGCACAAGGTCGTGGTCAGCCCACGGATTGGAACCGTTTCTATTACTATCCGTACCTGTACTATCCCCAGAACTTCTACCAATACCAAAGCCACGATCACATGTATTATCGGTATTCACCGGAAATGCAGATCCCCGTGTACAACAAGGACTGGTACAATTTTTACCCGACCGAAAAGCCTTATTACAAGGGCTACCACTTCCATCTGGACGTGTTTTAAGCCCTGCTTGCGGAAATATGCGATAAACCGGAACCACGAGAAAACGCCTGGCCTTTCCCCAGGCGTTTTTTTTCATGGTTTTCACTGCTGAAAAGTAGAACCGGAATTCCGTGCCGCAGGCCCGTGGGAATACACTCAGCCCGTAAAAAAAGCCACCAGGTTTCCTGGTGGCTTGTGATTGACTAAGGGCAACGGACGGACGCCTCAGCGTGTCGGCAACTGGTCCTGTACGCCGCTGGCCAGGTGCAGCTTTTTCAGCAGCCAAATCACGCGGTAGGTGATATCCAGTTCCCACCAGCGATGACCATGAATGGCCAGACGCTGATAGGCATGGTGGTTGTTGTGCCAGCCTTCGCCATATGCCAGCAGGGCCACCCACCACAGATTTCGGGACTGGTCACGAGTTTTATAGTTGCGATACCCCCAGACATGCGTGGCCGAGTTGACACACCAGGTGCCGTGGTAAACCACTGTCATCCGCATGCACAGACCCCACAGCAGAACGGAAAGCCCGATGCCACCCATCAGGTATTCCCCTGCCAGATACAATGCAACGCCACTCCCCACCAGAATGACCGGATACAAATAATGCATGATGCGATGTCCGGGATCCTTCCAGATATCCGGCGCCCAGCGCTTCAGCATGGCGGTCACTTCCTCGTTTGTCTTTTTGGGCTGCAGCCACAGCAGATGAGACCACCAGAAGCCATGCAGCGGGGAATGCGGATCCCCTTCCTGATCGGACAGGGCATGATGCTTCCGATGCGTGGCGACCCAGAAGGCCGGGCTCCCTTCCGCCGACAACATCCCGCACATCGCGAAGAAGTATTTCAAGGGGGGGACCACCTTGAAGCTGCCGTGCGAAAACAGGCGATGATATCCCAGTGTCACCCCCAGGCAGGCGGTGACGAAGTGCAGAGCCAGAAACGTGAAAAACCCGGCCCAGGTGAAATAGAACAAGGCCGCGACCGCTCCGGCATGCATCACCGCCAGCCAGCCGGCCACCACCCAGTTGATCCCATGGGGAAACCGCGAACGCACGGATTGCCATGAATTCAAGGGGATGTTGCTGTCCGCGGGCAGTTCGCTGGCCACCAGGTCCGCGGGCGGAACGACCGGCTCATTCATGGGATCGTGCGCGATCGCATCGGCAGGATCGGTGTAGGTTGTATTCATATTTGCTCCTCGTGGTTATTAGCTTCGTTGCGGATTATAGAAATCTTTTTCGTGGGGAGAGAGTCGAGAACGCTCCTTCGAGGCTGTTCCCTGGCTGACGGCTCAAGGGGCATCGAATTGGTGTCCAGGACCAGTAGACATGTCTAAAGTAACGCAGCACACCTTTATATTGGTTGTCCATGGGGGGGGGAAGTCTCAATGAGACTTGATCTCAACAGCATACCGACCTTTTGGAAAGCTGCCAATCCCGTTGCACTTATAAGGAGACGATTGTGTCACTATGACGCAGCAAAAAAGTGCCTGAAATTCGCGGGAAAACCGATAAGAGCGGGCGGTCAGGGGAGTCTCTGTTCAGGCTGCGAGTCCCTTGTTTTACGACAGCCAGATCCCGGCTCACTTACCCGGTTATCCTTGAGTCGGGTATGGTTCTCGACGGCAACGGAATGCAAAAATGCTCCTCATTTACCGCAAATGGTCTCGCCGATCCCTGGGAAACCAGGAGTAAAGATCGGGACTGTTTTGTGTCTATAATATACGCAAGTGATTGATATATTTTCACCTGCGACGTGAAGGGGTCAAGGCCAGTTGCCGGGGAACCAGGAAATTTCCGGATTTGTGGAGAGACTGGGAAACGGCCCCGGGGTGGCTAAAATACCATAAGTATAGAACTGGAATCGTGTTTCATCCTTGACAGAAAAATATCCTAAGATGCCTCCTGCCGTGAATCCTCCCTACGATGCTCTGCTTCTGGTGGCGTTTGGCGGACCCGAGAAAATGGAGGATGTCGTTCCTTTTCTCGAAAACGTGCTGCGCGGAAAAAATGTCCCGCGCGAACGAATGCTGGAAGTGGCCCATCACTACGAGTTATTCGGAGGCGTCAGCCCGATCAACCAGCAAATGCGGGAACTGCTCGAAGCCCTCAAACCCGCGCTTGCTGCCGCTGGTGTCTCCCTGCCGGTTTATTGGGGAAATCGGAACTGGCATCCCCTGCTGGTCGACACGCTCGCCGACATGATTCGGGACGGAGTGCAACGGGGTCTCGCCTTGATGATCTCTGCCTACAGCAGTTATTCCGGGTGTCGTCAGTACCGGGAGAACATACAGGATGCCTGTGAGGTCCTCGGTGAAAAGCCCCCTGTTTTGGGTAAGTTGCGAGCGTTCTACAATCACCCCAGTTTTATTTCCGCAAACGTGGCGCGACTGCGGGAATCGTTCCAGCAGTTTCCGGAATCCGATCGCGAGTCCGTTCAGGTGGTTTTTACTGCCCACAGTCTGCCGTTGTCGATGGCGCGTACCTGCAACTACGAAAAGCAGCTTGCGGAAACCTGCCGCCTGGTTGCGGAGCGTATGCAACTCCCTGCCGGGCAATGGGATTTGGTGTATCAAAGCCGCAGCGGCAGGCCTCAGGATCCCTGGCTCGAACCCGATATCCTCGATTTTGTGCGGCAACTCCATGCGAAGGGGGTCACACGTGTGATTATCGATCCGATTGGCTTTCTTTCGGATCACATGGAAGTTCTCTACGATCTCGATACCGAGGCCCACCAGCTTTGCGAGGATTTGGGAATGACCATGGTGCGGACGAAGACCGTTGGTATTCATCCCGATTTCATCCAGATGCTGGTGGAATTGATTCAGGAGCGGCTTGATCCCAGCCTCCCCCGTCGCGCGATTGGCCAGTACGGACCGAGCCATGATGAGTGCCCCGTGGATTGCTGCCCGGCTCCCCAGCGTCCCCCCATGCGCAACTGACGGAATTAGGCAAATTTTTGCTGGCCGCCAGACTGCTCTCCCCATTCCGTCGCGGAATCTGTTACAACTCTCTGTGAGGATGTAACTTTCGGTGAAGACCGGCTGGTTTTACTATGAATGGTCTGCATCGCGATGTCGATCGCGGTGTGGCGCGTCGCTGTAAAGGAATGGATTCCGTGGGGCGTTATCTGTTGAACTGCGTGTACCTGGGCCTGATTCTGCTGGCGCTGCCCGTGCTGCTGATGCGTCGCTTGACGCAGGGAAAATATCGAGAAGGCTGGGGCCAGAAGTTTCTCGGACGCGTGCCCCGGCGGACTGGCTCGAAGCCCTGCCTGTGGCTGCACGCCGTGAGCGTGGGGGAAGTGCTGCAAGTACAACCGGTCGTTGCCTCGTGGCGCGAACGGCATCCCGATTGGGACATCTACATTTCCACCACGACGGCCACGGGCAGGCAGCTTGCCGAAAAAAACTACCCGGATTGCACCGTCTGCTACTGTCCCCTCGATTTCACTTGGGCCGTTGGACAGGCTTTTCGGCGAATTCGCCCCGACTGCCTGGCTTTGGTGGAACTCGAACTTTGGCCGAATTTGATCCTCGAGGCACGCCGGAGACGCGTGGCCTCCGTTCTGATCAATGGACGTCTGAGCGAAAAAAGTTTCCGAGGCTACCGTAAGTTGCGCTGGCTGGTGGCCCCCCTGTTGCGTTCCTTCCGGCTGATCGCCGTGCAAAATCAGGAGTACGCACAGCGTTTCCGGCATCTCGGAGCCAGGCCGGATCAGTTGTTGCAAGCTGGCTCCATCAAGTTCGATCGCCTTCGGACCGACCGGCAAGCCCCCGCCGTGCGTGCCTTGCAGGCTGCCCTGGCGTTGCCGGAAAATAAACCCGTCCTGATGGCTGGCAGCACGCACGCACCCGAGGAAGAACTCATGGTGCAAAGCTGGCTGAACCTGCGCGTGCAGCGCCCCGATTTACACCTGATTCTGGCGCCCCGGCATGCGGAACGGTTCGATCAGGTTGCGGAACAGATTGAACAGAAGGGGGTTCGGGTGATTCGCAGGTCGGTCGGGCTAAAATCCGGAGACTCCGAGACAAGCCGCGAGGACCAGCCCACGGTTTATCTGCTGGATACGCTGGGAGAACTTTCGGCTTGCTGGGGGCTGGCCCATTTTGCCTATGTGGGGGGCAGTTTGAATCAGCGGGGGGGGCAGAACATGATGGAGCCGGCGGCGTTCGGATGCGCAGTACTGTTCGGCCCGAACACCTGGAACTTCGCAGACGTGGTCTCGGCTTTGAAGGCGCGCGAGGCGTGCCGCGAGGTGGCCAGCCCTTCCGAGCTTGAACAGACGTTGCGGGAACTCCTCCTGCAACCCCGTCTGGCCCGGGAAATGGGTGGTCGCGCCCGGGAATACGTCCTGTCCCAACAGGGGGGGACACAACAAACCGTGGCCGCGCTGGAGTCTATTCTCCTGGCGGAAGACCAGTCCTCGGTGCATCGTGCTGCTTGAGAACTCCCGGGACGCTTTAAGTCTCCGCTACATCCGCTAAAATGGTTCGGTTGTACTGGAGGTCAAGATACTATTTGGGGATGAAACATGGCGAATTATTTATTCACTAGCGAAGCGGTCAGCATGGGGCATCCGGACAAGGTTTCGGATCAGGTGTCCGATGGCGTGCTGGATGCCTTGCTGGCACAAGACCCACTTGCCCGAGTTGCTTGTGAAACATTGTGTACGACCGATTTTGTCTGTCTGGCGGGGGAAATCACGGCCAACGCCCAGGTGGATTATGCCGCCGTGGCTCGCAAGGTCATTCGTGAAATTGGTTATACCAGCGACGATATCGGGTTCAATGCCGACACCTGCCAGATCGATGTCCGCCTGCATTCCCAAAGTGGCGATATTGCCATGGGCGTGGACCGCGACGGTGCGGGCGACCAAGGCCTGATGTTCGGCTATGCCTGCAATCAAACCGAGGAATTCATGCCGGTTCCCATTGCCTTGTCGCATCGGATTTTGAACCGCCTGACCGAAGCCCGGAAGCGGGGAGAAGTCGACTGGCTGCGCCCGGATAGCAAAAGTCAGGTTAGCGTCGAATTCGATGGCTGTCGTCCCGTGGGGATAACAGCGGTCGTGGTTTCCACGCAGCATACGCCCCAGGTCACGCAGCAGGAAATCAGCGAATATATTATCGAAAACATCGTCAAGGATGTAGTCCCCGCCGATTTTCTCAGCGGGAAAACCAAGTATCACATCAATCCCACGGGGCAGTTCATTATCGGTGGGCCTCACGGGGATTGTGGATTGACAGGCCGCAAAATTATCGTCGATACCTACGGCGGTTGGGGCCGGCATGGGGGCGGGGCCTTTTCCGGTAAGGATCCCACAAAGGTCGACCGCTCGGCAGCGTACATGGCCCGGTATGTGGCCAAGAACATCGTCGCCGCCGGTCTGGCGGAGGAATGTGAGGTACAACTCGCCTACGCCATCGGCGTGGCCGAACCGGTCAGCGTGTATGTGGATACCAAGGGAACGGGCAAGGTCGATGGCGAACGGATTTCCGCAGCCGTGCGGGAAATCTTCCCGTTGACCCCGCGGGGAATCATCGAAACGCTGAAATTGCGTCGTCCCATTTTCCAGAAAACCGCTTGGGGAGGCCATTTTGGCCGAAACGACCCCGACTTCACCTGGGAGGCAACCAATAAAGCCTCCGATCTGCGTCAAGCCGTGGGGCTTACAGCCGACGTGCCCGAAACGCAATTTGCCATGAGTTAATCAGACCAGGCCGGGCGGACACTCGGAAGAGTGTTCGCCCAGGCTTTTTCGACAAGGCGACCGCCAGGAGACGAAGGAGTGTTTCCATGTCCGAACTGACACAGCAACTGAGTACGGCCTTGCGGCAGATTCAGCAGCACCCCCTGTTGCAACGGGGATGGGAACTCACGATCGCCCTGTTTCTGACCGGGTTTCTACTTTTGGGATGCCGACTGCTGGGAAGCTTGGTTCCCGATCAGGATCCATGGCGTGGTTTGGGGGCTCTCTGGCTGCTCAACGGAACCTGCCTGGTTGTGTTCTGGTTGCTCTCATTCCGACTCTCCCCCGTCCGACCCCATGCCGCTCATTTTGCCTGCTGGTCCCTGTTGATGTTTGCGGGACTCGCCGCTGCTAATCTCGCCTTTATGCCGAACGGTTCCTTACTGGTGACGACCGGGGTGCTCGGTTCGCTGCTGGCGTTGGGACTGCTGTATCTGCAAAGGACCCTGGAATTCTCCCAGGAAACAGATCGGGCCGAGGGACTTCCGATCGCGGCTCCATTGAATTCGAGTCTCAAACCCAGCGTCGTTTCCGCCGGACTGCAACCCTCGGTCGGCAAGACGGGCGACGACCAGGTGGTCCAGTGGCAGACGCGCAAACGCAACGACACGGGGGGAGAAACGGTGGAGGGGATGATCTGCCTCGAATTGGCCAGTGGTCAAACACAGCGTTCGGCTCACATCACCTTCACGCCCGCGCTCTCCGCGCTGCCCGAAGTGGAATGCGAACCCCTCGGCGATGACGACGTCGAGACAACCCTGGGGGATGTGTATGCTCACGGATTTCGTGTCGATGTGAGGCGGACCGGTGCTGTCAACACTCCTCGGTGCATCGAAATTGGGTTTCAGGCAATCTGCTCCCAACCGAGCCAGTCTGCCGCCTGATTTTTCGCGTGTCCGTCTTCTCGGAGAGTTGAGGATCCCTTATGATTCGCCGCCAGCGCGTACCGGTCTGCATGCGAATGCGTGCCTGGGTTTCGTGTTCCGTCGCGGGCAAGGATGGAGACCATGCGGATTCTATTTGTTGAAACCAGGCAGGCCGAGCAGTTTTCTCCCATCGCGCTGACTCGCCCCGTGTTTGAACTGATGTGCGGCACCCGCAGCATACGTCAGCGGATGTTGGACACGTTGCGTCCGGACTCCTGGGGGGTTGTGGTCCGTCCGCATCTGGCCGATTTGTATCGGCAGGAATTCCCCGAGGCCCATGTGAATGATCCCACCTGGATCGATGCGGAAGAACTGCTGATCGTGAATGGCTTGTGGGTGGTCGATCCGGTCCTGTTGAAAACGCTCCCGCTCGAAACCATTTTCCGTCGGGACGAGGTCCCATTGGCCTGGTTGCGTTCGGGACGCCCGCCCGCCTCCACTGCCGATTCGATTCAGGAACTTCTGAATGCCATCCCCGAAACACATGCCACGCTCCCCTGTTCCGAGGGGATTTTACTGCGGTATCCCTGGGATTTGATTAAACACAACGGAGCCGCGCTGCAACTCGATTTTGAACTGCAACAGGCTAATCCGGAGTGGGTACCCCCAGCAGTGGATCGCGGATTGGGCTTGACGCCCGGCGGGAACACGCACCGTATACGCATTCATCCGACCGCCCGCATCGAGCCGTTTGTCTCGATCAATACGGAAGCCGGCCCGGTGATGATCGACCGCGACGCGCACATTCAATCGTTCACCCGGCTCGAAGGCCCCTGTTACATCGGACCGGGGACGCAACTGTTTCGCGCGCAGATTCGTGGCGAGACATCGATCGGTCCGGTGTGCCGCGTCGGCGGAGAAATCGAGGCCAGTATCCTGCATGGCTATGCCAACAAATATCATGATGGCTTTCTGGGGCACGGTTATATCTGCCCTTGGGTCAATCTGGGGGCCATGACCACCAACAGCGACCTGAAGAACGATTACAGTGAAGTGAAATTTCCCCTGCGGATGGAATACCACGCGACGGGGGAAACAAAACTCGGCTGTTTTATTGGCGATCACGCGAAAACAGCGATTGGCACTCTGTTCAACACGGGAACCAATGTGGGCGTGATGGCCATGGTGTTGCCCGCGGGGCGGCTATGCCCCAAGCACATCCCCAGTTTTTGCAGACTTTGGCAAGGGGCCCTGGACGATCTGCTCGATTTCGATGCCGCCTGTCTTACAGCCGCGCATGCCATGCAGCGACGGCAGCAGAAGCTGACTCCCGTGTACCGCGACATGCTGGCTGCCGTCAAACAACTTACCGCGCCCGACCGCGTCTCCGTCCTGATGTAGCTGGCAAGGGGATATCACGGGCCTTGCCCGCCGGAACATCATTATCATGGGACCTGCCTACCGAATACCAGTCCGCATTTCCTGCCCCTCGACCAACGGAAAGCCTGTCGCCAGAAAGTTCCGAACAAGGCCCGCACCCGCGGACTTTGGGAGTCAAGGAATCACCCTCTTTGCCGAGATAATGCCAACGACGGAGTCTCTGTTTCGGGACAGGCCAGGTTTTTTCCATGTCGATGCGTAATATCAAACTGACACTCGCCTACGATGGCAGCCACTTTCATGGCTGGCAGGTTCAGCCGGACAAGCGGACCATTCAACAGCAACTCGAAACCGCCATCGGCAAGATCACCGGGAGCCCCGCACGCGTGGCTGGGGCCGGCCGGACCGACACCGGCGTACATGCCCTGGGGCAGGTCGCCAGTTTCAAGACGGCTTCTCGGATACCCGTGGAGCGATTTCGGCCCGCTTTGCAGTCGCAGTTGCCCGCGGATATTTCGATTCGCCGGGCGGAGGAAGTTCCGCTCGAATTTCATGCCGGGTACGCGGCACGCTGGAAACAGTATCGCTACGTGATTCTCAATTCCGAAATCGCCCAGCCGCACTTGCGGAATCAGGTGACCCGGATTGTGAATCCGCTCGACTGGCGGGCGATGGACGAGTCGGCCCGCCTGCTGGTCGGCACGCACGATTTCCGCAGTTTCGAATCGCAGTTTCCCAACAAGGCCAGCAGCGTCCGGACTGTCCACTGGTGCCGTGTCCACCCGAGCGACACCTGGGGAATCTGGCAGCCGGGTGTCTCCTGGGCGAAGTCGGCACCGGAACGCCCCCCCTTTCTGTTCCTCGACATCGTGGCGGACGGGTTTTTGTACAACATGGTCCGGGCGATCATGGGGACCCTGTTGAAAATTGGCGTGGGATCCTGGCCCCGGTCGGCGGCCCGGGAAGTTCTGGAGGCAATGGACCGTCGCGTGGCGGGACCGACCGCCCCCCCGGAAGGGTTGTACCTGATGCACGTGGAGTACGACCACCCATTCACGGGGCTGGATGTTCCCGCCGCGGAATAAGGCTCCCCTACAGCGAACCCGTGGTGCTGCAATCGGCTTTCAGATCGAAGTCGAAAGACTGGCTGCCCGATTTGACATCGACGGCGATTTTCGATTCCTTGTTGTAACAGGCGGGAATGTTTTCCTTGGCGGCAGGTCGTTCGGGATTGTCTTCTTCGCTGGCAGCCTCGGGGTCGACTGCGGCCGCGCTGCTGAAGCGAACGATCTTAGCCCCCGGCAGCACTCCCGATTTTTCGGAATTGAACATCAATCGATAGTGCCCCGCGGAGTCCGTGATGCCCGAGGAGAAACGCTGTTCCTCGTCCTCGAATTTCACCATCACCCCGGCGAGCGGTTGCCCATCGAGCTTGACCGTGCCCGTGACGGAAGCCAGGTCCAGTTTGCCATAATCGGTATTAAGCCCGCCGCCGCAACCGGTGATACACAAACCCACCAGCAGCAACAATCGGGGGAGAAGGAACTGGAACCTTTGGGAGGAACGAGATGGAGGGGTAATCATGAATCACACTTTCGGTAGGAGAATGACGTCCCTTGCGGGGGAGGGGGCTGGCTGCATGTCTTGCGCGGGTTTGAACCGCGGGGCTAAAATGCGCCGCTGACGGTCTCCCCCTTGGCCCGGGTCGAAAGTCCCTGGTAAATTCCCATGTCGATATTTTCGGATAGAAAGTGCACGGATCCGTCACACATCGCGAAGAACGCTCCGCCGGTGTGCCAGCTTCCGTGGCTGACTTCCATAAGGACCCCACTGGCCGACGGATCGACCTTGCGGAGATTCATGCGGGCATAGGTTGAGCCGACAAACTCGGTAAATTCCGTCCCGCCCGTTCCGCCCGCACAGTTACAGGGGTCCGCCTGCGGGGAGCCGATGTACCAGAAGTCCATGCTTTGGCCATCCTTGGAGAAATTCGGATCGGTCCAGGCTTCCGCCAGCAATATGGTGTTGGACAGCCCATCCTTGATATCGGGAAAGAATGTGTTGCTGCAGCCCCAGAATACTCCATTGAGCACGCGGGCCTCGAAGGATAGCGAGCCTGCAATCGCGTCCGACGCGTCGTCGGCACTGGCATCGGATCCGGCATTTCCCCGGTAACTGCCGGGAACCCGCGCTTCGATGCCATTTATGTCGATGTGCTCCTCGACCGCCATGCTGGGGCAACGGAAGGTGGGAATCACCGTTTCGCAGGCCGCCTGGTTCGGTCCGCCATCGGTGTCCCAGTTACCCCAGCCCGCATAGGCGCCATAGCCCGTTTCCGCGAAGTAGAGCGTATCGTACAGGTTGCTTTGTTCAATGTACGGCAACAGATGGGCCGACCAACCCGTTCCCCGGACGTCCCAGCCATAGGGGAGTAGCTTGTGGGTGTCGTGATAGTTGTGCAGGCCCAGGGCAAGTTGCTTCAAGTTATTGCGGCAACTGGATCTGCGAGCGGCCTCCCGGGCCTGTTGCACCGCAGGCAACAGCAGGGCGACAAGGATCGCGATGATCGCGATAACCACCAGAAGTTCGATGAGGGTAAAGCCTGGGCGACTACGCATGGGAATTCCTTGCATGACGGAAAAAATCCTAAATGGTACGATCCTCTGGTACGGTATTGCCCAGGGGGAGTAACTCCTGGAGGGTTTGCGTAAAATACACACCTGATATTTAGAATTGATGAACGAAGCGAGAATATTTCATGAAGAGCGGCAGCGCGAGCGATACCTCGGGGGATTTCTGCGGGAGCGTTTCCCCTCAGGACGTGCTGTCGCCGAATGCCAGTACAGGGGAAGCCATACCCGATGCCGCGGCGCTACATTCGAGCGGAAGGGATTCAGGCATCCAGGTCGAGCAGGCGGCCCACGGCGGCGTCGACATCGGCGACGCGGTGACTTTCGTGGGGGAGTGCTGCGGTTTCGGATGTGAGTTCCGAATGGTCTTCGTGTTCACCGGAATGCAGTAGCGAACGGCCGTCGGCGTCGCGGTCGGCTTCGAGGGTGGTATCCCCCACGTCTCCGGTCGTTTTGGCGGAGAGGGCTTCCAGGGTTACCTTGAAGTCCTGGCGCGCGGATTCCGTGCGCTGCGTGTTTTGTTCCGGTCGAGCCTGCTGACTGCCGGAAATGGAACTCGCCAGGCTGGCGGTGGCAAAATTCACAAAGCCTATATTGCTCATGGCACCCTCGCGGGCTCGGAGAAAGTTCACATCATGTACAGTGAATCCGACCGTGGGCAATCTGCGGGGGCATCATCTGATAAGGATTTCTTATCCAGGGTATCGTCCCCCGCAGGCCCCCCACTTTTGTCGATTTTGGCAAGCTTGGCAAAATTTAACGATTATTTCCCCGGCTTTTCGGGGGCTTACAGCCCTGATCGCCTGGGACTAAGTAGTATTCCGCACTCGGTTACAGTGGTCAAATCACCTTCCTTCCGCTACAAAATCCCCTCCATTACTTATCCGATCCAGACTGCTTTTCAGGCTTGTTGACAGGCTTGGGAGCAAAACCGGGAAGAAACTCAGGCCAGAACCGGGAATAGTTCCTGGGCCCGCCTCCGGCCAATCGTGTCGCCGAAGCCTTCTGGAGGAAGATGGGGCGTGGTCGATGCGCGGGGCCCAGGTCATCATGGACGGGGCAGCAAGGGTGAAGCTAAAGGCAGGGAGAACCGAGGATTGGCTATTTCGAATAAGGTAACCAGCGACGGAGAGCGGGACGAAACCGATCGCATTCATTATGTGTCGTTAAGCGAGGAAACGCGCCGGCGGTACTTGAATTACGCCTACTCCGTGATTCAATCCCGTGCCCTGCCCGATGTGCGGGATGGCATGAAACCCGTGCAACGCCGCATTATGTATGTCATGTACAACGACTTGCGGCTGACAAGCGACGCCAAGCCCCGCAAATGCGCGAAAATCTGTGGGGATACAACAGGGAACTATCACCCCCACGGCGATGCGTCCGTGTACGACGCGCTAGTGCGGCTGGCCCAGGATTTCACGCTGCGCGAGCCGTTGGTGGATGGTCAGGGAAATTTCGGATCGATCATTGGTCTTCCCGCCGCCGCTGCCCGGTACACCGAAGCGCGTCTCACCCCGATCGCCGGGGAGTTGATGTCCGAATTGCGCTATCAGACCGTGGAAATGCGCGACAACTACGACGGGACCCGTCAGGAGCCGACGGTTCTCCCTTCGCGGTATCCCAACCTGCTGGTGAATGGCGCGCAGGGGATTGCGGTGGGCATGGCGACCAACATTCCCCCTCACAACCTGGGGGAAGTGATCAAGGCCTGCCTGCATCTGATCGAAAACCCGGATGCGACGGTCGCGAACCTGATGAAATATATCAAGGGGCCCGACTTTCCCCTGGGCGGCCGGATTGTCACGGATCGCCGGGAATTGCGGGAGACCTACGAAACAGGCCGCGGGTCGATCAAGGTCCGCGCGGAATGGGAATTCGACAAACTGCACAAGGGGAAGAATCAAAATCGGCTCGTGGTGACTTCGGTTCCCTACAACGTGGAAACCGGTCCGCTGATGACGGAACTCGGCGGCATCGCGGAATCGAAAAAACTGCCTCAGCTCCTCGAAGCGATTGATGAAAGCAGTGAAGAGTTGGGGATGCGGATCGTGCTGGAAATCCGGCATCAGGACGATGCGGAAACCGTGATGGCGTACCTTTACAAGCACACCGCGCTGGAGCAGAATTTCAATTTCAATTCGACCTGCCTGATTCCCGACGAAGCGGGGAATCTCTCCCCCGCGCAGGTCAATCTCAAGGAAATGTTGCAGCATTTCCTGACGTTCCGGTTTCAAACGGTCACCAAGCGTCTGGAATTTCTGCTCGCCCAACTGGAAAAGCGGATTCATATTCTGGAAGGCTTCGAGATCGTTTTCAGTGGACTCGACAAGGCCCTGCGGATTATTCGTGCCAGTAAGGGAAAGGCCGACGCCGCCACTAGATTGATGCAGGCCTTCCCCCTCGACGAACTTCAGACCGACGCCATTCTCGAAATGGCCCTGTATCGCATATCGGAACTGGAAATCGACAAAATCATCGAGGAATTGCGGGAAAAAAGAGCCGAAGCCGAGCGACTGCGAGGGATTCTGGCCTCCGAGAGGAAACTCTGGAAACTGGTGGCCAACGAACTGGGAGAACTGGGTGAGACGTTTGGCAACAAACGCCGCACCGGCATTGGTTCCTCGGAAGAAATTGCCGAGTTCGATCCGCAGGCCTATATCGTGAAGGAAAATACGAATGTCGTCCTTTCCAGCGATGGCTGGATCAAACGGGTGGGGCGGATTCAGAGTGTCGAGAAGATGCGCGTCCGTGAAGGGGATGCGATTATCGATGTGATACCGGGCAGCACGACGGACCAGGTGGTGTTCTTTGCCGATGATGGTGTCGCTTATACTTTGCCAATCGAGCAGATTCCCGTCTCTTCGGGATATGGGGAACCGCTGGCCAAGCACATCAAACTGGCCGATGGGGCGCGCATCATTGCGGGTATCACCACCGATGCTCGCTTCACGCCGGTCGACGAGCCTCCGGAAGGGGAATCGCCACAGCCCTACCTGCTGATTGCCACCGAACAGGGGCAGGTGATGGCGCTGTCCTTCAGCAGTTTTCGGTCGGCCTCCACGAAGTTAGGGCGTAAGTATTGCCGGTTGGCCTCGGGAGACCGCGTGGTGTTTGTCGAGTTGATCCGCGAGCACCAGACCATGTTCCTGGCGACCGAGCAGGCCCGCATCATCCACTTTGAACTGGCCGAAGTGCCCCTGCTGGGGGGAGCGGGGCGAGGGGTGCGGGGCATCAAGCTGGAAGACGGCGACAGGGTGCTCGCCGCGATGCTGTTGGGGCGTCCCAGCGACACCTTGCGCGTGATCAACGACAATGGCAGCCAACTCGCCTTCGGACAGGCGAAATACGGCGTGACGGGCCGGGGAGGCAAGGGCGTAAAAACCAGTACCCGCACCAATTTTCGAGAGGTCATCCGCCCGGAGATTCAACTGGTCGACTGGAGTACGCTGGAGTAACCCGAAATCGTAGGGACCCCCTGGGGATTTCCCCCGAGACAAGACGAAACGCGTGGAACCGGCCCGCCGGGGTCCGTTTGACTTTCCCGGCGATAATTTCCGTCGGGTGGCACCGTAATCGTCGCGAAGAGCATGGATTCGTGGAAGCTGTCGGAGGGCCGCGAAGCGGCCCTCTCCTGGCATCCTCGTCGTGGAATTTCGAAACTGGATTGAGAAAGTACGCATGGCAACCGCAACCCCTTCCGGCTACAACGCCGCCGACATTGAAGTTCTCGAGGGACTGGAAGCCGTACGCCGGCGACCATCGATGTATATCGGCGGCGTCGATGTGCGCGGACTGCACCACCTGCTATGGGAGATTGTGGATAATTCCGTCGATGAATTCCTGGCCGGTCATGCGGACACGATTCGCATCACCCTGCACAAGGATGCCGCCTCGGTCACCGTCGCCGATAACGGACGAGGCATTCCCGTCGATAAACATCCCAAGTACAAAAAATCGGCGCTGGAAGTCATCCTGACCACGCTGCACGCAGGGGGGAAGTTTTCGGACAAGAATTACGCGCGCAGCGGGGGATTGCACGGCGTCGGCTCGTCGGTGGTCAATGCGCTTTCGGAAGAAATGGTCGCCACAGTGCACCGCGACGGTTTCGAGTGGATGCAACGCTTCAAGCGGGGACGCCCCACCACGCCGGTGAAACAGCTCAAGCCGTTCAAGGGGCATGGGACCGTGATTTTCTTCCGTCCCGATGCCGAAATTTTTCGGCGAACCGTATTCAGCGGTGATACCATCCGCCAGCATCTCGAAGATATCGCCTACATTCACGCGGGGCTGAAAATTCGGTTCGTCGACGAAACAAGGAACGAGACGTATGAATTGCACCAGCCCGACGGAATTCGGGCCTACCTGGAAAAACTGACCCGCGACGAAAAGAAAAAGGCCGTTCACGAGCCCCTCTTCTCCATCGAGAAGGACGACGGCGACATCAAGACGGAATTCGTGCTCCGCTGGACCGAGGCGACCGACGAACATATTCGCAGTTATGTTAATGGCATCCGCACGCATGCCGGCGGGACGCATCTGATCGGTGTCCGTTCCGGCATCGCGAAAGCCGTCAAGAATTACATGGACGTGCACGACATCAAGCCGAAGGGGGTGGTCATTTCCGCCGAGGATATCCGCGAGGGCCTGCTGGGGGTCGTCTCCGTTTTCCTGGGGGACCCCATGTTCCAGGGGCAGACCAAGGAAAAACTGAACAACCCCGAAGTGACCGCCGCCGTCGAAAGCCTGATTCGCCCCGGACTCGAAACTTGGTTGAACAACAACGCCTCCGTGGCCGATGCCATTCTGGGACGGATCATTCTGGCGGCCCGCGCGCGGCAGGCCAGTCGAGATGCCGTCGCCCAGGTGAAACGAAAAACGCCAGGAGGCAAGCGAACCAATCTCCCCGGGAAACTGCTCGATTGCCGTTCCAGCAATCCCGAGGAAACCGAGTTGTTCATCGTCGAAGGGGACTCCGCCGGAGGTACCGCCGCCTCGGGACGCGACAGCCGAGTCCAGGCGATTCTGCCTTTGCGGGGTAAGGTGCTCAATACGGAGTCGCTGAAGATCAACAAAGCGCTCGCGAATCAGGAAATCAGCGATCTGGTTGAAACCCTGGGAACCGGAATAGGTCCCCATTTCGATCTGCATAAACTGCGCTACGGGCGAATCATTCTGCTGATGGATGCCGATGCGGACGGGTATCACATCAGCACGCTCCTGCTGACCTTCTTCTTCCGCCACATGCCCGAACTGATCCGTCAGGAAAAACTCTTCATCGGGCAACCCCCGTTGTATCGCATCACGTATGGCAGCAAGTCCCTGTACGCGCTGGATGATCTGCACAAGGAAGAAATCCTGGCCGCGTTGCCCGCGAATCGCAAGGTCGAAATCAGTCGCTTCAAGGGCCTGGGCGAAATGAACGCCTCGCAACTCAAGGAAACGACACTCGATCCTTCCCAGCGGGTCCTGTTGCGCGTGGAAATCGAAAATCAGGTCGATGCGGACCAGACCTTCCATCAACTGCTGGGGAAGGATGCCAGCGAGCGGTATCGGATTATCATGTCCGAAGCGGCGCTGGCGGACGATCTCGATGTGTGATACCCTTCCAAAGGCTTCGCACTGGCGCGGAGTCGGAGCGAGGCGTCTGGCTCTTCGCGGTTTTTCCAACACAGGCTGACGACCGATGATCTTGACGGGGCAGGAAATCAAGGCTCAATTGGGCTCGAACATTGTGATCGATCCGTTCGACGAATCGAAGCTGAACCCCAACAGTTACAATTTGTGCCTCCACGACGAAATCCTCGTCTACGAGGAAATCGTCCTCGATATGCGCAGGCCAAACCGCTACAAACGCTATCGCATTCCCCCCGAGGGACTCGTCCTCAGCCCCAATCAGTTGTACCTGGGCAGAACCATCGAGCGAACCGAAACCCGCAATCTGGTGCCAATGCTCGAAGGACGCAGTTCCATCGGGCGGCTCGGGTTGTTCGTGCATATCACCGCCGGCTTCGGCGATGTCGGGTTCTGTGGTTACTGGACCCTGGAAATGTTCGCGGTGCAGCCGATTCGCGTCTATCCCGGCGTGCAGATTTGCCAGATCTTCTATCACACCCTGCAGGGCGAGGTGACGGAATACGAGAGCGGCAAATACCAGCGAAACCAGGACATTCAGCCCAGTCTGCTCTATCGCGATTTCGACGACAAGGACGACAAGCAGATGCGGCTCAGCTTCGATAAACCCCGCGAGTGAAGTCCGTGGTGCTGCTATCTTTTTGCAGGGGAGATTGTTCTTTCCGGTCTTTTATAGACAACGTTTTCCCGGGGAATATGGAAGGCTTGCCTGGCGATGGCGAAGTGCACTAAGGCCGGCACGACCGGCCGCATCGAAATCGAGTCCTGTGCCAACCTCTCTTCCTTCAAGGTCACCAATGCTGAGCCAAGTAGGGTACGCTGTGCGTATCATTTATGAGGTATCCACTCGGCAACCGTACCACAACATATACAGCGTGTTGAAATAACGAATGCCACGGATCTGCGAACCATGCGGATTCAGGTGGGGCGATAGCTGCATCGAAGCTGCCCATTTTGCATTCAATTTATCTCGCCTCACAGAGCCGCGGCACCCCGTTACTCCAACGTTTCGCGTTTAGTTTCCGTCCAGGGCACCAGGCTTCGGTCATCGCACTACCGATGATCGGCTGCGGCATGAAAATCAGGCACCCACAGCAAGACGATACTCCCGAGGGTTCTGCTCAAGGCGGTTCTCCGTAATGCTCCGTCAGGCGCGCTGTCTAGGGGCGGGTAGGTCACATCGAGGTCTTGGTCCGCTCCGAAGTGGTTCGATTTTGCCATTTGTGTTCAATATGCAACATCAATCCATGAAATTCCATCTGGATTGAGGAGAAAGGATTTGACTTGCGTTTTTTTTGTTTTCGCCGGGTCGATTTATTAAAGCAAGATGTGAATCCTGTTCACCCGAATCGCTTGCCTCGCGCGCTCAGCCCAAGGGAGTGTAGCTCATGACCAAATCCTTTTTCCTCGGACTGGGGGCCTTGTTGCTGGTCGTTTCGACGGCGCAGGCCGGAAACCCTGTCTGTTGCGATTGCTGCTATCCCATGCCGAACATGATCGGGGATTTCATTTCCCTGCCGGATGGATTTACTGATCTAGAAGCGACGTTCAATTACCAGGCGGTGTCGCATAACGCTGGGGGAGCGGGGCGTAACAAAGCCTCGCAGAATAACAATATCTTGCCTCAGGATCGGATTTTCCTGGATGCCTCCTGGTCCGACAACGCGCTGTTCGATTCCGCGACGGATGCCCGTGCGCACGATGTGCATCGGACGATTTTCGGGATTGAGAAAGTCTTGTATGAGGGCTTGTTTTCCGTCGAGCTCCGTTTACCAATGATCAACGGCTACGACAGTAATGCCAGCGCCGTCAACAACGCTCCTTCGGCATTGGGAACCGAATTCGGAAACATGTATGTCGGATTCAAACGGGTATTATGGCAAGAGGAAGGACGCACTCTGACTGCCGGACTGGGGGTGACCTTGCCGACCGGAAACGGCACCGATTACATGTTGTTGGGAGATGTCGCCGCGAATATTGAAAACGAAACCGCGTACCTGAAGCCCTATCTCGCCTACAGCCGCCAGAACGGTGCCACCTTTTTCCAGGTGTGGAGCGAACTGGATCTGGCGGTGGGCGGGGACGAAGTCTCTGTAGGGGGGCTGGCTATCGGGGAATATCAGTCACAAAACCTGTACTCCCTGGACATGCAACTCGGACGCTGGCTGTATTACAACCCGGATGCCAGCGGGATAATTAAGGGAATTGCTCCGATTGTCGAACTGCACTACACCACGACAATCAACGATACGGACAATGTCTCCTTGGTGCAGAACTTCAGCAATCCATTCAACCGGATGGATTTCTGGAATATCACCATGGGTACGCAGATGCAACTTGGCAATCGCTCGAATCTCCGGCTGGCTGCATCCCTGCCGATCCGTAATGGCAGCCAGGACGAAACCCACGCATCCGATGTGACCCTGTTTTTGCAGTGGGATGTGGTACGCTAAGGGGCACTATTGAGTGATGAATCAATAGCTGACTCATCCCCAGTTTGGTGAGGCTTTTTGGATAGCGGCTATCAGTGACTGAAATGCTTGCATGGGTATGAGTTGCGCAGGCCGAGCATGCGGCGGGCGATCGATAGCACGCTCAGTTCATTGTCCCGTTTGTTGGTGCTCCAATTCGAGGGGCCAAAGGTCTGTTTCAGCTTCAG
>JACTNB010000028.1 GCA_014584345.1 Planctomycetota bacterium
ACTCTTAATCAGTAGGTTCTTGGTTCAAGTCCAAGTGGGGGCATTTGTAACGCTCTTTGTGGCCGTGGCTTGCGGCCAGTTTCTCCCTCCACGGCCCGTTGACTTACTACAGGGTGCCATCGGTTGTGCCAGCCGTGTGGAATCTGCTGGGAGCCTCCAATCGCAACCCAGAACGGCTCGCAGAGCCGTGGCAGTACGGAATGGTGTTGCGAAGACGGCAGGGCCGAGGGATTGATCAACGGGCCAGCATGCGTAGTTTTGCCTGCTCTTCCTGCTTACCAAGCTTGCCTGGGTCGTGTCCATATAATACGGTGTAGGAGCCGACGGCTGCGAGTTTTCGGTTCGTCACTGCACACGCCGGGCATGGGCCCGCGATACGGAGCAGCGCCCCGCGCAATGGAATGGAATGGTCATGAAGATTTCCCAGTTTTTCGATCATCACGGCATTACAGAAAATCCTTTTTCCCAGGAGGATGCCAGCACCGACCATGTCTTTGCGGAGCATTGCCTGACGGGCGTGTATCATCCCGGGTGGGACAAGATTTTCGGCAAGCCGGAGCGTCCCTCCACTTCCGTGGTGTTTGGCGAAAAGGGGAGTGGCAAAACGGCCCTGCGCTTGCAGATGATCAACGAACTCCGCAACTACAGTCGGGCGAATCCTCGTTCCCGTTGTTTTGTGATTGAATACGATGATTTCAATCCGTTCCTGGATAATTTTCGCGAACGATTGCATGGCCGGAATCGCCAGGTGGAACGGGCGGTCCGCAAATGGCGTTTGTGGGATCACATGGATGCGATCCTGACGCTGGGGACGACACAACTTGTGAACCGCGTGCTCGGCCAGAAGCAGGAGGAAGATCCTGGCACGAGGATCACCGAAGAGGGACTGCAAGCACTGACGCGCCATGAACGGCGGGACTTGCTGCTGCTGGCGGCGTTTTACGATCATTCCTTCGACGACAGTCCGTTGTCCCGCTGGGTCTCCCTGCGGCGTAAACTCGGCTACCTCAACATTACGAGCTGGAAGGAACTGGGAATCGGGCTGCTGGTCACGCTGCTGGTGCTGTCGTGCGGATATTGGCTGGGGATATTGCAAAGTTACTGGCGGTGGATTCTGCTGGCCGTGCTGGCGGGTTGGAGCGTGTTCTTGTGGAAACAATTCCGATTGGCGTGGCAAGCCTTTGAAGTATCTCGGCAGATTCGCGTGATCGATCGTTTTCCCGGCGTGCTGCGTAACATTCTGGCACGGTTCGCCCGCAACGAGTTGCAGGGGCAGCCGATTCCGAGTCGGAATCGCAGCGACGACCGTTATGAACTGCTGATCAAATTACAGAGCGTGCTCAAGACGCTCGGCTTCGAACAGATCGTGGTCCTGGTCGATCGCGTGGATGAACCACACCTTATCAACGGATCAGCCGAGCGGATGAAGGACCTGATCTGGCCGATGTTCGACAATAAATTTCTGAAGCATCCCGGGTTTGGTTTCAAGATGTTGCTGCCCAGCGACATGGCCCCTTTTCTGCAGAAGCAGGAGCGCGACTTTTACGAGCGTTCACGCCTCGACAAGCAGAATCTGATCATGTCCCTCAACTGGAGTGGAGAATCGCTGTACGACATGACGAACGATCGCTTGCGGGCCTGTTCGATCGATCCCGGCAAACCGGCGAACGTGCAGAATCTGTTCGATTCCTCGGTGACCAAGGCCACCTTGCTGGAAACGTTTTCCCGCCTGCGGGTCCCCCGGCATCTGTTCAAGTTCTTTCACCGGCTGTTGGTTGACCATTGCGGAAAATACACGGATGATGAACCAAACTGGACGATCAGCCGTGAAACCCTGCACACCACGCTGGCTCTGTATCAGCGCGATCTCGAAGCGTTTGACCGTGGGGCTGGCACGCTGTAACACATACGTTTCCCTCCCCTTGCCCAACTGCTGGAAAACCGACCGATGCCACAACCGCTCTCGCGCCGCCAACTCCTGAAAACCTCCACCTATGGCCTGGGAGCCGCTTCGCTGGCTGGTCCCTTGGTGTCCTCTTCCGCCGCGGAAGCCGTTCCTGCCCGCAAGCCTGCTTCGGTTCGCTACTGTTTGAATACCAGTACGGTACGGGAGGCTAAATTGAGTTTGCCCGAGTTGGTGAACCTGGCTGCCGATGCGGGCTACGACGGCATCGAACCGTGGATCAACGAAATCGACCGCTTTGTCGAAGCGGGAGGCAAACTGGCCGACGTCCGTAAGCAGTTAGAGGATCGCAATCTGCGCGTGGAATCGGCGATCGGCTTTCCCCGCTGGGCTGTCGATGACGAACAGGAACGGCGCGCGGGTTTCGAGGAAGCCCGCCGGGGGATGGATCTGGTGAAGCAACTGGGAGGTTCCCGCATTGCCGCCCCGCCGGCCGGGGTGAACGCCGCCAGTGCTCCGGTTCTCGATCTGCGCCAGGCCGCCGAGCGGTATCATGATTTGCTGGAACTGGGGGTGGCCATGGAAGTGATTCCGCAACTGGAAATCTGGGGTTCTTCGAAAAACTTGTCTCACTTGGCGGAAGCCTGTTTTGTCGCGGTGGCGGCCGATCATCCCCAGGCCGCGATCCTTCCCGATATCTACCACCTGTATCGCGGAGGCTCCGATTTCCATGGATTACGTCTGCTCTCGGGCGAGACAATTCAAATTTTCCATGTGAACGATTACCCCGGCAGTCCCGAACGCGAAAAACAAACGGATGCCGATCGTGTCTATCCCGGAGACGGCGTTGCTCCGCTGGATCTGATTTTTGGTTCGCTGCGTCAGATCGGCTTCGCCGGAGCCCTCTCGCTGGAGTTGTTCAATCGCGACTACTGGAAGCAGGATCCGGCCGTGGTTGCCAAAACCGGCCTGCGAAAAATGAAGGCCGCGGTCGAAAAGTCCCAGGGGTGACCCCTTCCCCCTGCAAATTGAGCGGCGTGGTTCAGCCCTGCCATCGCGATCGCGATATTTTTCCATCAACACGCCGTGACGGGCACGGATAGCGTAATGTCAGGCCTGGAAATTCGAGTGCCACAGCAAAGCAGCATGTCGAACGGTCGATTGGCAAAATGAGCAGCCCGGTTAGAGATCCGAGCTGCCAGCGCCAGCCGCGGGGTCTTCGAGAAGCCTTCCGCCAATGTCCGACGCTCGAGCCACGGCTCTGAAATTATAGCAGGCGAGCGGGTGGCATGAAGTTATTTGACGACCTGGTGACTACAGTCTCTATTTTGTTTGCCATTGATCTGCCGTCTCCAGGATACTGCGTGGGCCGTCATTCGACAGCCAGGCCCGTGCGTCGGCATTCTGATTCAGGTAGGTATCCCAGAACGCGGTGCTGATGGCCAGGATAGCGCGGTGATGATTCGGGTTTCGCTGTTGACGATCGCCGATCAGGGGACGATCCGTGAAGACGGAATGTTCGGCCTTGTCGAGTACGAGTTCGTATTTGTCGCCAGCGGGCAGAGCCGGATACACTTCCCGCCGTGATTGCGGCGTCTGGTTTCCGATGGGCGAGTTGTCCTGTGTTCCCGTCATCAGCAGCCAGGGGAGTTTCACGTCCCGAAAGGCCTGTTCGGGGTTCCCCAGGCGAGGAATGCCGGGACTGAGAATCAAGGCCGCTTGGATGCGGGGATCGACCGGTTTTTGCCCGGGGAGACCGGACGCTTGCCCGCTTACCGCCTGGGTGGTAAGGGCACCGAAGGAATGTCCCGACATCCCCACGTGTTTCAAGTCGAGTCGCCCGGCAAGGGGGTGTTGAGTTTCCGAATTCCAGCGTTCCAGTTGATCGAGGACCGCCGGAATATCCTGGATGCGCAACAACAGGTTCCGTCCGGAAGCCGCTTCCCGCAGTGCGTTCATGCGCTGCCCGATGCGTACGTCCCGCCAGACGGAGGCATCACTGCCCGGATGCTGCAAGAAAACGGCCAGAAACCCTCGCGCGGCCCAGTGTTCCCCCAGGAAGGAAGACCCTTCCCGGGAACCTCCCAATCCATGACTAAAGAGAATAACCGCCGCCGGCTTGGCGGGCGGATCCTCGGGAGGGAGATAGACGCGAAGCGGAATTTCGCGCTGACGCGCAGCATCCTCCATGGTGAGATCGAGGGTTTGCACCTTTGCGTGGGAGGAAATCTCCAGAGGGTCGTAGGCATTGGCGGACTGTGCCATTCCCAGACAGAGCAGGACTAACAGAAATGGGATCCGACGCATGAAACGAACTCCTGCCGCAGACTTCCAAGAACATGATGGATCGAGGCGAGCGATCTCGGGAACCTGGGTATTAAACCCGGGACTGGGCCTGATGGTAACGCCACTGAAACGTGTTTTACCAATTTCCGTTGAGAAACTCAGCAAACTCGCCCCCCCGGCCGGCTTGCGGGTCCCGCGCGTGGTGAGCGATATGCCGACCAGGCCGATTGTGCCGGTTGGAGGCAAGAGGGAAACATGCGCGAGGTGTGTTGCGAGGAGTTTTGCGAGTCCTGTTTCATTTTTACCGCCCGTGCCTCGAACAGATGCTAGCGTTTCCATGAGCCGCGAACTGCGCGGTCGTTTTTCATGGAAATCTGCAGGGGTTGGCGATGGCACAGTATCTGGTAACGGGTGGGGCGGGATTCATTGGTTCGCATCTGGTGACAAAACTGGTACGCGAGGGGCATGCCGTGCGGGTGCTCGACAATCTGAGCACGGGACATGAACGGAATCTGGCTCATGTGGCAGGCGAGTTTGAGTGGATCAGGGGGGATGTGCGCGATCGTGCGGCCGTGGAACGGGCAGTGGCGGGGGTGGAGGTTGTCTTTCATCAGGCGGCCCTGGCCTCGGTCCCGTTGAGTATCGAAAAGCCGCTGGAAGTTCACGATGTGTGCGCGACCGGCACGTTGAACGTTCTGGAAGCCGCGCGCGGGGCGGGTGTACGCCGCGTGGTGTACGCCGCTTCCAGCAGTGCCTACGGGGATCGTCCCGAAATGCCGAAGCGGGAAAATCATGTGCCGCAAACCTTGTCCCCCTACGCCGCTTCCAAGCTGTCGGCCGAGTTGTACTGCGAAGCGTTTGCCCATTGCTATGAACTTGAAACAGTCCGATTGCGCTACTTCAACGTGTTTGGCCCGCGGCAGGACCCGAACAGTCCCTACTCGGCGGTGATCCCCTTGTTCGTGACCGCGCTGCTCTCGGGCAAGACGCCCCGCATATTCGGGGATGGTTCGCAATCGCGCGACTTTGTGTACGTGGGGAACGTAGTCCAGGCGAATCTGCTGGCGGCGAATGCCCCACGCGTCTCGGGCAATGTTTATAACGTGGCCTCGGGAGAACGAATCGGCGTCGCCGAGATGCTCAAGCAGATCTGCGACCTGCTGGACGTTCCCTTCGCTCCGGAATTCACCGCGCCCCGGGCGGGGGATGTTCTGCACTCGTGGGCCGATCTGTCCGCAACTCGCCGGGACCTGGGGTACGAACCGGCATTCCGCTTTGTCGATGCCCTGCGGGAAACCGTGTTTGCCTACCGAGACCAGCTTCTGGGAGAGCAGCAGAATCCCAAGGCGACCTGCCAGGCTTGAATTTCCGCCCTCGAACAACCCTGCGTGGCGGTAAGACCATTTTGTCAAACGTCTGTTTTGTTGAACGTTTTCCTTGTTGAAAGTCATCTCCGTGACGACCAAGCCTTCAGACCCGCAGAATTTTTCGGAAATGCAGCAGGCGCATCCGTTGATCAAGGCCACCGAACCCTCGATCGATCTGGTGCAGCTGGCCTTGCGGAACGTGGTCTGGCTGGTGATCGCGGGCGTGGCGGGGCTGGTATTGGGCGTGGCGTCCTACAAGGCCATGGGGCCGTCTTACGTGGCAAATACACAAATTCTCGTAAAGCTCAAAACGCCCGTTCCGTTGCGGGACGAAAGCAATGGGCCACGCGTTGGCGAGCGTTCGGCCCATGTGGAAATTATTCGCAGCCCCCGGGTAATCGAACGGGCGGTACAGGATTCCGGCCTGGATCAACTCGCCTCGCTGCGCGGCAGCGACGACCCCGCGCAAGACATCATCGAGGGGCTGAAAATTTCGCGGACCGCCGGGGAAGATCACCATCAGCTCAATATCCTGAACCTCGGCTACACCTGTAAAAGTGGCGAGGACGCCAAGGCGATTCTGAATGCGATCGTCAAGGCCTACGACGACTACCTGCACGACGACGCCCAGAAAAACCACCAGGAATTGTCCCTGTTGCTGAAGCAGATCAACAACGACCTGGCTCCCCGACTGGCGGAAAAGACCCGAGAATATCAGCAATTCCGCGAGGAAACCCCCTTGTTGTGGAAAGCCCCTCCCGGTGCCAGTGCACAACCCAACGACGTCACCAATATACATCATCAGCGGGTCGATGCCGTCGCCGCCGAGCGAGTCAAGGTGGAACTGCTCTACCAGGAAATTACCTCTCGGCTGCAAACCATCCGCCAGGCGATCGCGCGGGGCGAATCCCCCGAGGCACTGTTGCTGCTGGTGAAGACCTTCCTGCAGCGGGATCAGCAATCCAACACGCAAACCGTCGTTACCGGGGCTTCCGAACGGCAACAACTCGACGGGCAACTGATTCCCCTGATGCTGGAGGAGCAGATGCTGTTGCAGCGATATTCCTCGAACCATCCCGACGTCGTGAATGTGCGAGATCGGATCGAAATTATCAAATCTTACTATCGCCGCATGGGGATCGAACTCCCGGTGGCCAGCCATGCCAATCAGCGGAAACTTGGCCCCAATGGCGAGGTGTTGTCGGGCGAGGGAGCGGAGCTGATTTCCATGTACCTGATCGCCTTGACCCAGCAGCAGGCGGAACTGAATAACCGCCTGAGCGAATTGCAGAAACTGTTCGACGCTTCCACCGTTCAGGCCAAGGAGTATTCCCGTTACGAGGCGCGCGATCAGATTCTGAGAGATGAACTCGAACGCATCAAGTCGTTGCACGACGTGGTCGTCAACCGCATTGAAGAACTGAGCCTGGCGCGAGACGAGGGATATCAACTGCAGCAGATCTCACCCAGCCGGGCCGACCAGGATTTCAAACGCCTGATCAAGATCGTCGGCGGAATTTTCGTGGTCAGCGTACTGATGGCCTATGCCGGCCTGTTCTTGAGGGAACTGCAGGATACGTCGCTGAAATCCCTGGCCGACATGCGCAGCCTGTGCGATGCCCCAATACTTGGAACACTGCCCAACGTAGTGAATCCACAGAAAAATCTGGCCTCCGCACGGGAAACCGGGTTGTCCCCCATGTTGTATTATTACCACGATCCAGGTTCTCCCGAGGCGGAAGCCTGCCGGTCCGTCCGCTCGACATTCTTCGTGCATGCCCACGACCACAAGTCACAAATTATCCAGTTCTCCAGCCCGGAACCGGGGGATGGCAAGACCACGACTATTTCCAATCTGGCAATTGCCATTGCCCAGACGGGCAAGCGGGTGCTGCTGATCGATGCTGACCTGCGTCGCCCGATGGTGCATCGCCTGTTTGGTCTGCGCGAGGAAATCGGTCTGTCCGAGGTTTTGCAGGGGGAACTCGAACTGGTGAACGCGACGCAGTCCACTCAGGTGGAAAACCTGAGCGTGCTCACCGCTGGAAATCTCCCTTCCAAACCGGCCGAACTGCTATCCTCCGCCAAGTTGCATTACCTGCTGGGCGATGCCAAGCGCGATTACGACATAATTCTGATTGATAGTCCACCCGTGCTGGCGGTCAGCGATCCCTGTATTCTCGCACAAAGCGCGGATGCCCTGATGCTGGTGGTGCGCATGAACAAGAACCGGCGCCCCTCGGTCAAGCGGACACTCGAGCTGCTCGACTCTCATGGCATCCCGCTGCTGGGGGTCATTGCGAACGGATTGCAGGCGATTTCCGGCGAATACATGTATCAGGGAGGCTACAGCGGGGGTTACACGCGTTCGTCCCGGCCCCAGACCGCACGGAATGTTCTGGAAGTTCAGAGTTAATCCGGATTTCTCGCCAGGTCAATAAAACACGATTGCCGATTGCCACGAACGAGCGGCCCCCATCGCCGGCCGCTTCGCACTGCATCCACCCCAGTGGACTCCATGCCGGGCGAGCGTCCTTGAGTCATGACGCTCGCGTGGCCCGCTTCCGTCACGGGCGCGGCTAGTTTTGGAAGTGCGGCGAAATTCGCAGTGTGTCCCGGTCGGATCTGGGCTTCGCCTGGTGTTGGATCGGCGGAATACGGGATCACGCACGGCCGGTTTCGGCTTCCAGTAATTCGCGCACCACAATGCGGTTGCCGTGCACTTCCACGACTTCGATCGTCGTCGCGGGCTGAATGTAGGGGCCTTCGGTGATGACATCGAGCAACTGATTGCGAAAGCGGGCCTTGCCCGCCGGGCGGAGAATCGTTACCGAGACCCCCTGCTCGCCCAGTGCGATCGGCCCCCGCGACCCTTCCAGCAAATCGGGCCGCAGTTGAAACGTGTCGGTATCCCCCGCGTGTTTTCCTGTCGGCGGGGTCAGCACGATATGTCTCAGCAGCGGGATCTGGGGGAGATACTTGCCTATCAGCATCGACGAGACAATCACCGCCAGGATCGGGATCCCGATCATCGTGAGCACCTGAAACAGTTTCTGCGAGTTGACCTGCGGCTCAATATTGTTGAAGGTTTCGCTGGCGAGAATCAGCGACAGCAACATCAGCACCGCCCCCGTCACACCGAAGACACCGAACCCCGGTATCACGAAGATTTCCAGTAGAATACAGGTCAGGCCGATCAGGAACAGCAGGATTTCCAGGCCACTGGCGGATCCACCCAGATAGCGACTCCAGAAAAAGATACTGAAACAGAGCGCGGAACAGATCCCGAAGAAACCGACCATCAGATGGAGTTCGATGTAGATGCAGATAATCGCGATAAAAAACAGGAACCCGGTGACAAACGGATCATTCAGGATGTAGATGAGGGTATCGACCCAGGTGCGGGCCACCGCTTTCAATTCGACATCGGGTGGGATATTAAGACGCTCCTTCAGGTCGTTGAGATCCTCCGCAACCGCCGCTGCCACTTTCAGATCGACAGCCCGTTCTCCCTGTAAGGTCAACAGCAGTCCTTCGGCTGATTCCGGAACCATGGGGCCTTTGATCCATTCCGCGCGATCCTGCAATTCCTCCTCGCTCATATACCAGATGCGACCGGTTTCGCGATGGCGTGCCTGAAAGACCTGGAGATCCTTCAAGGTCATGGCCTGGAGCACGGCGGCGGGACGATGCTTGCGATCCGCCAGGGAATTCAGAGTTTGCAGCAGTGGACTGATGATTTTTTCGGGGACACGTTCAAAGGCGCCGTCGAACTGTTGATGAATAACCCCCGCGTCGCCGATCTGCCCGTTGGGACCGATATAGATTTCGTCGCATCCCAAGGCGGTAATGGCGGCGGAACTCAGGGCCTGTTCCGGAATCCAAGCGATCGTGCGGATTTTGCGTTCCTCGAGTTCGGCGATCCGCGTGGCCAGGTTCGTTCCCGAAATCAGGTAACCGCCGGGGGATTTGATCCGGAAGATCAGCGTTTGCGCTCCTTCCTTCAGGGCCCGCTCGATCTGCCGATCGATAAACGCCTCGAGCACGGGGTCGATAATCTGCGTGACATCGATCAGGCGTACCTGGGAGTGCTCCGAACTGCCCAGATGGGCCTTGAGATTTTGCGGGTCGATCCGATAAATTTCCGCCAACTCGGCTTGTTGATTGACGGTGTGGGAAACCAGCAGCCCCAGTTCTCGCGCCTGTTTACCGGAAAACAATCCGGGCTTCCCCTTGTCCTTGATCACCTCGACATCCGTGATGACGAGTTGATTATCGCGCAACACCTTGGCCTGCTGCTCGGTAACCACGCGTTTCTCGCTGACCCCATCGCGTTCGAGCGTAATTTGCAGCAGCGAAACATCGGGATTCAACAAACCGAGCACCAGATCGTTGTTCACCTGCAGGTTATGACGTTTATTGACCAGGGACAGGATCGACTGCTCTTCGCTGGCATCGACCGGTTTCCCGCGACCGATGTCGCCGAGCAGGGCGTCGGGATGCAGCACAATTTCCTTGCAGCCCAACGCCACCACCACATTGTTGCCGGTGACGGTTTCCGGCACCCAGGCGATGGTCGTCAGGCGATTGGCCCGCGCGGAAGACAGAAATTGTGCCAGGCCGTACACCTGGTGAAATTCACTTTGCCCCGGTCGAATTTCCAGGATCAACACGGCAGTGCGGTCTTCCTGCACGGCCTGTTCCTGCAAACTGATCGCCGTGTTGCGGACACTCCGGAATACGTTGTCGTCCACGGGGCTGTTGACAACCAGGTAGCGGGCCAGCGGTTCGCGGGTAACATTCTGTTCCGCGGCCGGTGGCCCCGCACCCTGCTCCTCGGCTTCCTGGGCAAACAAGACCAAGGTCGGCAACAGCAGAAATGCCAGGCAGAAGTGGAACCAGCCCGACCCATGTGTTGCGCGGGTGAATTTCAGGTTGGTCAGGGAGTTGGACATGGTGGCTCCGAAAGTGAATCTGGTCCGAAGCTGCCTTACAGAATCGGAATATACCAGAAGGGCATCGTTATTTTTCGCGACCACGACCACAATTGCAAGAGTCCCATGGGACTTACACAAGGAGAGCAGGCGGACGCGGGGGCAAAGCCCGAACACGGTGTAATACCAGGCAAACGAAGGAATTCCGTTCGGGTTCATTCAGACTGGCCAAAAACCACCCCTTTCCCCAGGAAATTGTCCCTGTTTGCAGTGTCAGGCCTGGGAATTCGGGGGCCTGTGCGATACCGGTTTTTCGTCAACATGGGGTTTCACTGATAAATCCCGTGGCACACAACCCGAAAATTAAACTTTGACAAGGCACTCCTGGCATCGTTCCTGGTACAATCGGGGAATACGAAAGTGTTGCGTGGGAAGTGCTTGGCTGGACGGCGTTTCTCACGCTCGGTTACTGAAACGAGTCGTAATAAAAATCCTGGAATCGAGCCGATCCCGTCAGCAGATGGCCCGGAGGATTCGGGTGTTGTCCGTTCAGAATTGGCTATCAAGGAAATCAAGGGAGGACTCGAATGCCCTACGCCCTGAAAGTTCTGCTGCTGGGAGGCGGACTCCTTGCGGGGTTTGCCTGCAGTGTCGTCCGGGGTCAGGAAGGCGCTGCTACGCGGGGAGATACGGGAAAAGTGGTTGAGGTTGAGAATGTTACGCCCGCGTCCAGGCCAGACCACAAGGGAATGCAGCGACTGGACTGGATCGAAATCAGCAAGGATGGTCGTCACTTTGTCGAGCAGCGGACGCAACGGCGGTTCCTGATCTGGGGGTTCAACTACGATCACGACGAACAGGGCCGCCTGCTCGAAGATTACTGGCACGACGAATGGGAGACCGTGGTCGAGGATTTTCGGGAAATGAAGGAACTGCGGGCCAATGTCGTGCGAATACACCTGCAGTTGCCCCGGTTCATGACAGGCCCTAACCAGGTGAACCCGCAAAACCTCGCGCGATTGGGCCGGTTGGTCAGCCTGGCCGAGGAGGTTGGGTTGTATCTGGATGTAACCGGACTGGGCTGTTACCACAAGCAAGATGTTCCGGATTGGTACGACGTCTTGTCCGAACAGGAGCGTTGGGACGTACAGGCCAATTTCTGGCGGCATGTGGCAACCGTGTGTCGTCAGAGCCCCGCCATTTTGTGTTACGATCTGATGAACGAGCCGATTCTGCCCGGCCGCAAGCCGGAAACGGAGTGGCTTGCCGGAGAACTGGGGGGCAAGTTCTTTGTGCAGCGAATTTCGCTGGACCTGGGAGAGCGGACGCGCGAGGCCGTGGCGACCGCCTGGGTGAAACACCTGGCCTCCGCCATCCGCGCGGTGGATGACAAACACCTGCTCACCGTGGGGGTAATTCCCTGGGCATACGTGTTTCCCGGAGCCAAGCCCTTGTTTTATGGTCCCGAGGCAGGGGAGCCGCTCGACTTCGTCAGCGTGCATTTCTATCCGAAAGCCGGAGATGTCGCCGGAGCGCTGGCCGCCTTAAAGGTGTACGACATCGGTAAGCCGCTGGTGGTGGAAGAATTCTTTCCGCTCAAGTGCAGCCTGAAGGAAGCGGCCGAATTTATTGACACTTCGCGAGAAATTTGCGATGGCTGGATCAGTTTCTACTGGGGCAAAACAATTGAGGAATACGCGGAAACCCCGGACATGAAAAGCCAAATCCTGGCCGCCTGGTTGCGTTACTTTCGCGATCATCCCCCCGGGGAAAAGACTCCCTGAATTCGGCGAGACGCCGGCAGCCCTCATTCTGGCTGGCGGCTAACAGCCTTGCCGCCGAAGAGTACCATTTCCGCGGGCTGGGCATATTCCGCGAAGAGTTGCTGAATCCGTTCCGCCGGCAGCGAACCATCGAAAGTCAACACGAGATAGCGCGACTTTAACACCCTGCCTGGCTCGATGGTAAACGCCTCGTCCACCACGGGGCAGAAGCAGAAGTAGGGGTTATCGGGATGCAGCCGGACCATTTGCGTGGCTCGGAGGTTTCCCGGATGACTGAATATCACCACGCCCGCGCGTGTTTCCGTTTCGTTCTCGGCCGGAGGTTGGCTGGCGGACAGGGGCCCACTCAGCATCACCCAGTCGGCGGGTGTGTGATTGCCTGCCTGGCGATTTTTGCCCGCGCTTGTCAGAAACTCCACCCGCGACTTCGTTTCGGGGGCATTCCACTCCCGAGCACCACGAAACCCAAAACCGCCGTAATGATACTTTTCCAGGATCAACGGGACTTCGGTGACGTTCGTCTGTTCGGAAAAGACTTCCCAGGCGGTGACGGTGTCCGCTCGATGCACCAGAATCGAAACGCGTTCCCGAAGCACCGTCTGTTCGTTCATCTGGGCGGGAAAGGCGACGTGCTGAAGTTCGAATTGCAGTTCCGCAAAAACGGGGCCGGACGTCTGTTGCAACATCTGGGCGTGACGCACCGTCCCTTGCCCCTTGGCCTGATTCCAGAAATCGACCGGCTGCTGCTGGAACTGCGTGTTCACCCAGGCATAAAACATGCCGTGCTGATGATAATGATCGGGAGCGAAGTCATCGCTGATCACTCTGCCCGTCGGCGTGTAAACCGGATGAATATGCCCACTGCGGGCATACAAGAGGTTGACGCCCGTGGGAGGCAGCAGCGTCTCCCGATTGTACACGAACAGAGGCCGGCGCTTGTGCGAGACAATGATCCGGCCAGCCTCGTCCGATACACGGTAGGCCGGTTCGGGGGGAACGGGCTCCGTTATCAGCCGAAAGCGGATTTTCGTTCCCGGGGGCATGAACCGGGGAGAACGCCAGGCGATTTCGGACGCGTTTCCGTTTTCCCGAATCTGAATCGGCAGTGTCAGCGCATGTTCCCGCGATTCCAGCCGCCACGCAGGCTGTTTGCGGATCAGCGCGGCAAGTTCTGGCGGTACGGCTATGCGAGATAGCAAACCCCCCGTGCCCGCCGCGGACGACGTCACTTCCAGTTCGAGCACTTCGCCAGCAAGCAATTCTCCAGTCATCCATGCCGCGGGAACACAAGTCAAGCAGCCCAGCACCAGCAGCATCAATGCGAAAATCGACTTCATAACATCATCCACAACAGAGAATTCGGAGGCGGTGACCAGGGTCCTCGATCCGCGAGGGAAATGTAATTCTTGCAGATTCGGGCGGAATTCAGAAGGATATTCCGGAAGAAAAGCCTTGTCTTGACCGTGCTCAGCCCCTCGGCATAAAGTGACGGCTCCTACCAGACAATTCCCGCCCGGGAATCCCTTCCGAGATCTCCTCTCAAATACTGTTGAAATCAGGTTTTCGCATGAGACGACAGCCCTTTGCGCCGTGGATTGCTGTTTTTCGCCACCGGAATGTTTCCAGGGTGCGGCAGTTCCGCATCCGGTTACAGCACGTCGGTCTGCTACCAGTGTTGGCCAGCGTCGTGCTCTGTTGTGGCTGCGCAAATTTTTATGAAAAAAAGGCTATCACCGCTTTTCAGACGGGTCTGGAAGCAGGGGATTTGGCGGCGTTGAGGGAGAAGTCGACCGAACAATTCCAGCATCGCGCCCTGCGCCATCCCCAGGCCGATGAAGCCTTGAGTCAACTCAAGATTCCCGATGGCAAATTCAAAATCACGGATGTGGAAGATGTCTCGAAAACGGAAAAAAAAGTGACCGTGGCCTTCGGAGAGGATCAAAAACGCAAAATCCTCTATCGTCTCGTCAAGGATGAAAAAACGAAATCGTGGAACGTCGACGATATCTACCTGCGGCAGCGTTCCGGCGACAAGGTCATGGCAATGGCCGTTACCGAACAGATGGATGTGTTGTTGTCCGCCCGGGAGTTTCACGAGGCCTGGGCCAGCGGCGACCGGCAACAGGTTCTCGCGAAGAGCGATCCCCAGCTCGCGGCGGAACTGTCCCAGCTTCCGCCCGCGGTATTGGCCAATTACATCAGTCGTATCCTGGGCCACTCCGACAATTCGCGAAGCTTCAAGCCAGAAACCCATATCAGTGGAGAGAGTGCGGTGGTACGATTGAATCGTTCCCATGGCACGCTGGTGTTCTCAATGGAACAGGGCGAATCCGGCGGCTGGCAGGTTAAGGATCTGTCGCTGGAATCACGCGGGGAAGAAGGCGGTATTGCATCGCTGACAAAAACCGTACAACTCACTAATCGGGCCATGCACTTCCTGGAGGCCTGGCAACAACAGGACAAGGAAGCCTTGAAACAGATCACGCAGTCCCGCTTTTTCAAAGCAGGACTGGCCCCCGCGAATCTGGCGGAAGTCACTCTGCCAGGACCGTACGATATCAACGCCTATGTCGAAGTGAAAATTCTTGATGCCCGGGCAGACGTGGTTGTGAATTCCGAGAGTCATACCGTCCGGCTGACCTTGAGTGAAACAGGCGAGCGAACCGGGAATTACGAAGTCTCGGACGTGTTCCTCTATAACCTGGAAAACAGGCAGACGCTCTCCTTGAGTTCCGCGATGACGGCCCGTCCCGTCGCCGAACTGTTTATCGAAGCCCTGCGGATCCGCGATCCCAAAATGTTGCAATACAGCTCGACCCTCGACCTGCACAAGCAGACCTGGAACCGCATGAGCGAACAGACTCTGGCCATTCTGCCCCTGCCGCTTGAAAACCTCGAAAACACGGAAATTATCGACACGAAATTTGCGGGCAGCGTGACCCAGGTCGTCCTGCGTGGCGGCTCGCAACAGTTAACGCTCACGCTGCACGACCAGAACGGGAAAGTGCTCGTGGACGATCTGCTCATTAGCGATTACGAACCCGAAGGGACCCAGGAACCGCGATCCCTGAAGAGTTATGTCGCTGCCATTGCACCGGTGTATGAACTGGCGGCGACGATTCATCACAACAAACCCCAGGACGCATTGCGGCTGGTCACCGACGACTTCTACGACCGTGTCTTCTCGCTGGCGCAGGTGATGCCCGAATCCTCCTATGTCTATCTGGACTATGTCTCCGGCGGGAAGCCTCGGATCAAACCGGCCGTCGATCCCAATGCCACGTCGGCTACGTCCATGAAAGCGAACCTGATTCAACCGAAGCAACCCCTCGTGGAACGCTTTCAACAGGACGAAGGCGATCTGCTGGTGGAGTTTTCTCTCCCCGAGGGCAGTATGCAGGTTTCCTTGAGAAACGAACAGGGACTGTTCCGCATTGACGACGCCATCATTTCCACGCCTGGCAATGAAGTGGCCAAACGCCTCAAACAATCCATGCGCATGGATATCGCCTCCAGTCGCACGCAAAACATGATTCGCACCGTGAGTGGGGAAATTCGCAAGCTGCCCAAGGAGATGGCCTCCAAGCCCGCCGGCGCGAGCCGCCCCGGAGGCAAGGCCCAGCTTCTCGACGAAACCACGCTGACCAATGCCCTCTACGAGGAACACGAACACGAGCAACAACGCGTGGAACAAACCAGCCTCGCCCCCCAGCCCCTGTCCACGGCAGATCGGCAGGAATGTCCGCTTCCCCCTCGCGAACTCCCCCCGGAAGGACACTTGCTGCTCAAGCCCATTCCCCTTGAATAGCAGATCCTGTTGGATACTCGCCATCCGCGGCATGTGTCTCGCCCGCCGCGAACACTCCAGTGGTGCTGTAATTTACTTCGCAGGGAACGCTGCTGTGCGTACCACTATTGACTCGATGTGGTTCAATCGAAGGAACAGCATCTCGGGGACGGAATTTTTTCGTATTGAATGAATTACACCCCCTCTCCAGCGATGGCTGGCGATTACGGCCGGGTCGAGTTACCCGCCGCACTTATCTCGCGAAGCGGTTCGCAAAACCGGCTGCCCTGACCGTGGATTTTCCCGGTCCCTCTCGACGGTGATCCTGTTCCGTCTCCCTGCGTGCCCTGCTGCGTGGGGATCCCCCTCTGCAATTGTGGCTGCTCGCTTGATACTTGGACAAGAAACAGGATATCGTTTGATTTGAGAGACACTGGAAAATGTGAGTCGGCGGACATAGTACCGCTCTCTCCGAGACCACATGTTGCCACGGGCCGAAAATGGAGTTCAGTCCATGAAAATCCTAATGCAGAAATCCACGCTGGGGGAGACATCCCAGGCCGTGGAAGAGGTCCTGCATGGACTGGAATCGCAACTTCAGGGAAGCACCCCGGAACTGACGTTTTTATTCGTCACGCATCACCACGAAGAGAGTTTCGCGACGCTTTCCGGACAGATTCAAAACCGGCTGAACAGTCGCCATCTGATTGGCTGTACGACGGAAGCCATTGTCGCGGAAGACAAGGAACTGGAGGAGCAACCCGGTCTGGTCATCTGGATCCTGGCGGACAGCCATTCCATTCTGCAGCCGTTTCACCTGCAGTTTCAACGGGAAGCCGATCAGATAGTCTGTTTCGGGCATCCGGACAAGGAAGACTTGGCGGTCGAGCACGGAGCCGTGTTTCTGTTTTGCGAACCTTATTCCTGTTCACCGCAGATTGCGTTGCCCCAATTGCTGGAATCCCAGGGGCTTCCCATCTTCGGCGGTGTGGCCAGTGGAGGCATTGGCCCCGGCGAAAACTGCCTGTTTCTGGACGGCGAACGAATCGATCACGGCGCGGTCGGCCTGGTGTACCGCAGCACGCACAAAATCCGTCAGATTGTTTCACAAGGGTGTCGCCCCATTGGACACACGTTCGTCGTTACCAAGGCGGAAAAGAACATCCTTTATGAGTTGGGAGGCTTGCCCGCGATGCAGCAATTCCGGGAGATGTTTCGCGATTTATCCCCGGAAGATCAGGAACGCGTGCGCCAGGGCCCGCATCTGGGAGTCGTCACCAATGAGTACAAGGGGCAATTCGATCGCGGTGATTTTCTCGTCTCGAACGTGCTCGGCAGCGACCCCGAAACCGGGGCCATTGCGGTCAGCCAGGGCGTGCGCGTCGGACGAACTGTGCAGTTTCATGTCCGCGATGCTGTGACTGCCGACGAGGATTTGAACCTGTTGATTCAGCAGGACAAGCAACACCACTCCGCCGAAGTGCGAGGCGGACTTGTTTTCACCTGCAACGGACGAGGCCAGAAACTGTTCGGCACGCCGCACCACGATATTTCCGCCATCCGCGCGGCCTATGGACAGATTCCCCTGGCAGGGTTTTTCGCGCAAGGGGAAATCGGCCCACTCGGTGAACGTAGCTATTTGCACGGCTTCACGACCAGCGTCGCCCTGTTCGAGGCGTGACCAATCGCTGTTTTCGCCCGGAATTCACGCGCGGCGTGTTAAATGTAGTTGAACAGATTCAATTGCAGTGTTCTGGCCGCGATCTGCTGGGTCGCCTGAATGCTGACCTGCAGATTGGTGAACTGCGTGATGGCCAGGGCCATGTCTGTATCAAAGACGTTCGAAAGGGATTCCGATGTCTGCAATTGTTGGCTTTCGATGGCACTGGCCAGCGAATCCAGCGATTTCAGACGTGCGGCAACCGCCCCCCGTTGAAAATTGAACGATTCCAGTTCGGCATTCACCAGTTTATCGATCGCTTCCAGTTCCTGGTTGTCTCCGGCCCTTAAGGCGTCCCCCAGGCGAAACAGCAGGTCGAGAACACCGCCCGCCCGCTGGGGATTCGGATCACGCCCCGCCAGGTCGACCACTCCATCTTCGCTGCCGGTCAAACCCAGGCCATTTGCTACGTCGTTCTCAGCGACAACCAGCGGTCCCGTGCCCGTGTTGTCATTCAGCCGGAATCCTCCCAGGCTTGCACTAAATTCCAGCGTCAGATTCCCGGGATCGACGGCATTCACGGCATCCAGCACATCCTGCACGGTAACGGCTCCCGCCAGTGTAATATTCACCAGGGATCCATCCCGGCGGGTAATATCCAGCGTGTCTGGCCCCACGGGCGCCCCGGCTCCGTGGTTCAAGTTCGCCAGCAAACTACTGGAGGAAACGATGCCGATGTTGGTTCCCAGCAGGTCGGCATTCCCATCTTCCGAACCGGCAATTCCCAGCGCGCGGGTCACGCTGTTTTCGGTGATCGTCAGGGCGCCCGTGCCCGAGCTGTCGCCGATCACCAAACCGTTCCCCGTGCTGTTCAGCGAGGCGACCAGTATCCCCGGATCCTCGGCATTGATCAGATTCAACACGTCCTGCACGGTGGTTGCCCCTGCCAGCGATATCACAACCGATTCCCCATCACGCCGCGAGATTTCCAGGTCCACCGCTCCCCCCACGGGAACGCCTTGCCCCAGATTTAACTCCGCAAGTGGCGTCGTGGCGGAAAACGTGAGGAGGCCGAGACGGGCCGCGTTGTTTCCATTGTTTTCGGCAATCGAAAAATCGACACCGCTCAGCCGGCTGGCAATTCGCAGGCCACTCCCGTCGTCCGTGAAGCCGGTCATGACATCGATATCGGCCGAATGAATCGCATTGAACAGGTCTTGCACGGTCGTCAAGCCGTCCAGGTCGATCGTGGCCGAACGGGTTCCGTTCGTGATCAACAAACCATTGCCAGCGGTCGCGCCAATCCCTGTTCCCCCATTCAGCGAGGCCAACGTGGTCTGTGCCGTGATGCGGGGATTGAAGTCCGCACTCGTGATACTTGCGGCGGCCGTGTTGCGGATGCCTAATTGGGCTGCCGTATGACTGTTGGGCAGGTCGGCCACGGCCACGGTCCCGGCGGCAGGGGTCAATTGCAGCCCGTTCGAAGTGATGGAGACGGACAGGTCGCCCGCAAAAGGCGCTTCCAATCGAGTCCGTAAATCCTCGACGGTTTGCGTGGTTGTCAGGTCGACTTCATGCGTCACCGGTCCCCCTCCCACGTCGACCGTGACGGAGATTATCCCCAGTTCGAGGCTCTGTCCTCCAAACAGAGAGTCGATTCGAGTTTGATCCGTCACGGCAGGATTCAGGTCGTTTCCCTGCACGTCGGCCAGCGGTTTGAATGTTTCGCTGGTGCTGACATTGTTCATCAGCAGATTATCCAGCGAGACGTAGGCATCGATACTTTGTGTATTGCCGTCGAAGCGGATGGCATTGTTGTTCGACGCGTTGCTGAACGGAGCGGCTGTGTTTTCGGAGCCACCAAACAGATAGCGACCGCGAAACTTGGTGTTCCCCAGGTTTGTCACTTCCTGAATCAAGGTTTCGACTTCCGCGGCCATCTGCTGTTTTTCCGCCGCCGATGTCCCATCTCCCAGTCCCGCCAGGATGAATGTCTTCATCTGGTTGAAGACATTGCTCACATTGCCCAACGCGTCTTCACTGGCGGCCAGCAGCGAGCGGTTCATTTCCACGTTGCTGGCAAGTTGCTGCTTCCTTTCCAGGGTTTGCTGCAGCACGATGGTTTGAATGGCAGCCACCGGATTCTCGCCGATTGTCTGGAATCGCTGTCCCGTCGAAACCTGGTCCTGCAATATCTGATACTGCCGCGTTTGCGCACTGAGGTTACTCATGGACCTGGTGTAAAGCAGCGAATTCGGAATTCGTCCGGGCAACAAGGGACCTAATGACACCGTTCACTCCCGCTTTCCATTCCCCGGCTGCACTGGTTTACCCCGTGCAACCTGTCTGGCCTGTCGAGTCTTACATATTCACCAAGGTATTGAACATTTCCTCGATCGCGCTGATGATGCGTGCCGCTGCCGTATATCCGTGCTGAAGTTCGAGGATGCGAATCGCTTCTTCATCCAGGCTGACACCAGAAATCTGTTGCCGCTGACCGAACAGGGCTGCCTGAAACGCGGCATAGCCCTCGGCGACAGCCGTTTCCGCCGCCGCCCCCGTGGCGACCTGGCTGATGCTCTGCAGATAGAAATCGTCCAGGCTCAGCCCCCCCAGCAGACTGCTGGGCTGCTCCGAAAACCGCGCCAGCAGAATGGCGTTGGAGTTGTCGCCCGCCCCGCCCCCCCGGCCAGCCGCAAACAGTTGCGGATTCCCCGTCAACGCTTCATTCACGGCCACGCTGTTCGCATCCGTCCCCTTGAAGAACGTGTTGATGCCGAGCGCTGCAAGCACGCCCGAAGTATCGTTCCCGAAGCGGATTTCAAACCCGGCATCGGTGGTGATATTCAGCTTCCCAAACGTATCGACACTGGCCTGCACATGTGAAATTCCCCCCAACTGGGCCTGCAGGTCGTTCAGCGAGGTGTCATTTCCTCCCAGACCATCCAGATCGATATTAATACTGGTGGCGACGATGCTCCCCGTCGCGCTGTCGTACAGTTTCACCTCGAAGCTGCCATGCTGCACGGGAAAGTCCAGGCCCGCCTGGTCCAGCGAAACCGTCGCGTCATTCAGGGCATAGCTGCTGGTAATATTTGTATAACCGACCGTCCCTTCGCCGCTGGAGTGGAGCCGATTCATTTCGTAAATCAGTCCCCGCGTGTATTGATCCAGGGTATCGACAAAACCGCCGAGTACGACATCGCGGGTTTCCAGGGCCCCCGCCAGTTCGCCCGTCGCGGCGGCATAGTCCTGCTTGCTCTTGGCAAAGCGGACCTGGTCCACCCCGATGCCCCGGTCCGGTTCTCGATACACTTCCAGCACATTCGTCGTCGAATTCAACACCAGGAATTCGTTCCCGCTGAACACGTCGACCGTGCCGTTGTCGTGGTTCGTCACCCGTATCGGCACGAGTTCCGACAGGCGATTCAAGGCGGTCAGCCGTTCGCTGCGCAGTCCACCCGCGTCACTCTTAAGCAGCCCCGCCGATTCCATCTGCACGATCTGCGGATTCAAGGCGGCAATCTGCTGGATCAGTTCATTTACCTCGGTCACCATTCCGGAAACGGTGGCGCTGACCGACTCTCGGGCGCGGTCCAGTTGATCCCGCATCGTGTTGATGCTGCTCGCGAGTTGCTCGCCGGTATTCACGACCTGCTGACGATTCGATAGCAACTCGGGCTGGCCGACCACTTCGTTCAGCGAACCCAGAAACTGATTCAGCCTGGAGGATAAATCGTTGCTGCCCAGCTCTCCGACAATCAACTCTAGTTGACTATAACCCGAAACTCGAAAATCCGAGGCTCGGGCGTCGGCATTGGCAAGATGCACCTGGCTTTCCAGATGCAGATCGATCTGCTGGCGGATGCCTGCCGCCTGGGCTCCCGTACCAAACAGCAGGCCATTGCTTTGATAGGGGGCCGCCGCGGTGATGTTCAATTGTTCGCGAACATAGCCCGGAGTATTGGCGTTCGCCACGTTCTGGCCCGCAACCTGAATTCCCGCGGAAAACAATTCCAGCGATCGTCCGGCCGTATAGAGCGTCGCATTCAATCCCATGTACCCGTTCTCCCCCGCAGTGCCTGCCTGGCACGCTTCGAGGCGGTTTCCGCCTCGGACATCAGCAGTATTTCCCTGTCCAACCTGTTATTCTTCCTCGCTGCCGCGCCGCGAAACGGTCCGCTCAGATCGAAGCGTCCAGCAGCGTCCCGCCCCCGCCGACGGACGTATCGCTCCGTTGTTGATACACCGGTGACCTTTGCCCCCCCTGGGCAATCAGATCCAGTATCTGGGCATAACAGCGCGCACCTCGTTGTGCCAGCACCCACATTCCCCAACTCTCCCGGCGGAGGTGTTCGTTATTGCGCAGGACTTCGCTTAACAGGGACTGCCACGCGGGCTCTCGGTGCCAGTCGAGTTCCCGCCCGATCTCCTGTAGCGATTTCCCGGCCAACCCCTGTTGCTGGCACTTCCGCAGCCAATGTTTCCGCTGCTCCAGCAAGCCATGAAGCCGCCTTTGCCCTTCCGCCTCGTCTTGCTCCAGCAACCGAACCTGTTCCCAGTTTCCCTGGATCAAGGCGTCCCGCTTGGGAGCCTGAAGTTCCAGCAGCGCGCGCTGCACGCTGCGCAAGTCCTGTAGAAAGTGTTGGGCTTCGAGCCGCAATGGCACGGATTCTGTCAACGTCGCGGAATTCATACGACCGGTCCTGGAAGAGTCCCTCGGGCATCGCCTCCGCCAGTCAACACGTTGTTGCGGGACGGTATGCGTCTCTTCTCAAATCGGCGCGAGAGCGTGCGGAACTGCCGGTTGTTCCGATTGTGCGGACGATAACGGTCGTATCGAGTCCAGTCAGGCCGACTAGGCAAAATGGTTAAGTTGACCACCCAGCTCCGCTTGCCTGGCCTGGCGGTAATTTTCGAAGTTCGGGTACAGCGGGGCAGCAAAGTGAGCGCCATGATCCTTGGCCAGATCCTCGGCCAATTGCTGATCGAGTTGCCCTCGAAACATCTTTTCCGCCTGGCCTCCTCCCAGATACTGAATTTCCCCCTGGCCACTCCGCAGCGACTTCAACATCTGCTTGAAGAATGTGCCGGCCACGAAATTTTGAAAGGCCTGCTTCGTTTCCAGGCTCGATCCCGTGGCGCGATCCGGGGCGGACGCTTGCGGCAGATACGTCTGCATGGAACTTGTCGAGGAAATGTTCAACATGGGAACCTCAAATCTCTTCGTAAATCGCATGCAGTTTGCCGGACCGGGCCAATTCCCGCAGCACTTCAATCATGGCCTCGCGCGGCACCCCAAGTTCGTTGAGGGCCTGCACCAGTTGATCGAGACGGGATGTGGTCCGCGTGGACTGTTCGTCCGACAGGGCGTTGAATCGCGCGCCATCGTAATTCACGTTGTTCGCCCCGACACTGATTTGCAGATTGGGGTGATTGATCAGCACCGGGCTGACTTCGACGTCTCCCGAGATGATCACGACCCCCGTCTTGGAATTGACTTGCACGCGTGAAAGACTATGGGGCGAATTGACCTTGAGATCCATAACCTCCGCGATGAACTCCACCGGAGTGTTCTGCCATGTCTTGGGGATTTTCACGTCGATGATGCTGGGGCTGATCGGGCTGGCATGCTGCTGATCGAACGATTCAAATTCGAAGGCTTCGTTGATTTGCTCGGTAATCATGCGAGCCGTGATAAAACTCGAATGCGATTCGTTCAACAGCAGGCGAATCCTGGGCTCGCCCGTGGAAACATTCACAATGCGCGACAGGTATTCGCTACTGCGAAACAGATCGGCTTCCAGGACCGCGCCACCGGGAATACGCGCCATGGTCGGCACCGAGGCGTCTTCAACCACCAGGGCTCCCGAGCACGTGCCCACCAGCAGGTCGTTTCTCAGGTCCGCGGATTGCAGCGGGGAAATCAGCAGTCGCCCCCCCTTCAAGCTTTTGGCTCCCAGGTATGAACTGACGTAACAATCCAGGCGCTGCCCCTGGTGCAAACCCGTCTTTGGGATGGTCGCTTCGATCAGCACGATCGCCACGTTATTGGCGTCCTTTAACTCCCGCGGATCCAGCACCGGGGCGTGCATGGCTCGCATGGCTGCCGCCAGCGCCCGGATTGTGGGGCCGGCGTCCCCACCATCTCCCGTTCCGTTCAGGCCCACCACCAAACCCATGCCCGTCAGGCGAATCTCCTTGTGCCCATGGACCGTGCAGATACTCTCCAGCCGCACCTGGGCGGATACCACGGAAGGCATTCCCAGCCAGCAGCAGGCCAGCAACAGGCCCAGATAACCCGTGAATCGATACCGCTGAAACATGATGAATTCGATCCCTATGGAAGAAGAAACAGCTTATATCCGCGGAAGGCAAGAGGGGCACGTGGGATGCTGGAGGGAGTGGATGAAACAACCGCTCAGGTCGTATCAGAACGGCCAGAACATATCGATCAGTTTGTTGCCCCAACGGCGCCCCGTGCTGGCATGCACCCGGCCCTGAAGGCGTTTTTCAATATTGAGATTGGCGATGTTCTCGCTCAAGACGGTGTTGTTGCGCAGCACGTCTTCATATCGCACCTCGCCATGCAGGGTGTATTCCCACAAGTCATCGTTGGCATTGATCTTCTTGCGGGCCTCCAGGACCAGGTTCCCGTTCGGACGGATATCCACAACCGTGGCGGCAATCCGATACGTGATCCCTTCCTGATCCGTGACCTGTCCCGTGGCTTGAATTCGTTCCTGCTGATTCATGTCGATCGTGGGACTCGTGGTGGCGGAATTCCGCAGTGTCAGCCCATCAAGCTTCACGAACTCCTTCAGTTCGGATTTCAACGACGCATTACGCTGACGGTTGAACCGGGAATTCAGCGTCACTTCCGAACGTTCGCTGACAATCACCGTAACAATGTCGTTCACCTTGAAGGCACGATCCGTCGGATGATCGATATAGATCCACGAAAAATCGCGGACCGTGGGCGCGGGCGGCATCGGCAGCGGCGGATGCCCATAGGCAAATTCTCCCGGCAGGGGAGGCCCAAAGCCAGCACCCGCGGGAGCAGGAGGAGCATAGGGATTGCCAACGGGCGGACCGGGCGGGGGAGGTCCGAAGCCCGCACCTGCCGCACCACCCCCAGGAGCGGGCGGAACGTAGGAATTGCCTCCCGGCGGACCGGGCAGGGGAGGCACGCCGGGAGGGCGTTCATTGCCGAACACCGATTCGGCATCGTACCTTACACCACCACGCGAAGTACCCGGACCATACGGGTTCCCTTGTGCCCACACCCCTGCGGGTGTCAGCAAAACGGTGAACAGTATCAACAATATAATACGCATGGCACTTGGTCGGTATGAATTGAGTGCGGCCTGTTATGCCGGGGGATTACTCGGGAAGGCGCGCTGGTTGATTCGCCAGAATCCGCCCGGAATGTACAGGCGAAACGGTGGGTTGAATATCCGATGGAACGGCAGGCATCCGGGGGCTTGCGGAGGATGTTGTTTCCCGAAACGGAGCAGGAGAGGAGTGATTCGGCTGGGTTCCGGACATCGCCGGGGTCGATTCCCGTTGTGTCCGTGCTGGCAACTCGTGCCCGATTTGCCGTCCGGATATTGCCACGGTCAAGCCACCCGCTTCTCCCTTGGGGGGCGCTGCCGTGCTTTCCGTTTGCAGGACAATTTCCGCTTCCCGCAGTCCCGAAACGCGTGCGGAGAGGCGTTCCTTGCCATCGACGGGCACCAGCGTGACGAACTGCCCCAGGCTGCCATCATCGAGGCTGCGGCAATAACGCCGCACCAGGATCGAGCCAACCTTGGCCGTGACGTTCACCACTTCCCCACGACGAATCAGCGGCTGTGCCCGTACATCGTCTGGCCGCAACGGAACGTCCGCCCGCAAACTTCGCAGGGTTTCGGTGCCAATGACCAGCGCGGGATCCGTGAAAAACCCTTCGGACTGTTCGGTATCGATCCAGACCAGATCGGAAGCCCGCAAAACCTGGCCTCGGGGCAGTCCCTGTTTCAAGCCCAGCGCGCGGGGTTTCCGGGAAATGCGACAGGAGACATCATGGCGAACAATCGTCCCGTCAACGGACTGACCGGTCAATTGAAACATCTGATTGTCCACCCAGGGAGCATGTCCCCCTTGAATGTTCCAAACGGCATCTGCGGGAGCAGTGGCCAGAATTTCGCGTAGTTGCTGTTCCGAAAGTTCAATTCGCAAGTGCGATAGTTCCGGTGATTGAAATTGCACGTATGCGGAAATCAACTGCTGCAGTTCGCCCTGAAATCGCTGTAAATGACGTTGATCGAACGTCGGTGCCACCGTGGTAACGGGGACTTCCCGTAACGTACGTGTCACCAGGGAATCGCTGGCCCCCGTGAATCGCAATGCGGTCTGGTCGACGCCCCGCAACGACAATTCCCTGCGTATGGTATCCAGCGAAATTCTCGCCACCCTCCCCGCCGCCGGGGCCGGGCAGATTGTGAGTCTTTGTAACTGCTCCTTTTCCGCTGCATCCGCTTCGGAAATCTCCGCAATGTCTCCCAGTTGAACCAACGCCGCGGAAACCTGCGATTCGCCGCGCAGTCGGATCAGAGTTGCCTCGGCTGACCCGCAACAGGTCAGCAGCAACAGAAGCAGGCTGGGGCCGAGGTGTTTCATGAGGGAAAACCACAACGAAGGAAAGGGATTGAATTAGAACCGGCGGAGATTATTGATCAACTGCAGCATCTGATCGCCCGCCTTCAAGGCCTCGCTGTTCAGTTCCACGTGCCGCTGCGTCTTGATCAACTCGACAAGTTCCCGTACGGGTTCCACGTTCGATGTTTCCAGAAAACTTTGCTTCAATGTTCCCGATCCATCCTGTCCGGGGATGGAAACCGTCGCAATACCCGAGGCATCCGTGGCCTGATACAGATTCTCGCCGACCTGCAACAAGCCCTCGTTATTCACGAACCGGGCAAGCTGAATTTGTCCTGCTTGTGTCAGCGTGGCCACACCCGCTTCCTGATACCACACTTCTCCATTCGCGGTGATGGAGATATTGATCGCCGTGGGAGGCAGATTGATCGCCGGTTCCAGCAGACGCCCCGTCTGTGCAGAGGTCATGACGATATTGCCTTCCGAATTCTTCGAGAACGTGCCCGCCCGGGTGTACAAGGGGTCGCCCCCATTCGGATCCTGGATCTGAAAGAATCCATCCCCGAGTATCGCAATATCGAGCGGGTTGCCCGTCTCCTGCAGGTTCCCCTCGCGAAAATCGACCTGGGTCGCCCGCACGCCCGCCCCCAAACCGACGGAAATCCCGGTCGGGGTTTGTGCCGGCACTGCCTGGGCACCCGGCAGCTTGATATGTTCATAGAACAAATCCTCGAACTCCGCCCGGCTCCGCTTGAATCCCGTCGTCCCCGCGTTCGCCAGGTTGTTGGCGATTACGTCCAACTGAAACAGATGGGCATCCATGCCGGAAGCGGCGGAATATAATGTGCGAATACTCATGCTTCCCTATCCCATCCCCGCTGTATCTTGCCTGTTGACGTTTCACAAAGCGATTGACTACTTACCGCCAACCGCTTGCAGCAATTGCCCCAATGTCTGCTCCTGATACTGAATCAGGTTCATGTTTGCCTCGAAGGCTTTCGAGGTCTCGATCATCGCCAGCATCTCCTTCATGGGACGAACACCCGATTGTTCCAGGAATCCCTGCCGGACGCGTACCTCGGGGCCAGCCTTCGTATAACCTGCCGTCGCTTCGTAAAGGCTGTCTCCCCGTTTTTTCAATGACCGCGGGTTGCCAGGCTGGACAAGATCCAACTCGCCCACCGGCAAGGTCTCCCGCGTAGTCGGATGCGTGGCCGTAATGCCACCCGCTTCATCGATCTGAATGTCCATGCCCGGGGGGACCAGAATCGCCGATCCGCGCGGATCGAGTACGCGGTAACCCGTGTCGGCCTGCACCAACTCCGCGTCCGCGTTCAATGTCAAGGTGCCCCGCCGTGTCAGAAACTCTTCGTTGCCATTGGAAACACGCAAAAACCCCGGCCCCATCAAGGCCACGTCGAAGTCTGCTCCGGTAGCGGTTAGAGGACCCTGCGAGAAGTCCGTTACCGTTTCTGCGACCATGGCGGAACCGGGATGCCCCTGCAGGCCCGGGGGGACTTCGTGGAGGTTCCCATCGAGATCCGCCTGCTGGGCGCGTACCGCGAAAATTGCCAAGTCACGCTTGAAACTGCTGGTTCCCGCGTTGGCGATATTATTGGTCACGGTGTCCATCCGCAGGGATTGCAGATCGGCACCTACCGCGGATTGATATAGTCCATATAACATGACGACGTTATCCTTCGGCCACCTTGGAATTCGGCCTATCCTTCAACATCGACCCGTTACAGATTACCTCTTGAGGAAAACCGTTAAAATCGGCATTCTCAACCCATGCAACGCATTCCACCTATTCAACCGAATCCTCCTATGACTGCTTCGTCCTGGCACTCCAATTTGCGGTTTGTCTTGGCCGCTTGCATCGCCTTCGCGATGGGAACGCTGGCGGTCATGGCTCCGCGGTGGGCAAGAAACGACGACCTGCGACAGCAGTGCTGGCGGCAGCAATACGAAATGATCGCCCTGGAACAGCAGAACGATCGGCGGCGCGCCTTGCTGGAACGGATTCAACACGATCCCGCCTTCAAACTGCAATTCATTGCGGAGACAGCACCAGACTCAGCTCAACTGATTACGGTACCTGAAGGCTTGGCGCTGCATCCCGATGCCTTGATGCGAGAAACCGCCGCGAATTCGACCGACCCACTTCCCAGGCAAACGGGCGTCTCGGCCTGGGTATTGCGCTGGGCAAGGGTCATTGACGCCTCGACGGCCTGGCAACATGGATTGCTCGGGCTGGCCGCAACCGTATTGATTTTCGGGAGTGGAACCTGGACTCGGGTTCCCTGCCGGAAATGGAGTCGCAATCTGACCGGACAACTTCGTCGCTGGGGCCAACGCTATCTCGTGCATTCTCAACAATCCCCACTTGCGGGGCCCCACTGGAATCACCTCTCCAGCGAGGCAACGGAACCTCAGAACCGCGAGGACAATCCCCCGCCAGCCTGAGTCATACCAGGCCGTTAACCCACCAGTCTCGCCCGTCACATCGCGTTGATTTACGCAATTTTGCGCGCGGCGGCACGATGACGCAGTGCTGTTCAAGCGATGATATCGAACGCGGCTCGTGCGTCCCAACAAGCCGCTTCCGTTACAGCGGATTTCCTGAAAACCAAGTGTCGAGGGCATGGCGGTTATCCAACACGTTTCTCGGGGTTTGTACGAACCGATAACTTGCGAAGTATACGAAAGGGAGTACGGCGCCCCCCTGTCGACGCGGCCATTCTGTGTCGCAATGTATTCAATTTCATTGTGTTGCGTAGACCCGTCCCGGGGGAGTCAACTCGTCTACCCCTCGTCTTTAAGGTGCCCGAGGCAGATCACAGGCAGCCTCTGATTTTTTCAGGCGAATTCTTGCGCAGGGATACATATGTAGCCTTGCCGAGGCGACACCCATGACGAATTGTGCCTTCAGCCCGTTGTCCCGTGCAGGCAGGCTGAAAGCTGGCACGATGGCAAAGCGGCGTGAGCCTTGCGGGTTAAGGGTTGTCGGATCATGATCTCCTGTCGCGGGCGCGTGGCTCCCGACGGGTGGGTCTTAATCAGGCGGAGCAAGGGGGAAACATGGCATTGGATGTATGGAGCGAATTCAAGGAGCAGGTTCGCGTCCAGACAGACATTGTCTCTCTGATCGGCGAAACGCGGAACGTGATTCCCAAGCACGGGGGACGCGAATACGTAGCGCTGTGCCCGTTTCACGACGATCACAACCCTTCGATGACGATTAATCCCGAACGTCAGACCTACCGCTGTTGGGTATGCGACGCGGGAGGGGATTGCTTTAGTTACGTGATGAAACTGGAGGGGCTAGATTTTCGCCAGGCGCTGGAGCAGCTGGCGCAACGTGCCGGGCTGGAAATGCCCCAGTCCCCCAGTGGCCAGTCCCGCGCGAAGGGGTTGGGGCGCGTCGAACAACTCGAGGTGCTGGAGTGGGCGTGTCGTCAATTTCATCAGTGTCTACTGCAGCATCCCGAGGCCTCGGTCGCCCGGGAGTACCTGTACGATCGGGGATTTTGCGAAGAGGTCTGGAGCGATTTCCGCTTGGGATTTCATCCGGGGCCCTGGGAATGGCTGCGGAAAAAAGCCGAGGGGAAATATAGCCTGGAGTTGATGGAAGCGGCCCGGTTGATCAGCCCCAACGCTAGCGGTCAGGGATACAATGAACATTGTCGGAATCGGGTGACCTTTCCTATCTGTAACGAAAGAGGCCAGGTGATTGCTTTTGGTGGGCGCGTGCTCCCCGGAAGTGACGATGAGAAGTTCGGGAAGTATCAGAACAGTCGGGAAAGCGCCCTGTTCAATAAAAGCCGCCAGTTATATGGCATCGAGCACGCCAGCCAGGCGATGCGGGAACGGGGACACGTTATCGTGGTGGAGGGTTATACCGACTGTATTGCTCTGCATCAGCAGGGAATCGCCAACGTGGTCGCCACCCTGGGGACCGCGTTGACAGCGCAGCATGTGGATCTGATTCGCCGCTTCTGCCAGGAAGTCGTGCTGGTGTTCGATGGCGATCAGGCCGGTCAAGCCGCCGCTCAACGGGCGCTCCCGATCCTGCTTTCTTTTGACCTCGAGCTGAAACTGTTTTCGTTACCGGACGGACTGGATCCGCCGGAGTTCCTGGAACGGCATGGTCTGCAGGAATTTCAAAAATTATTACAAAATGCGAGTGATGCGTGGGAGTTCAAGCTGAAACATCTGTACGAGAAACATGGCATTGCCACCAGCCATGCCCGCGACCAGATCATCAAGGAAATGTTGGAGTTGTTGGCCGTCGCGCCCGGGATTTCAGGGACCCCACGAGAAAATTACCTGTTGAATCGTTTGGCCCACCGCGTAGGATTAAAAGGTTCGCAGGAACAGGTGCTCTATTCCCAGTTGCGGGAATTGCGTCGAAAAGGTCCACGAATTGCTCATAATCCTTCGGGTCCACCGGCAGGAATCCGGTCGGACGCCAATTCGAGCCCGCCGGGTGCGAATTCTGGTGTAAACTATGAAGATCAGGTGAATCATCTCCTGCGGGAGCGGCTGGATCGCGTGGAGTCGCTCGAGCGGGATCTGTTGGAAATTTGCATCATGATGCCGGAATGCCTCACGCTCCTTCGCGAGCGGGGGCTTCTGGAGAAGATACAGCACGCCGTGCTGGGGAAGTTATTGCAGGTCTGCGATCGGCTAAGCCGACACAACCACTTCGCCGGCGCGGAATCCTTACTGTCGAGCCTGGAAAATCCGGAACTCAAGAAACTGGTTCTGGGGCTGGTCAGTCGGAGTGAAGCGAGAGGCATCACCGAAAAACTGCAGGAAGAGACGGAGTTTCCCGAGGGGAACCCGTGTCCCGTCCTCTTGAAACAGGTGATAGAACAACTGGAGTGGGAACATAAGGAATCCCACCATCGGAATTCGACGCGGCATGTCGTGGTCCCCACGAGCGAACCGGCACCCGTCGATGACCGTCTGCGACAACTGCTGCAGGATGCGGCTCAATTTCATCAGCAACGTGTGACGCGCAAAACCGCATCGAACTAAGTCTGGTCCATTGCATTAAGTCTGAACCGCCCCCGGCGGTCAGGCCTACGGACCAGGCAAGGGAAATTCTCGAGGAGAACTTCGTGCATCAGCTTGACGACAATCTGCAGCATTTGATCCAACAGGGCCGCGAGCAGGGGTTCCTGACGTTCAGTCAGGTGAACGATTACCTGCCCGATGAAGACGTGAACCCCGATAAGCTGGATCATTTGCTGCTCTCCCTGGAAGAACTGGGCATGGAAATCGTGTCGGAAAAACACGTTTCCCATAAAAAGGTGCAACAGGAGCAACAGCGGCAGAACAAGAAAAAGAAGAAGGTCTCCAAGGACGAAAAACGGAACGGAGAACTCAACGAGGATGACGACGATGACGAAGGATCCCGTCGCATCGACGACCCCGTGCGGATTTACCTCACGCAGATGGGGGAAATTCCTTTGCTCTCCCGGGAAGAGGAGATCCGGCTTGCCAAGAAAATCGAGGTGACCCGCAAGCGGTTTCGCCGCCAGTTGCTGGCCAACGATTGCGCCATGCGCTCCGCCATTGAAACTCTGGCCAAGGTGCATGCCGGGGAATTGCCCTTTGATCGCACCATCAAGGTCTCGTTGACCGAAAGCGTGGAAAAGGAGCAGGTGCTCGGCCGCATGCCGCACAACCTGAAAACCCTGGAATACCTGCAGCAGAAAAATCATCAGGACTTTCTCCGCTCGATCGACCCGGAACTGTCCGTGCAGGAACGGAAACAGGCACGCCACATGCTCGACGAGCGCCGGCGGAAAATGGTGACGCTCGTCGAGGAAATGAGCCTGCGGACCCAGCGTCTGCAACCCTTGTTCAAGCGTCTGCAGCAGATTTCCCATCGCATGCGTGAGTTGCAGAATCGTCTCAAGATGATGAGTCGGCGGCAAAACGTGGAGCAGGAAAAAGCCCATGTTCAACGCGAACTGCACGACCTGATGATGATGACCTATGAAACCCCGGAATCGCTGGCCGAACGGGTTCATCGCATTGAAGACCGGTACAAGTCCTACGAAACCGCCATGCGGGAACTGTCGGGAGGGAACCTGCGACTGGTCGTTTCCATTGCCAAGAAATATCGCAATCGCGGCATGAACTTCCTGGACCTGATTCAGGAAGGGAACACCGGACTGATGCGTGCCGTCGATAAATACGAATATCGCCGGGGTTACAAATTCTCGACGTATGCCACCTGGTGGATTCGCCAGGCGATCACCCGGGCGATTGCCGACCAGGCCCGCACCATCCGTATTCCCGTGCACATGATTGAAACCATGTCGCGCCTGCGGAAGGTCGGCAAGGAACTGGTGCAGATCCTGGGGCACGAGCCTTCCATCGAGGAGATGGCCGAGGCCGCCGGTGTCAGTCTCGAGGAAGCGCGGCGGGTGATGAAAATCTCTCGTCAACCGATCAGCCTGGATCGCCCGATCGGGGAAGGGGAAGACAGTTACTTCGGTGATTTCATCGAAGACAATGCCTCGGACAGTCCCGTGAGCACCGCGACCCAGGAGATGTTGAAGGACAAGATCGACCACGTGCTAAAGACGCTGACGTACCGGGAACGGGAAATCATCAAACTGCGTTACGGTTTGGGCGATGGCTATACCTACACGCTCGAAGAAGTGGGACGGATTTTCAAAGTCACCCGGGAACGTGTCCGTCAAATTGAAGCCAAGGCGGTGCGGAAACTGCAGCATCCCGTCCGGAGCCATCAGTTGAAAGGCTTTATTGAATCCCTGATGGCCGCCGGCGCCATGCAGGGCTGAGGCCACACCCAGTCCGGCAGGCGGGAGCCTGCCGGACTGCTCTCCGAGCCAACAGCGCGAACTGCGGGGGGGACGGAAAGCCTTCCTTCTTCTTCCGACGCTGCCACGTGCGGTTCCGAACGCGCACGAAACGCCGACCTGTCTATCTTGCCCACGCGCAGGTCCCTGCAGGGACCTGCTTCTTGATTGTCGTTCCCCATCGGCGAAGGAGGTTGGCTACCCCTTGCGTTTAAGCAGGCAGGAGCCTACCCGGCCGGTTCGCTGGAATTTCTGGAATTGCTGGAAAATGCGATTCTAAGGGGAGTTGCAGTTGCATGAGTCACTTCCTTAAACTATTCTGTATCTGTTGATCTATAGACTTGATCTTAAGTGGATATCCTTATTGCGGGCCCACTGCGAAGGGTATTTTTGTGGTATCGTGTGTTGTTCTTCTCTTCTCGGGTCCTTCATTCTAAAGGAACAGAATCATGCAAACGTCTCGTGTCCCGCGAAAATCAGGTTTCACCCTGATCGAGCTTCTCGTCGTCATCGCGATCATTGCCATCCTGGTCGCCTTGCTGTTGCCTGCTGTCCAACAGGCCCGTGAAGCGGCCCGGCGGAGTTCGTGCAAGAACAACCTTAAGCAGTTGGGGCTGGCCCTGCATAACTATCACGATACCTACGGCATTTTTCCCCAGGGCCAGTTCTGGATTGCCGGCGCGAGCAGTTGGCATGGACACAGCGCCTGGGTGTCGTTGCTTCCGTTCATCGAACAGGGGGCCCTGTTTGATCAGTGGAATCACAACATCAGCTACGACAACAGTACCAACAATACGTTGCGGCAAAACAAGATTGTTTCGCTGAAATGTCCTTCCGACCGGGACTACGGAGCAGGGGATGGTCCGGGGAACAACTATGCCGGCTGTGCGGGGTCCACTCCATTCATCTGGCCCGGCAGTACTACCGATACCGGCGGCGTGATTGTACAGCGAAAATCGATCCGCATGCGGGATATTCTCGATGGGACCTCGAATGCCGTCATGGTCGGGGAACTGCTGCAAGGGGACGGCAATCAGAGCCGCGATTCCGACAGCGACATCACCCGCCTGGCCACGACACCCACGTTTGCCAATGCCCTCTTCGCGACCCAGTCGGAACTGGACACGGCCGGTACGAATTGCGACACTACCGGGATTGCAGTCACCGCGGAAGGTTCTTTGAGCCAGTGTGGGCGTGACTGGGCTTCTCCCTATCCCTTCCAGACACTATTCAACACCACGGCTCCCCCCAACTGGAAACACCGCAGTTGTGCCTTCGGAGGGGGGTTCGGTTTGTGCGCGGATCGTTCAGGAATTTCTCCCGTACGTAGTCGGCATAAGGGGGGCGCGCAAATCGCCTTGGCCGATGGAGCCGTGCGGTTTGTCTCAGAAAATGTTAACCTGTTGACCTGGCAACGTCTCGGTTGCCGAGACGATGGGGCCGTTTTGGGCGAATACTAATTGCGTCGAGTAATTTTTCAGACCACTTTATTACGATCTTACAGGATTTCGCATGACTTGGTTCAATTTATTCAAGGGCACTCTGTGTGCGGTTCTGATGCTGGGACTGGTGGGCTGTGGTGGCGGGACCGTTTCCGACTATCAACTCCCGCAGACCACGAATGTGCCAACGGCCAAGGAAAATGTGAAAACCTGGCTGACAGGCGTAGCGGAGGTCGGCGAACTTGACAGTGGCGCGGAAATCATGGGTGAGCAATTCGATAAGCTGGCCCAGGAAGGGATCGATCTGAAGGAAGATTTCGAGAAACTGAAATCGACCAAGGGATCCGCCGCGATCAAGTCGCTGGCACAGTCGATGCTGTCCAAGCTGTAATTGCATGACTCCGCACGTCATGGGTCCAGCCCTGACATGAGGACAGTGCCAATTGCGAATTTGAAACTGTCACAGCCCGCATGGGGTTCCCATGCGGGCTGTCTGGCATTAATGCTGCCTGGAAAATATTGAAGTCTGCAAATGTCGCGTTCCAGGGGGCTGCGCTTGGGGAACTTGGCGAGATACGGTAACATCCTGAACTCAGGACGAATTCTCATCCCAGGCATCCAGAACGAGGCCGTCGCGTGAATCAGGTATCCTTTTCTTCCGTCGAAACGTATTTGAATCTGCAGCAGGAAACGCATCTCGAAACGCTGAAGCAGCTATTGCGGATTCCCAGTATCAGTGCTGATTCGCGCTACCTGCCCGCGATGCAGGAGACCGCCGAGTATGTGCGGAGTCTGCTGGCCGATGCAGGGCTGCAGACCGAAATTCACCAAACACCCGGTCACCCGATCGTCACCGGAGAGTGGCGTGGTGCGGGGGACGGCGCACCAACCGTGCTGGTGTATGGCCATTACGATGTGCAACCGCCCGATCCGCTCGACTTATGGACCACTCCCCCGTTCGAGCCAACCATCCGCGACGGGAAAATTTTCGCTCGCGGGGCCACCGACGACAAAGGGCAAATGTTGACGCACATCCTGGCCGTCGCGGCCTGGATGAAAACCGTCGGTCGCCTCCCCGCGAATGTGGTGTTTGTCATTGAAGGGGAAGAGGAAGTCGGCAGCAATCATCTCACGGACTTCCTCCGGGAGAAACAACACGAGTATGCCTGTAATGTGGCCGTGGTCAGCGATACCAGCATGTACTCTGCGGATCTGCCGGCCATTACATATGGTCTGCGGGGCATTCTGGCCTGCGAGGTGACGGTGCAGGGGCCACATCGGGATCTGCACAGCGGGGTGTTTGGCGGCGCGGTGCAAAATCCGACCCTCGCGCTGGCCCGCATGCTCGGCCAATTGCACGACGACCAGGGACGCATCCAGGTTCCGGGCTTCTACGACGATGTGCTCGAACTTTCCGTGGAGGAACGCCAGGAATTCGCCCGGTTGCCTTTTGACGACGAGGCCTTCCGTAAGGATCTGGGAGTACCCGCAACATTTGGCGAAGTGGGCTATTCCACGCTTGAACGCCGCTGGGCTCGGCCAACCTGCGATGTCAACGGCCTGTACGGGGGATACACGGGAGAAGGTCCGAAGACGATAGTCCCCTCGTCGGCCACGGCAAAAATTACGTGCCGACTCGTGCCCAGGCAGAATGCGGAAAAACTGACGCAGGCTCTGGAAGAATTTTTGCGGGCACACTGTCCTCCCGGCGTGACCATGCAGTTTCGTAACTATCACGGTTGCGAAGCGCATGTCTTCGATACGTCTGGCCCGTACTTCCGTTCGGCCAGTCAGGCAATTGCCTATGCGTTCGGCAAGGAACCGGTGTTTATTCGCGAGGGGGGCTCGATCCCCGTGGTGGCAACCTTTGCGGAAATATTTGGCGTGGAAACGCTCTTACTGGGATGGGGATTGAACAGCGACAACCTGCACAGCCCCAACGAACATTTCCACGTGGCCAACTTTCATGGCGGGATCCGCGCCAGCGCGAAACTCTGGGAAGAACTGGGGGCGATGCCTCCGCAATAGTGGCGGGCCGAGATGGGCGGAGCGAGATCCGGTCGCGTGAATCGTCAATAATTTGCCAGAGATAGCTGCGTTGTCTCACTTGCCCACATTTCTCACAGGGTTACCAATGCGGTAATTTTGTCTCGATAATACCTGGAAAACTAGCCGCGCCCGTCAGGAAGCGGCTAGTTCGTCGAAGTCAGCAATCCTGTTTTATTGACCCGGGTGAGAAATTCGGTCTAACCGTGACGTGCGATACTGATTCCACCGATGTGGGGCGCGCGGAGCATTTCGCTAGTGCGATCTGCCATGGAGGTGGGGAAAGGAACCGAGATGAAAATCGATGCGCATCAGCATTTCTGGGAATTGAGCCGCTTTTCTTACGACTGGCTGCAGGCGCCCGCGCTGGCACCCATTCGCCGGGATTTTCTGCCTGACGATCTGCTGCCTCATTTGCAGGCATGCGGGATCGATCGTTCGATATTCGTGCAGACCAGGCACGACCTGGCGGAAAATCGCTGGGTATTGTCGCTCTGCGAACAGTACGATTTTCTGGCCGGGATCGTGGGTTGGGTCGATTTGCGTGCCCCGGATTGCGAAGCGCAATTGCTGGAATTCAAGGATCACCCCCGGTTTCTGGGGGTCAGGCATGTGACCCAGGATGAACCAGACGAGGATTTCATCGTGCGGACCGAGACTCTGCGCGGCTTGAAAGTGCTCGAGAAACACGGGGTTCCCTTCGATTTGTTGTTTTTCGTAAAGCATCTGCGGCATGCGGAAACAGTTGCGCGGGCCTGTCCCGATTTACCGCTGGTGATTGATCATCTTGCCAAGCCGCGAATTCGCGAGCAGGGGATCGAGGATTGGGATGTCCACTTCCGCGCCGCCTCGCGGCAAGGGAATGTGTACTGCAAGCTCTCGGGAATGGTGACGGAAGCTGCCTGGCGGAATTGGCGACCGGCGGACTTTCAGCCCTATCTGGAACGGGCCCTGGAATACTTCGGGCCTCAACGGCTGATGTTCGGTTCGGACTGGCCCGTCTGCGAACTGGCCGCCAGCTACGAAGAGGTCTTCGGCATCGTGCGGGATTTTATCTCGCGGCTCAGTCCCGACGAACAGGCGGAGATCCTGGGGGGCACGGCTGCTCGCTTCTACGGCATTCCACTGTAGTGGAGCAATCACACAGCCTGGGAATCGAATCTGTTACGCAACGAGCCGCTTCCAATTGGTTCTGTCCCTGTCACACAAGATTCACTCGGGATGTCTGCTGCCCGAGTTGCTGGCCTAGCCCGATGAAAATTCCTTCGGAGCCCCGGATGTAGCAGAGCCGATACATGTTTTCATACTGTACCACTGTGCCGACGAGCTTCGCACCGCGCTTGCCGAGCCGGGCGAGAGTGTCGTCGATGCCTCCACGGTGAACATGACACGCAGGTAACCGAGAGCGTTCACGGGGGCACTGCGATGATCGGCGACCACGGGCGGAGCGAGGAATTGGGATATCTCGAGCCTGCTGTGACCGTCCGGCGTACGCAGCATCGCAATCTCAAGACGCATGTCCTGCAATCCAGTGACGCCATCTGCCCAGTCTCCTTCGATGGGGGCGCGCCCCTCGAGTTCGAGACCTAGTTCCGTGAAGAACTCAATGGCGGCATCGATATCTTCTACCACGATACCGACATTAGCCATACGCATGACTGTCATGATGTCTCCTTGGCGTCTAGGATTGCGGATGAGCCGCCCTGCCCGTGAAACAAGAACAGCACCGGGACCGGGCCATCCGCATTCTTGGTGGGCGGGATGATCAGAGCTTCCCGGTTCACCGCTCCGACGGTCCACTCGGTCACTGGCGTAGGCTCGACCGCTCCCGCTGAGGGGAAGCATGAAGGCGAGGACACAAACAAACCCGATATTGACGATGCTCATAGGTTTTCTCCAGTGCCTGTCCCATTGGGGGAGTCCACAGCCCTCACCACGACCGCTTTGCAGTCTGCTCCTCGTTTCGCCGCCCAACGCCACCATTCACCGGGCCGCGGCGAACGACATTGATTTCGGAAACCTGGCGGCACGCAGCTTCGATGCAACGCCTTGGGTGCGCCCGGCGCGGGCGTGATGTTGTGGGGGGAAAGTCCCCTGTATGAGTCTGAGAGTTTCAAGGAGATCAGCACATAAAAAGGCCACACCGATTGGCAAAGTCCGAGACAACGGTACCTGCCGATCGGATGACCGACCGTGGGGAAGAAGCCTGCGAAGAGATGCGTAATCGCCGGGTTTGTACTTATTCACCACCCGGAGTTCATCTCGTCCAAGCTGCGAAGCTAACTGGATGACCGCTTAGTTCACTCCGTCTGATTGGCAAGGGTCACTCGTGCATGGCATCCTTAATTCTTGCTTCCACCGATTTCCGCGACTTCGACAACTGCTCAGTAGCAGCTTGATTCGCAATGGCAAATGCTTTAGATGCGTCAGGATCACTGGCAACTGCTTCTGCTAGCAGGGTCTTGACCTTTTTCCGGGAAGCGTCCAACTCTGGTGTCCTAGCCTTTTCCAGCAGGGACGTTGCCTTGACCAGAAACGCAGCTCGGGATGGGGAGATTGCATCATTCATGAAGATCTCGGTATCAGTTTTCGCCGCTTGAACCTCCTTCTCGATACTTGCAGCGCGAGCGACGTGGTATTTGACCAGCGTTTTCGCAAGTTCAGGTGTCATGGCATTGTTCAATAGAACTTCAGTACGGACAACGGCGGCGGCCAGTTCCGCATCCATCACGTCAAGGCTGGAGTACCTTGCCACCAAATTGGTTCGGACTCTATCTACAAAAGCTTGTGCTAGGATGATGTCGACGGTGCTGCTTTTCAGAATTTCCGTCTCCAGCTCAAGTAGCAACAACTGAACGCTCTCGGAGGGGTGGTTGGCCCTGGCTTCTCGCAGCTTGGCGAGAACTTGCCTGGATTTGGGCGTTTCTGCCATTACCAGACAGCGGGCAATCCGTTGTTCAAGTGTTCCCGGTTGCGCGGCCACAGCCAACTCAATGATGTCATCCCGGCTACGCTGCTGGAGATTCAGGGCCGACCTCACGGCCCATTCGGCAGCAATGGTATCGACAACCTGCTCGGTGGGACTGGCGTCAGGTATCGTTTCCTTCTGGGCCGCGGTAGTCGAGGCGCTGACCAGCAACAGCGATAAAAGTACAACTGGGACGAACCGATACAAGAGCATGATTGGACTCCGTCATGTGTTCCCAACGCCACCATTCACCGGGCCGCGGCGAACGACATTGATTTCGGAAACCGCGCGGCCCGCAGTTTCGGTGCAACGCTTTGGGTACGCCCGGCACGGGCGTGATTGTTATGGGGTGAAACTCCCCCAGATGAGACTGGAATCCTATGGAGATCATACTACTATGAATCGAACTAAAGGAAAAGTACGAGAAGACAGTAATTGCGGAAGTCCAGGTGCACTTAATTTGAATTTCTCACACGGGTCAATAAAACAGGATTGCAGGCTTCGGTGAACTAGCCGCGCCCGTCAGGAAGCGGGCCGGGGTGGGGCTACTCGCGTCGCGCTGAAATCAACGCGGGTTGACCTTCGACACGACGATTGCGGCACAAACGTGTCCCGCTTCCTGACGGGCGCGGCTAGTTTTCCAGGTATTATCGAGACAAAATCTACCGCATTGGTAACTATGTGAAAAATGGCGACAAACTTGGTAATAAGGGATGTGGGGTCGGTTCGACTTGACGCAATACCATGTTAGCCCCCGATGTCCGGTAAAAAAAATTCCACTCGACTACTGCCTCACACGGGTAGCCTCTCCGTGTCAACCTGTGCAACTCCGGCACAACCCGCGTAAAGTAGAATGCTCCCTTTTCCTCCCGTTACGTACGTTTTGCACCGGGCTTCCAGTGAAGTAAAACTCTCGCGATGAGATCGCCAAATGGAAACAGAACGTGCTGATGACCGTCGTCGCGGCTTCGCCGTTGGTCGCGCTCCGGCCTCCGCTGGCGATACAGTCCGGCTCATATGACCCGGAGTTCACATAGGGGTGGAAGGGGGCAACGTGAAAGTTCAGTTTGTGATAGATATTCTCCTGGTCCAACTGCGGAAGAATCTGCGAATGTGCGGAATACCGGCGGTCGTTGAGCGTTCCCAGGGAGGAGATCAGTCCGTCGTAGTCAGTCCCGCAGCCAAACGGCAATACCCGGTGCATGTCGTGATAGTTGTGCAACGCGACGCCGATCTGTTTCAGGTTGTTCGCACAACTCATACGTCGAGCCGTTTCACGCGCCATCTGCACTGCAGGCAGCAGTAACGCGATCAGGATGCCGATTACGGTCATCGTCACGAGCAGTTCAATCAGCGTGAACGCAAGCCGGCGCGACTCATTCATTGGTGAAACTCCAGACATAAGCCGGTCCTTCCTGTGTTCCTGCGATAATGCGATGGCCTTGAGTGGACACGGCAAGATCAACGAGACGGGCGGTCGGGACGTCAAATTCCGACAATAGTGCCATCGACTTCGCGGACAGAACGATGACGCCGTTATTAAACCGCCGCATGACCAGCACCCGACCGTTCCCCATCAACTTGGGTGAAGACCGGTCATACGGGCCGCGATTGTCGCCGGGTAGACTCTACCGATTATCCCCGTACAGATTCTATGGATCAACATGACCACGGCCGTTCTGCTGGGGCTGATGCCCGCGTTCGAGCCGAAGGAGCCGGAGATCATGTCGCGGCCTCCGCGGGCGACGAATATACCGATCCTCACCCGGCCACTGATAGAGCGGATCGTGCTGGTGGGCGTCCTGTTACTGATCGGCGCGTTCGGGTTGTTCGAGTGGGAAATCCTGCACGTTGAATCCGAAGCGAAAGCACGCACGGCCGCCGTCAACGTGTTCGTCTTCGGCAAGTTGTTTTACCTGTACAACTGCCGCTCGCTTCGCTATTCGATGTTCCGGCTGGGCGTCTTTTCCAACTCCTGGGTTCTTTTCGTTGCAACTGCAATGGCGCTCCTACAGGTGCTGATCACGTACACACTACCCAAGAACTTCGCCTTCGGCAGCCAGCCGATCGGTTGGATGGAATGGTCGCTGTTGCAGGGAACCGGTTGGCTGATTCATCTTATCGTTGGCATTGAAAAGTGGCTGCGGCGCCGATAGGCTGAGGGTCGCGGAAGCGAAAGTCAAAAGGCCAAGAGCAATGCAGAATCAATTATCCACTGAAGAGCTGAATCGGATCGATTCGTACTGGCGAGCGGCCAACTATCTGTCCGTCGGCCAAATCTACCTTTATGAAAACCCGCTCCTGCGCGAACCGCTTTTGCGGGAGCACATCAAGCCGCGACTCCTGGGACATTGGGGGACTTCACCTGGCCTGAATTTCCTCTACGTCCATTTGAACCGTGTGATTAGGCGTGACGACCTGAGCATGCTCTTCATTACGGGGCCCGGCCACGGTGGCCCGTCGCTGGTGGCTCTCGCCTATCTGGAGGGAACCTACAGCGAGGTCTACCCCAACATCAGTCAGGACGAGGAGGGAATGCGAAAGCTGTTTAAGCAATTCAGCTTTCCGGGCGGCATTCCCAGCCATGTTGCACCAGAGACTCCCGGCTCAATTCATGAGGGAGGAGAACTCGGTTACGCACTGTCTCACGCATTTGGTGCTGCGTTTGATAATCCCGATCTGATCGTCGCCTGCGTCGTCGGCGACGGGGAAGCGGAGACCGGCCCACTCGCCACCGGCTGGCACGGCAACAAATTTCTCAATCCCGTGCGAGATGGCTGCGTCCTGCCGATTCTGCACCTCAACGGATACAAGATCGCCAACCCCTGCTTCCTGGCGCGCATCCCGCAGGACGAGCTGCGGAAGCTGTTCGAAGGTTACGGCTACAAACCTTACTTTGTAGCGGGAAATGAACCGGAGAAGTTGCACCTGGAACTGGCCGCGGTGCTGGACGAGGTGACCGCAGAGATCAAGCAGATTTGGGCCGAGGCTCGCGCTGCTTCTTCCACGAACACAACGCTGAAGCGACCTACCTGGCCAATGATCGTCTTCCGCACACCGAAAGGCTGGACCTGTCCGACCGAGATTGACGGCAAGAAATGTGAGGACTACTGGCGCAGCCATCAGGTACCGATGGGCGACATGGACAAACCAAGCCACGTCGCGATTCTCGAACAATGGCTGAAGAGTTATCGTCCCGAAGAACTGTTTGACGAGTCCGGCAAGCTCAAGCCGGAGTTAGTCGATCTTGCACCGAAGGGCGACCGGCGGATGAGCGCCAATCCGCATGCCAATGGCGGGAAGCTGCTTAAGGATCTCCTTCTGCCCGACTTCCGAAAGTATGCCGTGGACGTACCCAGTCCAGGGGTGACCCTGGCTGAGGCAACTCGGCTGCAGGGGAAGTACCTGCGCGACGTGATGAAGCTTAACCTCAACAGCAGAAACTTCAGAATCTTCAGTCCTGACGAGAACAATTCCAACCGTTGGCAGGACATTCTCGATGTGACCGACCGCTGCTTCGTGGCAGACATTTATCCGGACGACGACCACCTGTCGCCAGACGGTCGGGTGATGGAAGTCCTCTCGGAGCATCAGTGCCAGGGTTGGCTCGAAGGTTACCTGCTGACAGGCCGCCACGGCTTCTTCAATTGCTACGAAGCCTTCATTCACATCATCGATTCAATGTTCAACCAGCACGCCAAGTGGCTCAAGGTGTGCAACCACATCCCCTGGCGGCGACCGATTGCATCACTCAACTACTTGCTTTCATCGCACGTCTGGAGGCAGGATCACAACGGATTCAGCCACCAGGACCCCGGTTTCATTGACCATGTGGTCAATAAGAAAGCAGAGTTCATACGGGTGTATCTGCCGCCAGACGCCAACACACTCCTGTCGGTGACCGAGCACTGTCTCCGCAGCCGCAACTATGTCAACGTGATCGTCGCCGGCAAGCAGCCGGCCCCGCAGTGGCTGAACATGGACCAGGCAGTCAAACACTGCGAGGCTGGCATCAGCATCTGGGAATGGGCGAGCAACGATCAAGGCAGCGAGCCTGACGTCGTCCTGGCGTGTTGTGGTGATGTTCCGACACTCGAGACGGTCGCAGCCGCAGAACTGCTGCGAGAGTTCTTTCCCGACCTGAAGGTTCGCGTGATCAACGTGGTCAACCTCATGAAGCTCCAGCCGCCAAGCGAACACCCGCACGGCTTGAGCGACACGGACTTTGACTCGCTCTTCACGACGGATAAACCGATCATCTTCGCGTTCCACGGCTACCCGTGGTTGATTCATCGGCTGACTTATCGCCGCACGAATCACCGCAACCTGCATGTTCGTGGATATAAGGAAGAGGGAACAACCACAACGCCCTTCGACATGTGCGTGCTGAACGACATCGACCGATTCCACCTTGTTGCCGATGTGATCGACCGCGTGCCGCACTTGGGCGCGCGGGCCGCGTACGCTAAACAGGCTCTTCGTGAGAAGCGAATCGAGCACAAGCAGTTCATCGCTGAACACGGCGAGGACATGCCGGAGATTCGCAATTGGAAGTGGGGTGGTGTCTCGTGAGAATTCTGGTCGCCAACGCCTGAACCGAGGTGCCCGGGCGATAACGGCGAGTGATCAACTGCGGCTGCCCGGCCGGCAGCCGCTCCAGGCAATGTCCCAAAGCCATTTCCCGCCGATCGAATACTCCAGTTCGGTCCTCGCCGCCTCCGCCAGTTCTTCAAACAGCTTCTCGTCAAGGAGGAAAACTCCTCGATGTTGACGACTACGATGCGCCAAAACCTGTATGCGTGCGACTGAATATGCCCAGGCGAAGAAATTGGTGCCCAGTTCAAATGTTTCCCGCTTTCTCCAGAGGACAACGTTTGTTTCCTGTAGAATGTCGTCCACGTCCGCCGGCCGACGCACCAATGCAAAGATAAACGCATATAGCCGCCGTTGAGCCTGCGCAATCAACCGCACATGCTCCTCGGCTGAGTTCGCGGAATCGGGGGGCTCCGTCTGAGTCATGAATTCTCCTCTCTACAAGGATATAAGCCGGAACCTTCAAATCCCACACAGATTCTCTGCAAACTGACGGAGTCCATCCTGGAGAAATGCCATCGTGATCGATGCTCCCGCTCGGTGCTGACTTCGACGAACTAGCCGCGCCCGTCAGGAAGTGGGCCAGGCTGGAGCCAAGATTGCCACACAACATTGACATTACTTAGGGTATGCCAAAGAGTGTTCCAAGAGGAACCGCCCGCCTGGCCCACTTCCTGACGGGCGCGGCTAGTTTTCTAGGCCCTTTCGAGGCAAAATTTACCGCATTGGTAACTGTGTGAGAAATTTGGATTAGACTCTCACGAAAAACTTCGCTCAAGAGCCACCACGGGGCACTGCAACGTGTGCGAACATGCCGAGTCCGCCCTGCCGTTTGCAACACCCGATATCAGCTACCGGGCGGTTACGACACGGAGCACGACCGGTTCATCAGCCGATTTCGGCTGGCAGCGAAGTTCGAAGCCGGAATCGGTCTTGCGGTACTCAATCGGCCCATAGTCGGGAACGGTGGCGTCTTTGATCGCGTCGGGACCATGAAGTTGCACTTGGATGGCAAACGTCAGCAGGCTCCGTCGCACGTGGAGCTGATCTTCGCGGTCCGTGACTTTAACGATTGCTGGTAGAATGAGATGGGAGAGATGGCGCAGCACGTCTTCGCGGTTGGCAGATTTGCGGGTTTCGGCAAATTGTGATTCGGATTCGACTAAGCGGCCACGCCGTTCGGTGGGGGGGAGGCCTACTATCTTGGCTAACTCCGCGTAGTCCGCGCGCAGCAGACGAAGCGACTCTCGCACGTCGGCGATGGTCAGGGATTCGAGTAAGTTGCGCCGCTGGATTGCATCCGCTTCGTTTGCGTCGGGCGGGCTGCCGTCATTCATCTGCTTCAACAACGCGTCCAATACCTTCGCGCCGGCTTTCGGGTCGTTAAGCTTGGTCGCCTCCGAGTTGATGAATCGCTCCATCCAATCGCCGAACACCCGGCCTTCGAGCCGCATGCAGTCCACCATGGAAGGTGTCGCGGGCAACGTCTCCAACGATGTCGCCAGACTGTCCAATTGCTTCGGCGAGAGGCTAGACAGGTTCGCAGAAAGGAGCTCTGTTGCCATTTGTTCGATGGCGATGTCGACTAACACCGAGACCAGCAGCGGGCTGCTGCCGCAATCGCGAGCCATTTTCAGCACGGCGACTACATCCGCGACCGCGTCGTCCGTCGCCTTGGCCGCAAACCGCAGGCGGGCACGCAGCAGAGCCGCCCGGCTTAGCTCGCGGGCCTTCTGTAAGTGTGGCAATATCAACCCCGGGCCGTCGTCATAATTCAGGTTCCAGTCACACGCCGCCACTTCACGGGCGCGGTGCAATTCCCGCAGCGAAGTATCAAAACGGGCCATGATCGGTTGGAGGTCGTCGGGTATGGGATCGGTCGTCGATTTGATCGCAGCTTCGTACTTCGTTTTCTGTTCGCCTTCCAGCCTCGGCAAGGCTGCAAACGCCTGCCAGTAGATCACGGCCGCGTTGGGGCTGGAGGCGGTTCCGCCAGCCGGCGTATCGGCTGAGACGGCAGGACGGACGGACACGGTTTGCGATATCAGCAGGCCAACCAGAATTGGTATGTAACAGAATCTCATCGGTCGGAATCCTTAGAACAGGGATTGGGGATCGTACGGTTCAAACACAACGGACTCTCCATGCCGCTGCAGCAGGGCGTCGAAAGCCTCGTCCGACTCGGCCAGGGCCTGTTCATAGTCCCGCAACGTGGGCTGTGACCAGTCTCGTTCGACCGGCACTTCCTCCGCTGACGGCGCGAGAGCTTCGGCCGGCAGAGGTGCCTGCGTCCCGAACTTCGCTCCGCCAGCCACGATGTGAGGCTCCCGAGGATCGGACGCTGCGCCTCCCGGCTGACGCTGTGTCAGCCACACAGCGGCGATCAGCAGCGAGGCCGCCAACGTACCACTCAGCCAGAACCCGAGCGTTGGGATACGCTGCACCGAATGGCGAGGCGGCACGCCCTCTGCTGCATCGTTCCATCGCTCGCTGATCGCGGCGATGGGAATCACAGCCGAGGGGCGGTTACGCCTCAGGCTCGTGCATACGGATGCCAGTTCAGTCAACCGCGTCTCACAGGCAGCACAGTTGGCCAAATGTTGACGAACGCCGAACTCCTCCTCGGCTGGCAGGCATCCCGCCGCCAGCAAGCTGATCGGTTCCTGCCAGCGTTCACAGTTGGAAATTTCCTCGGTCATGATTTAGCTCTCGTTTCGGATACAGGTGATTCCCCGGTAACAGCTAAAAGGTTCACGTCATGATTACTACGGCGAAGTTTTTCCAGGCCGTGATGCAACCGGGACTTGACCGTGCCTAGCGGACAACCGAGCAGCGTGGCAATCTCGGCCAGCGACGCGTCGGCAAAGAACCGCATCTCGAGAACCGCACGGTGTTCGTTCGGCAGTAAGGCCAGCGCCGCATGCACGAGCCTCGCCTCTTCCGCCTGCTCGGCGGCGACGGAGGGGGCAGCTTCGCGGGAAGGTCGTTCAATCGTCTCCCCATCCCCTTCGATCACCGGTCGCGACTTCCGGCGCGATTTGAGAAACCGATGACGCAAGATGCCGTAGAGCCAAGTCGAAAAACGGGCTCGCCCGTCGAACCGCTGCAGCGACCGCCAGGCTTCGACGAACGTTTCCTGAGCCAGATCCTGGGCTTCGTGGTCGTCGCCGCACAGGCCCCGCGCGCACCGCCACACCGGCTCGGCGTACAGTTCGACCATTCGGCCAAATGCCATCGCCTCGCCGCCTTGAGCGCTGCGCAGAAGTTCGGTTTCGTCGGGTAGGCTTGGTTTCACGATACCAATTATTGCCTAGTTCTCACGAAAAGGTTCACTGTGGTGGAGGTATCGCTTCCAAATTCCTGCAGAATATCGCTGCCAGCGGCGGCTACTGCGCTGAGCAAACCTGCCAATGAACAGATTCGCAGTGCCGGAAGTCCTTGCGAAAACTGGCGATAGAACGCAAAAAGGCCGTCACCCGAAGATGACGGCCTTTCGTATAACCCGACGGCAGGCGAGTTTCGCTACCGTCCTGAGTTCATGTTCGCCAGAGGCAAAACAAGTGGAGTGTTCTGCACTCCACTCGAAACCTCTCCCGAATCCGGGTCATCATCTGCACCGCATTACCCGGAGTCTCTCGCGGTCCGAACCCGTTGCCGGGTAATCCGGAGGCAGAATCCACCGCCTTTCAGGTCAGCCATTCACACTCTCGGTCTGGCGCGTACTTGAAAACCGTTCCAGAGTTAATGAAGCCATCAAGGTGCTTCCCCAGCGCCTCGTGCTCAGCACGAATGCTGTCGATCGCGCGAGTGACGGCCATCGACACTGATTTGCGAACATTCTCAATGGTCGAACGCTGTCGTTTCTTTCCAAATAATCCTGTCGCTCGTGAGATCTCGGTGGCAAAGAAATCCAGCTTCACCTGTATGGACTCGATCCGGCCCAGATCATTCATGGCTCTCGCCTCCTCCAGGTCCTCCTGGAGTTCTGCGTACTGCTTGTGGTATGCAGCCATCGTGGTGCTGTCCAGGAGCGGTTCTGCCGAGCCAGCAGTGATCCGCGGGTCGATTCCTACAGCTGCAGCGAGCAGGTGCGACGCCCAGACGTCGCGGTCCGGTTCCGCGAGCAGCCTTGCGATGTAGTAAAGCCCCCGCGCGTCGTGCATCAGTGCCGCTTTTCCCGCAAACCTCAGAACCCAAATCTGGTTGATACGACGAAACACCAAAGGCGACCTCACGAGTTCGATAAGGGCATCCTCGATCTCAGCTGTGGCAACCGCAGGCCGGGGCCGTTGAAGCGTCTCCGTCGTCATCCGGTAGACGGTGGTGCGCCGTACCCGGCGACTGAATGGTCGGTGGCAACTGGTGCACTCGAAACTGTCCTCATCGGCGATTGCCTCGTCGTATGCGGACGCAGACATCAGATTGTGGCAGCGATCACATTCGACCATCCCGTCTGTTTGCAGCACCTCATCCTGGACCAGCAGGTCGAAGATCGACACCACCTGGTTCGTGCTGCAGCCCACGACGCTGGCGAAGTCGCCTGGCCGGAGCGGCGCGGGGTTGAAAATCGTGGCCAAATGGCCGTCGATCTCTTCCACGACCCGCTGCAGCGTGGAGTGATTACGGGCAATGGCTTCGGATTCGTGAAAGTACATATCGCACTGTCTGTTCGTCGTTGGGAGTGTGGAAGTTGATTCGATGCTTGGACGCGACCACGGTCACGTGGCATTCGGATTGCAGCGGATTCGTTCCGGGATTTGTTGGTCCTGGCAGCCAATAGAAGTTGCCCAAGTGTCCAACGCCTGCTTTGCGGACTGCTGTCAGCGCGGCATCGATTGAGGCCTCGCCCAAGAGCGGATCGGCGGCAGACGCGCTTCTGCCTTCGAATCTCCGGCCTTGCAGGGTGCGATAGTTGATGCCGTGCGAGCGTGTCTCCCCCGCACCCGTTTCTTCCAGTGCGTGAAGGGCTTTGATCGACGGACGCAGGTCCAGCATCGTGAACATCGACCTGTTGAGCCAGCTCTCAATCAATTCGAAAAACTCAGTGCAGACGTCCGCGTAATCAAATCCCGTCGGCAATTGGGAGATCTGCAGCGTGGCGACGTTGGCAACCAGATCCCATTCGAACGCAACGAGGCTGCGTGTAACGCGGTGAACGAACGCACGCAACTCCACTTCCTCGCCCTCTTCGGTCTCTGACGAGTCGTCGTAGTCAGTGTCGCGTTCCCACCAATCCCTGCGTTTGATCGCCGTGATTCGGAGCCGACTCGCATCGTGAAGGATGGAGGAGACCTTCATCTTCTCCGGGAGCACGAGCGGCACCGGGGCGTTCAGATACTTCCCCATGCGGTGCTGCTTGAGTAATCGGGAGACCCAGTTTGTCTTGCGCCAGTCGGCGATATCGTCATCAGGGCCGTTGAACAGATAGATGTGCTGCTTGCCCCACGGAATCACGCTGTCGAGGAACTGGACGATTTTCGGGATCGACAAAGCCCCACCCGTGATGGCCTCTTCGATTCGCCCTCGAAGCACTTCCTTAGTGCCCGATCTCGGCACACCTACGGTGGCGAGAAACTCGCCGATCTGTTGCTTCTTCAGCGCTAACAGGTCGGTGATGATGAGCGACTTTTCATCCTCACTAAAACTGGGCATGACCTTCATTGTGTCTCCATACCTTGTTCAGATGCTTCATTCCCTTCGTCGGTCTGTTCAGAGGACGAATGACTCAAGTCGCTGTTTCCTGCGTTCCCAATCGGGCATGCATCGCGACAGAAGTCGGTAGAATTTGGGGCTATGGTCGTGAACTTTGAGGTGACAAAGTTCGTGCATGATCACGTACTCGATGCAGTACAGGGGAGTCTTGACGAGATCGATGTTGAGTAAGATGCGGCCGGCTCGGGTACAGCTCCCCCACCGCTTGTTCATCTGTCGGACGATGATTTCTGGCTCTGGCACATCCAACGACCGGGCTGCATCGAGACACACACCCAATCGTCGTGCGAAAATCTCAGTCGCGTGGCTCCGATACCAATCGTCCAATAGGCATCGCACTTTGTCCGCATCGTCGCGGTTGGGCAGATGCACGTGGAAGAATCGCCCTACAAGTTTCACCGTCGGGGACTCATCCTCGACCAGCTTCAGGCGATACTGTCTCCCGAGGTACAGATGTGTTTCGCCCGCCACGAACCGCCTGGGCGGCGTCAATGGATGGAATTGTTCGAAGTGCCGGCGCTGTTTGACGATCCACTCCGCCCGCTTCTGAACCCGTTCAACGACCTCTTCGACTGACCGGCCATCTGGCGCGGCGACCGTCACTGATTGGTCCGGATGGACGCTGATCGCGAGACGCTGCCGGTCGCGGAATTCCAGCGAAAACGGAATCCGCTGCTTTCCGAAAGTCACTTCATGCACCTGACCGTTCGTCGTCATGACGGATACCTCACTCGTGCGATCTCCAGGCACTGCTCCATGATTCCGTCCATGTCCTCGAAGGTCAGATCAAAACCGTGCTCCTCTTTGAGGTCGAACAGGTAGTCCTCGATGTCCGTCTTCATTTGATTCTGGACGTCGGGATTGTTGATCCAGTTCACAATCCGGCGACGCTGAATGAGATCGTCGATGCCAACCCCAGCCTCCGCGCCAACTGCCTGGGGATCGAATCCATCGCCTGCGTATCGCGAGAACACTTCCCGCGCCACTCCGTAGAAGGCCTGCGCCACGGGGCGACCACGGAGTGGCTCCGGCAATTCGTCGCCCGTGCGGCTACGCACCGAAGAACTGATTTCGGTCACTTTGCGCAGATACTCAGCGTCGGAAAGCCGCTGTTCACGAAACGCGCGGATCGCGTCTTCCAGCATTTCGGAGAACCGGCGGTAAAACGCCGGGTCCTCCTGCATCTTCTCCTCGATGGTTCGCTTCGTGCGAAACGCAATCGTGTCGGCCTTGGAGGCGTCACTGCCGAGCTTGTCCACCTCCTTCGCGAATGCATCGGCGTCGAAGATGTTTACGAGGTCAGTGATCTTCTCGACTTCTCCGGTGCCAACGTAGGTGTCGACAAGCTTCTGGATCTTCGGCTCATACTCCTTGAAATCGATGGCCTCGGCGTAGCGGAGCCGCACTGCGCTGCGCAGCTTCATGAAGAACTTGAGGTCCGCCTTGTACTTCTCGATCTTGCTCGCCGGCGTGTCTTCGAGGAACGTCGCTGACGCCAGTGCGATTCCCAGGCATCGGGCGTAACCGGAAAGCCGTTCATAGAACTGAGAGCGAGTCTCCTCGTCCGCCAGCAGACGCTCGTATGCCTCTTCGTCCTTCTTGTTCCGCAGCGTTTTGAACAGATCCCACAACTGCGAATGCTTTTCGGGAAGCTTCTTGATCTCTTCGGTGACATCCGTGAGCGTGCCTGCCAGATCCTCTTTCGCGAATTCCGGCAGGCTGCTGTAAAGGTCCAGGGCGCTGTCCAGTTCGGCCAGGACGCCACGGTAGTCGATGATGTAACCGAATTCTTTCCCCTCGCAGAGACGGTTCACACGCGCGATGGCCTGCAGCAGCGTGTGGTCCTTCAGCTTTCGCGTGAGGTACATCACCGTGTTCCGGGGCGCATCGAAACCGGTGAGCAGCTTGTCCACGACGATGATGATTTCAGGCTCGTCGCCGTGCTTGAATGCGTTGATGATCTGCTTGTTGTATTGGTCCTCGTTGCCAAAGCGGGTCATCATCTTTTTCCAGAAGGCCTGAATGCCATCTGGGTTCGTTTCTTCGATGTCCTCGTTCCCCTCGCGTGTGTCGGGCCCGGAGATCAGCACCTCGGACGAGACCATCCCGAACTCGTCGAGGAACTTCTTGTAGAGCAGAGCCGTCGACTTATCCTGCGTGACGAGCTGCGCCTTGTAAGGCGTCCCCTGCCAGTTGTCGCGGTAATGGACGCTGATGTCCCACGCGACCCGCATGACCTTCTGCTGCGCCTTGTTGAGCTGATCGGTCGTGGTGAACTTCTTCTTCAGATCTGCGCACTGCTCCCTGGTGAGCTGATCAGTGAGACGGTCGAACCATGCGTCGATGGATTCCCGTTCGACTTTCTGTTCGACATGCCGCCCTTCGTACAACAGCGGAACGACGGCCTTGTCCTCGACCGCCTGGCGGATCGTATAGGCCGGCTCGATGAGCCCGCCGAACTTGTCGATGGTGTGCTTTTCCTTCTTCATCACCGGCGTGCCGGTGAATGCAATGAAGCAGGCGTTGGGCAGCACCTTCCGCATCTTGGCGTGCATTTCGCCGTACTGGCCGCGATGGCCTTCGTCGACCAGCGCGAAGATGTTTGGGTTCTCGTTCCGCACGGCGTGTTTACCAACCGCCGCCTCAAACTTGTCGATCACGGTCGTGACGATCCGTGATTTGTGGCTGGCGATCAGTTCCGCGAGGTGCTTGCCCGTGCGAGCCTGAACCGGTTCTGTTCCGCAGTGGCGAAACGTCTTGTAGATCTGGTCATCCAGATCGACGCGGTCGGTCACCAGCACGACTTTGTAGTCATCAATGTCCGGCGCTGTGGCAATGGCGTTAGCCAGCATCACCATCGTCAGCGACTTCCCGCTTCCCTGGGTATGCCAGACAACACCTCCCTGCCGCTGGCCATTGCTCCCGACCCGCCGAATCCGGTCCATGATGCTGCGCACGGTGAAGTACTGTTGATAACGGGCGACCTTCTTCTCGCCCGAGTCAAACAGCGTGAATCGCTGCATCAGCTCCAGCAGGCGTTCAGGGCGGCACAGGCAATATAGCGCCCGATCCTGTTCGGTGACTTCGCGACCATCGTGTTCGAGGGCGTCGAAGTACTGCCGCACATAATGAAAGCGCCCACCGAACAGCTTGTCTTTGGCCGTGTCCGGGAGCGGGGTATTGATCAACCGGGCCACGTCGCCATCGACGTTGGTCCGTTCTTTCCAGACCGCCCAGAACTTTGCGGGCGTGGCGGTGGTGGCATACTTCGCTTCGTTTTTCGAGATCGCAACCAACAACTGCGAATACAGGAACAGCTTCGGAATGTATTCGTCGCGCTGGTTGCGGAGGTGCTGGGAGACCGCCTCGTCGAGGGCGTCCTTAATGTCGGGGCGTTTGCACTCGATCACGCACAGCGGGATGCCGTTGACGAACAGCACCAAGTCAGGGCGGCACGTCTCATGGCTGCCGGTCCGTTCGACGACGAACTCTTCGGTGACATGAAACACGTTATTTGTGAGCCAGGTGTCAGGACTCCAGTCGATGTACTGGAGTGGGAAGCTTTTCAGGTCGCCCCGAATCGACTGCTGCAGGCTCTTGCCCCACAGCAGCAGCTCGTAAAGCTTCTCGTTTGTCCGCACCAGCCCGTCGATCAGCACATCGCGCAGCGCCACCAGCGCGGTCTGAAGGTTGGCCTCGCTGAACTCGTGCAATTCCCCCTTGAAGCGGATCTTGTTGAATTTCCGTAACTGTGGCACGAGGACGCCGTCGAGGATGACGCCAGAAAGTCTCCCGCCACGGAGCTCATCCGTCTCGTCCGGCGTCAAATACTGCCACCCCAGTTGCTGCAGCAGTTGCAGCGCTGGCACTTGAGAGATGTGGTCTTCCAGGAAGGAAGGTAGGTCATTGTGAATTGCCATCGATCTTCCCTCACGTCATCCGGTTGTCGAGATGGCTCGGAAGCCAGCCCACGACAATCTGCTGAGTGTCAGCGTCCCAGAAGAAGTAGATACCGAGGCAATATCGCGTGTCCTTATTGCTCCCCTTCCTCAAGTGCCATTCCAGGAAACAGCTTCGATTGGACGAGGTCGGATACTTCACGAAGTAATCGTCCCCTTGTTCTCCAGCCCGCTCCTTCGAGATGGACCGGTCGAGGCGCAGCCCGAGATCCTCCAGAGCCTGGTCCGCCTTCTCTTTCGCACCGTCACGTCCCAGGCATTGATCTCTGTACTCATTGGCCAGGAACAACAGCGACTTGTAGACGAGACCGACGTCTTCATAGTCAGCATTCTTCAGTCCGCGCAGAGCACGGGGGTGGAGGTTGACGCGACCGATCAGATGCTGGCTGGCCCAGTCAGGCAAGTCTTCGTAGTTGTCCGGAATGGCGGTTTCCGCCTCAGCGGTGCCGCCCGATTTCTGGCTCAAGGCCAGTCGCAGTGCGTCCAGCTGAAAGCGAAGCTGTCGGTTTTCGTCTTTGAACTGATCACGCTCCTTTGACGTCCGCTGAGCATCGTCGGCCCACTCTTCCGCCTCCTTAGTCACCTCGTCGATCTTGCCGCGGAGAGCAGCGATTTCGTCTTCATACAGGGCTTTCCAGTCGCCTGAATCGCTCGTCCGGCTGCGGGCCACCTCCGCCAGTGTCGTCCGCGCCTCCGGGAGGAACAACAGGTCTTTCCAGTCAATACGACGAAAGACGCCGCTCTCAAACAGCCGCTGCAGCAGGAAGTCGGTAAAGGGGCCTTCGCCCAGACGGTCGTCGTCCGGTAACTTCCAGAACAGAATCTTCTCGGCAAAAGTCGAGGGATGCTGGCCGGGTTGGTCATTCTCCCAGTCGATGCCGGGGTGGTACGTGCGGACGGCCCCCAGGAACACGCTCCACGGCTTTCCAACGAGATCCGTCCACTTGTATCCGAGTTCCCAGGGCAACTGGACGACATGAGCCAGGCCGCAGCAGCGATTCGCCAGCTCACGGGGGTCGAGAACGTAATCGGAGATTGGAATTTGGTGCCGGTTCTTGTCTGGCTGAGTCAAAACCACGACGGGAAGGCGTCGGTTCGGATTGGCCACGAAATCATACAGCGACAGCACGTCATCCTGGTTCGCCAGCAACCAGGGCTGTCGGGTGAGTTTGCGGCCGTCATGCATCCCCAGTCGCTGCCCCAGTTCCACGACAACTCGTGGACGGGTCATTTCGATTTCAACTTCACTGCCGTAGCTCAACGAGGCGCAGAACGAACGCACTCCCACCTGAATCTTGTCATCTATGCGAGTGAAGGCGATATCCGTCGTCCACGTCCGTCCGGGGACAGCAGGGCGATCACCATATGGCATGTCCGGATGTTCGAGACGGAATGACCACGAGCCGAGTTCGGGAATCGCGATGGCTTCAACCTTCTGACCTGGCCATTCGAGCCGGAAAGACTCGCCATCCCAGGCTGTTTGAGGGAGCCTTTCGGGAATTCTGTCCTTGACCCAATACATGACCGTCTTGCAGGCTTCCTTGAGCTTTGCCTCGGCCGTCTCAGCTGTTGCCGGAATCTCCGCCGCCAATTGGTACGTTGTCCGAATCCAGGGACGTCCGGGGTTCGTGAGTGGACCCTGGGCTGTGGGCGTTTTTGAGGTTGTGGTTACGGTACTCATGAGTTGGCCTCGCTGGTTGAAACTCGAATCTGTCCCGTCAGCAACTTCTGCATCAGGCCTCGCTTCTCGGTCACCATCAAATTCCGCTGCTGCTCAAGCAACGCGATCTCCTTCGGAATGCCATCCAACGCACTCGCAATTTGCTTTTGCTCCGGCACGCTGGGGAATGGAACGGGATGCTTGGCCAGGTTGTCCCTGTAGATGTGGACGATGGATTGGCCTTGAGCGACTCGGGACCGATAGCGAAAGGCTTCCTGTGCATTCAGGGCAAAGCTGAGGAAAAGTGGGTCGCCCTCGTGTGGCCTGAAGATGATGACGTCGCCGCCAGCGACTGCGCCCTTTGGACCAAGGTAGACGGCAGGCTTGGCAATCTCGTCGGCCGTTTCGCCCGACGATGGAAACAGGATGTCGTTGCGCCGAATCTGAGTGCTCTTCGCCGCCATTTCAGGTGAAACACGCGACCTGACGCGCCGGACGGCAATGTCATAAGTCGTATAGAGTTCCCCGTAGAGGATTGCTGGCACACCGTCTCCGTCAACGAGGTCCGACTTTCCGAAGCCCTTCCCCTTGGCGAACGAACCGATGTCGCTTAGGCACCGAGCAGGCCACGGTTGATCGGAGAACTCTGGGAATCGACGCTTTCCAGTCAGGAGCTGCTGCATGAAGCCCTGCATGAGCTGCCGCTTCGCAGCGATAAGCTTCCGCATTCGCCGGATCGATTGGTCACAAGTTGTGAGGATCTCAACGATGCGCTGCTGCTCGTTCGGTGGTGGCACTGGAATCTTCAGGCGCTTGAACTCCTCTTGGCCCAGCGTCTTGTTCCGTCCAGCGCCACCGGGCGATGCCAGTGTCAGGATGTGCTTACCACGTGGCGAGGAAAAGTAGAGATACGCAAATTCAGGCAGCAGCTCTCCGTTGAGTGACCGGTACATTGGGAACCGATGAGATGCGATCAATCCACATTCACGTTCGGTCGTGAGTGCGACGGCCTGCTCCCACGCGAAGATGATGTTGAATACCAGGCATCCTGGCTCAACCCAAAACACGCGTTTGGAACCGATTGTCTTGCCGGTGGTAGGCGGCTTGTGGAAGATCCCCTTACAGTGGCTTCGAATCCCAATTTCCTGATATTGCTGATCGCGCTCGACGCGAACAGGTCGAACGACACGTTCGAGAAGGTCACCGAGCGGGACCATGGGCCACGCAGCTGTGCTATTTGGCATAACCGAGCTCCTTCATGTACGTGGCCATCTTGGCGCGGGTCTCGGCAAGTTCCGATTCGAGGCGCACGATCTCCTTCTGAACTGCTTTGATGTCGACGGGCTCTTCTTCCTCATAGGTGTCGACGTATCGCGGGATGTTCAGGTTGAAGTCGTTTTCTGCGATCTCAGCGACCGTGGCTCGGTAGGCGTACTTGTCGACGGTTTTGAAGGCCCGGAATGTCTTGACGATCTTCTCGATGTCCTCCTTGCGCAGGTAGTTCTGGTTCTTGGCGTCGTCGAATTCCCGGCTGGCGTCGACGAACAGCACGTCCTTCGCCTTCCGCCCCTTGTGGAAGATCAGGATGGCGGCCGGAATGCCAGTGCCGAAGAAAAGGTTCGGCGGCAACCCGATCACAGCTTCCAGCAGGTTCTCTTCAATCAGCTTCTGCCGGATCGCGCCTTCCTGGCCGCCGCGAAACAGGACGCCGTGCGGCACGATCACGCCGATCTTGCCGTCGTCGGCCAGCGCAGCCTCAATCATGTGCGAGATGAAGGCGTAGTCCCCCTTGCTCTTGGGCGGGATGCCGCGCCAGTAGCGGTTGAACTTGTCCGTCGCTGCCAGTTCCTGTCCCCACTTGTCGAGCGAAAAGGGAGGATTGGCGACCACCACGTCGAACTTCATGAGCTTGTCGTCTTCGACCAGCTTGGGGTTGGTAAGCGTGTCGCACCACTCGATGCGGGCAGCGTCCATCTCGTGCAGGAACATGTTCATCCGGCACAACGCCCACGTGCTGCCGTTCGATTCCTGGCCGAAGAGGGAAAAGTTGTCGCCGCCAACCTCCTTCCCGACCTTGATGAGCAGCGACCCCGATCCACAGGCCGGGTCGCAGATGCGGTTGCCGGGTTTGGGTGCGATCAATTTCGCCAGGAGCGTCGAGACCTCGGGCGGGGTGTAGAATTCGCCAGCCTTCTTTCCCGCGCCGGCCGCGAATGCACCAATCAGGTACTCGTACACATCGCCGATGATGTCGCGGTTGCCCAGCTTCGACGGCCGCAGGTCGAGCTTGGGGTTATTGAAGTCCTCCAGCAAGTTCTTGAGCCGGCGGTTCCGCTCGCGGGTCTGTCCCAGCGCGGCTTCGGAATTGAAGTCGATGTTGCGAAAGACGTTTTCCAGCTTGTCCTTCTTGGCGTCCTCAATCTTCTCCAGGGCGATGTTGATCAACTCGCCAATGTTGGCCGCCTCGCGATGGGCAAAGAGATAGTCGAAGTCGCACTCCTTCGGCACGACGAATCGCTCACGCTCCAGAGCGCGGCGGACACGTTCCTTGTCCCCCTTGTATTTCTGCTCGTACCCCTCGCGCTTGTCCTTCCAAAAGTCGCTGAGGTATTTAATGAACAACATCGTGAGGATGTAGTTCTTGTATTCGGTCGGATCGACAGCGCCGCGGAACGTGTCGCACGCCCGCCACACGATGCCGAAGATTTCCTGCCTGGGGTCAACGGACATGAGTTTCCTTTCTGATCACGAGGGCTGACGGGCAGCCTTCATGCTGAGTGACTGAATGAGTTGATTTCGTTTATCCTGGATCGCCGCCACCAGCCGCGACTCCTTCACCCGCAGATCGTCGAGGTTGACGATGCTCTCCTGCGTGGCGAGCGGCGGGATTTCCACTTCCAAATCTTCGATGTCTTTGCGGGCCACAAGGGGCTGTTGAGTTCCCTTCATGAATGTCCGCAGTACTGCCTGGAACGGTGGCTGGTTGATGTACCATGCCAGATAGCGCGGCAGCACCTTGTCGGTCGATGGCCGCAGGATGAAGAAGTACCCGGTGGCCACGGCGTCACGGAGCGGCTCGGTGATCGCGGTCGCGAACAACCGATGGCCGCGTGACAGGAAGAGCACGTCGCCCTGGGTGGCTTCATACTTTTCCCGGTCGACGTCGATTTGAACCGGTGTCAGATCGTCGGTGTGGAGCCGCCGATCATCGTCGATGTCCTTGATCTGAATCACACGCACCACGCCCGGCGGCAGCGTCTCTGCCTTCCCGCCAGACAACTCCACCGGGACCACCTTCTCGCGGAACTGGTAGCCGTTGCGGATGTCAGTGATTTTGGCCAGTCGAGCCTTCACGCCATTCTTTCCGTTTCTATGAGGCAAACCGGTGAGCCGCAGCCGTGGCGACGGCCCACCAGCGAAATGACAACTACTCCCGCGTCGTGCTGGTGATACGGTAGGCATAGACGTACCGGGTGTCTGGCCCGCCGCCACCGCCGCCACCCTTACAACCGAGCGACAGGAAATACCTCTCCACCCCACGAGCAACCGTGTCGCTGCCGCAGTTGCGGAAAATCCACGTCCCGTTCTTCTCGTCCACGCCGTGGCGATTGAACAGACAGTCGCGGGGGTCGGAGGCGATGCCGCAATACCACGCGGCGAAGCCGCCGCCGCATTGCTGAATGTGGGCCAGGATTTCCGTTTGGGCCTGGCCGGTCAGGATCGAACTCATCATCTGATACCTCGAACACGAAACATTTGGGTCAACGGCCCGGCGGCACGATGCCGCAGGGCGAACAACATGCAGCCGGCCGGAACCTCCTTTTGGGGCTGCGGAATCTTGACCCGCGTGATCGAGGCGACGATACTGGGCGTAACAAGAAGCGCCGTCGCTCGGGCGGATCAAGTTCGGGCACGGCCGAGGGGTTGGTGTTACAGCACCTGCCCCTTTTTTGCAGCCTGAGAGACGCCTCCCAGAACAACCGCTGTATGGCCAACACTCACATTAGACTGTCCGATAACCTCGCAGTCAATCATCTTTGTTGCGAGTATAGCCAGTGCAGGGATATTTCTGTACTGAGGCGGTGGCGCAAGTAGAGTGTTAGCAATGTGTTGCGGAGGCGGGAGTTTTTTTCAGAAAAATCATCCCAGGCATCGTCTTCCGCATCACTCCTACCTGCCGACGACGGCTTTCCACATCTCCCGCTGCCGCGACCAGTCGATCTCGGCGGAGATGGGACGCAGCATTTTCTCGTGGATCGCGGATTTGCCCGCCGTTACCCGGGGCAGGAACAGCAGTTCTTCCTGGATGTCCGGGGCCAACAGTGTCAGCGCCAGTATCTGCGACATGCGGGGCTGCGTGACGTGGCCAAGGCGGGCCAGTTCGTGAATGTCCGAGACCTCACGGGTTTGCAGCATCCGCTCGAGGCGGATGGCCACGGCCATCAGACGGGAGATGCGCGGGACGCGGCCGGGCTCCACCGGTTTTGGTTCCGTGGTTGCCGGGGTAACGCGACGGCGGCCGTGCGCTTCGCGGGTAAATTGAACCTTGCGTTTGACGGTAATCATGCGGCGTCCTCCACGCTCCCCTGGGCGAGCGTTCTGATAGCGGATGGGTGAAAGGTGATTGCGAGCGTGCTGTCTACGGGATCGAATTCGACACGGTCGATCAGCAGCGCCAGCACCTGGGCCTGCTCTCGCGAACTCAGCGCGTTCCAGACGTTGTCGAAATCGGCGAACGCCGCGTCGACGTCGGCCTGGCTGATCCGCTGAATCTCGACCTCGGCAATTCGGGACCGGACCTGGGCCAGTTGCTGTTCGGCCCGCGACACCCGCTCGTGCAGATCTGCAATCCGGGCGGTCGTCGCGCTGCTGGGTTCCGGCGTCACCGCCAGCCGGGCGATTTCCGCGTGGTCCCGCCCCAGTTGGCGTTCGAGTTGCCGCTGCTGAGTCGTGAGTTCTGCGAGGTCCGTCTCCGTGGCGGAACAGGCCTGCTTCAGCACCTCGGACCGCAGGCCGTCGTCATGCGCGAGACACCGAATCTGGTCGACCACCTCGGCTTCAATCTCAGCGGCAGGCAGCGATTTGGTGGGGCAGGTCTTCCAGCCGCTCTTGATCGCCTTCACGCAGGTGTAATAGCGATATCGCTTCGACCCGCGCCCGGTGAAGGTGTGAACCATCGATTGGTCGCACGCCCGGCAGTGCAGCAGCCCCTTCAGCAGTGCCCCGTATTTGTTGACCAGATGGTTGCCACGCCCGCGCCCATTCTGCTGGAGCTTGGACTGCACTTTCTCGAATACTGCCGCGTCGATGATCGGTTCGTGTTCCCCGTCATAGACCTCGGTCTTGTGCTTGATCTTCCCGATGTAGATCGGGTTTGTGAGCAGGGCATAGATGGAACACTTGTCGAATGGCCGCCCGCCACGTGCGGCTCCTTTCTTCGTCTTCCACGTCTTGTTGCACCACCCCCGCCGCGTCAGTTCCTCGACGACCGGCAGCAGCGAGCCGAGTTCCAGATACAGGCTGAAGATGCGCCGGACCTGCGTGGCCTCTTCGGCGTTCACGACCAGTTTCGGGCTGGGGTTGGAACGGTCGACGTCGTACCCCAGCATCGGGACGCCCCCGGTCCATTTCCCCTTCCGCCGTTGGGCGGAGAGCTTATCCCGGATGCGCTCCCCGATGATTTCCCGTTCGAACTGCGCGAACGACAGCAGGATGTTGAGCGTGAGCCGCCCCATCGAATGGGTCGTGTTGAACTGCTGCGTGACCGACACGAACGAAGCACCGTTCTTGTCGAACGTCTCCATGATCCGGGCAAAGTCCAGCAGCGAACGGCTGAGCCGGTCGACCTTGTAAACGACCACGCAGTCCACCTTGCCGGCAGCGATGTCTGCCAACAGCCGATTCAGCGCCGGGCGTTCCATGTTGCCCCCGGAGAACCCGCCATCATCGTAGTGGTCCGGGAGGCAGACCCAGCCTTCGTGCTGCTGGCTGGCGATGAAAGCCTCGGCCGATTCCCGTTGGGCGTCGAGGGAGTTGAATTCTAACTCCAGACCCTCCTCCGACGACTTGCGGGTGTAGATCGCGCAGCGGACCGTCGGGGCGGTTGGTTTCTTGTTTCGGCTCATTTCTTCCCCCACAGGCGGAAGAACAGAAAGCCGTTCATATGCGAACCGGTGACCGCCTTGGCGATGGCCGACAGCGACTTGTACCGCTGGCCCTCGTACTCGAACCCGTCTGCCACGACCAGGACGCGGATCGTGCGACCTTTGTAGTCGCGTTCGATCCAGTTGCCCGGTGGCGGCAGACGGCGATCTCGGCCCTCGGGCGGCGGAATTGTTTCCGGTTGCGTGTCGGTCGACTTCTCCTTTTCGCGGGGCGGCGTGACACGAATCTCCGCGTCGTCGGCCAACTCCTCAGCACGCTGGCGGGCGCGGTCGGAAAGACCTCCCTCCGCATTGGCCTGCAACCGCCACGCGATGCGGCGGATCAGGTAGCGCTTGTGCCGGCTGCGGCACTCCTCCCCGAACACCTCTTCAAATCTCTTGGCGAGCTGGTTCACCGACATCTTTTCCAGTCGGGCCACCTCTCTGGCCACGGTTGTCTTCATCGCTGGTCTCCCTGGTGATTGGGCACGTCGGTCATTTCGGCGGGGGCATCCGCTTCCTGACGACCGGCCTCATGGGTTTGTGGTGTGCCGGACCGTTCCTTCCAGAGTCCTGTCCGTTCGGCGCGCTGCCGAACTCGGGACAGGCCACGGGCCAGAAGGGAGGCCAGGCTGCTTTCACGCGATTCGTTCATCGTTCACCTCGCATTCCGAGGCTCGCCGGGAATCGGCGAGACCGTTGGACACAGAGAGCCTCGTTTCCGAGACAAGCTCAAGGCATGTGTCGCGAGATACTGAAGATTGGCCGGGATCGACCGATCGCGTTGCGCGGTGATGACGCTGCACCCCCAGCGCGAGAATCGCGGCAACCTGGATGCGACGCGCTTCTGGCGCGAGTTCAGAGACTGGGGAATCGGACTTGTTCGACACTTCGCGGGCACCACTTTCCAGGGATCAACGACGCGGACGCCAGCAGCGTCCGTCCCTGGGTTATGTATGCCTTCCCGCTCCGTCCCCGCGCGCAGGACCAGTGATTTTCGGCTGAAAAACCGCCTCGCACCATTTGCCACACGCTTTGTGGCAATGCCACACGAGTTGTGACGCGACGTCTCCGCCGAGAGGCCATAACCCGGCGGTCAGGCTCGCGTCTGTGTTTTCTCTGCGATCAAAACGTTGATCGCAGCACAGCTTCCACGCGTCGCCTGTGAACCGCTGTGGGTGGCTGCCTCCGGCAGGAGACAGCCATGTCCCAGGTTTCACAGGGAACTGATGTTTGCACGGAGTATGCCCGGACGCTCATCCGGGTGAAGGCGCGGCAGATCGTTCGCCGGCCAGGTTTCAGCAGTTCGGACACGGACGACGTCGAGCAGGATCTGTTCCTGCACCTGCTGAATCAGATTCAGCAGTTCGATCCGGCCCGCGGGTCGCTCAACACGTTCATCGCCCGAGTCGTCGACTCGGCCGTGGCGATGCTGGTGCGTGAGCGCGGCCGAAATAAGCGGGCTCCTGCAACCGGTGTCGTTCAGTCGCTGGAGGTGATGGTGGATCAAACTGATGGTCCGCCCGCGCCGCTGGGGGCCACGCTCTCGCAGGATGACGCGCAGCGCAGGACCGGCGCTGATGTGAAGTCCCACATCGATCTGTTCGAGCTGGCCGACGACCTCGCGCATCTGATCGATGCATTGCCGCCCGAACTGCAGGCGGTCTGTCGCGCCCGCATGGATCGCAACCGCAAGGAGACCGAGCGCGATCTCGATCTCTCGCGCCGCAATTACGACGCCGCGATCGAGCAGATCCGTGAGCACTTCGCGCAGAGCGGGTTCGGAGAAATCTGATCGGCCGCGCGCGGCGGGACACGCCGACGGCATAGGTAACTGAGGGAAGGCCACTCGCAGCAATCTTCCCGGAGGAAACCATGACTGCCGACGTGTTCCGCTTTTTGATCTCACCCGATGTTCCGCTGGTCGAAGCGGAGATGACCCTGCAACTGGCGACGTTCGCCGCCGAGGGTCTGTTCGGATCAGCGCGGGTTCGTCTCGACTTCGGCTACCACCTCGACCCCAACCGTCACGCGATCCTCGTGGACGGCACGAAAGAGGCGGGAGCGGCTGTCGTGAAAGTCTTCGCCGGCCTGCTGCTGCGGGAGTTCGGTGAGGAGGCCTTCCGCGTTGAGCGTGTCTGTTCCCAGTCTCATCAACCTGAGGAGGTCGCTGCATGAGTTCACTGTCCCGCATCCAGCGGGGACGCATGTCAAAACCGCCCCGCATTTTGTGCTACGGCGTCGAAGGGATCGGCAAGAGCACCTTCGGTTCGCAGGCTCCGAAGCCCATCTTCATTCAATGTGAGGACGGGCTGGACGAAATCGCGACCGACCGCTTTCCGCTGGCCACGAGCTTTGATGACGTGGTCGCGGCGCTCACAGAGCTTCGCAACCAGCAGCACGATTACGAGTCGGTCGTCATCGATTCCGCCGATTGGCTCGAGCGTCTGGTGTGGGACAAGTTGTGCGCCGAGCACAACGTCGCCTCCATCGAACAGGTCGCCGGTGGATACAGCAAGGGCTACTCGTTCGCGTTGAGTTTCTGGCGGGAGATCATTGACCACCTGAACGTGCTGCGAAACACACGCGGCATGGTCGTGCTGCTGATCGCCCACTCGAAAGTCGAACGGTTCGAAGACCCCGAGTCGTCTCCCTACGACCGTTACTCGCCCCGTCTCCATAAGCACGCTGCGGCGCTGGTCAGTGAGTGGTGCGATGCGGTCCTGTTCGCGACCCGCCGCATCCGCACCCAGACCGAGGATGCCGGCTTCAATCGCAAGCGGACGACCGCGCATGCAATTGGTTCCGCTGGCGGCGAGCGAATTCTGCGATGCGTCGGCGGTCCCTCCTGCGTCGCGAAGAACCGTTACGGAATCACCGAAGAGTTGCCCCTGTCGTGGGCCGCCTTCATCCAAGCCCTAACCAACAACCAACCTCAAGGAACCGAATCCAATGGCTGACCTCCGTGGCTTTGATGCCAACACCGTCGAACCGAATGGCGATTTCGAACCGATCCCGGCTGGGAAGTATCAGGCCGTGATCACGGAATCAGAAATGAAGCCGACCAAGGCCGGGACCGGTCACTACCTGCAGTTGACCTTCCAGGTCATTGAGGGGCCGCACCAGAACCGGCTCCTGTGGGCCCGACTCAACATCGACAACCCGAGTGTTCAAGCGCGGAAGATCGCTGAAGGCGAACTCTCCGCCATCTGTCGGGCGGTCGGTGTGTTGTCTCCCAACGACAGCGTCGAACTGCACAACCTGCCGCTCGTGATTCACGTCCGGTGCAAGAAGCGGACGGACACTGGCGAAATCGTCAATGAGGTGAAGGGGTACTCGAAGAAGGACTCGCCTCAGCCTCCGGCAGCCGGTGCGCCGGCAGGGGACAGCACGCCGCCGTGGAAACGCTGACGATGCTGGACCTGGAACTCCCCTATCCGCCGAGCGTGAACCACTACTGGCGTCGCGTCGGAGCACGGACGCTGATCAGTCGTGGGGGTCGGGCTTTCCGTGAAGCGGTCTGCTCGATCCTCGCGCGGCGTGGCGTCAAGCCGCTGGTCGGCGCGCTGGTCGTGGAGATCACGATCCATCCCCCGGATCGGCGGCGGCGGGACATCGACAACGTCCAGAAAGCCCTGCTCGACGCGCTGCAACACGGCGGTGCGTACGGCGACGACTCACAGATTGTGCGGCTGACCATTGAGAAGCGCGACCCCCTCGATGGCGGCAAGACCCTTGTTCAGATCCGGAAGGTGTAGATGCTTGCGTTGCGTCCCTATCAGGAGCAGGCCAAGGCCGCCCTTTATGATCACCTGCGTCAACGGGACGACAACCCGTGCGTGGTGATTCCAACCGCCGGCGGCAAGACGCCGCTGATGGCGTCGGTCTGTAAAGACGCCGTCGGGCAGTGGAACGGCCGCGTCCTGATCCTGGCTCACGTGAAGGAACTGCTCGAACAGTCGGCCGACAAGCTGCGGACCGTCTGCCCGGAGATTGAGTTCGGCGTTTACTCGGCAGGCCTCAAGCGGCGGGACACCCGCAACCCGGTGATCGTGGCCGGCATCCAGAGCGTCTATCGCCGCGCCTGCGAACTCGACGCCTTCGACCTGGTGATGGTCGACGAGGCGCATCTGATCCCGGCCGATGGCGAGGGGATGTATCGCCAGTTTCTGGCGGACGCCAGGGTCATCAATCCCGCGCTGCGAATCGTCGGATTCACCGCGACTCCCTTCCGGCTGAAGACCGGGCCGATCTGCACGGCCGACGGATTCCTGAACCACGTCTGCTTTGAAGTCGGCGTCCGGGAACTGATCCGCGACGGCTTCCTCTGCCCGCTGATCACCAAGGCCGGCAAGGCGAAGGCCGACACCACGGACCTGCATGTCCGCGCCGGCGAGTTCATGGCCGACGAGGTGGAAGACCTGATGGATCAGGATGCGCTGGTGAAGGCGGCCTGCGCGGAGATTGTCGAACACACGTCCGGACGCCAGGCCTGCCTGATCTTTGCCAGCGGCGTGAAACATGGTCGGCACATCGTTGACGTACTCAGCCGCCAGCACGGACTGAAGTGCGGGTTCGTGTCGGGAGAGACGCCGATCCCGGAACGGGACGCCACGCTGGGGCGGTTCCGGCGCGGGGAACTGAAGTACCTCTGCAATATGAACGTGTTGACGACCGGGTTTGACGCGCCGCACATCGACTGTGTGGCGCTGGTCCGGCCCACAATGTCGCCGGGACTCTATTACCAGATGGTCGGACGTGGATTCCGGCTGCATCCTTCCAAACAAAACTGCCTGGTCCTGGATTTCGGTGGGAATGTGCTGCGACATGGCCCTGTTGATGAAATCCAGGTCGTCACGCGGGATCGCGGCAATGGCGAGGCCCCTGCCAAGGAGTGCCCCGAATGTCAGGCGGTGATCGCGGCCGGATATTCGGTCTGTCCGCAATGCGGATACGTGTTCCCACCTCCCGAGCGCCAGAAGCATGAAGCCAAGGCGAGTGAGGCCGGCATTCTGTCGGGCCAGGTGACCGACGCTGAATACGAAGTCCGGGACATTGCCTTCAGTGTTCACACCAAGCGGGACGCTCCTCCGGAAGCTCCTAAAACGATGCGCGTGGATTATCGCCTCGGACTCAACCACTGGCAGAGCGAGTTCATCTGCGTCGAACACGACGGGTTCGCCCGGCAGAAAGCCGTGGGCTGGTGGCGTCGCCGCTCGCACGATCCTGTCCCGGACACCGCCGAGCGGGCCGTTGAGCTGGCGGACGCGGGAAGCCTGGCGATCACCGAGAAGATCACCGTCCGCAGCATCGCGGGCGAGAAATACGACCGCATTGTCGACTACCAGCTCGGCCCCTTGCCCGAGGCGCTCGAGGTCAGTCCGTTCGATCCCTTCGATCCCGACGAGGTGCCGTTTTGAGCGTCGTCGAGACCGCCACTGACTACCTGCGTGCCGGGCTGTGTGTCCTCCCTGCGATCCTGGCTGAAAAGCGGCCGGCGCTGGCAGGCTGGAAACAGTACCAGCGCCGATTGCCCACCGAACGGCAGGTCCGCACCTGGTTTGCCGAGGATGCGCCGCTGTGCGTTCTGGCAGGGACGGTCTCCGGGCACCTGGAGATGATCGACTTTGATCATGCCGGGGAACTGTTCGAGCGCTGGCGCGAACTCGTCGCCAGTGAGAATCATGAACTTCTGGACCGGCTGGTCATCGAGCGGTCACAGTCCGGCGGTCGGCATGTGGTCTATCGCTGCGAGACTCCCGTCTCCGGCAACCGCAAGCTGGCGCAGCGGACCTTGGCCGTCGACAGTGCCGAGCCGGTGGTGCTTGCCGGCAAGCGGTATGTCCCTCGTCGCGTCGGGGACCGCTTCGAAGTCACGCTGACATTGATTGAGACCCGGGGCGAAGGAGGTCTGTTCCTGTGTGCCCCGACACCCGGCTACGCACTGGAGCGCGGGTCGTTCGACGGGATTCCGCTGCTGAACGAATCCGAGCGGTCGCTGCTGATCGAGGCGGCCTGCGCCCTCACGGAAGCGCTGCCGCCGGTGGCGCGGACTCCGCACGGGGCTGCCGCGAATGGTCGTCCCGGCGACGACTTCAATGAGCGGGGTGATATCCGGGGTCTGTTGAGCCGTCACGGTTGGGAACTGGTGCGCGGGGGCGAGAACGAATACTGGCGACGGCCGGGAAAGGAACAGGGGTGGAGCGCCACGCTGCGTGACCGCGTGCTGTTCGTGTTTTCATCCAACGCGGTCCCGTTCGAGCCGGACCGGGCGTATTCCCCGTTTTCCGTCTACACGCTGCTCGAGCACGCCGGCGACTTCGCCGCTGCTGCCGCCGCGCTGCGAACCGAAGGATATGGCGACTCCGGAGGCGACGAGGTTGTCGATCTTTCGCGGATCATTTTCACGAGCTCCCCGCCGCTCGCGTCCACTCCCCAACCGCCGTTTCCTGACCCCGGTCCGTTGCCAGTGGAGATGTGTCGCGTGCCGGGATTCGTTTCGGAGGTGATGGACCACACCCTGGCAACCGCACCCTATCCCAACATCCCGCTGGCATTCTGCGGCGCGCTCGCCCTGCAGGCGATGCTGGCCGGTCGCAAGGTCCGGGACGCCGGCGACAACCGCACAAACCTGTATCTGCTGGCGCTGGCCTATTCCTCCGTGGGAAAGGACTGGCCCCGGAAGGTCAACACATTCATTCTCCACCACGTCGGCCTCGTCGATGCGCTGGGGGAGAAGTTCGCATCCGGCGAGGGAATTCAGGATTCGCTGTTCCGCACGCCGGCGATGCTGTTCCAGACTGACGAGATCGATGGTCTGTTGCAGTCGATCAACAAGGCTCAGGACGCCCGCCACGAAAACATCCTCGGCACGCTGCTGACGATGTACTCGGCGGCGAACAGCATCTTCCCGATGCGGCGGAAGGCCGGGAAGGAGTCGCCGGGCGTCATCGACCAGCCCTGCCTGGTGGTCTACGGCACAGCCATCCCCACGCACTATTACGCCGCGCTGTCGGAACGGATGCTGACGAACGGGTTTTTCGCCCGCATGTTGATCGTGGAGAGCGGCTCCCGCAGCGTGGGCCAGGAACCGGGAATCATCAATCCGCCGGCCTCCGTGCTGGAGACCGCGCGCTGGTGGTCGGAGTTCTGTCCGGGCACCGGCAACCTGGAACGCTTCCATCCGCAGCCCCGGGTCGTCCCCGCCAGTGACGACGCCCGCGACATGTTGACCGCCGCCCGGCAGGCGTCGGAAGCGGAATATGCCGCCGCTGAAGCCCGGGGCGATCCCGTCGGAACAACGGTCTGGGGCCGCGTCCCCGAACAGATCCGCAAACTGGCGCTGCTGCACGCCGTGAGTGTGAATCACGAGTCACCGCTGATCGACACAGCGGCGGTCCAGTGGGCGACCGATTTCATCCTGCATCAGACACGGCGGATGTTGTTCATGGCGCACAGCCATGTGGCGGACAACCCGTTCCACGCCGAGTGCCTCAAGCTGCTGCGGAAGCTGCGCGAGGCCCCGGACCGGACGCTGCCCCACAGCGTGCTGCTGAAACGAATGAAGCTCGATTCCAAGAGCTTCGCTGCGTTGATCGACACGCTCTGTCAGCAGGGGGAGGTCCAGGTGGTCACGACGCCGCGTGCCGGCTGGCCCGTGCGAGCCTACCGATTACTCGACGGTGAAACATGTCCCGGAGGTGAACCATGAACGTGAATCGCGCCGTTTGGAGGGTCAAGGTTCCCCTTGATTCCCCCAAGGTTCACCCACCGCGGGTGAAACATGAGAACGCAGCAAATGACCGTATTTATAGGAAAAAGAAGAACTCTCTCTTCATGTTTCTCTCATTCACCCCCACCCACCCGCGCAAGGCCCGCACCCGCGTGTATGCGCGAGGTGGGGGTGAAAGGGTGAAACTTGAAACCCCAATGGTTCCTTCCCGGTCAAATCTGACGGAAGAGGCCCGCGGGAACAGTCGCCATTGTCAGCACAGTTTGTTTTGAGTGTCCGAACTTCCATCCGGGAGAAAGCCCATGTCCGAAACGCAACATTCCAGTCCACGTGAATCCCGGCCGCAACGGGACGTTTGGGAGACCCGCATCGTCCCCACGGCCCGTGCCTGCGAACGGTTCTTCTGGAACCTGCTGTGGTTCCTTCTGATCGTGTGCGCCCTGTTCTCTTACAACCCCTTTCGCTGAGGAGCGATCCATGCTCATCGAGCTTCGTCCCCTGAATTCAATTCATACCTACGACAAGAACCCCCGGATCAATGACGACGCCGTCGAAGCGGTGATGGCGTCGCTCCGGGAATTCGGATTCCGCCAGCCGATCGTCGTTGACACGGACGGCGTCATCATCTGCGGGCACACCCGGTTCAAGGCCGCGCAGCGGCTGGGGCTGGAGAAGGTGCCGGTGCATGTGGCGACCGATCTGACACCGGCGCAAATCAAGGCGTACCGCATCGCCGACAACCAGACCGCGACGCTGGCCGAGTGGGACTACGACCTGCTCCCCATCGAGCTGGCCGACCTGCAGGGGATGGACTTCGATCTCGATCTGTTGGGGTTCGATGCGGACGCGCTGGCGAAGATCCTGAACCCCGAGTTGAAGGACGGCCAGTGCGATCCTGACGAGGTACCGGCACCGCCCGATGCCGCCATCACGCAGCAGGGGGACCTCTGGATTCTGGGTGAGCATCGTCTGCTGTGCGGCGACAGCAGCAAGCCGGAAGACCTCGACCGGCTGCTCGACGGCGCAGAGATCCATCTCTGCAATACCGACCCCCCGTACAACGTGAAGGTTGAGCCGCGCAGCAACAATGCCATCGCCGCTGGCCTGTCATCGTTCCAGGGGACGACGCATCACCAGAAGCTCGACGTCGAACGGCACCCGGAGAAGGCGAAACCGACCGGCAAGAAGCTGCGGGCCAAGGACCGCCCACTGGCGAACGACTTCGTGTCCGACGATGAGTTCGACCGGCTGCTCGACGCCTGGTTCGGCAACATCGCCCGTGTGCTGGTGCCGGGTCGCGGGTTCTACATCTGGGGTGGCTACGCCAACTGTGCGAACTACCCGCCATTCCTGAAGAAGCATGCACTGTACTTCTCGCAGGCGCTGATCTGGGTGAAGGAACATCCTGTGTTGACCCGTAAAGATTTTATGGGCAATCACGAGTGGTGTTTCTACGGCTGGCGGGAAGGGGCCGCCCATGTCTACCTCGGTCCGAACAACGCGACCGACGTCTGGTCGGTCAAGAAGGTCAATCCGCAGTCGATGGTGCATCTCACGGAGAAGCCGGTCGAACTCGCGGTGCGGGCAATGCAGTACTCATCACGGACCGGCGAAAACGTGCTCGACCTGTTCGGCGGCTCCGGCAGCACGCTCATCGCGGCCGAGCAGACGGGCCGCAAAGCATTCCTCATGGAACTCGACCCGTTGTACTGCGATGTGATCGTGCAGCGGTTCGAGAAGTTCACCGGATTGAAGGCCGAGCGAATTCCGGCGCAGGAGGCCGCCGCGTGATCTACCTGGCCAGTCCGTATTCGCATCCCAATGTCATGATCCGCCGGCAGCGGTTTCATGCTGCCTGCCGCGCGGCCGCCAATCTGCTGGCGTCCGGGCTGACGGTCTTTTCCCCGATCGTGCATGGTTACCCGTTTGTCGATCACGGGCTGCCGACCGACTGGCCGTTCTGGGAGCGGTTCGATCGGGACCACATGACGCGGTGCGACGAGGTGGTTGTGCTGATGCTCGACGGCTGGCGGGAGTCCGTCGGCGTGGCGGCCGAAATCCGGATCGCGGGGGAACTCGGCAAGCCGGTGCGGTATCTGGCCCCGGGGGACGCCACCAGTTCGCCCACGTTGGCCCACGTCGCGACGGAGGTGGACTGTTGAAGAAACCTCCGTCCAACGAGAAAACGCCCACACGTTCCGAACGTCGGGCGTCGACGCGAATCGCGTCGGGTTCAGCCGTTCTGCCGGCGAGCCTGCCATTCGGCCTCCCGCGCCAGCATCTCGTGATGCCAGCGCCAGAGGTCGATCTCGGCGTCGGTCGCGTGGCGAACGGTCAGGATGTTGATGGGCACATCCCGTCCGTAGCGCTCGCGAAGGTCGGCGTACAGGTCATACAGCGCGGCCTGCCCGAGTTCACGGGCGGCCGCTTCATCTTCGGCTTCCACCAGCACGTAGCGTGCGAGCGTGGCCACCAGCCAGGTTGTCATAGGTCATCTCCTGTTGAGGTTGTTTCATCCTGCCGGCGGGTAGATCGTCCCGCAGGCAACGCAGCGAACGAACTCGTCGTCAATCCAGATCAGACGATCCACCGAGGATTCGCCGCAGTCGGGACACGGAATGTCCACGTGGTTCGTCGCGTCCGGCAGCGGCGGGTCGAGGTGATCGGCGATCGCCAGCAGCACCTCGACCAGGTCGTCGGCATCGATCATGCGCGACCGATACCCCTCGGCGATGGCCTTCTGTACGGACGCGGTCACCTCGCGGATGGCGTCGGCCAGTGGATGGTTGGGATTCGTCATGGCGTCACCTCAGACCTTGAAGAGGTCGGAAACCGCCTTGGGGCCGGGAGTCCCGTCGGCGGGCTTGCTGGTCTTCTTGCGAGCGGCCTTCGGCTTGGCGGGGGCCTTCGCTGCCGTCCCGTCGCCGTTCGTCGTGAACAGCCCCCGGTCGGTCTTCTGGAACCGGGCCTCGGCCCCCTTCGTGGCGATCTCGCGGATGATCGCGGCGTAGAGCGTGGCGTGCGGCGTCTTGCCGCCGGGGCTGGTCCAGTATCCCTTGGTTGCCATCGCCTCGATCATCCCCTTGGCGGTCAGCGGTTCGCCCACCTCGGCCAGCACCTTCGCGGCGGCGTCGAGAGCGCTCATCTTCCCTTCGCGCTTCCGGGGAGCCTTCGCCTTGGGAGCGTCGGCCTTCGGGGCAGCCGCCTTGCGGGGAGCCTTGGTCGTCTTTTTGGTCGTGGTCTTCTTCGTCGACATGGTTCGTCTCCTTCAGAAACGAGGGTCCAGAAACAAAATCAGCCGGCCACATGGCCGGCTGGTCAGTACTCGCGGAGTCGGCGTCTGACGACGCCGGTCTGTTGTAAGGCTCTTTCGGCGGACTCGATCGCGAACACGATCGCCTCCGCCGCATCGGTGTCTTCGCATTCGACCTGCATCAGGTCGTGGATGTGGTTTCGCAGCGTCCGCTCCAGTGCATGCAGGGTTCGCAGCGCTGGGCAGTTGATTGTGCGTGGTTGTTCGTTGCGGGGTTCGGTCATGGCTGGCTCCGTGGTCGATGGCGTTCTGTTAGCAGGGGAATCCGAGGTCAGCCGCTTCCTGCTCGTTCACCACCCCCATCGCGAAGGCGGCGTACACCGCGTAGCGGAGGGCGTCGTGCATTTGTTCGGCGTGGCCCCAGTTGATCCGTTCCTGGTGGGGGATCGTGTTGGCGGCGGCCTGCATCCGGGTCAGCAGGGCGGCCATTGTTTCCGCATGTTTCGCGGTGGTCTGGCGGGCGTTCATCGTTGGTCCTTTTGGTTGGTTGCGTGGTTCGCATCGCGTTGGCGACATGACACGAGTTACCTCGGGTTCGGAATGACATCCACTCAGTTTCGAGCGGATTCCGACATGATTCTGGAGGTTTTCGGGAATGGCCGATGACGCCCCCAAACCCCAGCTCAACCCGGCGGCGATGCCGCTGCGGGACGCCGCGCGTCTGCTAGCCAAGGTCGGTGGTCCGTCGATCACGGAAGCGATGCTCACGTCCGACGTGGAGGCCGGCGCTCCGACGAACCCGGACGGGACGATCAACCTCGTGCATTACGCCGCCTGGCTGGTGAAAGAGATGGGCCGCAACGCGGGAGGCCGAGATGGCGAATGACCCGCGCAAGCTCCGGCCGAGCGACCTGTGCCGTCTGCTCAACTCGACGCCGCTCGGCGAGGTGATCAACGAGCGACAACTGCATCGGCACCGCACGCGGGCGGGACTGCGGATCGGCGATGCGCGGCATGTCGATCTGCTGCGGTACGCCGCCTGGCTGGTCGAACTGCGGCACGCGCCCAAACCCGAACCGGACGGCGATCCCTACGAGAAACTGAAGGACCGTGCGCGAGCGCGGAACGTGGCGCTGGCCATCGCCGGGCGGGACATCGGTGAACTCCCGACCGTCGTCAACCCGGAGCGGAAGGCGCGGGCGGCGTCCGACTTCCGGTTCTTCTGCGATTCGTACTTCCCGCTGACGTTCCATCTGCCGTGGTCCCGCGACCACCTACAGGTGATCGCCAAGATTGAGCAGGCCGTGTTGCGCGGGGGCTTGTTCGCGATGGCCATGCCGCGCGGCAGCGGCAAGACGACCATCTGCGAATGTGCCTGCATCTGGGCGGTCCTGAACGGGCACCGCGAATTCGTCTGCCTGATCGGTTCCGACGAAGGGCATGCGATGGACATGCTCGATTCGATCAAGATGGAACTCGACGGCAACGACCTGCTGCTTGAGGACTATCCCGAAGTCGTCTTCCCAATCCAGGCTCTCGACGGGATCGCGAACCGCTGCAACGGGCAACTCTATAAGGGGGAGCGGACGCATATTGGCTGGACCGCCCGCGAGATCGTCCTCCCCACGATGCCGGAGAGCATCGCCAGCGGAGCCATCATCAAGGTCGCGGGGATCACGGGCCGCATCCGAGGGATGAAATACAAACGCGCGGACGGGCACACCGTGCGGCCGAGCCTCGTGGTGATCGATGACCCGCAAACCGACGAGTCGGCACGCTCGCTGTCACAATGCGCCACGCGGGAAGGAATTCTGGCGGGAGCCATCCTGGGACTCTCCGGTCCCGGTAAGAAGATCTCCGGGATCATGCCCTGCACGGTGATCCGGCCGGGGGACATGGCGGACAACATTCTCTCGCGCGACCGGCATCCGGAGTGGAATGGCGAGCGAACAAAAATGGTCTACGCCTTTCCGGCGGACGAAAAGAAGTGGCAGCGATACGCCGAGTTACGGGCCGAGAGCCTGCGGGCGCATGGGGACATTCGTCTGGCGACGGAGTTCTATGCCGCCGATCAAGAAGCGATGGACGCCGGCGCGGAGATCGCCTGGCCCGAGCGGTTCAACCACGACGAACTGTCGGCCATCCAGCACGCGATGAATCTCAAGCTGCAGGATGAGGCGGCGTTCTTTGCCGAGTACCAGAACGAACCGCTCCCTGAGGAAACCGCCGACGGCGATGAGCTAACCGCTGACCAGATCGCCGCGAAGTTCAACCGCATGTCACGACGACTGGTGCCGATCGGGTGCAATCACCTGACGATGTTCGTCGACGTCCAGGCGAACCTGCTGTTCTACGTCGTGGCCGCCTGGGAAGACGATTTCACTGGCTACGTCATCGACTATGGCACGTTCCCCGATCAGCAGCGTCCGTATTTCACACTCCGCGACGCCCGTCTCACGTTGTCCGTGGCGACGAAGGCCAGCGGACTCGAAGGAGCCATCTATGCGGGGCTGGAACGGGTCACTGCCGAACACCTGGGACGGGAATGGCGTCGTGACGATGGGGCCATGCTGCGGATCGAGCGGTGCCTGATTGACGCCAACTGGGGTTCCAGCACGGATGTGGTCTACCAGTTCTGTCGCCAGTCGGCGCACGCCGGGATCATCCTGCCGAGTCACGGACGGTTCGTCGGGGCGTCGAGTCAGCCTTTCTCGGAATACAAACGCCGTCCGGGGGACCGCATCGGACACAACTGGCGGATGCCCAACGTGGCGGGAAAGCGCGCCGTGCGGCACGTCGTGTATGACACGAACTTCTGGAAGACCTTCGTCCACGCGCGGCTGGCGGTCCCGATGGGCGACCGGGGTTGCCTCTCGCTGTTTGGCGACAGCGCGGAATCGCATCGGCTGTTCGCGGATCACCTGTCCGCCGAGTACCGCGTGAAGACGGAGGGCCGAGGCCGGACCGTCGACGAATGGAAGCTGCGTCCAGAACGGGGCGACAACCACTGGCTGGACGGTGTGGTCGGCTGCGCGGTGGCGGCCTCAATTCAAGGGGCGGTGCTGGACGGGGCCGGCGGTGCCGTCACGCCGGTGAAGCGCGAACGGGTCAGCTTCGCGGAATTGCAGCGGAGGCGACGCGGATGAATTCCTCCGATCACACGCGATCCGAACGGGGGCTCGAATGCCCCCGCTGCGGCTGCCGCCATTTCTACACGACGCACACCGAACCGCTGCGCGACGGCCGCATCCGGCGACGGAAGGAATGTCGCCATTGCGGTCGCAAGATCGTGACCTATGAGGCCACGGCCCGCATCGAATCCCGGCGGGATTGATACCGGTAGCACGATTTCGCGGATTCTTCTCTCTCCGCGCGCAGCCGCAGCAACGGACGGCATAGGTAACCCAGGGACGGTCGCTTCGGCGCGAGTCAACTCTTCGCCGGGTGGCCTCTCGGTCGGACGACCGTCCCTTTGGAATCCACCATGCCTGACGAACTCGACACCACGATCCGCGAGAACGCGCAGGGACCTGCCAAGGCCTCTGGCGATGCGGGTTCGATGGAGCAGCACAAGCTGACCGACCAGATCGAGGCGGACCGTTACCTCGCCTCGAAGGCGGCGGCCAAGTCGAAGCGTCGTGGTCTGGTTCTCAACAAGCTCGTTCCGCCGGGAGCCGACTGAATCGTGTTTGCCTGGTTCTCCAACCTGTTCTCGCCGCAGACCGCGCGTCCGACTTCCCGTCGGGCGTTGCGGTTGGTCCGCGCCCGCTACGACGCGGCGGCGGTCAATAGCGAGAACAGACGGCACTGGGCGAATGCGGATGGAATGTCCGCCAACGCCGCCAACAGCCCGGAAGTCCGGCGCGTGCTGCGAAATCGCGCCCGATATGAGGTTGCCAACAACAGTTACGCCCGTGGAATCGTCCTCACGCTGGCACATGACGTCGTCGGAACCGGACCCCGGCTGCAACTGCTGACACCCGATGGCGACGCGAATAACCGAATCGAACATGAATTCCAGCGCTGGGCCAAGTCCGTTGGGTTGGCCGAGAAGCTCCGCACGATGCGCATGGCCCGCGCCGAAGATGGTGAGGCGTTCGCGATTCTCACCAGCAACCCTCTGCTCCCCACACGAGTCAAACTCGATCTGCGTCTGGTCGAAGCCGACCAGGTCGCCACGCCCGATCTGAACCCGCTCCGCGCCGGGGCCATTGACGGCATCGTATTCGACGAGTCGGGCAACCCCGTTGAGTATCACGTTCTCCGGGAGCATCCGGGAGACGGGCGACTCGTGCTGGGTTCCCTGCTCGATTACGACCACGTTCCGGCCGAGGCCGTGTTGCATTGGTATCGAGTCGATCGACCGGGGCAGGCGCGCGGCGTTCCCGACATCATGCCGGCGCTGCCGCTGTTTGCTCAGCTGCGCCGGTTCACGCTCGCCGTGCTGGCCGCCGCCGAAACGGCGGCCGACTTCGCGGGCATTCTCTACACCGACGCTCCGGCCAATGGCGAGGCTGACGCGGCCGAGCCGTTCGAGCCAATCGAACTCGAAAAGCGGGCGCTGCTCACCATGCCCGGCGGTTGGAAAATGAGTCAAATGGAGGCGGAGCAGCCTTCAACGACGTATGCCGAGTTTAAGCGCGAAATCCTGAACGAGATCGCCCGCTGCCTCAACATGCCGGCAAACGTCGCGCGGGCCGATTCCTCGGGCTACAACTACGCCTCCGGTCGTCTCGATCACCAGACCTATTTCAAGGCGATCCGCGTTGAGCAGTCGCACCTCGAAAGCGTGGTGCTGGACCGCATTCTGGCCGCATGGCTCGATGAAGCCGCACTGATTCCCGGCCTGCTGCCGGACGGACTCCCGCCGATCACCGCTTGGGACCATCAGTGGTTTTGGGACGGTCGCGAACACGTTGACCCGCAGAAAGAGGCGACGGCGCAGGCGACGCGGCTCGCGTCGCACACAACTACGCTCGCGGATGAATACGCCCGCAAGGGACAGGACTGGGAAGCCCAATTGCGCCAGCGGGCGAAGGAAATCGCGCTGCTGAATGAGCTGCAGATCACTTCACCCGCGCCCGCAGTGAGCGACGCCACGCCCGTCACCGTACAGGAGGACGCT
>JACTNB010000004.1 GCA_014584345.1 Planctomycetota bacterium
TTGCAATTAAACGGCAACCCTTTTCAATCCGCTTGAATTGGACGTGAATTTTATCGAACTTCATGGCAATCGTCAGGCACAGCCTGACCTACCCTGCTGGCATTCGTTTGGCTGGCGATTTGGCCGCAGCTGGTGTAAGTCAAGTGGTTGATGTTCGTTGTGGTGTCGGTGCTGGCATCGTATTCAACGACATCGGTGATGGTGCCGAGTTGACCGGGGAGGAGCCAGTGGAGTTTTGTGGGTTGCTCGTCAGCCAGGGGTTGGTCGATGCCGGGGCCTTGAAGAAAGCGGTGTTGGATATCGTCGGATTTGTCGAAGATGAGGACGATGTCCTCCAGGCCCGGTTTCCAGTCGGCGTCGTAGACGATGTTGTGTGCGGAGTCGATGGTGCCGTTGCCGTTGGCGTCGAGTTGTCGGCGGATGCGGCGGTTGTGGCTGTCGTAGGTGTAGAGGATTTCTTTGGTTTTCGTGTCGGTGTCGTCGAAGAACGTGACTTTCGTCAGGCGATTGCGGTGGTCCCAAGTGTATTCGACGTAATCATCGGTGGCGGTATCGGTCTGCCTGATGCGGTTTCCTTCGCCGTCGTACTCGAATTCGAGATCGCCTGCTGCCAGGAGTTGATTGTTGGGACCGGTGGTGTAGCCGGTCATGGTGCGGTTGCCGGTGAGGTCGTAGGTAAAATCCTCGTCGGACTGGTAATCGTAGTCGGCTTCCAGCAGTTGGCCGGAACCGTCGTAATCGAATTCGCCCAGACCGTCGGGGGTGGTCATGGAATCGATGCGACGGTTGGCATCGTAGGTGACTGAATAACTGCCGAGCGGGGTGGCATCTTTTACGTGTGATTGGCCGACGAGTCGGGCGAACGGGTCGTAACTTAAAGTGGTGGAGGCGACCAGATTAGACGTGGCCAGGTTTTCGTAACGTGAAAGACCCGTGTTGTAACCGAGGCTGCCGAAGGTGAAGTCGGCTCGTTTGTCGGCCACGGTGTTGCCGCCGGTCTGGCCGGTTTGCGTGATTCGTGAAATCCGACCGAGCTTGTCGTGCAGGTAGCTGTTGGCAAAATCGGGCGTACTGCCGATCTGGGCGGCCAGATCCGTCCGTTCATTGAGCCGATTGTGCGTGAGCGTCAACGCCACTTCCGGAACCCCCGTCGTGCCCGCATTGCTGGCGGTCGCCATCCGCCCCAATCCATCGTACGTGTACACCAGCCCGCTGGCAACTTCAGAACTGGTCAACGGCCGGGATTCGATGTTGTACGTGTGAGTGATGGTGTTGACGGTGGTGTTGGCCTCGTACACGACCCCGTTGGCCGTGCGGACCGTGGTGGGCGTGCCGTCGAGGTCGATTTCGTGAGCCGGACCGAGGGATTGCGTGATGCGGCGGAGTCAGCCCCTTTTCGTCCATAAAAACTGCACAACCCTGCCTGGGACAGCCATTGCCTGAGTACGCGGAAATATAGCCCCTGCGAGGGGTGTGCCTGGCAGGAACTGCATGTAGGTCCATCTGCCAGGTACAGCCTGACTTGCGCAAACTATGGGGCAGTTTGGTGCTCAGCCTCACTTCAGTCGTTATTTTCCTGGCCTCCGTGAGAGGCATGGTTGAGTGGTCATAACCCGTCTTATAACAGTAGGATGAGTCGGTTCGCATCCATATTGGCCGGCTGGCATTCGGTTCAATTCCGAGGAAAAACAAAAAATTCGTTCTGTTTATGCGTTATCCCAGGCCGCTTTCAGATAATCATACATAGATATTACAAGAGTACGATTTGCACAGGGTTTCCGTGTAGCCTCGCTGGGGGTTCCGGATGTTTTCTCTTGCGTGCGGATCGATCGTATTGCAGGTAATTGCCAGGTTTGCGGTACTGGAGGGAGTGCAATCAGGGATTATCCGGGCACGGAATTCGACGAGACGGCAGATTGTCAAAGGGGGCAGCCGCTGGGACCAACTTGTGGAGACGAGCAGTTCGTCGCCCTGGTGGCGCGGCATCAACTCCCGTTGACGGCCTTTTTGCGGACATTGCTGCGCGCCCACGCCGATGTTGACGATGTGCTGCAGGAGACGAATCTGGTGTTATGGAGGAAGCGAGCCGAGTACGATATTGAGCGCCCCTTTGCTACTTGGGCCTGCCGGATTGCACAACTGCAGGTACTTTCGCTGCTGAAATCGCGCGGTCAGAAAACTCATGTGTCTCTCAGTGAACAACTTCTGGAAGAACTTGCGGATGCCTCGCGACAACAAATTGAACAGGCAGACCGCCGCTACGAGGAGTTGAGGCGCTGTGTGCAAAAATTGCCGGCCTCCCAGCAGTCGCTGCTGCGCTCGCGGTATCAGCAGAACATTTCCGTTGCCGACCTGGCTCAGAAGCACGGCCGCACGCCTCAAGCCCTGGCCATGATGCTGTATCGCATGCGTAATCTGTTGAAAGAGTGTGTGGAGCGAGCCTTACGCGTCGAGGTGACAGGATGAACGATTTTTCCGCGACGAACACTACGCACGAATTTGAACAGCTCCTCAATAAGTTGCTGCACGAAAAATTGACGGCAACCGAAGACGAGCGACTAATTCAGTTACTGGAAACCTCTCCGGAATTGCGGCGGGTATATGTGGACCATGTGTGGTCCGACACCTTTCTCAAATGGACATTCTGCGAAAGTTCCGATCAGGCTCCCGCCGATTTTGGCGATCTGGTCGAAGCGAATTGTGGCACGAAACCTCTTGAGTCCGGACTGCCAATCTTGATTTCCCCCAAGTCGCGGCGGCGATCTGTCTTCCTGGGGGCCGTGGGGCTGCTGTGTGCAGGATTGTCGGTGTTCCTGTTGAGCTTGCTATTGCTGGGGCCGGGTGAAAACGCACGGGAACCAGTCGAAACAGTCGGGAAGATTCCCCGCTTACCCAAGTTTGTCGCCGTTCTGATCGACAGCGAGGATGCCGTCTGGAAGGAACCCGACAGCCACATGGAATATGGCATGTCGTATCGTGAAGGGGATCAGATCGAGTTGAAATCGGGTCTGATTCGCCTGGCATTCCATTGCGGGGCGGGCGTGGTCCTGCAAGGGCCAGCGCTGTTGGAGTTGTGCTCGGACGCACAGGCCCTGCTGCATCACGGCAAGTTGGCCGCGGTAGTCCCCGACGGGGCGGCAAGCTTTACCGTGCTGACGCCCGACATGCAGATTGTCGACCTGGGGACGAAGTTCGGGGCGGAAGTGAATGCTTCCGGACAGGCCAGTGTGCATGTTTACGAAGGGGAGGTTTCCGTCCAGCCACGTCTGGGTCCTTCCCTGGACGAGGCCCTGCTGTTGCGAGCGGATACCCGGCCGAAATTCTCGCAAATCCATAACGAGCATCCCGGAATATCGGTTGTGAGTGTCGATTCCAACGATATCGCCTCGGTTCCTTCTCTGGAGCAGTTGCGGCTCGTTCGTTCGGGGCAATACCCTCCCCATGCGCGAACGGTGCCGTTAGCGATTCCAGTGACGAGCCCTCAGGCGAATCCCTCCGCATTGCCGAAATTATCGCAGAACAAAGTGTGGCTGTCGGAATCGTTTTATCCTTCCAATAGCCTGCAAGCCTCCACCGACCGGGCACATCCCTGGATTGTCGATGGCAAGTTTTCCCGAATCGTGCTGCTGGAGGAACCGCTATGCTGGCAGTCGCTGACCGGCGATTCTTTTGTGATGGAACTGGACGGACGCGATCCGGCGTTCCCCTCGCTGTGCAACCGCCTGGAAGCAAGGTTACCACAGTCACTCCAGCAGGATTTCTACTTCAGCTTTCTGGGACGATATCACGGGCTTGATCCCGACGACTTTTTCTCCTTGTGGTTCGATAATATCCTCGGCGCCGGCATCAGCCATGCCAACATGCCGAACGTCGGAATTCGCTTTGGCGATTTCTTCGCGCGGATGCGGCTCGATCAGTACGCTGCCACGGCCGTGATTGACGGCGATGCGACGTTCTTTCTGGTCGGCCAGTTGCAAAAATTGGGGAAGCCGAAGTTTTCCAGGATCAGCTTGTGGATCAACCCCGAGTTGAACACGTGGGGGCCGCCGCATCTCGAGGTTGAAATTCCCATGCGTTCCGGGCCGATGTCGTTATCCACGCTGGGCTTTCGCATGGGCAAGGATACCGAGCCAGACGACAAACTCTGGCTCGATCGTCTGTTGATTGGTTATCAACTGGAAGAGGTTTTGCACTCCACTGGGGATACCAAAGGGAACTCCGATCCCGGATTGGATCTCGACCCGATTCACCCACGGCAGGAAGGTTTGGAATGATAGTCGAGAGGATTGCGTTCGTTGTCTCGCGCATGGGCAGGGTGTTCTGGTTTGCCTGCTGTGTGTGGTGTGTTCTGGAACGAGCCGAGGCGAGCAATCGGCAGGATCGAGTTGCCTACGACCGCTTTGCGACGGAGCAGGCTTTTTCCGTTTCGCCACAATCGGTGGCGGAGGCTGCTTCCGGCTGGGCGGGAGGTTGGAAGCTTTCCCGACTTTCCGGCCCGACGCTTGATTACTCCGCGCGCGGCAACCCCGATTTCGCGGACTGGCCACCGGTGGTGATTCGCGGCACGGGCGCGCGGAACAATCCCTTGCGGCGGGAGTTGAGCGAGATTTATTCCGCCGATGAATTATTTGTCGGTTATCAGTTTGTGTATGAACCTTCCCGCGATTCCGGCGGCGTCGACCCCGAGTTTTTCGTGCTCTGGCTGGACCGCACCGAAGGGAGTGATCAGGCGGTGCATAATACGGAGGTGCCCAACATCGGTATTCATCAGGCCGATCGTGGACCGAGCAAGGGGAAGAATGTCTTTATGCTGCGGTTCGGATCGCAGCAAACCGCCTGGAGCCAGCAGGAACTGGTTCCTGGAAAATCGTATCGCCTGATTGCCCGACTGGCGAAGGAAACTCCCGGAGAACGGAGCGATTACAGCCTGTTGCAATTGTGGGTCAACCCAGCCGAATCGAACCAGGAACAACCCCACCTGACGCTCAATCGTCAAAGCGGCATCCATCAACTGCGGTGGGTCGGCTTCGCAACCGGAGTGAAGACAGAACCGGAAGATCGTATCCGCGTGGGCAATCTGGTTCTGACACGCTCCTGGAACGATGCCTATCGCTTTCTGTACGAAACCCCTCCCTCCCCCGGAAGCCTGGCGGACCCCGGGAAACCCCAGGTGGTCTGGAACGAAAAAGTCGATTTCAAGCGAGATATCTATCCCTTGCTGAAGGAGCGCTGCTTTGAATGCCATGCGGGAGAATACCCCGATTCCGGTTATCGTCTTGACGTGCATGGCGAGTTGCTGGGCTATAGCACGGGGCATGCCCTGGTGGTGCCGGGAAACAGTCGCGATAACCCCTTGTTGAAAGTACTGACGTCCCGTTCCGATACCGAACGCATGCCTCCGGAAGGAGAACCGTTCTCGGACAGGGAAGTCGCCCTGTTTCGAGCCTGGATCGACCAGGGGTTAGACTGGGATGACACATTACTGCCGGAACCTCGGCTGGAATCGACGCACTGGGCGTTTCAAAAGGTGCGGCGTCCTCCGTTGCCAGCAACAACGGCTGACGTAAAAATGCATCCCATCGATGCGTTCCTGCAGGCCCGGCAAGTTGAGTTGGGGCTTCGCCCCGCGGCGGAAGCAGAGCGGCATATTCTGATTCGCAGACTTTTTCTCGATGTGATGGGATTGCCCCCCACCCGGGAGCAAACTCGGGAATTCCTGCAGGATTCCTCCGCAACGGCCTATGCGCGACTGGTCGAACAGGTGCTGACTTCCCCGCATGCAGGAGAACGGATTGGTCGCCTGTGGCTGGATCTGGCCCGCTGGGGAGAAAGTGAAGGTTTCCAGCATGACATTCCCCGTCCCTTTGCCTGGCGCTTCCGCGATTATGTCATCAACAGTTTCAACAAGGACAAGCCTTACGATCTGTTCCTGCGCGAACAGTTGGCGGGCGATGAACTCCATCCCTATTCCGACGAGGCCCTGATCGCGACCGGCTTTCTGTCCGCCGCGCGAATCAGTGGAAATCAGTTAGACAAGCAGAGACAACGAGCCGATGTGTTGTTCGATATCGTCGATAACACCGCAAGTGCCCTGCTGGGGCTGTCGCTTGAGTGTGCCCAGTGTCACAACCACAAGTTCGAACCGCTTTCGCAGCGAGACTATTTTCGCTTTCTGGCATTTTTTGCCCGGGGACAAATGGGAAATGTTCGCTTGCGGAATGTGGCACATCCCCCCGCAGAGGAAATTTCGAACTGGTTCTCGAAGGGGTCGTATGAATTTTATTTGCGGGAAGCAAAAAAACTGAAAATCGACCCGGCGGAATATCCCGCTCACACGTGGGGATATTACTCTCCCGCGACGGGGCATCCGGATATTGAGTATCTCCCCGTTGTGAATCGGTCCCCGTTACCCTATTCCCCCGAATTTCTTGGTAAAAACGAAACACATATTCTGATTCGAGGCGATGTCAACTCTCCGGGGTTGCGGGTCGATCCCGGCTGGCCGGCGGTCCTGGGCAGTAGCCCCTCGGAATTGAAACCGACGCCTCGGCAAGCGCTAGCCGATTGGCTTGGCAGTCGGGACAACCCACTGGTGGCCCGCGTCTGGGTCAATCGCTTGTGGCAAATGCACTTCGGGCGCGGACTGGTCTCCACGCCCAGTGATTTCGGTACACACGGGGAACCGCCAAGTCATCCGGAGTTGCTTGACTGGCTCGCGGTCGAATTGATGGAAAACTCCTGGAGCACTCGACATATACAGCGGCTGATTCTTACGTCCAGCGCCTATCGGCAAAGTGCGGCGCTGAATGCCGCGAACATGAAAATAGATCCTGAAAACATTTACCTGTGGCGCTGGCCGCAACGTCGTCTGGAGGCGGAAGCAATTCGTGATTCCCTGCTGGTGGTCACGGGGGAGTTGAATCGTGAAATCGGCGGTCCCAGTGTCGCGATGCAACGGGATGAACAGGAACTGCGCCGCACAATATACCTTTCGCAACGTCGCAGCGAGTTGCCCGATGTGATGCGGATGTTCGATGGGCCCGAAGCTATGCGGAGTTGCTCGCGCCGGGAAATTTCCACGGTCGCATTGCAGCCCTTGTACTTGTTGAACAGTCCGTTTGTGGTCGCCCGCGCCCGCTCGCTGGCAAGCCAGATTCTTGCCGAAGCGGGGCTGGACCGGACTCGACAAATCGATCTAGCGTTTGTGCGCGTGTTGGGACGCGGCCCCACCTCCGATGAACTTGACAAGGCGATGAGCTTATTTCATTCCCCCACTGCTGAATCCTCCGCCGACCAGGACGCGGAAACGCGGCTGTTCATTCAGTTCTGCCACTCCCTGATGAACCTGAATGAATTTGTGTACCTCCCCTGAATTCGAACCCCCAAGGTGAAAACGTGCTTCATCCTTCCGTGAATCGCCGCACTCTGTTTTGCGACTCTGGCCTGGCCCTGGCAACTATCGCACTGAACTCCCTGCTGCAGCAGGACCGCGTTTGTTGTGGGGAAGCGCTGGAACCCCATGCCTCGCTGGTGCCTCACTTTCCTTCTCCCGTGAAAAGTGTGATTTTTCTGTTTATGTCGGGGGGACCGGGGCATGTCGATACCTGGGATCCCAAGCCGATGTTGACGCGCCTGGATGGAGAGCCTGTTCCCGCTGGTATCGTCGCCAATGTGCCGAATATTCCGCGATCCGGCGTCAATTCCAAGCTGATGGCTTCCCCTTTCTCTTTCCAGAAATATGGAACCAGCGGAATCGAGGTTTCCGAATTATTGCCGCACACGGCCCGGCATGTGGATGATCTGTGCGTCATCCGTTCGCTCAATCATCGGATTCCCGTGCATGGTCCAGGTGAATGCGTAGCCCTGACCGGTTCGGGGCTTGGAGATCGCCCCAGTCTGGGAGCCTGGGTGACCTATGGCCTGGGAAGTCAGGCGCGGAATCTTCCAGGATTCGTAGTCCTGTCTTCCCAGGAAACAGGTCCTGCACCGCAACGCCCGGGTTGGGCCTCCGGTTTTCTCCCGGCACGCTATCAGGGGACAATGTTCAATGACCGTCAAGGGCTGCCTTATTCTGAAATGCCGGACTTGTACACCGAGCGGGACCGCAGGCAGCAACTCGACTTCATCCATTGGATGAATCAGCAGCATCTCGAACAGCAAGTCCACAATTCCGAACTCCAGGCGCGGATCGAATCCTACGAATTGGGATTTCGCATGCAGATGGAAGCACCGGAAATCCTGGACCTGTCTTCGGAATCGGAGCAGACACAGCAGGCCTATGGCATGCATGAAAAGCCGACTGCGGTTTTCGCCCGTCACTGTCTGCTGGCCAGAAGACTGGTCGAGCAGGGTGTTCGATTTATTCAACTGAGAAATGGCGGCTGGGATGCCCACGGAAGTTTGAAGGCCAATCATATCGAACGGTGCCGGGCGACCGACCAGCCTGTCGCCGCGCTTTTGCAGGATCTCAAGCAACGGGGACTGCTGGACCAGACACTGGTTATCTGGGGAGGCGAATTCGGCCGTACCCCCACGACCGAGGGTAGTCGCACGGGCGATGCCCGCGGGCGAGATCATTCCCCTGCCGGATACACCATGTGGCTGGCTGGTGGAGGGATTCGGGGGGGGCAAGTCATTGGCGCCACCGATGAACTGGGTTATGTGCCGGTCGAACGCCCCCTGTCTCCACATGATCTGCACGCCACAATCCTGCATGCCCTGGGCATCGATCAGCACCGACTCGCCTACACACACAATAATCGTCAGGAAATCCCCACGGTTCTCGGAGGGGAAGTCATTCACGAGGCGTTCTAGCCTGTCACTCTTTTCGTGCAGTTTTCCAGGAGACCCGTCATGAAGTTCCGACATCCAAAATTAAATTCCCGCAGCGGCTTTACGTTAATCGAACTCCTCGTCGTCATCGCAATTATCGCCATACTGGTCGCCTTGTTGCTTCCAGCGGTGCAGCAGGCCCGGGAAGCGGCCCGTCGTTCGAGTTGTAAAAACAACATGAAACAGATCGGGCTGGCACTGCATAACTACCATGACGTGCATAATACACTTCCTCCCGGAGGCTTTCGATATATCACATCCACTCCTTCCAGTACCAACGAAAATACCGCCTTCGGGGCGGTCAGCCATAGCTTTCTGGTATCGCTGCTGCCGTATGTCGAATACGGGAACTTATCGGATCAATTTAACCATATTCAGGGATGGCGGGGACAGCCGAATCGTCGCGTGGTGACAACCGTCCCTCCGATTTATCAATGTCCGAGTTCTCCCAAAACACACTCCGATCATGTCGACGAAACGCTTTTGAACAGCGGCACAACAGTGATCGGCCAGATGTTTGCCGGTCATTATCTGGGCAACATGGGGCCCGTCGGCACGGGTTATTCCCTCCTATGTAAAAATCCCTCTTCCAGCGGTTCCGCTCCCAATTGCAACTCCTCGAATGAAGTCTCTAACCAGGGTGTGCTCAGTGCGAATACGAAAGTGCGTTTGCGCGACGTGACCGATGGTACGTCCAATACGATTATGGTGGGAGAACTTTCCACTGATGGCTACCCGACCGGCGAAGCCGCCCCTCGAGCCTGGTCGCGCGGTTGTGCCGAGCATTCCTGTGGTATGAGTAAAAATGTGAAGTTCGGGATTAACATTCAGGGGTTTGTCTCCGGAAACTTCAACAATATGAGCTTCAGCAGCATGCACAAGGGAGGGACGCAACTCTTGATGGTTGACGGGAGTGTGAAATTTGCCTCGGAAAACATCGACATGGGTGTTTATCTCGCGACCGCCAGCCGCAATGGAAACGAAGTGGCAACCCTGGACTGAGACTGCCCGTTTCTGATTTCCAGCGTGATGCACGCTGCTGATCGTACCTTACGTGTTTACTGATGCTGCACGGCGAGGAGCCCCTTATGTTTCGCAACGATTCTTCACTTTCAGGCTTGCGTTTTCTACTGTGCGTGGCGTTCTGCACGCCCATGGGTATTGCGGGGTGTGGAAAGGACCAGGGGCCCCAGCGATATCATGTCTCCGGCACGATCCACCTGGATGGCACACCTGTCCCCGCAGGTTCCGTTGTCTTCTCGCCCGACACGCAAAAAGGAAATTCTGGTCCGCAGGGGACAGCCCGCATTGTTGATGGCCATTTCGACACCGCGAAGCAGGGACGCGGCACCGTGGGGGGGCCTCATCTGGTACACGTCATCGCAACGAATTCCGACCGTCCCGAAGACGCCGAGATTGCAGGTCCCCTGGCGGAACACACGTTCGAAGTTGATCTCCCCCAGGAAACCAGCATCCAAAATCTGGAGATTCCCAAACCCAAACGCACGCCCAATGCCTCAGAGACTTCCCGGCGGACACAACGCAAGACGGCTGACTAACAGGGAAGGGGGGACTTAAAGTGCGCCACTGGCATTTCCGGTGATCATTTGGCCTGTAGTTTTCTCCAGGACAAACCGTTTGAGTGGACCAGGATAGAACTTCCATGGCAGCTTGGCCGGCTGGTGGCGCGGCCATCAGCCTGGATTGCGACATAGGCCCCTTGGGAACTGGCATTTCAACGGGATACTCGCGAGTAACTACTGGGGCTCAGCGGACTGTGTTGGAAAACCCAACGAAACTTACCCAACCCGAACTCTCATTACGAGTGGCCCAACGTTTGGGGGCGTATCATAGGAGCCCCGACACACCATTCGCACTCCTCCCAAGGGCTGCGCGCTCACAACAAACGGAACACCAAATTTCCCCTGAGGTAGCACCACAGGCAACACCTTGAAACGTCCGCGAACCACTTGCGTCCTTTTGTGCCATTCGATACCATGTCACCGCGAGAGCAAAACAACCCTCGCAAAATCGGGATGTAGCGCAGCCTGGTAGCGCGCTTGACTGGGGGTCAAGAGGTCGCAAGTTCAAATCTTGTCATCCCGACTATTCTTCAAAACGAGCCGTTCGGCGAAAACGTCGAACGGCTTTCTCTTTTCCAGGCAAAGACTTAGGTCGCTCACCGTACGGTTCAAACAAACCGAATCGAGGATCTGCCGCCGAACGGCATTGTTTGAACCGCGCCAGATTTCGGCCGCCTTTTGCGTCCAGTCGAAGAGCGTCACGGCCAATTCTCCGCGAGTGGGGTCCACGTCGCCCAGTTGGCCCAACGTCGCGTCCACGTTGGCCGTCTCGGCCTTGAGTTCGTTGGACTTCGCCTTGTAGACGTCCTCGTCGACGGTGCCCGCCAAATAGGCGTTGAGGAGGCGGTCCTGCATCGTCGCGAGTTCCGCTTTTCGCTTCGCCAGAGAGGTGGACTGTCGACGTCGGTAAGCCGTCAGATCGGAAACGGCTGCACAGAGTTCCGACCGGAACCATGAGGCGACCTCTGGCGTTGCCATCCGCATCTGGGCCAGATCTTCCACGACCGCCTGTTCGAGGTCGTCCGACTTCCAGCGGACCGTGGGATGGTCGGGACCGGGCGAATTGTTCGCGCAGCGATAGTAGATGTGTTCGCGAACCCCGCCTCCCTTCAGCTTGCGGCGGATGCGTTCCCCGGTCAGCGACTGGCCGCAGAACTGGCAGGTGAAGAGACCGCCAGCCAACGGGTGCTCTGGAGTGCCGGTTCGTCGGTTTCGGCCATGCAGTACGTCCTGACAGGCCTCGAAGGTCGACCGGTCGATGACACGCTGATAGCGCCCTTCGTACACAACCCCGTGGCGATGCAGTTCGCCGATATAGAACCGGTTGCCGATGATGTACGAGAGCGCGGTCCGGTGAAACCGAGGTTGGCTCGGACGGTAGACATGCCCCTCGCGTGCGAGTTGGTCGGCCAGCGATTTGAAGGTGTGACCACCCGAGGCGTACAACTCGAAGATGCGAGTCAACGTGCGTGATTTCTCTGGATGCGGCCTGATCGGCTCTTCCCGATCCTCGACGTTCATGTAACCGTAGGGAGCCAGACCGGTCGGCCAACCTTGGCGGACCTTTTCATCCAGCCCCTTGATCACCTCCGAGCGGAGGTTGTCGGAATAGTATTGGGCGACGGCCGCCATCACGTTGAACGACAACGCACCCGCAGCCCCCGGCCCGAACTGATTGTCGACGAACGCCAACTGGACCCCGCAGGCGTCTTCGAGTTCCTGCAAGCGGACTGCGTCCCGCATGTTCCGGCAGACGCGGTCGAGCTTGTGGCTCAGAATCGCTTTGATCTTCTCGCGTTTCGCATTGGCCTTGATCCACGCAAACATCTCATTGAAGGCTCTGCGTTCAGCTCCGCGCTTGGCGGATTCCGCGACGACGAACTCCCGGACAATGGTCCAGCCGTTCGCTGTGGCACGGTCGCGGGTCACCCTGAGCTGTGCGTCGATCGAATAGCCTTCTCTCTGCTCACGGGACGAGACCCGCGCCCAAATGACGACGTTCATGTTTTCCGCTTCTCCTCCTCGGCGTGTAACAACACTTCAGCGAGCCTGCGGACGTTCATCAGAATCTCGATTGCCTCATCTTCGCTGATCACGCGGCCGTACGCTTGGGACCAGACGCGACGGGCCTCGGCGATCCGTTCGTCCGACAGCCACTGCGTTGATAGTGGACGTGCGGCAACCGAGCCGGGCTCGGGTCCAGCTTGCCGAGTCGTGGCGTGAAGTCCAGCGAGTTGAGCCGAAGAAGGCACGAAATAGTTGCTCCAGAACTTGGGCCGGAAACAGGCTTTGTTTCCGACGTTGATCTCTGGTCGCAATTCTCCGCGCCGATTTCGGACATGTCTTTATCGAATCGCATGTGCGACGAAACTCATATGCGGCGCATGTCCGTAATCGCTCGCGCATCTCTCGCGCATATGCGGCGCATATGAGTTTGCGGTGTCCATCTTCCGGCATCGAACTTCACTCGTAGCATGTGAGTAAATGACTGTGACCGAGCTTTGTGAGACCGCACCGAGGCGGTCTGGATCGGTCGCTGCGATGCGGAGCAGTAGCGGATGGAAGATCTGACCCCAGACGAGGCGAATGACAACCAGGCTGACAACGATGTCCGTCAGGCTGCGGAGTCCTACGCGCGTCGCGGATGGTCGGTGATCCCCATCCCGCATCAGAGCAAGAACCCCGGCTTCAAGGGCTGGGAGCAGATGCGGGTTTCGTTGGAGTCGATCAATCAGCACTTCAACGGTCACCCCCAAAACATCGGCGTTCTCCTGGGCGAGCCATCGGGGTGGCTGATCGACGTGGACCTCGATCACGCGCGGGCCGTCGAATTGGCTTCGCAGTTCTTACCTGCCACGCCAGCGATCTTTGGGCGTCCCGGCAAACCCCGCTCGCACTGGATATACCGAGTCTCCGCGCCGGCGGCCACGAAGAAGTTCCGCAGCAAATCCGCGGGCATGCTCGTCGAATTTCGGTCGACCGGGATGCAGACGGTCTTTCCGCCCAGCACTCACGAATCGGGCGAATTGATCGGGTGGGAGCAGGCGGAGAGTAAACCAGCCACGGTTGACCCTGGCGAGTTGCTGGAATGCGTGCAGCGGTTGGCAGACGCCGTAAAGGTAGAACTCGGCGAGAAGCAGCCCACACCAGAGAAGAAGAAACGATCCAAGCCTTCACCGCAGTCAACGCCCGCAGCCACAACAACTGTCGATCCGGCCGACCGATCATCACGATGCTTGGCATCAATGCTGCGAATCCGCATTAGCGACCAGCGTGACGGATCGCATCGTCTATTCGTCGCCGCCTGTCGAGCCGTTGAATACGACCTCGACGATGCGGCGGCCGTCGCCACAATCCGAGAGTACTCTCGGCAGCAGCCGTTTCCGAAATCATGGAGTGACGACGAGATCGTCCGTCGAGTGCGTGATGCAGAAGGCCGATGCCAACGTGGGACGGCACTGGGGTTAGATGCCGAAGGTTGCATTGCGCTTGGTGGGCGCGATCCACAATCGGGACGGCTCGTCCTGTCGCCCAAGAAGACGTTGCCGACGGCAGAGGCGTATGTCCGTGACTTCCATCTCCACAAGGAAGGTCGATCGTTGCAATGCTATGCCGGCCTGGTCATGGAGTGGCGGGACAATCGTTACTGCGAAGTCGAAGACAATGCCGTCAAGAAGCGGTTGCAGGTCTGGCTGCACGAATCTCTGCGATACGTGTTCAACCGCCGCACCGAGGAAATGGAGCTCGTCGGTTACGAGTCGAATCCCGGCACAATCAACTCGGCGCTGGAATCGATCCGAGCTTACACGCATCTGCCGGCGACCGTCGCCTCCCCATCGTGGCTGGGCAATGCACCGCACAATCTGCCTCCCGATGAGATCTTGCCGTGCCAAACGACATTGCTCCATCTGCCGACGATGCAGCACTACCCGGCGACGCCGCTGTTCTTCACGGTGAACGCTCTCGAGTTCGATCCTGATCCGGCAGCCCCGCCGCCCATGTCGTGGCATCAATTCCTGCACCAACTCTTTGATGGCGACGTTGAGTCACTCGATCTGCTGCAGGAATGGTTCGGCTACTGCCTGACCGGCGACACGTCGCAGCAGAAAATGCTGCTGATGGTCGGCCCCAAACGCAGCGGCAAGGGAACCATCGCTCGTGTGCTGACGCGGCTAATCGGCAATGGCAACGTCAGCGGGCCGACGACGTCGAGTCTGGCAGGGCCATTCGGACTTCAGCCCCTGATTGGCAAGACGCTTGCCATCGTCAGCGACGCCCGCTTCCACGGGGAGAACATCGCCACGGTTGTCGAACGCCTGCTGTGCATCAGTGGCGAGGATGCGTTGACGGTCGACCGAAAACACATGACCAGCGTGACGATGAAGCTCCCCACCCGCTTCATGTTCCTCACAAACGAGTTTCCGCGACTCACGGATGCCAGCGGAGCACTGGCAGGTCGCTTCGTGATCCTGAGGCTCACCGAGAGCTTCTATGGCAAAGAGGACACGGAACTGACCGACCGCCTACTCGGCGAATTACCTGGCATTCTGAACTGGGCGATCGAGGGTTGGAAGCGGCTCCGCGAGCGTGGGCGCTTTGTCATGCCGTCCAGTGTGCGCGATGTCGTCCGCGAGATCGAAGATCTCTCGTCACCGGTTTCCGCATTCGTCCGCGACGTCTGCGTCGTCGGTCCCGGACATCGGGTCACCGTCGATTCACTTTACAACGCCTGGAAACGCTGGTGCGAAGACGAAGGGCGACAAGCGGTTACGACCAAGCAGACGTTCGGGCGCGACCTCGCCGCTGCCTATGCCGGCATCAGCCGACGGCGGGGAACTGCACAGCAAGCGTTCTACGAAGGCATCGCGTTGAAAGGGGGCTGGTGATGAGAAGACAGCGAATCACGGCAACTCAGGTAATCACAATCAAGGGTCTACTGTCGCGCACTGTCGCGACAGTAACCACTGCAATCGCGCGTGCGCAGGCACACGCGCGGAAGAAATGCCGGGCGCAATGGGAACTGTCGCGACAGTCCGCAGCAGTGGCGTCCGTCCAATGGTTCCTTCCCGGCGATCTGTGTCAGTCGAGGCCAGCGGGAACAGTCGCCATTGCCAGCACAGTTTGTTTTCGATGTCCGAACTCTACCAGGAGTAAATTCCATGAAGATTGAGCTTCGTCGGCTGGATGCGATTCATCCCTACGACAAAAACCCCCGGATCAATGACGACGCCGTCGAGGCGGTGATGGCATCGCTCCGGGAATTCGGATTCCGCCAGCCGATCGTCGTCGATACCGACGGCGTCATCATCTGCGGGCACACCCGGTTCAAGGCCGCGCAGCGGCTGGGGCTGGAGAAGGTGCCGGTGCATGTTGCCAAGGACCTGACGCCGGCGCAGATCAAGGCGTACCGCATCGCGGACAACCAGACCGCCACGCTCGCCGAGTGGGATTACGACCTGCTCCCGATCGAACTGGCCGACCTGCAGGGCATGGACTTTGATCTCAACCTGCTGGGATTCGACGCGGATCAGTTGGCGAAGATCCTCAATCCCGAATTGAAGGACGGCCAGTGCGATCCTGACGAGGTGCCGGCCCCGCCCGATGCAGCCATCACGCAGCAGG
>JACTNB010000005.1 GCA_014584345.1 Planctomycetota bacterium
GAGAATGCGGTCGCGTGGAAATGGAGTTCGGCCCGGTGGTATGAACAACATCGGACCGTGGGAATTCCTATCGAATGGCCAGGGTAAACCTCTTGTGACCGCGTCCCACCGGTAGCCGCTACCGCGTCAACCGGTGCCACCCGCCGGGGAGGCCTATTACCGGGGCTACGAACAGTACCATCCGCTCCACAATCTCGCTGCACCCACCATCACTCCCCCACCGAGTGCCCCCCCGAGCAACGCCGGGACTGAGCCCAGTCCTTACAGCAACAGTATTTATAAGTTTTTTGGCGAAAATGTCATTCGCCCCAGTTTCGGAGACGACTTTTTAGCAAACGGAAGCGATCTTGCCGTCTATGGAACTTATTGGGCCACTGGCATGGCAGGTGGCTTGCTGGCATATTTTGGTGGCGCCGCCATTATTTCCACCAGTACAATTTACGGTGCGGCAGGTAACGGGGCCTTGTGGGGTGGTATTGAATACCTGACCATCGGCGGTATCATGGAGATCGGGAGCGGCGGCCTCGTTCCCGACATGACGCTGGAAGGCCTGGCCAGCAGCGTCGCCTTCGGCGGCATCATCGGAGGCGGCGGAAAATATCTGATCGATCCAATCATGGGTCTGGCCGGTAATATTGTCCGTAAAGTCGATGACGCGGTGGAAGCAGTTGATGAAATTCTTGATAGCACAAGACGAGTTAGTGGACAGACAGGTTTCAAGGACAGTGCCAGGCTTAATCGCAGTGAGCTGACAAAACTGAAGCTTAAAGCAAAAGAGTTAGGTGTTACATTCGTGAAAAATGCAGATGACTATATGCATAAAATTGGACTAGGCGATAATGTGCGCGGTGCATTTGATTTCGAAACTGGTGCTATTTATTTGCGTAAGGGAGCTACTGCTTACGAAGCGTTTCACGAAATGGCTCATGCACAACAATGGGCTTCGATTGGCAGAGAAGCATACATAGGGCTTGGAAAATATGCACGTGAGTCACACGTTTTTCAGGAAATCTGGAAAAATCGTTCACAATTTTCGAAAGCCGAGTTACAGCATGCTATTGACTACATGCGTGACATTAGAGAATTATTCCAATTAGGGAGAATCGACTAGGTATGACTACGAATATAACTCAAGCACAAGCAATTGAACTTGCACGTCAGAAGATATTGGCACTCGATTATCGTGTCTGTCAAACAGAGCCAGAAGTAATCCGTAAAGATAGACATATGCGGCTAGACCGAAAATTATCGGGTTGGCTTGTTGTTTTCGATCTTGATGTCTGTAAATCATTAGACCCCAACAATCTTATGATAGAGGTCTATGATGATGGAAGGGTACATATTCCAGACCATCTTTAGTGAAATCATTGGGCCGAGAATGAATATCCTGGGTAGAGCGGCAAGTCCTGGTTTGTCACCGCAGCCAGTATCTGGGGGCGGTCCTCGAAATCACCACCGAAAAGGGGACGGTCGAAGCGACAGCTTACCATCCCTTCTGGGTTGTGGACGGACATGATCTGGAAAATCGGCCGCGGGTGGCACCCAACGCCGTTAACCTTAGTGTTTTTGTTGCTGTATGATTCTTTGGGCGCGTTGTTTTTGTTGGGCCGTGGCCGGGATGATCAGCGGGATTCCGGTGGGGGGGTTGGTCCTTTTTCGCGGTGTCCCGCGACTTTTCTTGGACTTGCGAGCATAGCCGTCGGTCACTGCGGTGGACAGCCGCTCGACCAGGCGGTCAGTCGGTTCGCAGGGATGTTGCCAGTCGCGAATCCACCGCCGGAAGATTCTCAGCACCGCCGCGCAGCTGCGACGGTGCGGACTGTGGCCAGCGCCGATCAGCTGCGCGGTCGCGTACAGAGAGATCGCCCACATGCCCGCCAGCGACCAAGCCAGTTCGGTCTCGACCGCTGCTGCAGTTCGGCTGCGCAATTTGTCCCGGCCGAATGTCTCTTTGAGGTCGCGGTAGTAGACTTCATTCCCCCAGCGGCGACGGTATAACTGCAGCAGCCCAGCATCACTGACGTCACGTTTGGGCACATTGGTGAGCACATGCATCATGCCCTTGCCCTCATGGAACACGGCCATCCGCAGCATGAGCGGCTCCTGGTGTTGCCGCGCCTGTTTGTCGGGCCACAGCCAGACCGTCTGCTGGTATTCGCGGGCATAACCGAGCTGTGTGAGGAGCCGCACATTGCCGCCGACACGAATCAACACGTCGCGGCCACTGTCCAAAATGGTCCGCAGCACGTCGTAACCGACGAAGCCGGCGTCGGCGGTGAGCAACACATCGCCGGGCAGCCCGGCCAGCATCTCGCTCAGATGCCGCCGCTCGCTGTCGTCGGACGGGCCGAACCGCCAGTCCCAGACCAGTCCCGTACCCGCATGCCAAATCGTAGTCAACAGCAGTTGAGGAAGATTCGCTTTGCGTTGGCTGGCGCGCGTGGTGGTCCGGTGACGCCGACGTGTGCCCGGTTTGCGCGTCGGGGCGTACTGGGCCTCCAACGCCTGTGTGCGCGGCAGCCGGATGTGCGTGCCATCGATACACATCACGACACGCCCGGCGATGTGCCAGTGTTCGGCACATTCGACTTGCATCCGCGAACGAAACGTCACCTGAATCGCGGCCAGCAACCGTTCACTCCAGCGGTTGAGCAACTTCAGAAACGCCTGATAACTGCCCGCCACATCCCCCACAACAGCGTTGATCGCCAAGCCGATGCGGCGCGAATTTTTGAACCGCTCGCCCAGCGTGGATTCGTCCGAGCAGGCCCAAAGCAGCGCGACGCTGGCCAGCAGACGGGGTGTCCAGGTACACTGGTGTTTCCAGCAGACGGCCGAGAAATCACAGCCTTCGAGCAGCCAGACAATCGCGGCCCGCAGTTCGTCGAGGCGGCGTGTGGGGAGAGTGGATTCGTCTCGATGTGGCACAGCCGATTCCTTTCGGCAAGAGTTGGGGGTTCAGATACCAAACTCTGTGTCACATCGAGATTTGCGCCAAGACCAATCCACGGTTAACGGCGTTGGGTGAGGTTGCTGGTAACGGAGATATCGTCAACGACGTCTTGTTTGCGTACAATGACTTTGGCCAATTGACCACGGATTACCAATCGCACGAGGACGCCGTGAATCCCGCGACCACTCCTAAGGTCCAGTACACCTACGACGACGGGTCAGCAAGGTAGGTCAGGCTGTGCCTGACGGGATTGGGCGATGAATTTCAATTGGAAGGAAAAGGGGGCTGTATCCCTGGTATTGAAAGTACAGCCCCGCGCGTCCGCGGGTCGTTTGCTCGCTCAGTTATGGTCGAAGGTAAATTCTCCGTGTTGTTCGTCCACGCGTATTTTTGAACCTTCGGGAAATTCTCCCGACAGAATGGCGTTGGCCAGCGCGTTTTGGAGACGGTTCTGTATGACACGCTTGAGTGGACGCGCCCCGTAGTGTGGGTCGTATCCTTCCTGGGCGATCAACTGACGCGCCCCTTCGGTCACCTCCAGGGTGTAGTCGTGTTCGGCCATCTGTTTTTCCAGTCGGCGGATCTGCAAGTCGACAATCTGGCGAATTTCATTCCGCCCCAGCGGATGGAATACGATCACCTCGTCCACGCGATTCAGGAATTCCGGCAGGAAGTGCTTGCGCAACTGATCCATCGCGGCGTCCTTGACGGTTGCATCGTCCAATTGCCCCGCCAGTTCCATGATCTGCCGCGAACCAATGTTCGAGGTCATCACCACGATCGAGTTCGTGAAATCGACCGTGCGCCCCTTGCCGTCCGTCAAACGACCATCATCCAGAACCTGCAACAGCACATTGAAGACATCGCGATGCGCCTTTTCGACTTCGTCCAGCAGGATCACGGAGTACGGCTGGCGACGCACCGCTTCCGTAAGCCGGCCCCCCTCTTCATAACCGACATAACCGGGAGGCGCCCCGATCAGGCGGGCTACGGAATGTTGCTCCATGAACTCGCTCATGTCGATGCGGACCATGTTCCGCTCGTCGTCGAATAAAAACTCCGCCAGTGCCTTGCAGAGTTCTGTCTTGCCTACGCCGGTGGGCCCCAGAAAGATGAACGAACCGATGGGCCGATTCTTGTCCTGCAGGCCTGAACGCGAACGACGCACCGCGTTCGAAACCGCCGAAACCGCCTCGGTCTGGTTGATCATCCGGCTATGCAGCCCGTCTTCCATCCGCAGCAATTTCTGACGCTCCGTCTGCAGCATGCGGCTGACGGGCACTCCCGTCCAGGTGCTCACGATGTGCGCGATTTCGTCGGGCCCAACTTCGGTCCGCAACAGTCTCGGCTTAGGCTCCTCGGCCGAGACGTCCGCCGCATCCCCTTCCGCTGCTTCCCGCGCGAGTTGTTCCCGCAGTTTCTTACGCTGGTTGTCGAGGACGAATAGCTGCTGGTAGTCCTGTTCGTCGACAATTTGCCCATAGGCCTGTTTTTCGCGAACGGCCGCTTCCATTTGAGAGTACTGCAGTTCCACCTGTTCGAGTTCCTGGCGACTCCCCTTGACGTCGCCCAGACCCAGTTTTTCCGCCTCCCATTGTTCGTTGAGTTCCGCGAGTTGCCGTTTCACTTCCTCCATTTCGCCGCGGACTTCCTGCCGCTCCTTCTCCGCATGTTCTTCCTTTTCCTCTTCGAGCTGGCGGGCGGCCAGTTCGAGGCGCGTCAGGCGGCGCTGCAGCACATCGATTTCCGTCGGGACGCTGTGCAATTCCATTGCCACCCGGGCAGCCGCCTCGTCCACCAGGTCGATCGCCTTATCGGGCAGGAACCGGTCGTTGATGTAACGATCGGACAGTGTCGCCGCGGCGTCCAGGGCGGCATCGCGAATCTTGATGTTGTGATGCTTTTCGTAGCGTTCCTTGAGCCCCCGCAGAATGGCAATGGTGTCTTCCACGCTCGGCTCGTGGACGGACACGGGCTGAAAGCGGCGTTCCAGGGCCGCATCTTTTTCGATGTACTTGCGGTATTCATCCAGGGTGGTGGCCCCCACGCAGTGCAGTTCGCCCCGTGCCAGGGCTGGTTTCAGCAGATTCGAGGCATCCATCGAACCTTCCGCCGCCCCCGCCCCCACCACGGTGTGCAATTCGTCGATGAACAGAATGATTTGTCCGTTCGACTCTTCGACGTCGCGCAGCACCGCCTTGAGGCGGTCTTCGAATTCGCCACGATATTTCGCCCCCGCCACCAGCGCCCCCATGTCCAGGGCGATAACCCGCTTGTCCTTCAACACCTGGGGCACGTCCCCCAGCACGATGCGATGGGCCAGTCCCTCGACTATCGCGGTCTTGCCCACGCCCGGCTCGCCGATCAACACGGGGTTGTTCTTGCGGCGGCGCGACAGCACCTGCACCACACGGCGAATTTCGGAATCCCGCCCGATCACCGGATCGATCTTCCCCTGTCGCGCCAACGAAACCAGATCCTTGCCGTAACGCTCGAGGGCCTGATATTTCGCTTCCGGGTTCTGGTCGGTAACCGATTGACTCCCCCGCACGGACTGCAGCGCGGTCAAAATATCCTGCGAGGTTACGCCGTTGAGTTCCAGCAGCCGTTTCGGTTGATCGTTATATTCCGCCAGCGCCAGCAGCAGATGTTCCGTCGAAACATACTGGTCGCGCATCGTGTCGGCCTGCGCTTGCGCCTTCTCCAGCACGTCCATGAACGCTCGCGAGGCGGAGGCCTGGCCACCCGTTCCCGAAACCGAGGGCAAACGCTTCAGTTCGCCTTCGACGATCGTTTTCAACTGGGGTTGATTGGCACCAATTTTCTGGAGCAGCGGCTTGACGATGCCGTCCGCCTCTTCGAGCAAGGCCGCCAGCAGATGCAGCGGTTGCAGTTGCTGATGATTCCGCTGTTCCGCGATCCGTTGCGCATTCTGGACGGCTTCCTGCGCCTTGATGGTCAGTTTTTCCATGCGAAATGCCATGTGTGCGTTGCTCCCGGAAGAGGAGGCCGAGGGGGGATGGGAAACTCATCTGCGACGACCACACCCCCGCGCGACTCCACCCGAGAGCCGCGCGAAGGGAACGTGATATCTCTGCTTGCCGGGGGCGATACCCCACGGCTGAAAAAATACCCCGGAAGGTGATTTCCGGGGCAGGGGAGGTTATTCCTTCTTTTCGAATTCGGCGTCGATCACCTCTTCGCCGCTCGATCCTGCCGAGCCATCGGAGGCCGCGCCTCCTCCCGGCTCCCCGCTGGCCTGCGCTTCGTACATCGCTTTGGACAGGGCATGCGAGGCCTGGGTCAATTCCTCGATGGCCGACTTGATGCGATCGACATCGTCGGTCTGCTCGGCTTCGCGGACCTTGGCAATCGAGGCTTCCAGTGCCGACTTCGAGGCTTCGTCGAGTTTGTCGGCATGTTCCTTGATCAGTTTTTCCGTGTCGTACGCCATGTTCGAGGCCTGATTGCGAATGGTGGCCAGTTCGCGTTTTTTCTTGTCTTCGTCGGCGTGCAACTCGGCATCCTTGCGCATCTTTTCGATTTCGGTCTCGGAAAGTCCGCTCGAGTTATCGATTTTGACGGTCTGTTCCTTGCCCGTTGCCTTGTCCTTGGCGCTCACGCTGAGGATCCCGTTCTTGTCGATATCGAATTTCACTTCGATCTGGGGCACGCCCCGCGGGGCAGGGGGAATCCCGTCCAGATTGAATTCGCCCAGCAGGCGGTTGTCGCCCGCCATCGGGCGTTCTCCCTGAAACACGCGGACGGTCACTGCCGTCTGACTGTCGGAAGCGGTCGAGAAGGTTTCCTTCTTTTCAAAGGGAATCGTTGTATTGCGTTCGATTAATCGGGTCATCACACCCCCCTCGGTTTCAATCCCCAGGGAAAGTGGAGTGACGTCGAGCAGCAGGATATCCTTGTATTCTCCCTGGCCGGCAATAATCGCTCCCTGAATGGCGGCCCCCACGGCCACCACTTCGTCCGGGTTCACTCCCTTATGCGGATCCTTGTTGAAGATCTTGCGCACCAGTTCCTGAACCTTGGGAATTCGGGTGGAACCTCCCACCAGGACCACTTCGTCGATCTGCCCGGGATTTAACCCCGCATCCTTCAAGGCATCCATGACAGGTTTCCGGCAACGCTCGACCAGATGGTCCACCAGACGCTCGAATTCCGAGCGGGAGATGGTCACCTGCAAATGCTTGGGTGCCCCCCCCTGCATGGTAATAAATGGCAGATTGATATCGGTCGACTGCGAAGAGGAAAGTTCCTTCTTGGCTTTTTCGGCGGCTTCCCGTAATCGCTGCAAGGCCATGGGATCCTTCCGCAGATCAACCCCTTCTTCCTTTTCGAATTTCTGGGCAATGTGGTCGATCAGCACTTCGTCGAAATCGTCACCACCGAGGTGCGTATCGCCGTTGGTGCTCAGCACCTGCACCAGTTCCGCGTCGACTTCCAGGATCGAAACATCGAAGGTTCCCCCGCCCAGGTCGAACACCGCGATTTTTTCGTCCTTTTTCTTCTCGAGGCCATATGCCAGGGCGGCGGCAGTTGGCTCGTTGACGATCCGCTCGACCTCCAACCCCGCAATTTGGCCGGCATCCTTGGTAGCCTGTCGCTGCGCGTCGTTGAAATAGGCCGGCACCGTAATCACGGCCTTGTTCACCTTATGCCCCAGATAACTTTCCGCCGCTTCCTTCAGTTTGAGCAGCACCTTGGCGGAAATTTCGGGCGGAGTGAATTCCTTGTCGTTGACACGCACCTTCACGTAATCCTGCGGTCCACCCGTCACCTGGTACGGCACAATTTTTTCCTCGGACCCGACCTCGTTGTGGCGCCGCCCCATGAATCGCTTGATGGAATAGATCGTGTTATGCGGATTGGTGACCGCCTGCCGCTTTGCTGGCTCGCCCACCAGCGTTTCTCCCTTGTCGGTGAAGGCTATCACGCTCGGGGTGATGCGATTCCCTTCCAGGTTGGTAATCACCTTGGCTTCGCCCCCTTCCATCACGGCGACCACGGAGTTAGTCGTCCCCAGATCGATACCGATTACCTTACTGTCAACAGCCATGATTCAATGCCCTTTCGTGTGATTGTCAGCCGCCAGATTACAGGCGGGGTATTTATTCGAATTCAAATGAACCCATCGCTTGAACTGCTGAAATTGCAGGGAAACGATGAAAAATGCGATTGCCTTGTTCTAATGCACATATCGTACCAATTGCCCCACAAACCTTCTCCGAGACGTCGCATTCATATATCTAGAAACAGGTTACAGAAAACGAGCCACGCAACAACGCAAGGGGGTGCCATTTTGGCACTGCTAAAAAAGTGCTCTCTCGTAAGCCGAGGTGCCATATTGGCATGTGCCTGAATTTATGTGGGTTGTGTCGGTTTTTCCAGCCGGGGCGGCCAGAAATCCAGTAATCGCAATGGATTAGGGGGCAGTGCAGCAGGCTGGTTCCTTGACACTGCCTTCCGGTCGAGATAAAACCGTCACCATTGAAAAATCGCGCCTGGAGCGAGACCCCAGTGTCGGGCGGAAGGAGTGGCCATGCGGAATTTACGTGCATCAATTCTAACTCCTACGGAACATGGCGATGGTTAAGAAAGATCAGGCTCGTAAGGGAACAGGGGCGAAGCCTTCTCCCAACAAGAAACGTCCCGCGGCATCGGCAAGCCCCGCAAAACCTCTGGGAAAAAAGCCGGGCAAAACCGCTGCCAGCCGGAAACTCGCCCCCGACGTGGCCATTCGACGATACGACAAGGAAATTGTCGATCTGCTCAACCTCCGGGCAGCCGCCACCATCCAACTGCTGGAACAGCATCCCGTCCCCCGCGAAGCCGTCTTCAACCCCCATGCGGATGATGAACTCTGGGCCAAACTGGAAGAATTAAACACAAAAGGCCCGCTCCCCCACAGTGCCTTCCGGGCCGTATTCCGCGAAGTGCTAAGTGCCGCCAAACAGAAAATCAAACGCCAGCGAGTGGCCTATCTTGGCCCCCTCTACAGCTTTACGCACTTTGCTGCCCTGGAGCGATTCGGCAGCCACGCGGACCTGGTTTCCGTGAACACGATTGCCGCCGTCTTTGAGGAAGTCAATCGGGGGCATACGGAATTCGGGATCGTTCCCATCGAGAACAGCACAGACGGACGGATTGTCGACACGCTGGATATGTTTCAGCGTTTGCCCCTGAAAATCTGCGGGGAATTGCAGATTGCCGTCCACCACAATTTGCTCTCCCGCTCCCCTCGCAGCGAGATCAATGAAATTTACAGCAAGCCCCAGGCCTTGTCTCAGTGCCGCGATTGGCTGGCTCGTAACATGCCTCAGGCCGATCTGCACGAAGTCACCAGTACTTCGACGGCTGCTCAACTGGCACGCGACAAACCGGGAGCAGCCGCGGTGGCTTCGCGTCAGGCGGCTGTGCAGTACGATCTTGAAATCGTGGCTGATAATATCGAGGATAACCCGAACAACGTCACGCGTTTCGCCGTCATTGGGGATGTGGAAACCAAGCCGACCGGGCATGATCGCACGTCGATTCTGTTGCAGATTCCTCACGCACCGGGTTCGCTTTCCGATGCCTTGAACGCCTTCAAGATGAACAAGGTGAATCTGACCTGGATCGAATCGTTCCCGTTGCGCGGTCCGGAACCGGGCTATCTGTTCTTCCTCGATTTCGAAGGTCACGCACACGACTTGAAGATCAAGAAGACTCTCTCCGCCCTGGAGAAAAAAGCCGTTTCACTGCGGATGTTGGGATCTTACCCACGCAGCGAACCGATCGATGGCTAGGTCGCAGTCAGAGTTAAAATCAGGGGGTCGGGGGTGCCACTGAGTTCGCCAGTGCCAGCCACCCGAAGGCTGGTTGAAGAAAGGCAGAGCGTGACTGAAGTTCTGTATGACGTATACGGCGTGGGCAATTCCCTGGTGGATATCCAGGCCCATGTATCGGATGAGTTTCTGCAAATGCTCGGTTATCCCAAGGGGGGGATGACGCTGGTGGACGAAGCCACTCAGTTGCAAGTGCTCGAACAGTTAAACGGGGAGTCCATTTCCCGCTGTGCTGGGGGCTCGGCGGCGAATACCATCATGGGGATCGCCGACTTCGGTGGGCGAGCCGCCTATGCAGGAAAAACAGGCCAGGACGAGATCGGCGAATTCTTTCTGCAGGATATGCGCCGTTTCGGGGTGCGTATTGAAGTACCGCCCGTGCAGGGGTTGTCGGGCACGTGCGTGATTCTTATCACCGACGATGCCCAGCGGACAATGCTGACGAATCTGGGCGTTTCCTCGCAACTCGGCCCGGAGGATATCGAGGAAGCCGAGATTGCCCGCAGCAAGTACGTTTACATCGAAGGATATCTGTTTACCGGGGAATCGACGCGGGCAGCGGCTCTGAAGGCGATTGAACTGGCGAAGAAAAACGATGTGAAAGTTGCCTTCACCGTCTCCGATCCGTTTCTGATCGACCTGTATCGCGATGAATTCTGGCGGCTGATCGAGGGGCCTGTTGACCTGTTGTTCTGCAACCTGGATGAAGCACGGAGCCTGACACGGAAATCGGATCCCATCGATTGCGCCCAGGAAATTCACCATCATACGGAAAATGTGGCGATGACACTCGGAGCCGATGGGTCGCTGTTGATGCACGAGAAGAAAGCCATCCCCATCGAAGGGGTTCCCACGCAGGCCATCGACACCACCGGTGCCGGCGATATGTATGCGGCTGGTGTCCTGTATGGGGTCACCAACGGCATGAGCTGGCATCAGGCCGGTCACCTGGCGTCTCACGCTGCCTCGCGCGTGGTTTCCCAACTGGGAGCCCGCCTGGCGAATCCCTTGACCCCCGCCGAGATTCGCCAACTCCTCTCCTGAACTTTCGGTTCGGGGGAGCCGACAGCAGGCGCGCGTTGCCCAGAGGCGTAAAAAAAGCGAACTCCCTTTCGGAAATTCGCCCTTTAGTACCGGAGGTGGGACTCGAACCCACACGAGCTGTGATGCCCAATGGATTTTGAATCCATCGCGTCTGCCATTCCGCCACTCCGGCTCGTATTCGCGTTAGTTTAGCACAGCCGACGACTTTCTCAAGTCATTCCCCGGCGCGAGTACGTTTCGATGACGACTGCATGGAAAGCCAACGGTCCGCGCTGTAGGATGCCTGTGTGCTACCCTGGAGGCGTTTCTGTCGCCCGGGGTTCACGCAGGACCTGAAAATTTAGAAGGAAACGAGAGATGTCGCACGCTCCGCATGGGCACCAGGCCCCCCTGGAGGAACCGAGTATTCGCCCGAACGAAGGCTGGCACAGTCTGCATATCTATTACCAGGTGGATCAGGCTGCCTTGAATCAGCTCTCACCGGGAAGTATTGCCGCAGGCCAGGAAGAATTGTGCCAATTGCTCGACCCCCAGCGCCCAGGAGCGCCGATCCGCCTGCAGACATCGGTCATCTCGGGGCATCGGGCCGATCTGGGGCTGATCCTGATGGATCCCGACCCGCTTGTCATCGACGATGTCTGCCAGCGAATTCGAAGCAGCTCCCTGGGGACCGTGCTCAAGCCAACTTATTCCTTCGTTTCAATCACGGAGATTTCCGAATACGTTCCCTCGGTGGCACAGTTCGCGGAAAAGCTACAACGGGAAGGGGCGAATCCCGAGGAGCCCATGTTTCAGGCTCGAGTGAAAGGCTACGAACAGCGGCTACCAATGATGAATCAACAGCGGATCTATCCGGAGATTCCCGACTTTCCGGTTGTCTGCTTTTACCCGATGAACAAAATTCGGCACCCTCAGGCCAACTGGTTTGATCTGCCCTTCAGCGTCCGCGCGGAACTGATGGCGGAACATGCGACATCGGGCGTCAAGTTCGCGGGGAAGGTTTCGCAGGTGATCACGGCTTCCACCGGACTGGACGACTGGGAATGGGGTGTCACCCTGTGGGCCCGCAACCCGCAGTACATCAAGGATATCGTGTACACGATGCGATTCGACAAGGCCTCGGCCCGATATGCCGAGTTCGGGTCGTTTTATGTAGGATACGTGTTGCCGATCGCGGAAGCCCTGCGCCACCTGCGTATCGGAAGCTGATTACTCCGTCGCATTTCGGCAGTCACACGATCCGCCAGGCAGCGAAGGAAGCGGCGGGGTTCAACCCAGCCACGTTCGCTGATTCCCGTGAATTCGCCCGGCTGGCGAAATAGGAGAGAAAAAAACAGGGCGAGCTGCGAACAATCGTTCGCCGGTTTGGGCAACGATATTTCTATCAACCGGGTGCGAACACCAGTCTCGCCAGATGGAAGGGGTGAGTAATGGCCTGGAAAAAGCCTCAGGGAACAAAGGGATCCGTTTGACCGCCACCGGAAAACGGTTGTACCGCATTGCCCCGAGCGAGCGGAGTGGCCGGTGGCTGAAACTCCTCTCGGGTCAACTGGAGTTGGTTCCTGGAAAGTTGGTTTGCCCCGTTCAGGCCCGTGGGCAACGTGGTGCTGAACAAGGGCTGCAAGAGATTCTCCCGGGTGCGGGCGGCTTGATGGGAAACGGGGGCTGTCGGGGAAGCGCTGCGTGGGGCCTGCGTGAACAAGGGAGCGGAATCGGAATTCACGCTGCCACGGGCATTGGCGCGGGTGTTGTCTGAAAATCGCGGCGCGGACGAAGGCGTAACGGGAGCCGTCGCGGCCAATTGCGTCTCCGCGGACTGCTCCACCACGGGGGAAGGGGCTGCGGGCCCGTCGGGAGATTGTGCCCGGAAGATTTCGGGCTGGCTGGCATTCTCTTTCCAGCGATCATTCACCGCCAGCGCCTGCCCTGCCGGCAAATTCATCGCGGGACTTCCGGCCAGCACCCATTGATTCCATTTACTTTCCAGCAAATCGACCGAGTTTACCCCATAATGGGCACTGAGGGCCTGGTCCCAGCCGCCATGCCGCATGGCGTCGTTCAGAAACTGCAGGAAGGTTTCGCGTCCTCCCTGCTGCACCAGGTAATCCGTCACGGAATACCCCTGGGCATACAGCTTCATCACGTCCCTCATGTCGGGAGGATATTCGGTCATCGCCACCAGGGAACGCAACGGGATTTTGCTTCCTTGCCTCATGACGTCTCCCAGCAACCGCGTTTGTCGGCGACGTTCCGATTCATGTTCGACCAGCGTGGAGATCCCTTCGTCCGCCCAGCGCGGGAGGGGCCGCCGAAAGCGGCATGCCAGAATGGTGTGCGTGATTTCGTGTGGCAATACGGAATCGAGAATCCGCTCCTCGGTCCCCTGGATGTTCATGTTCCAGCCAAAGACTTCCCCATTATGAAACGAAAACGTGGTAGCGCCCCCGGCTCCAATCTGCCCGACCTTGACTCGAATCGGGCAGGGGGCTGACCAGGGAGGCAGTTCCTGACCCGCCCATTGTATGGCCAGTTCCTTGCGAAAACGCTCGGCTTCGTCGCCGACGCGTCGTGCAAAATCCTCCGTGGGGGCATGAATCACGAAATTGGTGGTGCGATAACTGGCAGCCAAGACCGCCTGCGAGCAGGCCAGGACACAGATGCAGAATATCGACAGAAAAAGAGTACGAGCCGCACGAGCTTCCATGCTCCGAGGTTCCTTCGGTTAATCGAGTTGAACAGGGGCAGTCTCCGCGTCCGAGGAATGATGATCATCCTGATCATCCGTTGCCACGGTTATATTGTGGAGACGTGTCGTAGTCGTGTGTTGGGATTCAGTGAAATGGATTGAAACGAAATGGAAATGAGACCACCTGGAATGAGAGCGCAGGCAGCCGATTTGCCGGAGATTTGAGAAGCATTCCGAATGCCAATTGTCACAAACTTTAACAAGGGATCTTGTGAAAGCCCTGTTTCCTCGCGGAAAAGCGATTAAAAAAGCTTGAGAGCAATCCAGGCAGATCCCCGAGATTTGCAATTCTTACAGGAATTCAACGCGCGAAGGCAACTGCAACTTTGTAGTTTTGACAACGCCAGGCATGCTCTTGCCTCGAAAGAATGAATCTGCCCATGCCTGAAAGTTCCAGCAATACTCCCGAAAGCCAGAGCGCGAGAACTACCGCCTTCTGGTTTACCCACTTCAACTTCGGTTACTCTGGACGGGTGACCATGCCGCAGCCTACGATACCTCTCCCCATCTTTCCGGAGACCTGCGTTATGAATGATTCTCGTGCCGTGCCCGTTCGTCCGCGGTTACTGTTACGCATCGTAGCTGGCATTAGTTTGAGCCTGCTGACCTGTTTCCCTTTTCTGATGCCACGGGAGGAAATCGCGGCGGCGATGCAGGAACCGCCTTTCCCGGGGCAGATTGGGGAATGGCAGGGATTTCGGCGGTACGATTTCGAAATTTCGGGGAATGCTGTCGTCGTGGTGGCTCCGCAACAGGCCGCGCCGGGGAATCCGTGGGTCTGGCATGGCGAATTTTTTGGACATAAACCCGCACCAGATATCGCGCTGCTGCAACGGGGCTTTCACGTGGTTTACCTGCGTGTGCCGGATCTGCTGGGTTGCCCCACCGCAGTGGAGCACTGGAATGCGTGTTATCGCGTTCTCACGGAACAGCACGGCCTGGCTTCCAAGGTGGGGTTGGTGGGGCTGAGTCGCGGCGGGTTGTATTGTTACAACTGGGCCGCGGCAAATCCCGAGAAAGTTGCCTGTATTTATGGAGATGCGCCGGTATGCGACTTCAAAAGCTGGCCCGGCGGGCGGGGCAGCGGCAAGGGGAGCCCACGCGACTGGCAACTGGTGCTGGATCGATATGGTTTCAAAAACGATACCGAGGCCTTGGCCTACACCAAAAACCCGGTCGATAATCTGGAGGCCCTGGCTCGGGCAAACGTTCCCCTGCTGCATATATACGGTGACGCCGACGAGGTCGTTCCCTGGGATGAAAATACGGGGTTGCTTGCCGAACGCTATCGCAAACTGGGGGGCAACATCCAGTTAATCGTCAAGCCGGGGGTGGGGCATCATCCGCATGGCCTGGATGATCCCCGACCAATCGTCGACTTCTTCCTGACCCATGCCGCCCCGAATCCCCCGGGCCCCCGCAAAAAGAATAACCCCGACGTCGTGGATCTGCTGGCGGAAAAAATCGAACCTTCCCGGTTGATCGTGTACAAGAAAATCCAGCAGCGGGAACTTTATCTGCACATGCTGGAACCCGAAGGCTGGCAGGCAACGGATAAACGCCCTTGTTTCATTATTATACACGGCGGCGGTTGGACCGGGGGGCAACCTCAGCGGATGTATCCCTTCGCGGATCATTATCGCCGACAGGGAATGGTCGGCATCAGCGTGCAGTATCGCCTGCTCGACAAGGAACGAAACCAGACCGTGTTCGATTGCGTCAAGGATGGGCGTTCGGCAGTCCGTTTCGTCCGGAGTCATGCGGAAATTCTCGGGATCGATCCCGGGCGAATCATTGTCTGTGGCGGTTCCGCCGGGGGGCATGTTGCAGCGGGGACCGCCTTGTTCGAGGGCGTGGACGAAGAGGGCGAATCCACGGAAATATCCTCCGTGCCTCAAGCCTTGGTTCTGCTCTTCCCCGTGATTGACACCTCGGCAGCCGGGTATGGCAATGCAAAAATCGGCGAGAATTGGCGCGCGCTCTCTCCCCTGCACAACGTCCACGCGGGGGTGCCTCCCTGCATTCTGTTTCACGGCACGGGAGACACCGTGACCCCCTTCGCTGGTGCCCAGGCATTTCAAGAGGCCATGCATGCGGCAGGGAATCGCTGTGAGTTGATCGCTCACCCCGATGGCAAACACGGTTACCTGATGTCCGATCGCCCGGTTTATCTGGAGACCCTGCAACAGGCCGATGAATTTCTGAAATCGCTCGACCTGCTGCCGTAATGTCAGCTCCAGGCAACGGAATTCTGCTCCCGTCCCGATCAGTGCGCGAGCAGGGACAGCAACAAGGGTGTGAGCAAGCTCATCAGCATCAACGCGAGGGGATAGATACTGGCGTAACTGCGCACCGCCGTGTTGGCATCGTCTGCGGCAAGCAGTGCCCCCAACCCGGGAGTAGACGTCATCGCGCCGCAAATGCCTCCCAGCAGGGGTTGACGCGTCAGCTTCAAGACCTGTCGCCCCACCAGCAGGCCCATCAGCAGAGGCAGGAGGGTGATCAGCAACCCACCGAGCATCAGCAAGGGACCATATTGGTTGAGCACGGCGACAAAATCCCTGCCCGCGCGAACGGCCGAATCCGCCAGGAACAAGGCGAGCCCCAGTTCCGTCAACAGCAAACGGGCCGCTGCCGGGAAATGGCCCGTCAACGGGCCGAGGCGTCCCCAATGCCCCAGCAGCAACCCCACAATCAACGGCCCACCCGCCTTTCCCAGGGAAAAACCGTCCGAGCCGAGTCGAAATTCAATGCTCCCCAGAATCAAGCCCAGCAGAATGCCCGCGGAGAGCGAGAGCAGATCCGTCTCAAAATAGGTGCGTTCCCGATGCCCGGCTTCGATCATGAACTTATTGAGGGATTCTGGTTCGCCGATCGCTGTCACGGCGTCTCCCCGATGAAATTTCTCGTGCGAGTCGGGCACGAATTCCACATCGTGACGGCGAATACGGGAAATCGTGACGCCCATCCGCGATCTCAGCCGCAATTCCTTCAGCGATTTCCCGATCATCTCTGGCGACGTGATCACCACCCGTCTGCGGGTATGCAAGTCTTCCTCGACATCCACGTCGATCTGGCGATCTGAAAACTTGCCAAATAGATCGATGATCGCCCGCAAGTCCTGTTCCAAGCCAATGATCAACAGATGTTGACCCACATGCAGGGAAAAGTTGGGGGGGATTGGTCGGTACTTTTCATCTACCAGCACCCGCAACACCTGACAACTGGTCTCCTCCAGCAATCGCAAATCGTGCAACTGCTTTCCCGACAGGGCCGGATTCAACACTTCCACGACATAACGGGTTATCCGGGAAGCCCCTTCCGCTGTTTCGGAATCCGCCCCTTCCGCAACCACGGGAGACGCATCCTTAGAGTAAAGGGTGTACAACTGCACGAACAAAATTACCAGCAACGTTCCCAGCGGGTAGGAAATTCCAAAACCGACCGTCAATTGGGAATCGGGAGGCAGAAAATCGGAAACCGTCGCCAGGGCGGGTGTGCTGGTCAGCGCGCCAGCGAACAACCCTGTTGCCAGGTCGGCGGGAATACCACTCAGCCTGGCAAATACCCAGGTAGCGAAAGCCGCCGAGGAGATCATGACGATCCCCAACAATGCCAACGCCCCTCCATGCCGGCCTAGTGTCTGGAAGAATCCCGGCCCCGCCCCAATACCCAGGCAATACACGAAGAGCACCATGCCAACCGTCCCCACTCCCGTCGGTAGGGTTAGCCCCAGATGCCCCGCCAGCAAACCGGCGAAAATGATCCCGGCAGCCCCCAACTGGAACCCGAGGAGCGTCAGGCGTCCCAACAGCAATCCCACCAACAGGACCAGGAACGCGGTCGTTTCCGCCGTGATCGACCAACCCGCCAGCGTCAAGCATGCACTCATGATTTGTCCATCCTTAAACCAAAATCCCTTCGCATGGAACTCACATCCCTGGCTCTTCGATCATCCGGGGCATTAACCGTGATTATTACCTGAGCAGGTTTGCGGGGTGGCCCCCACGAGGATTGTGCCGAGGAATTTTTGCCATTTCCCGGCAGGACACACCAGGTCTGGTTTTTCCGTCGGTCGGCGCGTTCGATGTCCTCTTCTGGAATGCGTGCCCGAAGCCCTGGCTTCCAAGCAACAATCGATCCTGCCTTCGAATCAAGATCGCCCCACCACTCCCAGATCCGCGCGCATTGTAGTTGCTTGCAATGCGTCTGTCCCCTGTCTTGCGCTTGCATGCGAGCCTGCCGATGCAATGGGCCCGCGGCAGGGAGGCCAGTCTGCCCTGGCTTTACCGGATTTCGCCGAAGTCCCCGGTCCGCGCGATCGCCAGGACCGGAATCTTTAAGAATAATCGGACCGCGCCGCACGATTCTGGAAACGGGTTCCGGTTGTGCGGATTATAGGGGATAAAAGTCAAAGTAAAAAATTGACCACGCGACAAACCTGACGTATGCTCTTTTTATCAACGCTGATGTGAATGAGAAACATCCGTGATGAATAGACATTTCATTATCATCGTCGCCCAAGCTTGTGGGCTGTTTGAGCAAGGAAGACTCTTGATGGGTAGGGTGTGTCGCCGCCGCGAGGGGGTGCCGCGCTGGAGCTACTTCCCGTCAAAATCGGGCCAGGAATGGCAAGGCACCTCAGGAGGAATCAAGCGGCGACTTGCAGCATCACGAGAAGGGGGAACCGCTGCATGTCCGTTTTTCAAGAGTCCATTTCCTATTGCAAGTCGGCCATTCGGATGACAAAAAACACTGACTGGAGCGTAATGAGCAGGTTTGCCCGCGTGGCATGCTGCCTGTTGCCCCTGCTGCTTGTCTGCTGGGGAACCCTCGAAGTCGTGGGTACGTCCACCGATGAGGCGGATCGCACGGAAATTCGTCAGGCCATTCACCAGGGGGCGGAATTCGAACGGTCCCGGAAATGGGGCGAGGCGATCGTGCATTATCGCGATTCGCTCGAAATCTGGCCCGATCATGAGGAGTTGAAGTATGGCCTGCGACGCGCCAAGTTCCACATGCAAATCGACCGGCGCTATGCCGATCCCAGCTATAAATCTTCGCTGCTGAAACTGTCCGAACGCTCTGCGCTCGAACTACTGGACGAGGTGCTATACAAAATTCACGGGCATTATGTCGATTCCCTGTCCACCACGTATTTCATTGCCCACGGCACTGAAAGTGTGTATCTGGCGTTGAATAACGATGCCTTTCTCGAACAGAACGACATTTTCACCCGCAACATGGCGGAGTTGAAATTGTCCCGCAAAATGCTGTTCGACGAATACTGGAACAAGTCCGTCGGCAGCCCCGACGCGGCCCGGCAAGTGGTGCTGGATGTTGCCGCCCGTCTCAATCAGACACTCGGTATTTCCAAGGTGCCTATCATCCTGGAATACGTCTTTGGGGGGTGTAACGCCCTGGATGACTACAGCAGTTATCTCACTCCCGGAAAATTGACCGACTTGTACAGCAACATCGAAGGCGAATTCGTGGGGCTGGGAGTCGAAATGAAATCCGAACCCGGACGGGGCGTGCATCTGGTCGATATCCTGCCCGACAGCCCAGCCGAGGAGGGAGGCTTGTTGCCCGGGGATTACATCAGTCATATCGATGACGTGGAGGTCCTCGAAAAGACCACGGAAGAATCGGCATCGCTGATCACCGGCAAGCAGGGCTCCCGGGTGCATCTCCGCTGGACGACCAGCGACGGGATCGAGAAAAATGGCTACTTCGTTCGTCGCGAAGTGAAAGTCAAAAGTATTCCCATCGCGCAATTACTCGATTCCCAGAGCGGTATCGGCTACATCCGCATGGCCGGTTTTCAACGCACGACCGCCGAAGAATTCGACGCCGCCGTTCGTCAACTGCAGCGGCAGGGGATGCGATCGCTCATCTGGGATGTGCGTGGCAATCCCGGTGGTCTGCTGACCGCCGCCGTGGAAGTCCTCGACCGCGTTATTGATCGTGGCGTGCTCGTCTCGACCAAGGGACGCACCTCCGATCAGAACTGGACCTACTCGGCCCATACCGAGGGCACATTAAAATTTCCGATTGTCCTGCTGATCGACGAAAACAGCGCCAGTGCCAGCGAAATTGTCGCCGGGGCCATTCGCGATCATCAACGGGGCACCCTGGTGGGACGCAAGTCCTACGGGAAATGGTCGGTGCAAAGTATCTACCCGGTGAGCCATTCGTGTGGACTCCGGCTGACTACCGCGAAGTTCTATTCCCCGAATGGACACAATCACGGCAGCATCGGTGTCGTACCCGATACGCTGGTTGCCAGGGACGTGAAGGAACCGCTCCGCATCCGCAAGGAAACCCTGGGGACCGACCCCGATGTGCTCAAGGCCGTCGAGTTGCTGGGCGAAACTCAACTGACCCGTGGTCGCTAGTCCTGCCGATGCTTGCGGAAACACCCAGGTGGATGAATCAGGGAGCCGGAAAGGCTCCCGATTCTGTTTTGTCCTTCCGGGCCGAAGCCCCCATCACCGCCTTTTCCGGCATGCGGGAATGCGGTGATTTCGTGTTCGCCGACGAACTCGGTACACTCTATCGCCTTGACCCCCTGCTGAACGTGACCTTGCTTACGCGGCTCCAGGATTCCATCCAGCGGCTGGTCTGGAGCGATACGGGACAAAGCGGAGTTGCATTGCTGGGCAAAAACATCCTGGCGGGATTGAACGAGAAACTCAAAGTCCTCTGGTCTGTTGAACTTCCCTTCGCCTGCTCCGCCCTGGCGATCGATCCCTTCGGAAAATACCTGTTGGCCGCCTCAGCCGACAGCGGCGTCTTGCTGCTGGACGAACGGGGCAAGAAACTCGGGACCATCGAGACCATCCGACCACTCGCCTTCGCGGAATTCCTCGCCAGCGAGCCGGTCATTCTGGCTGCCGCGGAACACGGCCTGATCGGTGCCTACGGTGTCCCGGGCAAGGTGCTCTGGCAGGAAACCGTCTGGTCCAGCGTCGGCGATCTCGCGGTAATTCAAAAACAGGGACTGACCTGCCTGGCCGCCTTGAACCATGGGATCCAGGTCTTTAACGGGCAGGGACAGACCGCGGCGACGATCGTGCTGGAAGGGACGGTCAATCGCATCGCGGCCAGCTACAACGGCAACCAGATTCTCGCGGCGACCGTAGAGCATCAACTCTATCGGCTCGATGCCGAAGGGCAAATGTTGTGGGCCGCCAACTCGGAGCACCCCGTACAGGCGCTCTATTCCCATCCCCTGGGCAAATCCGGCGTGGTCGTGCTCGACAAGGGAACCGCACTGCGTCTCGAATGGTGAATGAGTTCCGCTGGACCGGGGAGTGAGCGGGGGACGTGAATCCCCCGCTCGTTAGTGTCTGCTTCGAGCCCGCTCTTGCACGCACGGTTTTTAATTCGCGTTGAAGTGTTTTATGCGAATGTTTCGGAACTGCACTTTCATCGGAGGGCCAGCGTGCAATTGCAGCGCGATGATTCCCGAGTCGCGGCGTTCCTGGGCATCGTTGTCGGTACACTCCGCGGTGACGACCCCGTTAATCCTATGCACAAAATGAAACCCTCGAGCCGTGATAGTGTACGTGTTCCAGTCCTCGTTTTTGATTTGTGCCTGAATGGAATCGGAATTCCCCACGGAACCGACCACGTTCACCTTGAACTTGCCGTCTTCCCGTGTCAGTTCGGTCCGCTGTCCGCGGTTTGCCAGGATGCCACGAAAGCGTTCTCCGTACAGAATCCCCGAATAGGTTTTGCCCGCTTCAAAGTCTGCCTGATACCCACCGACCACCCAGGGGCTGTTCTCGACTTCGAAGCTCCGGTACTGCACCCCCGAATTCCCCCCCACGATTTTGTATTCGAGCTGCAATTCGAAATCCTTAACGTCCCCCTGCCGGCAGATCAGAAACGTATTCCCCTTCGTCGGGTTCTCCGGCGTGGTGATTCCCGTGATAGCGCCGTCCTGAACACTCCAGAACGCGGGATTCCCATCCCACCCCTTCAGACTCTTTCCATCGAACAACGAGACAAACCCATCGTCGGCCCGAACAGGAACTATAGCCAGCAAGCCAACCGTCATCAGGCAAAGTGTTGTCAGATATCGCATCGTGAGCGCCTTGTGCAAAGGGTGTGAAAACGCATGTGCAGCCGCTAATTTAACCGCGGCATACCCTCGATTCAATCGGGACGATCATTTCTCCTTGAACAAACAGCCCACCCCCTGATTGCGCGACTACGTCACTGCCGTTTCGCGTCCAGGGATCGGTGCCTCCGGGACAATGGAAACGCGGCGCGTACGGAGCCTCGACCGCAAGGGAGCCAACCAGGCATGAACCGCATTTACAACGTGCGGTTTCAATTCGAGTTCCAGCCTGCGTGACACTCACGGCTGTGATTCGGGTGTCATCTGGTTTTACCAGTGCCATGCAGGTTTCTGGTCAACATGGGATTGCTGTGTCACAGCCAGTGGCACAGCAATCCGAAAACTAAACCGCGGCAATGCGATAGCGCTCCCCCGCCGCCCTATCCGCCCTATTCGCGGTAACCGGCAAAACAGGACGTCTCCCCCGGTTTATCCTGCCCGTCAGCTTCGACCAAATGCTGCTGCCGTCTCTGGTTTGCTCCACGGAACAGGCCCGCTGTTCCGATAATTTGGCATAGGGGCAAGCGTTACCGACAGGGTGCCGCCCGCCCGGCGTCTGCCAGCCAAGGCATGCCCGATGCCTTTCGTTGAATTCCGTGGAAAAACCGGAGCGACTTTTGCCTCGGGTTGATAAGAGGGAAAGCCAGAACGCGACATGCCTCCCCGTTTCCGCCCCATGCAAGTGGACTCGCGCGTTGAACCTCCCGTGGAAAAATTCACGGGGCGGCTCGATGAACTGACGCATTACCTGCGAACGGAATGCGGCATGGCCGAAAACAGCGTGCAGGCCTACACACGCGATATCCGCCAGTTTTTCGAATGGATGCAGGCCAGTCGCTTGACCGACTTCAAGCAGTTGACGCTCCAGCGATTAACCACCTTCTTGAAGCATTTGCACGATCAGGGTCTGCAGGCGTCATCGATTGCGCGGAAACTGGTCGCCCTGAAAACTCTGTTTCGGTTCCTGGTGCTGGAAGGTCTGGTAACCGAGAGTGTCGCCGAACAACTCAATTCGCCCAAATTGTGGCAGTATCTCCCGAAAGTGCTCAGCCCGGAAAAAGTCGATGCCCTGCTGGCCGCACCGACTCGTGCCGATGGCTTTCCACTCCGTGATCGTGCCCTGCTCTGCCTGTTGTATGCCACAGGATGCCGGGCTTCCGAAGTTGCCGAACTCCCCCTTTCGCAGGTCCTGCTCGAGGAACGTTATTGCAAATGCCGCGGGAAGGGAAACAAGGAACGCCTCGTCTCATTGAATCCCGTCGCCGTGGCTGCCCTCGAAAACTACCTGCAGCACGAGCGGCCCGCGTTGGCCGATAAGCGTCACGACGAACATCTGCTCCTCAGCCGCACGGGTCGCCCCCTCACGCGACTGACCATCTGGAGACTTGTCAAGCGGTATGCCGCGCGGATCGGCTGCAGCAGCCAGGTCAGCCCACATACGCTGCGTCACAGTTTTGCCACCCATATGCTGGCGGGGGGAGCCGAGATCCGCGCGCTCCAGGAAATGCTGGGACACGCCAACATCCGCACCACGCAAATCTACACACACGTCGAACACAGCCGTCTCAAGGCCATCCATCGAGATTGCCATCCGAGGGGTTGACCTTGGTCGGAAATTCTGTCCGCCGGGAGAGCGTGTGGTGTTCGAATTCACCGTTCGACTCCACCAAACTTCTCGGGCGGATTGGATATCGTTCCCGGGATCGTTATACTCAATCAAATCGAAAATCACGTGCAATCACGTTGAGCAGACCTGGTTCCCGGGTGTGCGGAGCCTCGAGCCGTTCCTCTTTCCGGCCTTCCGGAGTTGACGAACGGCGGGGCTCATGCAAATCTGGTGTCAGTCTCCTGCTTTTTTTATTCCTTCGGTCCTGTTTGTCAGCATGAGTTCATCCACGATGGAAACGAAATCACACGTGTCCTCCAAGGGGCTAAAAAACGTCATCGCCGCCGAGAGCAGCATTTCCCATATCGATGGGGAAACGGGTTTGCTGATCTATCGCGGCTATCACATCGATGAACTGGCCGCGCACAGTACCTTTGAGGAAACATGTTATCTGCTGCTGAATGGAGAACTTCCCTCGGGCAGTCAACTGGTGGAATTCACGGCACGCCTCAAACAGTATCGCGAGATCCCCGAGGCGATTCTGGAAGGGTTGCAGGCCATGCCCCGCGATACGCACCCCATGTCGATGATGCGTTCCGCTGTCTCCGATCTGGGAGTCCTCGATCCCGGCGAAGGAGAACACAGCATCGAAGCCTTCACGGAACGATCCATCAAGCTGACCGCGCAACTGACGACACTGCTGGCGGCGATCAAGCGGATTCGTGAAGGAAACGAACCGATTGCGCCCGATCTGTCGCTGTCGCAGGCCGCCGATTGTCTGTACATGATGAATGGCGAAAAGCCGAGTGCCGACGCGGAAAAGGCAATGGACCTGATCCTGATTCTACATGCCGAGCACGGCCTGAATGCCAGCACCTTTGCCGCCCGCGTCATTGCCGCCACGCTGACCGACCTGTATTCCGCCGTCACCGGGGCCGTCGGCTGTCTCAAGGGCCCCCTGCACGGAGGCGCCAATACGGCCGTGCTGGAAACGCTGAAGGAAGTTGGATCCGTCGAAAACGTTTCAGCCTGGGTCGACTCCGTACGGGCCCGCAAGGGAAAATTCATGGGGTTCGGTCATGCGGTGTATCAAACACAAGATCCACGGGCCAAGCACCTCAGCGAACTCTCGCGGCGTCTCGCCGCCGAGACGGGCGAACCCAAGTGGTACGAAATTTCCGTGGAAATGGAAAAGCAGGTCACTGCCGCCATCAATAAAAACTGCAACGTCGATTTCTATTCCGCTTCGCTGCAACACTACATGGGCATCCCCGGCGACCTGTTCACATGCGTCTTTGCCGCCTCGCGGATCATCGGCTGGTGTGCCCATGTCATCGAGCAGATCAGCGACAACAAAATCATTCGCCCTCGGGCACTATACAACGGCTACGACGAACGCAAGTACGTCCCCGTGGATCAACGCGGTTAAGACTAAATTCGGGCCAGTTGCACCGCGGGGCACAAAACCGGTCTTACGTTGCCTCGCAGCCGACGCAATTGCATATTACGGGTGAGTCCACATTTCTCACCCGGTCATAACACAGGATTGCCGGACGTGACCGAACTTACCGCTCCCGTCAGGAAGCGGATCAGGGTGGAGCCGCTTGTGTCGTGTAGTCTTCAACGCGAGTGGACTTTGTATCGCGCGAGTGCATTACAAGATGTTGCGCCCGTGTGGCCCGCTTCCTGACGTGCGCGGCTCGCTGGCCCTGTAGACCGATCATGTTGAGTCATGAAGGAGGCGAGATTGGCCAGGGGGATTCGAACGGCGTCGCGCGAGATCGTTGCCCCGGAAATGCGGGTGACACTCTACGATCGGGTCAGTTCCGGGCTGGTGGCCTTGGTGCTGGGGCTGCTGCTGGCGGTCGGCTTGCTGGCCACCACCTGGTGGATGACGCGTCCGCAAACGGTTCGCCAGCAAGTGGCGGTCGAACTGGTGGAATTTCCAGGGGGAACCGAGGACGGCGCGATTGACGAAACCTTGCTGGTGGAATCTCCCGAGGATCCCGTACCCGACGCGGCACCCGATCGCACGGAAGAAGAGGTGGTCGAAGTCGAGGAAATGTTCGAAAGCGTGACAGAACTGGCGGACATCTCCGCTGAACAATTATTGCGTCAGCAGGAAACCGACGCCGTTACGGGAGGGACTCCGGGGAGTCGTGAAGGAACGGGACGCCGCGCCTTGGGAAGCGATGGCGGACAGAGCGGGTTGCCTCCCGAACAGCGCTGGTACATTCAGTTTGCCGATCAGCGCAATCTGGACGAATATGCGAGGCAACTTGATTTTTTCGAGATCGAACTGGGAGCGATCCTGGCCGATGGCCGTCTGATCTATCTCTCCCGGCTGAGCCAGCCCCGCCCCGTGTTCCGGGAAACCCGCTCGGGCCGGAATGAAAACCGGATGTATATGTCGTGGCAGGGTGGTCAACTCCGGGGAGCCGATCAGGCCCTGTTTCGCAAGGCGGAAATCGAGGCGGCCACCACGCGAATTCTGCATTTCTATCCACCACGCACCGAAGCGCTGCTGCTCTCGCTGGAACTTGAATACGCCGGGCGTCCGGTCAGCGAGATTCGCCGCACGTATTTTCTGGTCGTGCCTCAAGGGGCAGGCTATCGCTTTCAGGTCACCCGGCAATCGTATTTCCAAGGTTGAGCGACGGTGACTCGGACCATCGGGGAAACTCTGTCCGTCAGAGAATTCAGGCGGCAGGCAGGTCGTGGAATGTCAGCCCCAGGGCCTCTGCAACGGGCTTGTTGGTGAGTTTGCCTTCCCAGATGTTGATGGCGGTTCGCATGGCATGGCTGAGCTGCTGTTTTTTCAGCAGGGCGCCATCGGCGATCTGGCAGATGAAAGGGAAAGTGACATTGCACAGGGCATACGTACTGGTGCGTCCCACGGCTCCGGGCATGTTGGTGACACAGTAGTGGACCACATCCTCGACGATGAACGTCGGTTGGGAATGCGTGGTGGGGCGCGAGGTTTCGAAGCAGCCTCCCTGGTCAATCGCGACATCGATAATGACCGCGCCCGGTTTCATCAGGCGGAGATCGTCCGCGGAGACCAGTTGCGGCGCCTTGGCTCCGGGAATCAGCACGGCGCCGATCACCAGATCGGCCCGCTGGAGTTGCTCCTGCACGTTGTGGCGGTCGCTGAAAAGCGTGTTGACGTTGGCCGGCATGATATCTTCCAGGTAGCGCAAGCGTTCTACGTTGATATCCAGGATGACCACATCCGCCTGAAAGCCGGCCGCGATCTGGGCTGCGTTCTTGCCTACGACCCCTCCTCCCAGGATGGCAATGTGCGCGGGTTGCACGCCTGGCACCCCTCCCAGCAGAATACCCCGGCCTTCTTGCGGGCGTTCCAGGTATTTGGCCCCTTCCTGAATACTCATGCGTCCGGCCACTTCGCTCATCGGGGTGAGCAGCGGGAGATCGCCGCGGGGACCGGCCAGTGTTTCGTAGGCGACGGCGATAATCCCCGTTTCGAGCAACGCCTGGGTCAACGTTTTGTTGGATGCCAGATGGTAATACGTGAAGACAATTTGCCCCGGGCGCAGCAGTGGCCACTCCGCCGGTTGTGGTTCCTTGACCTTGACAATCAATTCCGCCTGCGCGAAGAGCTCCTCGGCTGTGGCAACGATTTCCGCGCCACTGGTGGCATATTGCTCGTCGGGAAACCCGCTACCGACACCAGCCCCATGCTGGATCAGAACCTGATGCCCCCGCCGCTTCAGTTCTTCCACGCCAACGGGCAACAGGGCAACACGGTACTCATCCGACTTGATTTCGCGAGGCACGCCGATAATCATCGCTTTGTTTCCTGTGAGAGACTCCGGGGCGAGAGACCCTGGTGACACGCACGCCCGGCAAAACAGCCCGCGGCCCCACGCATTGTCAACGATCCACCCGCCTGAAGATAAACATCCACGCCCATCTTGCTTCGATACATTCCCGCATCGATATCTGCAGGTGATTATCTCACAAACCCGTGCGAAGGGGAAGTTGTAAACGGCGCAACACGAGCAGGAGTTGATCGCGATTGAAAAATTGTTCGGCCTGCAAGCCACAGGCTCGAGCGGCCTGCACATTCTCCGCGATGTCGTCGGTGAAGAAACAGTGCGCGGGAGGCTCCCCGGCGGCTTGCACCGCGGCGCGATAGATTTCCGGTTCGGGCTTGAGCGCCCGAACCTCGTAGGACAGCACGCAGGCATCGAAGTAATCGAGGAACGAAAAACGCGCGCGGATGAATTCGAAGTGCGCGCGGCTTGTATTCGAAAGCAGTACCAGCCGCAAACCAAGTTCGCGGAGTTCCTCGAGCAAGGGAATCATCTCCGTTTTTTCCGTGAAAATATCGGAGGCCGCCCGCTGCAGAGCGACGGCGTCGATGGGGCATTCGAATTGGGTCTCCAGCAGATGATGCAGTTCCGCCTCGTCGATAACTCCCCGCTCGTATTGCAGCAGGCGACCGGAATCCATCAGGTACGCTCGCAGTTCTTCCCCGGTGCAGCCGCAAACTTCCGCCATCTGGCGCAGCATCTGGTCGTGACTGAACTCGACCAGCACTTTCCCCATGTCAAACAAACAGGCACGTATCACAACGCTTCTTCCTTGGGAGAGAAACTTGGAACAGAGGCGGAAAACAGGACCGCCAACCGAACGGTGATTTCAACCCCGCCGATCGGTGACAGATGAATCTTTATCAGGGACTGAGCACTAGGATTTGGCCAGTTCGAGCACGGCATGCCATTCCTCGGCCGTGACGGGGACGACGGAAAGCCGGGACCCCTTCTGCATCACTTGCATGCCGGCGGTAATCGGGTGCCGTTTCAGCCTCTCCCGCGTCAAAGGCTGCTTAAACTTCCGAGTGAATTTGACATCGACCATGTACCAGCGCGGGTTTTCCGGCGTGCTGCCGGGATCGTAATGATCCTCGCGAGGGTCGTATGCCGTGTGATCGGGATAGCCGGCCCGAGTCACCGTCGCGATGCCGACGATGCCCAGGGGATCGGAATTGCTGTGATAATAAAGGACCTGGTCTCCCACCTGGACTTCGTCGCGGAGCATGTTTCGGGCCTGGTAATTCCGCACTCCATCCCAGTAGGTAGTTTTGCCCGGGGCAGCAGCCAGGTCGTCAATGGAAAAGCAATCCGCTTCCGATTTGAACAGCCAGTAGCGGGGACCATCACCGCTCGGGGAAGTTCTTGCGGAAGATTTGGCGGGCATGGTTCACATTCCGATCCGAAGTTCACGGCAGGACGATGAAAAGCGTGCGGGGGCTTGGCTGTTTCCATTTATATTACATTCGGGCTTCAAAAAAAATTGAGCTTGGTTAAAAAATGAAAAATGGAGACTCGCCCCCGGGAATGGGGTGTGTTAAGATAAACGAGTCGGAATTCCTTCTGGCAAATCCAATTGACGAACGCAGCCGTCTGTAAAGTCCGGCAACCAATGCTGGTGGCGGATACGTTCCCTGCCTTGCGTGAGTTCAGGACGGCAATCGGGCAGAGCCATGAGAGCGACGGCGGGCATACCTTTGATACAGGGCTTGCCCCTCGTCGAATGTCAGGTATTCGAGGAAACATCGGATACCATGCCGATTGAATCCGGAACAATCTCCCTTGAATCTTCAACGAGTAGAGGAACTTTCCATGAAACAGTATTGCAGTTTCCTGGCCTTGGCGGTTGCACTGAGTACTGGCGATGTCCTGGCTCAAGAGTGGGGTCACCTCAAGGGCAAAATTGTTGTCAATGGTGCTGTTCCCAAGCTGGCTCCTCTCGTGAAGGAGGGAGCCAATGTAAAAGACGCCAATGTGTGCGCGGTGAAGGACCTACCCGATGATTCGCTGGTGGTCGGAGAAAACGGGGAACTGGCAAACTGCTTTGTCTATTTGTATATGCGTCGAGGAACCCCCGAGATTCACCCCGATTTGAAGAAGCCTGCCGAGCCAGCCGTGAAACTGGACAACCTGCAGTGCCGCTTTCTGCCACATGCCGGGATCGTGCGTACGGACCAGGTGCTGAACACGATCAACAGCGATGCCTGCGGACACAATGTGCATACATTCCCACTTAAGAACAACGCCCATAACCTCCTGATTTCCGCCAACGATAACAAGGGGGTGAACCTGGAATTCAGCCAGGGCGAATTGCTCCCGATGCAGATCAAGTGCGACATCCATCCCTGGATGACCGCCTATTGGATGGTGGTCGATCATCCGTATGCCACGGTGACGGATTCCGAGGGGAATTTCTTGATCGAGAACATGCCCGCGGGCAAGCATACAATCCGCATCTGGCATGAACGCGTCGGGTACATTGAACGTTCGCTGGACGTGGAAATTAAGGGAGGAGAGGCCAGCGATCTGGGAACCACCAAGGTGGATGCCGACAAACTGGCCGGTTGATTCCCTCAGGGAGATCAAAAAAAAGCCACGGGATGTCCCGTGGCTTTTTTTGTTCTCCTGCAGGCAGGTGGGGAACGTCAACGCAGCGCGATCCGAGCCAGCAGCAGTTCGCGAACCTGCTTGGGATCGGCCCCCTTAAGTTCCTTCATCACTTGGCCGATCAACGGTCCGGCGGCCTGTTGTTTGCCCCCCTTGACGTCCGCGACGATTTTTTCGTTGCGATCGAGAATCGCGTCAATGAGCGTTTCGATCGCACGACTGTCCGTCACCGGCTTCAGGCCCATTTCTTCGATGAGGCGATCGACGTCCGCAACGGTGGGGCCATCCGGAGATTGCTCCAGAAAGGCGGCAAACACTTCGCGCGCCCCCTTGTTGGTCAGTTCCCCTGAAACGATCCGCTGCAGCAAGGTCCCCAGCACGGGAGCGGATATCCAGAACCGGTCGATGGACAGTCCACGCTCGTTGAGTTCCCGCTGCACATCCTGGGTCACCCAGTTGGCGGCTTGTTTGCCGTCGCCGCAGGTTCGCGCCACCGTTTCGAAATAATCCGCATACACCTGGCCCTGATCGACCAGGACGCCGGCATCGTAGTTCGAGAGCAGGTATTCCGTTTGGAATCGCTGTTTCTTGGCCTGGGGAAATTCGAGGAGTTCTTCGCGAATTTCCGTCAGCAGGGCCTCGCTGACGGTTACGGGGACCAGGTCGGGATCCGGAAAGTAACGGTAATCCGAGGCCTCTTCCTTGCCACGCTGCGCGAACGTGGTTCCCCGATCCGCGTTCCAGCCCCGCGTCTGCTTGGGCACATCCCCCAGTTTTTCGCCGGTTTTTCGCCAGTGCTGATATTGCCGTTCAACTTCATACTGGATGGCGGCTTCCACGCCGCGAATGCTGTTCATATTTTTGATTTCGACGATGGGAGTGGCGATGGTTTCGCCAGAGTCCGCGCGTACATGCAGGTTGACATTGGCATCGCAGCGCAGGGACCCCTCCTGCATGTTGCAGTCGGAGACTCCCAGATAGGTCAGTAGCAAACGGAGTTCCTCCAGGTAGCGGCGGGCTTCGTAGGCGGAGTTCAGATCGGGTTCGGAAACAATTTCGAGGAGCGGTGTCCCCGCGCGGTTCAGATCGACCAGGCTGTCTCCCCCACGCCCCGATTCATCGTGCATGTTCTTGCCCGCATCTTCCTCCAGATGCACCCGATTGATGCGGATCCGTTTGAGTTCCGTACCCAGATCGGAATCGATTTCCAGATACCCATTCCGGCTGAAGGGCAAGTCGTACTGGCTGATCTGGTAGCCCTTGGGCAGATCGGGATAGAAATACTGTTTACGATCCCATTTCGTGAAGCGAGCAATTTCGCAGTTCAACGCCATGGCTGTTCGCAGGGAGAGCCGAAATGCAAGTCGATTCATGACGGGCAGCGAACCGGGCAACCCCAACGTGACGGGATCGGTTTGCGTGTTGGGAGCATCCGGATTGAACCGGTTCACGCATCCGCTGAACAACTTCGTCCGTGTCAGCAGTTGCGTATGCACTTCCAGTCCAATGACAATGGTATAGGGCTGCATGGGTCGTTTTTTCGCCGGAAAGGGATGATCGTCGTTTGACCGCGAGGCATCGCTTCCGCCCCGCTTGGACACATCGTAAAGGCAATATTGCCTCCCGGGCAACCGACCTCCCGCGCAGTGCTGAAATTCCCTCACCAGTCTGTTATGGTGCTTCATCAGTCACGCTGCCGTGATTGCCCCCAACCGTCACTTTTTCCGAAAGGATTCACGCCGATGACCGAACAGACTGCCGTCGAACAGGTTCTGGTGGTCCCCACGCTGCTGTTCCACGAAGTGGGGCATTTCCAGGGGTTCCACACCCATGTCGAGCCCTATCTGCGGACACTGCTCGACCCGGCCCACACGTCCTATCGTCCCCGCGACGAAATGGAACAGGATTCCAGCTATAAACAGTTGATTCCCTATTGCATTTTCATGAGCAATGGCCAGGTGTTCAACTACCGCCGCGGGACCGCGCAGGGGGAAGCCCGCCTGCACAGTAAACGCTCGATCGGTGTGGGGGGGCATATTTCCACTCTGGATGTTTCCGAGGAAGAACACGCTTACATACTGGGAATGAAGCGAGAAATTGCCGAGGAAGTGGAAATCGCCGGGTCCTACGAGCAACGGTTGATTGGGCTGCTGAACGATGACCTGACGGATGTGGGCCGGGTCCATTTAGGAATAGTTCACCTGTTTGAGGTGGATCAGCCCAAAGTTTTGCCCCGGGAAGCGTCGATGATAGAGACTAGGTTTTCGTCTCCTGCGGACCTGCTTAACGATTTGGAGCAATTCGAAACGTGGTCGCAGATTTGCCTGGAAGCGCTGTTTGGCGAATCGGGACAGTTGAGGTAACCGGGACAGAGCTTCCTTAGCCGTAGAGTACGAAAACGCGAGAAATGCAGGGCGCATTTCATTCGTTTTTGAGGGTAGGCAAGGGAGTGCCTGTGATGTTACGGTTGAAAAATATCGAAGTGGGTCTGGTTTGTCTGGTGATTTTTATCAGCCTGCCACGCTTCTGTGCCGCTCAAACAGGCGCATTTCCCGCCTTCGCACCCGAATCGGAAACCACACCCGAAGCGGAACCCGCTCCCGCCGATGCCCGCAAGGCGTTGTTCCCCACCGACGAGGGGGAAGCGAGCCCCGGGAAAAAGGCCGCGTTTCCAGTCGAAACCACGGGGTTGCCCGACGAACCGCAGACGACCCCTGCCGGGAAATCGCTATCCCTGGAGGAAATCGGTCTGCTGCTGGGGGAATTGAATCTCGAATTCAGCACGCTGCCTCAACGTCACGATTTCCTCTATCAGGCCGACCTGGAAGATCAGGTATTGGAGTTGTTCTTTTCGGTCTATCTCAGCGAGGATGGCAGCCAGTTGCGGATACGTGCCTGGCTCGATGCCCTCCCCGCGAATGTCGACGTTCAGGATCATCTCCTGGGTTTGCTCGCGCGGAATACCACGATGAAGCAAGGCCTGCATTTTGGATACAATGCGGAAACCCGGCGACTGTTGCTGGAAACCGTGATCCCCAATCAGAACGTATCGAGCGAGACCTTGGGCAACAGCCTCGTAGGGGTTTCGCGGGAAGTCGCCGACAGTTGGAAATTGTGGTCCACGGCGGCATGGGCCACTCCCGTGAAACGAGTGGTCACCAAGCCTGAACTCGATTCGCGCGCCACCGATTTCTCCAACGACATTTTTGAAATGCCCGTCCGCCGCTAACCCGGACTGCCAGGCACCGTTGTCAAGGCTTCCAGTGAGTCAGAGCCTTGAAGAGCGGCCGATTCAGTAGCGCAGGATTTCGAGCACCCGATCGGTCTGGCTGAAATCCTCGACCAGGGCATCGGGGCAGGTCGTACGCAATTCTTCGAGGGAATAGCGTCCGGTGGCCACCGCCAGTACACGCGCGCCGATCGCGCGGGCACATTGCACATCGGCGGGAGTATCGCCGATCACCCAGATCCGTTGAGGATCGACGGGACCGTGCAAGGCGTGCAGGTTCTCGTAGGCCCTACAGGCCAGTTCGTCCCGATGCACGTGATGATCGCCGAAGGTGCCAAAACTGAAATAATGATCGATCGCGAAATGCCTCACCTTCAGCCAGCCACTGGCTTCGAAGTTGCCCGTCATCAACCCGGTGCGTTCATTCGAGGTTTCAGTCAGTCCCGACAGAATTTCACGGACACCCGGTAGAATGGCTCCCGTTCCATTCTCCAGAAAACTGGGCAGCAGCGAAAAATAACGGTCTCGAAAACTTCCGAACCGTTCCTCGGTCATTGCCACGCCATGCCAGGCAAACAGATCGGAAATGATCGCGCGATCCGTCCGCCCCGCCGTCGGGATTTCGTACTCCAGCAATTCCACGCCAAATTCCAGACGCAACGCCTCTTCCATTGCCTGCTGGCCCGCGCGCCCCGAACTCAGAAGTGTTCCATCGATATCAAATAAATACGTCGGTGTCGCCATCGTCACTTTCTCTGAAATCAATTGAAAACCACCAGAAATTCACGGATTGCAACACTCGGGCACGTCTCCACCACCCCCGCCAGTAGAGGGGCACCCCCGACATTCACCCGATTCTCGCATGCTTTATACCCCTGATTATACGACTTCAGGATTATTCTTGAGAACCGATCTTCAGTGTGCCTGCTTTTCTCGCCGAGGGGAATCGGAGTGAGCCCGTCATGACTTTGGAATTGCTGCCGCGTGTTTACCAGGCCTCCGGCAATTTGCGCGGCGACTCCCTCCGGGAGAAACCCGTCGGCCTTGGAAAGGAAAGCGAAGTTTGTACCGAAAGTGCGACATTTTTTCTTGTATCCCAGAGGGATTTGGCCGTTTTCTCATGGATAATTTCGAGTATATTTGCGACTATGAAAAAGGCCCGGATTGTTCAGGAGTCGATGTTCGGGGCAGTATCACGCGTGAGACAAGGAGGTAGGATTTAACCAACTTGGCAATTAACCGCAACTGACACTCTCCGCCATGACTTCAACGACGCGCTCCTCGACCCCTGATGCAATTCCGCTTACGTCCCAGGATTCCTCCGCGCTACCTGTTTTGCGTGAAGCCATGTCCCCCGAGGACAAACTTCGCATCAAGGAATTGCACGCGCAATGGGGGAGCCCGTTTGTACGGCAGCAGCTCAATAATCTCTGCTCCCTGGGAGGGGTGGTGATACTGATCACCACCTGGTATGCCGGGTTATGGCCCCTGACCGTGCTACTCTGGTTTGTGGTGGCCCATTTTTTCCATACCAAGCCACTTTCGCTGCACGATGCCTGTCATGGCACGCTGTCGTCCAATCGTCGCATGAATGGGATCTACGGAGTGCTCTGTGGCACGGTCTCGCTGGTCCCCTTGAGTGTGTATCGCCATGCTCACGCCTATCATCATGGATTCATGTCCTCCGATAGAGACCCCGAGCTTTGGCCGTTCAATGTCCCGGGCACGTCGCGGGGGTTTCGCATGCTGTGCGCCTTTCTGGAAATTGTATTCGGCTTCATTTACACACCCTTTCTGTTTTTCCGTTCCCTGTTTGTGTGCGGGTCCGTCAAAAAGAATGTCCGACGACGTATCCTGCTGGAGTACGGCCTGATTGTCTTGTTCTGGGGAAGCATTGCCGTGATCCTGACAAAATATCAGTGGTGGGAGCCCTTTGCCATCGGCTACTTCGCACCGCTCGTTATTGCCGGGGCCTACCAGACACTGAACAAATACACAGAGCACATGGGTTTAATGGGGGAGACCGTCCTATCGGGAACTCGCTCCGTAATTCCAGAAACCCTGTTGCACAAAGCGTTTTCGAATATGCTGCAGCACGTCGACCATCATGGTGCGCATCACCGTTACGCGCAGATTCCCTTTTATCATCTCCCTGAGGCCAGCCCGATCGTGTACAGCCAGCGCTCGGCGGAAAATCCCGTGTTCACCACGTATTATGCGGCATTTTTTGATATGCTGCCGACTCTGGCCGATCCCAAGGTGGGGGGGCAGTGGAAAAAGCAGGCACGGCAAGTCGAAGCCGATCATCGCTAATTGTCCCGCACACTGCTAAAATAGGGACAACCCAGATCTAGAGGTACATCAGACAACGGGCGCCGTCTCTCGGGAGGCGAGATAGCTCTTGCCATGGTCCCCGCGCGATTCCCCATGACAAAGGGGGCCGTGCACCTGGGCAATCTGGTCGCGTGGAAAGATCGACCGTTTTTTCGGAAACCAAGGATTTTGCATGAGTTCTGCAGAGAAGACCCGCAGGGGCAAAATGGAGCGGCAGTACATCCGTAATTTCTCGATTATTGCGCATATCGATCACGGGAAAAGTACGCTTGCGGATCAACTGCTACTCAAAAGTGGCGCGATTTCCCAGCGGGATTTCAAGGATCAGATTCTCGACGATCTCGATATCGAGCGGGATCGCGGCATTACGGTGAAGGCGCATGCCGTCGCGATCCGTTACACCCACCAGGGACAAGTTTATGAATTGAACCTGATCGATACCCCGGGGCACGTCGATTTCCACTACGAAGTTTCCCGCTCGCTGGCAGCCTGCGAAGGGGCGCTGCTTCTGGTCGATGCCTTTCAGGGGGTGCAGGCGCAAACCGTCGCTAACGCGTATGCCGCGATTGAATCCAATCTGGAAATCATTCCCGTCATCAACAAGATTGACCTGCCCGTGACGCGCGTCGAGGAAGTGCTGGAGGAAATTGAAACCGTGCTCGGGCTCGATTCCTCTACCGCGCTCAAGGTCAGCGCCAAGGCGGGGATCGGCATCGAGGATGTCTTCCAGGCGATCATCGAGCGCGTGCCGCCTCCCGCGGGAGACCCTCAAAGCCCCTTGCGAGCCCTCATTTTCGACAGCAAATACGACAGTTTTCGCGGCGTCATCATTTACATACGCCTTGTCGAGGGGGAAATTCATCGGGGAGACAAAATTCGCTTCATGCGGACCGGGGGAGTCCAGGAAGTGATCGAAATCGGCCAGTTCACCCCCAAAATGGTCTCGTGTGCCGCTCTCGCCGCCGGACAGGTCGGGTACATCATTACCGGTGTGAAACAACTGGAAGACATTAAGGTTGGCGATACGGTCACACTGGAATCGAATAAAGCCCGGGAACCACTGCCCGGATACCGGGAACCGCAGCAGATGGTGTTCTGCGGCATGTATCCCATCGAAGCGACCGATTTCGAGAAGTTGCGAGATGAACTCTCGCGCATGGCCCTGAACGATGCCAGCTTTTCCTTTGCTCCCGAAACCAGCGACGCGCTCGGGTTCGGCTTTCGCTGTGGTTTTCTGGGCATGCTGCACATGGAGATTATCCAGCAGCGTCTGGAGAGCGAATCGAATATCGATCTGATACAAACCGCGCCCAACGTCACCTACGAACTGCTGCTGCGCGGAGGAGCGGTAACCAAACTCGACAATCCCCAGGATGTTCCCGAGGATGGAAGTATCGAGGAATTCCGCGAACCGATCGCACGCGTGAACTTCATTGTCCCCACCAGCAATATCGGCGTGCTCATGCAAATGTGCGAGGACCGCCGTGGCGTGTATGTGAATACGGAATACCTGGGGCCCGATCGCGCGCAGGTCATTTACGAATTGCCGCTTGCGGAAATCATTTACGACATGCACGATCGCCTCAAATCGGCAACCCGCGGATATGGCACCATGGATTACGAAGTGATCGGCTACAAGCCGGCCGACCTCGTCAAGATGGATATCCTCGTGAAAGGGGTCCGTGTCGATGCCCTGGCGACCATTGTGCATCGCAGTGTCGCCGAAAAACGGGGACGGAGCCTGGTCAAGCGACTCAAGGAAGAAATCTCCAAGCACCAGTTCGAAATCCCTCTCCAGGCGGCCATCGGCGGACGCATTATTGCCCGCGAAACCATCTCCGCTCTTAAGAAGAATGTGACCGCGAAATGTTATGGGGGAGACATCACCCGTAAGCGAAAACTGTGGGCCAAGCAGAAGGAAGGAAAGAAGCGACTCAAGCAATTTGGCCAGGTCGAAATTCCCCAGAAAGCCTTCCTGTCGGTCCTCGAAGCGGGCAAGGACGACTGACACGGTTGCCCTGGGCCGACTCCCGCGCCCGGTTCCTTCGCATAAGGTGAGAACCGCGACGACTTGGTGGACGGAACACGTCCGAAGGACTCTTGCTGCTGCGCGAGGCAGTTGCCGTCCGGTTCCCTCCGGCTTAATGACGCATTCCTCACAGCGGTGATCGCAGAGAGCGTATCCCGTTCTCTGGACAATTCAAAAACGCACTTCTACAGTTTATTCTGTTTGCGAAGACACATCACCCTCCGATACCCGGAAAGTCACCCGCCATGAATTCCGCAGTTCCGGCCAAAGCCGATCGTATTGTCGTTCGGCTCTCGCTCATGATGTTCATCCAGTTTTTTGTGTGGGGTTCCTGGTTCGTGACACTGGGAGCCTGTCTGGGAAGTAACGGATTCAGCGCGGCGAGCATCGGCGGGGCTTACAACAGTGCTCCCCTGGCGGCCATCATCGCGCCGCTGTTTCTGGGGTTGATTGCCGATCGCTTTTTCTCGTCGGAAAGAGTAATGGGCGTGTTAATGCTGTTGGGAGGGGGCGTGATGTGCCTGGTGCCCCATTTTATTGCCGCGGGACAAAACAACACGGTCATCTGGTTGTTCATACTGCACATGATCTGTTACATGCCCACGCTGGGGCTGAGTAACACGATTGCCTTTTCGAACATTCCTTCTCAGACCGACTTTCCCAAGATACGGGTTTGGGGGACGATCGGCTGGATTGCCGCCGGTCTGTTTGTCGGCTTCATGGGCTGGTCGTTGAAGGTCAATATTTTCTGGCTGACGGGCATCGCGGCACTGCTCTTCGGCGTCTACAGTTTCACCCTGCCTCACACGCCCCCCCCAGCCAAGGGGCAGCCGCTCAATCTACGGACGCTGTTCATGCTGGATGCCTTCGCACTGTTCGGTTATTTGCCTTTTGCGGTGTTCCTGATCTGCTCGACGTTGATCTGTATTCCGCTGGCGTATTATTACGGTGTCACTTCGATCTTCCTCAGCGATATCGGATTTGAACAGCCGGCCTCGTCCATGACGTTGGGTCAGATGTCCGAGATCATTTTCATGATTCTGATTCCCTTCTTCCTGCGCCGCCTGGGGATCAAACTGATGATTCTGATCGGGATGCTGGCCTGGGTACTGCGTTATTCCCTGTTTGCGATGGGTGCACCCGACCAGGTGGCCTGGATGATCTTCCTGGGAATCATCCTGCACGGGATCTGTTACGACTTCTTCTTCGTAACTGGCTTCATCTATACCGACAAGCGGGCTCCGCGGGAAATTCGTGGTCAGGCCCAGTCGATGCTCGTTTTCTTTACGCAGGGTATCGGCATGTTCTTCGGATACAAGGTCGCGTTTTCGCTGCTCGAAAAAACGGTGGCCGATCGCGGGGCGCTGTCCGAGGCCATCGCCGGAGCCCGCACCGAGGAAAGCCTCACCTACTTGCAAAGCCTGGCCAAGATGTTTTCCGTTAATCTCCCCGATGTGGACAGCAGTCTGCTGGCGACCGCCATGCAGCAATGGCAATCCTTCTGGTGGGTCCCCGCGGGGATGGCGGCGGGGATTGCCCTGGTCTTCTTTCTGGCCTTCCAGGATCGTGAAGTCGAACGCGAGGTGATTCAGGTAAGCAACCCCGCGGAATAAAGCAGCGGGTTGATGGTCAATATCCGGATCGTTCGGTACAATCCGGTGAGTCAGGGAGTGGCGCTTCGTCACGCAGAAACGGAGCAGGACTCGAAACGGGTTCCGTGATGAAAGGGGAGGGCTGTTCTGACAGACTCTCCGATGTTTCCGAAAATCCTTTCAACATATTCCGATTCCTTGTCAGCGATGCTGCGTTCCCCGTGAACGTCTCGTATTGGCTGATGTCCACAGTACAAGGGCTAATGGTATGAAGTTGATTTCTCGAGCTGTGGGAGAACAGGTTGTCATTGATGGACATGTCAAGGTGACGGTAAAGCAGATTGATGACGAACGGATTGTCCTGGCGATCGAGTCCAGTCTATTCGTTCCCCCCTACCGTGAAGAGATCATTGCCCGCCGGTCGGATCCCCAATCCATTCCAGAAACCCTTACCCGATCCTCCTCCTGACATGGCTGCCTCAACTCCCTCGAAGGCCGGCTCTCAACCTCCCTTGCCCGAGGATGCTGCAATCCTCTCGCAACTTGATCGCGAAAAACTGCCGCGTCATGTGGCGATTATCATGGACGGTAACGGTCGCTGGGCACAGTCGCGCGGCTTGCCTCGCATCGAAGGGCATCGTCGGGGAGCACAAAGCGTGAGGCAGGTGGTCGAACTCGCGACCGAACTGGAACTCGAACAACTCACGCTCTACTGCCTCAGCAGCGAAAACTGGAAGCGGCCTGCAGCCGAACTCTCGTTTCTGATGTTCCTCCTGGAAAAATATCTCATCGAGGAACGCAAGGAAATCATCCGGCAGAACATCCGCTTTTCCGTCATCGGCAAAATCGCCGAACTCCCGGTCAATATCCGGCGTGAAATCGATCGCACCATTCAAATGACCGAGCATCACGCAGGCATGCGGCTGTGCCTGGCCCTCAATTATGGGGGACGCGGCGAAATCGTCGATGCTGTCCGGCGGATTGCCCAGCGGATTCAGGAGGGGACACTCGAACCCGAACAGATCGACGAGTCGCTGCTGGCCGATTCCATGTACACGGCCGGCATGCCCGATCCCGATCTGGTGATCCGTACCGCCGGGGAAATGCGGTTCAGCAATTTTCTGCTCTGGCAGATCAGCTACGCCGAACTCTGGGTGACCGACAAACGCTGGCCCGATTTTAATAAAATCGAGTTTTTACAGGCCCTCCACGATTTCTCGCTCCGCAATCGCCGCTTCGGTGGGCTCAATTCCTGATGCGCGGGACCATTTTTTTGTGGGCGACAAGTGGTGGGTTATCATGCTCGCACTGGCGGGCAAGCCGGTCAGTGGCACGCAGCGCGGCGGTTTTTCGCCGGGTGTTCAGGGGCGGGCGAAGAGTACGCCGGTTCCGGGCAGTTGCGTGGTTGCTCGGTTCCAGGCAGTCGGTTTCACTTCGAGTCTCTGGGGTGATGGCCATTGTTGTGCGGTGGGGCCTGTCGGCGCGGGAGGCGTGAGGAGTTGTTCCTGCGATTCGAGTCGCGGGAGCAGAGGCCTGCGGGATTCCTGATCTTCACGGGCACGGGGGACTGGTGGAGGCGGTAGCGTGGGTGCGGGGGCGCTGTAGGGAGGCAGCAGTTCGTGGGGAACCTCGATCCGAACGGGAGCCTGAGGAGATTCCCGCGGCGCGGGTGCCTCTTCCCAGTCCCCAGGCGTGGGCACGCCGCTGATTCCTGGCCCGGGAATGGCGTACTCCCTGCTCGGGACGCCTGACCCCATCGGCAAGGCTGCCTCTTGGCTGAATACGTTGGCGTGCGGGCCATGCAGCCAGTGAAAATGACGAACATGGTGGGCATGATGCGGGTGCTGAGGGACGTGGAACTTTTTGTCCACGTAGAAGCAGGGACGCCCGTAAATGTTGAAGTCGACCCAGGATGTAGTCATCACCGGTCTGTGCAGTGCGTGCCCGCAGCCCGATAACAGCATCGCCGCCAATGCCAGGAGGTGCCAGTCCCGCATAATGCTCGCATCCGTTAAAAATCCCCCAGACTGTCCGCTCTTAACATCGACGCGACTTCCCGCTGGACTCCAGCCGAGTCCCTCTTTCCTCGCGTATTTCAGCGGCAGGATCGGAAGATGCGGGGCCTGGCGAAATCAGGCAGGACATTATGGGGCTTCGATTTCGTCCTCGGCCAAATCGCGGAATTCCAGCCGGGCACAAAATCCTCCATCGTGTTCAGGGGTGGGGAGTACCCCCTTCATTTCCAGGCAGACAAATTCGGGGTGTTGTTCCAGCCAGCGGATGAGGAGTTGTTCATTTTCCTTCGGCTCGATGCTGCAGGTGGAATAGACGATGCGGCCCTCCTCGGCCAGCAAACCAGCCGCGACGTTCAGCAGGCGGAATTGCAGTTCGTTCAGGGAGTGCAGTTCCGCGATGGAATAGCGCCAGCGGGCTTCGGGGCGTTTACCCAGCACTCCGGTATTACTACAGGGGGCATCGACCAGAATGGCATCGAAGGGGCCTCCCGTAATCTCGGGGTTCTGGCGTTCGATCCAGCGCGAGTGAATACAGGTCAAGCCGAGTCGACGGGCATTTTCGTCGATCTGGTCGAGCCGGGCCTGGGTGACATCGGTCGCGATAATCTCGCCCTGGTCGAGCATCAACTCGGCCAGTTGTGTGGTTTTGGTTCCTGGGCCGGCACACAGGTCGAGCACGCGTTGCTTGGGATAGGGGTTCAACATACGAGCGGCATGCATGGCGGTCAAATCCTGAACCACGAATTCACCTTCCTGGAATCCCGGGATTTCACTCAGGCGGATTTTTCGTGGGAGACGAAACGCTTCCGGAAATTCGGTTGGAACGACGGCAATACCCGCCGACGCGCAGCGTTCGGCCCACTCGCCCGGTTCGGCCGCCAATCGGTTCAAGCGGACGGCGAGTGCAGGTGCTTCCAGCGACGACCAGGCCAGTTGCCACAGCGTTGCGGTGGAGTGATGCCGTGCCCACTCGCGCACCAGGGCATCAGGCAAGCTGAAGGCGACGGCGAGATAATCGGTGGGATGGATTTCAGGATCGGGGAACAGGTCCTGATTCAGGCGACGATATCGGCCCGATGTCAGGGGATAACAGTCGCGGCCGGGCGAATCTCCCGCTCCATTGGCCAGCATCCGTTGAATACCCCGCAAGACGCCATTGATAAAACCGGCCCACTCGGGAGATCCGTGATAGCGGCACAACTCGACCGTTTCCGAAATTGCCGCATGCTGTCCTTCCTCGGGCCCAAACAACAGTTCCGCCGTTCCCATCCGCAGGAGTGTCCACAAGGGATCCTGGACGTTCTCGCGGGGGCGGCTCACCGCCTGTTTCAGCACGCGGTCCAGTGTGCGTTGTCTCAGAATGCCCCGTTCGGCCCAGCCAAGCCCCTGGTGTACATCGGCGGAGGGATTCTCCCCGCGGATGCGGACAATCTGGTCGCGGAGCAGTTCCTGCGTCAGTCGGTAGGTTTCCAGCAGTTCAAAACACCATTGCCGCGATGTCACGGGGACACGTGTGGAGTCGGCGGGGGAGGAGGGATGCATGGGACCGCGTTTTGGCATAATGGTCACGAATACCGCAGGGCCTGTCGGATTCCCGGAAACGCGCGCTGGCCTGGAGATTCGCCCGTGCGAACTCACTTTCCGGGATAGGAAAAACGGGACATCCCTGTTCATAGCCAAGCCCGAAGTGGAATGCAATCGCCAGCGATGGGAGCGGGCAGTTCCCGGGGCACAATCGCCACGATTATGCCGTTTGCGGCTCTGAACGCGGAACAACAACGAGGGAAAGACCTGGGGAGACGAGGGGGGGAGTGGACTTCATTCGCACCGAAAATCCGTTAGAATTCCCGCATGAGCACGATCCTATCCCATAGTGTTCCCATCCGGGTGCGGTATAGCGAGACCGACGCGATGGGATTTCTGCACCACGGCAATTATCCGTCCTATTTCGAGCAGGCGCGCACCGAACTGTTCCGCGTGAATGGGGGAGATTATCGCGCCATGGAGGAACAGGGGCTGTTTTTTGTCGTGGTAGAAATGAATATCAAGTTTCGGAAACCTGCCCGTTACGATGATATCCTGACGGTCCACGTGACGCTGGAAAGGACGACTGCCGCCAAGTTGCAACACAGTTATCGCGTCACCCGTGAAGAGACGCTGTTGACGGAGGGAACCACCGTGCTGGCGATGGTGGATCGTGCCGGCCAGGTGCAGCGAATTTCAAATCAGATTGCCGGTCTGGAATAGGGAGCATCGGCGTTTGCGTCTGTTTTCCCGGCGGGGAGAAGGCTGCGCCTTGCGATCAGAGAACGGCGAGGCTAGTCTGTGGCTTGGTTTTGCATGCTTTTTTGTTGATCCTTGCCACTTTGTTATAGACCTCATGGCCCATCCGATGACCGACGCTTCGCAGGATACGACCCCGGTAGCCACCACGCCCCTGACCAGCCAGGAGGATCTGGCCTATCTGCGGGAGATACAGCAACTGCCGTTCTGGACGCGGCTGGGTTGCTATCTTCCCTTGAGCGGTCCGGGCTGGTTGCAGGGCGCGATTACGCTAGGAGGGGGGTCACTTTCTGGCAGTTTGTATCTGGGCGTGCTTGCGGGGTTTGGCCTGATGTGGCTGCAGCCGCTGGCAATGATCATGGGGATCATCATGCTCAGTTCGATCGCCTATGTTTCGCTGTCGACGGGCGAGCGGCCGTTCGATGCGATCAACCGTCATATCAACCCGGTGCTGGGCTGGGGTTGGGCCATTGCCACGATGATGGCGAATTTTGTGTGGTGCATGCCTCAATTTGCGTTGGGAACGGCCGCGATCCAGCAGAATCTGCTGCCGAATCTGCTCGGTAGCGGCAGCGGGATGGACGATTTCACCAGCAAGCTAATTATCGTGTCCATCCTGTTTGTCAGCTCCGGCATCGTGATCTGGTTCTACGATTCGGGCGGGAAGGGGATCAAGATTTTCGAGAAGGTATTGAAAGCGATGGTGGCGGTGGTCGTGATCTCGTTTTTCGGGGTGGTGGCCAAGATGACCTTCAGTGGCGAGGGGCTTGATTGGGGGGCGATCCTGGCAGGATTTGTTCCCAATTTCAGTTTGCTGTCACAACCGGCCACGTCCCTGCAGCCGATCGTGGCCGCCACGGGAGAATATGCCGCGTTCTGGTCGCAGAAAATTGTGAAGGATCAGCAGCAGGTGATGATCACGGCGGCGGCCACCGCGGTCGGTATCAACATGACATTTCTGTTGCCCTATTCCATGCTGAAAAAGGGCTGGGGAAAGGTTCATCGCGAGCTGGCGATTTTCGACCTGGCGATTGGCCTGTTCTTTCCGTTTATGCTGGCAACCAGTTGTGTGGTGATTGCCGCGGCCAGCCAGTTTCATGCGGTTCCGGCGGAAGGATTTCTGGGGGAACAGAACGAAAATGGAACGGTTATCAAGCCCGCGGGTAACCTGGTGGGCAGCTATAATGGATTGATCGATGCCCGCCTGAAAAAGGAACTGGGTGACGAGGGTTTTGCGACATTGAAGGCCGACAAAGAGAAACTGGAGGAAGCACGTGCCTCCCTGCCGCTGGCAGATCGTCGGATTGCCGCCATGCTGGTGACGCGCGACGCCTTCAATCTGGCCGATTCCCTGAAAGCGTTGACCGGTCCCGTAGTGTCTCAGTTTGTCTTCGGAATTGGCGTGCTGGGGATGGCGATTTCCACGATTATCATCCTGATGTTGATCAACGGTTTCGTGTTCTGCGAAATTTTCCATTTGCCTCACACCGGGCTGTATCATCGGCTTGGCTGTTTTCTGGCCGCGATTTCCGGCGCGTTGGGGCCGTTTATCTGGAGTGGCGACGCGAAATTGTGGCTGGCGGTCCCCACCTCGATGTTTGCCTTCGTGCTGTTGCCGATCGCCTACTTCACCTTCTTCTTCATGATGAACTCCCCGCGGTTGATGGGCCCCAGCATGCCCCGAGGTCCACAGCGGCTGGTCTGGAATCTGCTGATGCTTTCCGCTGCTTCGCTGGCCGCGTTCGGCAGCATCTGGAGTATTCTCAGCAGTCCCTTTAAGATACAAGGGCTGATTGCCCTGGGAGTTTTTGTAATGCTGGCGGTGGTGGTCGGCATCCTGAAAAAACCGGCTGATCCGACGATTCACGAGTTGAATGAGTCCATGCAGGCATAAAACTGCCGCCAGGAATTAGGCGCTAGGCGTTGGGGGCTACCCATTGTCACGTGTGCTCTCCGCAAACTTTGCGTTTCATTTTTTGTTAACAGGGGGCAAAATGAACTGCTGGGGAGTTACGGGAGCGATAATGGCGGGATTGGCCGTGGTACTGGGGGCGTTTGCCGCCCATGGACTGGATAGCCGGTTCGGCCAGCAATACGCGGAGTCGCCCGCGAAAATCGTAGCGGGCCATCCCATTCCTGCCGCCACCAAGGCCTTGAATGATTTCAAGACGGGAGCCCAGTATCAGTTTTGGCATGCGCTGGGGTTGCTGCTAGTGGGGTTGCATGCGCCGGTTACCGGGCGTGTCTGGTGGAACGTGGCGGGCTGGTGTTTTCTGCTGGGTATATTGCTGTTTTCCGGTAGTTTGTACCTGTTGACCCTGCTGGGCGAGCCTCGGCTGGGCATGATCGCCCCGATCGGGGGGACACTGTTTATCGTGGGGTGGGGCTGTCTGGCATGTGCCCTGTCGAGCTGTTCCCGCACGTCCTGACAGAGCTAGCCAGGTGCGGCAGGGTGATGTTGCCCCGCGTTTCCCGGCGGACGTGGTCCGTTAGCTGCACGGGGAGCGGTGTGTTACATCCGGGTAAGTGGGAGCTGGTTTTGGAACAGCGGCGGGGACGGGGGAAATTCTGGCCGATAAGTTTTCGTGCAGGGGAACTACCGGTAAAATTAATTGTCGCTTCTGACAATGCCAGGCTGTCTTATAGGATAGAGGAACTCCGTCCGCACGGTGAGGAACGGGGCGGCTGTTCTTGGCGGAATGAGGCAGAACGGGACGTCCCCCGCGGAATCCGCGAGGCGATTGCCCATTGATACAGGAAAGTAGCGGAAGATGAGTGCGCCTGAAGAGATCGCCAAGCAATGCTGGCAACGTGGTTCCAAAGCGGTGAACAACGGCCAGTTTGATTTCGCAACCGACATGTTTTTCACCTCGGTTTCGCTCGTGCCAGACAATTTGGCCTACCGGGAATCGTTGCGTTCCGCCGAGTTCATGAAGTTCAAGGACAATACAAAAGGGGCGGGCCTGATGGCGCGACCCAAACTGATGGCCTTGCGGAACAAATTGACGCGTGCCAAATCGAAAAAGGAATGGGACGAAGTCGACAAAACAGCCGAGGAAGCGCTGAAGTTGAATCCCTGGGATGCCTATTTCAATTCGGCCGCGGGAGAAGCCTGCAAGGAACGCGGGTATTACCATGTTGCCATTTTTCTGTATCAGGTCGCCACGGGGCCTAATGGAGAACCAGATAACATCAAGCTCCTCAAGGACTATGCGTATCTGCTGCAGGAGAACGAAAAGTTCAAGGAGGCAACCGGTATCTGGGCCCGGGTGCAGAAACTCGATCCCAACGATACGGAAGCTCGCCAGAACGCCACCGCCAACAGCTTTCAACAGACCATCAAGGCGGGCAAGTACGACGAAGCCGAAACGACCAAGGACGCCATGACCGATGCCCAGATTGCCGCGCGCCTGGGTTACGATCAGAAACGGAAGCAGGAAGCCGACGCCCCCGGCGAGGATGCGGAACTCGATCTCAAGCACGCCATCCGCAAGGATCCGAAAAGCGTGGAGCTGCATATGAAATTGGGGTCTTTGTACGATTCGCGGAACCGCCTGACGGAGGCCCGGGAAACGTATCAGAAGGCCCTCGATCTTTCCGGCGGCGATCACAATATCCTGGAGATTATCGAAGATCTCGAACTGAAAGAGATGGTCAAGCAACTCGATCGCCTCAAGCTCGATGCGCAAAAGGCCCCGGACAATAAGGAACTGGAGAAAGAGACAAGCTCCCTGGCTCGAAAATTGCTTGATCGGGAAGTCGAAATTTATGCGGAACGCGTCCCCCGTTACCCTCAGAACAAACGCCTGAAGTTCGAGCTGGCGCGGCGGTATGGCAGGCTGCAGCGCTGGGGCGACGCCATCCCGTTGTATCAGCAGGCCAGCACCGATCCCCGCCTGGAGGTCGAATCGGTCTTTTCGCTAGGAAAATGTTTCCTGCAGGACAACAAGCCGCAACTGGCTTTGAAGCAGTTCGAAAAAATCGTGGACAAGATTACCTTTGAAGACAAAGCCAATACCTTCAAGGAAATCCATTATCTATTGGGGCGGTTGTACGACCAGGCGAAGGACAAGCAGAAGGCGGAAAATCATTACGGGGAAGTCCTTGCGGTTGATTACGAATACCGCGATGTTCGCGATCGTCTGCAGCAACTCGACGCGTAATACTGGAACTAAAATCCGTCCCGTCGAACCAGGGAGGACCGCGCGGGGCGCGACCCGGGAGGTCGATCCCCGCGCGGAGAGAGACATCGATTGCATCAGGGCATTTCAGGAGAGGGAGACATGGCCACCGCGAATTACAAAATTATTCCCGATCAGTCCGAACTGGACTCCATCGAACGCGATCTCAACTTTTATCCCAGCATCTGCCCGGAACCGCGACGTCTGACGCAGGAACAGATTGCCTTTTACAATCGCGAGGGGTACGTCCGCCCCTTCACAATATTCAGTCCAGCCGAAATCGAAGCCATCCGAGTCTATTTCGATGGGTTGTTGGCGCGCGTGATCGCGGAAGGGGGAGACAGTTATTCGATCAGTTCGGCCCATTTGAAGTACGGTCCGGTCTGGGACATTCTGACGGACAGCCGGATCGTGGACGTGGTTTCCGATCTGCTGGGCCCGAACGTGGTGGGTTGGGGATCGCATTTCTTTTGTAAGATGCCCCGCGATGGGAAACAGGTGGCCTGGCATCAGGATTCCAGCTATTGGCCCCTGTCTCCCAGCAAGGCGCTCACGGTCTGGCTGGCGATCGACGATGTAGATGGCTCCAACGGGCCGATGCGATTTATTGCCGGCTCGCACCATTCGGGCCACTTGACCTATCGCCCCAGTTCCGCCGAGGAACACAATGTGCTGAATCAGACGATAGAAAATCCCGAACAATATGGCGCCATTGTCGAAAACTGGTTGCAGGCGGGGCAAGTATCACTGCATTCCGATCTGCTGCTGCACGGTTCGGATGCCAATCAATCGGACCGCCGTCGCTGCGCGCTCACGTTGCGATATGCCTCCGCCGATGTGCGTGCCCACTTGGGCTGGAATGGCAAGGGAGTATGGGTGCGTGGTTCGGATCCGACTGGCCACTGGGCCAATCATGCCCGCCCGGAAGCCGAATGAGGACTCTCCCCCGCACGGTTGTGTTAGTTGACCTGCTGGAGCAGCGACAGCATGCCGGTTCGGCAATCCGGGAGCGGTAGAGCAGTTCTCCGGACGAGGGGGGACAATGTGCTTCCCGTGAGAGTGGGGTTTGTGTTGGATAATTGGCGACCGGTTTCTACAATGTCGGCATGAATGCAGCCCGGGAGGATGCCACGCTACGTGCCGCCGTTTGCGAGATTCCCGACCTGGTTCCGCTGGTCGCAGCGACTCCCGAAATCGCCGAAATTTTAGAGGCCTTGCGCCGGGGAGAGAGTGGCACGATCGACGGTGCCTGGGGGTCGTCTCGCGCGCTGGCGGCCAGTCTGTTCGCGAGGGAATGTCCCGGGATAACGGTGGTGGTGGCGCCTCGCGCCTCGGACATGGACGATTTGCTGGTCGATCTAACGGCCTTCCTGGGAGCGGAGCCTGCGGTTTTTCCGGCCCTGCACGGCGTTCCCTCCGACTGGAATCTGGCCGATCCCTTGTACGGCCAGCGGATGCAACTGCTGAAACGGCTGTATTACGCGGGGGATGCCCAGCGGAAATCGCCGCCGGCATATCCCCGTTGCCTGGTCACTTCCATTGAAGCGCTGATGCAGCCGGTCCCGTCTCAGCAGCAGTTGCGCGAGTTCACTCGGGTGCTGCGCGTGGGGGATGTGCTCGATCTGGAACAGTGGTCACGCTGGTTGATCGAACGGGGTTTTGAACGGACCACCGCGATTGAACTCCCCGGGGAATTTGCCATTCATGGGGGAATTCTGGATCTATTCCCCACCGATTCCCAGGCCCCCTTGCGGATCGAACTGTTCGGCGACGAAGTGGAATCGATTCGCAGCTTTGACGTGGAATCGCAACGCAAGATCGAGCCCCTGCAGGAAGTCGAACTGACACTGTTTCCCGCGCAGGAGGCCCTGGTGGGGGCCAAGCGGACAAGCGCTGCTCCCCCGGCACACGAATTCAGCCAGCATCTGGCCACGTATCTGCCCGAGGGGAGCTGGTTTGTCCTGGCCGAGTTGCAGGAACTGCTGGACGAGGGGAGATTGTATCTGGAGCGACTCGATTCCCGGGAGGGGCTGTTTCACGTGCAGGGGGCGATGGAAGCCTGCACGCAGTTTGCCTCGGTGAGCATCGCGGCAATTTCCAGCGGGAGTTTCGAAAAAACCTGCGATTTGCGGACGGAATCGATCGAGCGGTTTGCCGTGGGATCTTCCGACCCACTTACGGAACTGGAACAGGCCCTCGGCCTGGAAGAATACGTCTTGTTGTGCTGCCTGAACGAGGGAGAGCGTTCCCGCATAACGGAGTTAATCGAGGAGGGGCATCCAAATCTGCGGGCGCGTGCGCGCTTGTGCCTGGGGCGTTGCACGCGCGGTTTCCGGCTGGTGCATCAGCGGATACTGGTGGTAAGCGATCACGAATTGTACGGCCGCCGCGATGTGCGTCCCCAGCAGAAAAAGAAAACGCTGCAGACGCGGGCCATCGACAGCTTTCTGGAACTTTCGGAAGGGGATCTGGTGGTGCATGTCGGTCATGGGATCGGCATCTTCCGCGGCATGCAATTGTTGAAGGGGGAGGAACGGACCGAGGAACATCTGGTACTGGAATTCGCGGACGGTGTGCGTATTTTCGTACCGGTCTCGCTGATCCATCTGGTGCAGAAATACGTGGGGGCCAGCAAGGTCTTCCCGAAGCTGTCGAAGATCGGCAGCAATGCGTGGAATCAGAAAAAGAAGAAGGTTTCCGAAGCGGTGGCGGACATGGCGACGGACATGATCCGTTTGCAGGCTGCCCGCGAGGCGAAAGTCGGCATTACCTACCCGGACGACTCGCACTGGTATCAGGAATTCGAAGCCGCTTTCCCGTACGAGGCAACGCCCGATCAGCACTCCGCCATCGAGTCCATTCGGGAGGACATGATGCGTGCCCGTCCCATGGATCGCCTGATCTGCGGAGATGTCGGTTATGGCAAAACCGAAGTGGCGATGCGGGCCGCGTTTCGCGCGGTCGATGCCGGCAAGCAGGTGGCCGTGCTGGTCCCGACCACCGTGCTGGCGGAACAGCATTACCGTTCGTTTTCCGCCCGGATGGCCGAATTCCCCTATACAATTGAAATGTTGTCGCGTTTTCGCAATCGCAAGGAGCAGGATGCCATTCTGGAGGGGCTGGCAGCCGGGTCGATCGATCTGATCATTGGCACTCACCGGATTGTGTCCCCCGATGTCAAATTCAAGGATCTGGGGCTGGTGGTTATCGACGAAGAACAACGTTTTGGTGTCAAGGCAAAGGAGATGCTGAAACGTTTGCGGCTGGAGGTGGATATTCTCACGCTGTCGGCTACTCCCATCCCGCGCACGCTGCACATGTCGCTGTTGGGGATTCGCGATATTTCGAATCTGCAGACCCCGCCTCGCGGTCGGCAAGCGATCGAAACCCGCATTTGCCGCTGGGACCCCGAGCTGATCCGTCATGCCTTCATCCGGGAGCTGAACCGCAATGGGCAGATTTATTTCGTGCACAACCGGGTTTACGATATCGAGGCATTAACCGAGAAGCTGCAGCAGATCGTGCCCGAGGCAAGTTTCGGCATTGTTCACGGGCAGATGAGTGAACACGAACTCGAATACCAGATGCTGAACTTCGTGCAGGGACGAACCGATGTCCTCGTGGCGACCACGATCATCGAAAGTGGTTTGGATATTCCCAACGCCAATACGATGTTCATACATCAGGCAGACCGCTACGGACTGGCCGACATGCATCAATTGCGGGGGCGCGTGGGCCGATTCAAACATCGCGCCTACTGCTACCTGTTGGTGGAAGAAGGGAAAATGCTTTCCAGCACGGCAACCCGTCGCCTCAAGGCAATCGAGGAGTACAGCGAACTGGGGGCCGGATTCAAAATTGCCATGCGCGATCTGGAAATCCGGGGAGCCGGGAACATTCTCGGGACCGAGCAGAGCGGACATATTTCCTTGGTAGGTTACGAGTTATATTGCCAATTACTCGAAAACGCAGTGCGTGGGCTGAAAAACGAGGCTCCCCGCGAGCATCCGCACGTCACACTCGATTTGCCGGTCACTGGCTTTTTGCCCGACGATTACATCCCGGCAGGTCGCCCGAAAATCGAGGTGTATCGGAAGCTGTCCGCGGTCGGCGACGCGCAACAACTGGCGGATCTGACGGAAGAACTGACGGACCGCTTCGGCAAGCCCCCGGGTCCGGTGCGGAAGTTGTTGAAACTGAAAGAATTACAAATCCTGGCCCGTATTGTTTCCGTGGATCGGATTTATATGGAGGGGAACTTTTTTGTGATGACGGGAAAAAAGCCCAAGTGGTTGAGAGTATTTAAGGAGTTATCTCCTCATGACTTGCGTCTGGTGGACCCCAAAACGATTTATATCCCGGTGCCAGGGAGGCTGAAGCCCGAATTGCCCAAATTCCAGTCCAAGCTGCTGCATTTCCTGAAATCCGTGTTGCAGGATCGGAAAGTTTAGGCGTATAACTCGTCACCCATCCAAGTTGACAGGCAGCGGGAAGACCGCCCGGTATCCCGTTCTTCCATCGCGACATCCTGTCGCGGCCTGGAATTCACCACCATCCTTCCCGAGTGAATCCGTCTCCATGACAGCGGAACAGAATCGTCAGCCTGAGGATTGTCGTCCCCGCCCGTTTTCCCAGCGGCGCGGATGGGTGCTGACTATATCCGGTCTGGTTCTATCGGGAAGCCTGCTCGCCTCCTCGGGTTGCCAGCAGATCAAGGAACATTTCACCCGCGTCCGCCCGAACAATCCGGTGGTTGGCCCCGCGCCGCCGCGACTTTCCCTGGAAGCCGCAGCCGCCGATACCCAGGGTTACGCCGCCCTGACTGCGAACGCGGCCGTTTCGGGCGATATTCTCCCCGTTTCGCGCACGGAAGCCGGCGAATTGCCGATTCTGCCCGATTCCATGCCGGTGGCCGTCGTCAATGGAAACACGATTCTGGCGGGAGACGTATTTGCCCCCTATGCCCGACAAATGGTGAAGATGCGGCAGCAACTCACACCCGAACAATTTGCCCAGGCCCAGCGCGAACTGTTGAAGCGGGATATGCCTTCGCACATCCAGCGGACGCTGTTGTCGCATGCGTTGAAATCGACCTTGAAGCAGGAGCAGATTGAAAAACTGGATAGCGTGCTGGACGAAGCCTTTGCCGAACATGTCCAGAATCTGCTGGAAAAAACAGGAACGTCCTCGTCCCAGGAACTCGATAAGAAGTTGCAATCCGAGGGAACGTCCCTGGCGGATATTCGGCAAACGTTCGGGATTCAGCAATTGGCCATGCAGTATCTGGCGACGGAATCGCAGGTCAACGTGCAGTTGGGGCGAGTCGATCTGCTGAATTATTACCAGGAACACATCGATCAATACACCTTCCCGACACGTGTCAAGTGGCAGGAAATTCGCGTTTCGATCACCCCCCAGCAGGATCGCGCGGCCGCCATCAAGAAATTGAACGAAGTGGTCCAGGCCCTGCAGGAGGGAAGCGAATTTTCCGAAGTAGCCCGCGAATTCTCCGATGGTCCCACGGCCGTACAGGGGGGAAACTGGGACTGGACCAAGGAAGACAGCCTGGCTGACCAGAAGTTAAACGAGGAACTCTTCTCCCTGGACGCCGGAGCGATCAGTCGCATCATTGAAACACCGCAGCATTTTCGCATTATCCGCGTGACCGAACGCGAAGATGCTCGCGTAACACCTTTCGAAGAACTGCAACTCGAACTCCGCAAGGAGATCATCGCACGGAAACGTCAGGAAAAAACCGCCGAGGTACTGGAAAAACTGAAGCAAACCGCGACGATCATGACCATCTTCGACGATGACCCGGAAGTTGCGGAAACCATGCGAAACATCAATAAACTTGACTGACAAACGCGGAAAGCGGCATGAGTCGCTCACGCGTGCACACGACAGGCCTGCCAGGCAGATCATGTCAGCAAAAACAACACGGCACCCTTTGCGGATCGGGTAAACTTTGACGGGTGAAAATTGAAATCTCGGAGACCGGCACAGTTATTGTTAATTTTTCCTGATCCACATGGTTCTGCTGGATTCCTTCCCATCACGATCCGATGAACAGAATAGAGAATCTCGCATCACAACAGATTCTTTTCCAAAACCCTTCAATATCCATTCCTCAGCACTTCCCCACACCCTTCCCCTAAGACATCAGCGAGGCCCGATTCTGCCGACGAGACGGTTTCCGGAATTGTAAAAAACTCCACGAGACCACTGGTGACCGGTCAGAATCCAAGCCCTCTTGACCCGTTGTGATTTCTTCGGATACACAACTCCCAACCTGTCTAACACGTCATCTCATCGAGTCTTCGACGACTTGAATCCATTACACACACTGGTTTCTGAATTTGTCTCGGCGGAGTTGGAATGCATCCAACCTTTCGGCCCATCGGCCCGATGCTCCGCTGAAAACCCCACCCATCGTCACTCTTCGTAAGAAGATCACCATGACATCGAACGCTGAGAATTCGACCGGCCTGAAGGAGGATTCGAAATTGACCAAGGTCATTGGACTCATGGCATGTGGAGCACTGGCTTCAGCCTCGCTTTGGCTGTTCAATCTGAGCCAGGCCCAGGACCAGGAAATTTCCGGGACTCCTCCCCGGCAAACGCAATCCCCCGCAGGGAACCCCTGGGCGGAAGCGGATGCCTCGGATCCGTTCGGGCAAGTCACGAATGGGTTCCAGTCGGGGACAACGGTTGCTCCCGTCGGCGAACAGACCGTCATTCGCAAGCGGATCCAGGACGAGCTGCGGCTCGCTGAACTGGCCCGCCACGAAGGCCGAAACGAAGAGGCCCTGCGTCGAGCTACGGCTGCCCGCGATTTGGCGGTTCGGTTCAACATCGCCTTCGATAAGAACGAACTCAATCCGCACACCCTGATTGCTCAACTGGCCCCCTCGGGATCCAAGCCTCCCGCTTCCAGCCAGGAGGAACAGGCTCAGTACGCAGCCTACCTGGTAAGGGCCGCGCGGGAAGACCTGAAAGCCGGTAATGCCGAGGCAGCCTATGAAAAGGCTCGGACGGCCCAGGGCCTGAAAGTGGCCTATGGTCCCTTCGATGATCGCCCGGAGCATTTGCTGGCGGATATCGCCCGGATGCAGGCTGCTGGCGTGAATCCCGGCAGCACGGTGGTTTCCGCTCCGTTACCCGGTCAGGCCCCGGTCGCGAATGCCCCCTCCACCGAAATTTATCCCACGGAAGAACATGCCGCCAAGAAGCAATCTCAGCAGCTTCTGGCAGCAGCCGAACAGGCCATTCAGGAAGGGCGCTACGAGGAAGCCCGGAAGTTTGCCGCTCAGGCGGGAGAACTGCCTGTCGTCTACAACCTGTTTGATCGCCGACCCGAACAGATTCTGGCCATGATCGAACGGGCTTCCGATTCCCGCATGATTGTTGCCCGAGAGCAGAAGCCGCAAGCCACCACGCCAGAGTCTACCTCCGTGCCCGTCGCCATCGCCGTGCCCGAGATGACCAGCACGCCCTCCACCTCTCCTTCCGCGAATGACAATGCCCGGGAACAAGCCCTGGCCTTGCTGGCGGAAGCACGTCAGGCGGTTTCTCGCGGCGATTTGCAAACCGCGAATGCGAAAGTGGAGCAAGCACGTCAGTTCGACGTCGCCTACACGTTGTTCGACGATCGCCCGGAAATGATCGTGGCACATATCAATGCCATTCAGAAGCAGCAAATGCTGGCACGTCAACAGCCCACGGAAATTCCCGCGGGCCCCTGGGCCACCGATTCCTCGTCCAGGCCGATGACGGTGGCAGCCGTGACGGAAGCCCCCTCCGCCGTACCTCAGGCTCCCGCTGTTGGAACACAGGCACCGAGCACTAGCCCGGCACCGAGCACCACTCCGGCGCCTGGCATCACTCCGACGCCGAGCACCGTGGCGGAAGCTCCGACGGGTTTGCCACGTACTCCGGCAGACAATCCCCAGGCTGGCCAGAAGGCCGCCGTGGTCTCCTTGCTGAATCAATCCAAGGCCTTGCTGGAACAGGGTCAACTGGAACAGGCACGAGCCAAGGCACGCGAAGCGATGCAGTACGATGTGGCTTACGATGTGTTTGATTTGCGTCCGCAACAGCTTCTGGCGGAAATCGATCGTCGCGATGTCCCCTCGCGGACTCCCACGATGGTCGCCACCAATGAAGTGACTCCTGTCGAAGCGGCATTGCCGACCGATTCGGTGAAGCAGAATCAGGTTGTCACAGCCGATGTCGCGCCCCCTCAACTCACCGCTGCCGAAGCTTATCGGGAAGGGGTGCAGTTGATGCGAAATGGCGAACGGGAAGCTGCCCGCCAGATCTTCCTGGTGGCGTATCAGCAGCAGGAGGAGTTGAACCCCGTTCAGCAGCAGCAACTGCGTGATTTTCTGCGGCAGTTGTCTGTCAAGCGGAATACCGCGATCGAGATGGTCAACAACCAGGTTTACGATCAGGATGTGAACAGCAACCCGTCCCGCATCGACCTGGCACGCCAGCAGCAGTCGATCGAATACGATCGCCTCCGCAGCGAAACCTTCAACACGATCTACCAGGCCGAACGCCTGCGTGAAACCGATCCCGAAAAAGCGCTGCAGTTGATTGATCAGGCGGTAACCAAACTGGCGGAAACCAGCCTGGCTCCCGAAGTGACCGATTCTCTCGCCTCCCAGTTGCGTCGCAGCCGGGGTTCCATCGAGAAATACAAGAATCAGCGGGAACCGTTGATTGCCCTCGAAAAACGCAACGACGAAGTCCGCAGCCAGATCGAGCAGGAACGCAAGGTCCAGATTCGCATCGAGCAGGACCTGGCGGACATGACCGAGGAATTCAACCGGCTGATGCGGGAACGCCGGTATCCGGAAGCGGAAATCGTGGCCAAGAAAGCCAAGGAACTCGCTCCCGAGGAACCGGTTGCCGAAATGATGGTCTGGAAGGCCAAGTTTGCTCGCCGCATCGCCAGCAACGATGAATTAAAGGATGCCAAGGAGGAAAGTTTCTGGCAGCAACTCGATTCCGTCGAATGGTCCGCGGTCAACCCGGTGGCCAAGGATTCGATTGCCTATCCCGACGCCAAGGACTGGAAGGCCCTGACGAAAAACCGCCAACAATTCGGCGGCCCGGATAACCGTCAGCGTTCGGCCGAGGAACTCGAGATTATTGAAAGCCTGAACCAACCCATTTCGCTGCACTTCGATAACGAACCCCTCTCGGAAGTCTTCCGGCAGATTGCGATGCTCGCGGATATGAATATCTGGACCGACGAGCAAGGGCTGGAGGAAGTGGGCGCCAGCAGCAACACGCCCGTGACGATGCATATCGACGGCATCAAGTTGAAATCCGCCCTCAAGCTCCTGCTGGAGCCCTACGGACTGGACTACAACATCGCCGACGACGTATTGAAGGTAACCAGCAGCCTGCGGTTGCAGGGCGAACTGATTCCCGTGGTTTACAACGTCGCCGACCTGGTCGTGCCGCTTCCGGTGATGGCCGGTCAATTCAGCAGCGGAACCAGTGGCCTGCTGGGCGGCGGTTCGCTGGGACTGGGAGGCAGCCAGATGAGCGTGCCGAACCAGCCGTTCGGAAACTCGCTGTCCCAAATCAACGACCCGCTGGCCTCGGTGGGAAGTGACGGGATTATTGGTGGAAACAGCGAACGTAGTAGCCGCCAGAACTCGGCGGACTTCGATGCCCTCTCGGAATTGATCACCAGTGTTGTCCGCCCGGAAAGCTGGGACACCCTGGGAGGCAATGGCGTGGTTCGCGACAATCCCTCCACCCTGTCTCTGGTTATTCGCCAGACGCAGGCGGTGCATGATGAAATCGCGGAATTGCTCAAGCAGTTGCGACGTCTGCAGGACCTGCAGGTCACGATTGAAGTGCGATTTATCTCGGTATCCGATCGCTTCTTCGAACGTATCGGGGTCGACTTCGACTTTAACGTCCAGGATACCATCGGTGGCCCGAAAACGGATGATAGCGGAATTCCGCTGCCTCCCTTCGGGACCGTGGACCTGCTGAATTCCGGCGGGACCACAGGGACCACTGGCGGCGGCGGTGGCAACCAGCAGCAGGGTCAGCAGGGGCAGCAGGGACAGCAGGGACAGCAGGGACAGACCGGTGGTGGCTTGTTCCAGCAGTCTCCCGTGTTGAATCTGGTCAATCGAGATCGCTATCAGCGTGGCGGGACGGTTATCGGGATGAGCTCGCCCGATTCCTTCAGCCAGGATCTGGATGTGCCGTTCCGTCAAGGATCATTCCAGGTCGGAGTACCGGACTTCGGTAACTTCAACCCGGAAGTCGGTATCCAGGTCGGTTTCGCGGTGTTGTCCGATATTGAAGCGTTCTTCTTCATCCAGGCGGCTCAGGCCGACGAACGAGCAAATATCATGTTTGCCCCCAAGGTGACCTTGTTCAATGGTCAGACCGCCACGGTGGTGGACCAGGTGGCTCGCCCGTTCGTCATCAGCGTGGCCCCCTCGGTGAGTGTGTTCAACGTCGGTTTCCAACCACAGATTCAGTTCATCAACGAAGGGGTCAACCTGACGGTACAAGCGGTGATTTCCGCTGACCGCCGGTATGTCCGCCTCTCCGTGCTCCCCACATTCACGAACATCACCGATGTGCAGACCTTCAGCTTCCAGGGAGGTGGAGGCGTCGGTGGTGGTCAACAGGGTGGCTTTGGCCAGCAGGGCCAGGGCGGCTTCGGTGGAGGTGGCATTGGTGGTGGTGGCCAGGGTGGCTTCGGTGGTGGTGGCCAGTTGGGCTTCGGCGGCATCGGCGGCTTCGGCGGCCAAGGCGGCGGCCAAGGTGGCGGTCAGGGTGGCTTTGGTGGCCAGCAAGGTCAGCAGGGCCAGCAGGGTCAGCAGGGCTTTATCAGCGGCGGATCCACCACGGTACAGCAGCCGATTCAGGAACAGGTCTTCGTGCAGACGGTGGTCAGTGTTCCCGATGGAGGCACCGTGCTGCTCGGGGGCGTGAAACGTCTGCGGGAAAGCCGAAACATGGCCGGTGTACCTATCCTTAACAAACTTCCCTACATCAACCGGTTGTTCAAGAACACGGGTGTCGGTCGGGAAACGGAAAGTCTGATGTTGATGGTGACTCCGCGAATCATCATCCAGGAAGAAGAAGAACAACTCCTGGGTGTTGAACTCAACTAGTCACGCTGGTGACTCCAGCACGTTCTTTCAGGGTCGGGAATCGTCGCAACGAATGGGCATCGTTGCGGCGATTTCTTTTTTTTGCGCCCCGGGTTTGCCGTCTGTATTTTGAAGGCGATGAACCAACAGAAGGGGCTTCAGGCTTCAAAGCCCGCCCCCCGGCCTGTTATATTCCATCACGTAAGGGGGCGTGACCCTCGTGTTTCCAAGCAGGCTATCGGATCGCGAGCCACTCAGGCGTTATGAGTGGTCATACCCCTGAATCGACGAACGTCCCATTGCTCCGGCGACAATAATTACAGACCGGATTGGAAATTTCTGCTTGACCATGATCATTCTTGCCGAACTTCGCGCGCGATTTGCTTCCGCCATTGCTCCCCTGTCCACTGAAGTGGACACATTAACACGGCTGGTACTGCCGGCCCAGAACGCGCAATTTGGAGATTATCAGGCGAATTGTGCCATGCCTCTTGCCAAGCAACTCGGCCGGCCTCCCCGAGAAGTGGCGGCGGACATCCTAAGCAGGCTGGATGTGAGTGATCTGTGCGAACCCCCTGAAATTGCCGGCCCGGGTTTCATCAATCTCAAGCTGCGAACCGACTGGCTTGCCGACCGACTGCTGCAGGCCGTGGGCAACGACCGCCTGGGCGTGGGACGGGTCGAATTGCCGAAAAGGGTGATCCTGGATTATTCGTCCCCCAATGTGGCCAAGCCGATGCACGTTGGGCATCTGCGCAGTTCGGTGATTGGGGCGGCCTTGTATCACCTGCTGAAGTTTCTCGGTCACGATGTTGTCGGCGATAATCACATCGGCGACTGGGGAACACAGTTCGGGATGATTCTGTACGGCTACAAGCATTTCCTCGACGAACAGGCCTATCGCGAAAATACCGTGGCGGAATTATCGCGTTTGTATCGCCTTGTAAACCAGTTATGCGAGTATCATCAGACCATTGAGGAATTGCCTGGCCTGGAATGGAAACTGGCCGAAACCGAACAGGCGGTGAACGACGCAGAAGCCGAAACCGAACAGAATGAAAAGGAAAGCAAACGCCTGCTCAAAAAACTACAGGCGGATATGTCCACGCTGCGAAACGCTGCGGCAAGCGCGGAAGCGAAGATTGCCCGTTTTGAAGCGGATCCCGATCTGAAGGCACTGGCCGACGCGCATCCCGGAATCGTTGTGGATTCCCGCAGGGAAGTGGCCCTGTTGCATACGGGGGACGAGGAGAACCGCCGGCTTTGGGAGGAATTCCTGCCGGCGTGCAACCGGGCCATGCAGGACGTGTACGACCGATTGGGTGTGGAATTCGACCTGACACTGGGGGAAAGTTTCTATCAGCCGATGCTGGCAGAAGTCGTGCGCGATTTGATCGAACGGAACCTCGCCCAAGAAAGCCAGGGGGCGATATGCGTGTTTATTCCAGGCAATCGCGCGCCGTTCATCGTGCGCAAACAGGACGGGGCTTACACCTATGCCACGACCGACCTGGCAACCATTCAATACCGTGCCCGGAATATGCAGGCCGAGGTGCTGTTGTATGTGGTTGATAAGCGGCAGAGCGAACATTTCCAGTTGCTGTTCGAGACAGCCCGGCTCTGGGGTTTTGATCAACTCGAATATCAGCACGTCAGTTTCGGAACGGTCATGGGGAAGGATAACAAGCCCTATAAAACCCGCTCGGGAGATATCGTAGGCTTGGGGAGCCTGCTGGATGAAGCCGTTTCGCGGGCACGGGGAATCGTGGATGCCAACGACGATGCCAAGCCCAACGGTCCGGAACTGGACGCCGCGGAACGCCAGCGGATTGCGGAAATTGTCGGACTGGGCAGTATCAAATACGCCGATTTGCATCACAATCGCGACAGCGACTACGTCTTCGACTGGGATAAGATGATCTCCATGACGGGCGACACAGCCGCTTATATGCAGTATGCTTACGCGCGAGTGTGTGGCATTTTCCGCAAGGCGGGGCATTCGCGGCAAGAGATTCGTGACCTGCCAGGCCAAGTGCGGTTGAATCATCCCGCGGAACGGGCACTTGGGCTGCAATTGGCCCGTTTCGAGGACTCGTTACGGAATGCCGCCGCCGAATACCGTCCCAACCTGTTGACGAACTACCTGTTCGAGACGGCCAATGCCTTCAGTACGTTTTATGATAAGTGCCCCGTAGCCAGCGAGGAATCGCTCGACCTGCGTGTCAGCCGTTTCAAGTTGTGCGAACTGACGGCCAGTACCATGGAACTGGGATTGCGTTTGCTGGGGATTCAGACATCGGAGCGGATGTAGTCTGCTGGTGTTTCCGTTGCGTATGGAAACGATACTTCGCCATCACAATTTCGACAGCTTCAATCCATCATGCCGTTTCGGATTCTAACTCAACAGTCGGACTTCGAGGAACTTTGTCGGCGCATGCGGGATAGTCCGCAGGTTGCCTTTGATACGGAGTTCGTCTCGGAATTCACCTATCGGCCCCGTCTGTGCCTGTTGCAGTTTGCCACACGCGACGAACAGGTGGCGGTCGATCCGTTGGAGTTACACGATCTCACCCCCTGGTGGGAGATCATGGCGAACGAGGAAACCGAGATTATCGTGCATGGCGGGCGCGAGGAAATCTTGTTCTGTTGGCACGCCATTGGTCAACCGCCGCGCAACCTGATCGACGTGCAGATCGTCCAGGGGCTGCTGAGCCGGGGATTTCCCCTGTCGCACGGCGCCCTGGTTCAGAAGGTGCTGCGGAAAACCGTCAGTGGCAAGGAAACGCGCACCGACTGGGCCAAGCGCCCCCTCACGACAAAACAGATCGACTACGCCATCGAGGACGTCGTCCATCTGATCGATATCGTGGAAAAACAGAAACACCGCCTGAAATCTTGCAAACGGAGCAGTTGGGCCGTCGAGGAATGCCAGGAGTTCGTCGATCATCTGGTCGAGGGGCAAAAACTGCGACACGAAGCCTGGATGCGGCTGCCGAAAATCTCGCGACTTCAACCAAGCGAACTGGTGGTGGCTCGGGAATTGTTTCTGTGGCGCGAAAGACTGGCGGAGAAACTGGACAAGCCCGTACGTTCCCTGCTCCGGGACGATCTCCTGGTCGATCTGGCACATCGTCAGCCGCACACGCAGGGGGACCTGCTCTCCTCTCGCGACATGCAACGCAGTGGCTATCGGAAATATCTAGGAGACATGTTGCAAGTGATTGAACAGGCGCAGCAGATTCCGAAGTCGCAATGGCCCCGCCTGCCCGAGGAAGCGGGCGATCACTGGAAACAGGAGGAACACGTGCTGGGCAAACTGCTGGCAATTGCCCTGGCCAATCAGTGCGCGGAACTCGATCTGTCCCCTTCGCTGCTGGCAACGGCAAACGATCTTCGTGATTTCGTCCGCTGGTACCAGGATCGCAACCGGCACGAGCCCCCCAAGCTGGCTTCCGGTTGGCGCTATGAAACCTGCGGCCAGGTGCTGCAGGATCTGCTCGACGGAAAGGTGTCGCTGCGCGTGGCCGATCCGGATTCCGATCATCCCCTGGTGTTTGAACGGGTTGCATCCAGCGAGGCCGGGCTAGAGTAGCGGGATATCTCCCCTGGGGCCAGTTCTCCCTGATGCAGGCAGGAACCCAGCAGCACAGCGTCCACGCCGAGTCGCTCCAGTTGTTCGAGGTGGGCCACGGTCCTCACCCCCCCGCCCGTGATTAATGTCAGATCGGGATAGGCCTCGCGCAGTCGCGCGCACACGGGCCCGGTTCCCAGGCCCCGCTTGCAGCCGACGTACGCCATGTCGAGCACGATGATCTCCAGGATTCCGCGTTCCCGCGTGTAACCGATGATTTCCTCCAGCGACATCGTCCCCCAGGCGCCGGGGGGGCATTTCAGCTCGCCATCAACCAGGTCCAGGCTGAAGGTCAACTTCAGTGGATCCAGCATCCCCACAAGGGAATCGAGCACGGTTCGGTCGCGGAGTACCTCGCTGGCAACGATACAGCGGGAATTCTCGCAAGGGCCGTTGATCTCGAACAGGTCCTCCACGTCGCACAGGCCCCAGTCAATCCGTAGCGTCAATCCACTCGCCGCAAGTTCTCGCAGCAGGGAAAGATTCCAGCGGCGATGCACGATCCCATCCAGATCGGCCACGTACCAGTCCGTCAATTCATAGCGTTCGCGAATCACGCGCGAAATTTCCAGGGGGCAGGACGAACGGCAGCCGGTCACGCGCAAGGGTTGATAATCGTGGCGAATGCCACCCACGGCATGCACCGCCCGCCCCCCCAATACATCGAGCACAGGTAGAACTTTCATCAGTCCCTCTCCGGGAATAGGACGGGGCAGGCCCCCATCTGAATGTGTCGTCGCGTATCCCCGCCGCAGTCAGCTTCTCGGGGCATGCGAATTGGATCGCACGGCTTCAGAGGTCCGGTCATGCCACGCGGGAATTTCGATATAATTCGCGGAATAATTCCGGATGAACCGGGTCACTTTCCCCTCGCTGTCCAACTGAACCTTGTAGGGCCGAACCAGGGGATCGATCAACTGCAGTTGTTGCCGCGCCACGGCGAACAGAATCAATTGCAGGGGAAACAGCACAAAGGACAAGCAGACCAGTCCCGTGGACCAGCCTTCAAACCCGACCTGAAAGAAGAAAATGGCGGAGATGGCGGTCTGCAATATCGATAACCCCAGCAGGCCCCCTCCCACCGTGGCCAGGGTGCAGACGACTCGGCGCAAGGGACCTTTCGCGCAGGCACCGAGCATCAGGCCCCAGAGGCCAGCCGTGAAGCCGACCAGGGAGGTGATCGTCAGGCCTCCCGCCAGGTCGATCCAGGACATGCCTCGTAGCAGGTAGCTGAAGCTGATGAAGGGGAGCAGGGCGCAGTAGTATAGTCCCGCGTGAATCACTCCGCACCAGAGGTATCCCCAGAGGATCTGATCCGTGCGCAAGGGTGTGATCCCCACCATTTCGAGCGTCTGGCCGGTCTGTTCCTCTGCCACGGCCATGAACAGCGCCATCGGGACCACGAGCATCAGCGGAATCGACAACATAAACAGGAACATCGCGCAGAATTCCGACCCCATTTCCCGCGGCTCCGCCAGAGAGAGCTCGAACATCACTCTCAGATAAAGCGAGAACAGGCAGAACGTCGTCAATACCAGGTAACTGATGCGGAACAGTTGCCCCTTCATCATCCGCCGCAGCTCCCGCACGAGTACCGGATTCCAGCGATCGCCGAAATCATCCATCCGCGATTGCCACGAATCCGTTGCTCGATCGAAGGCTTGTGCGGTCGTTACGGTCACTGCACCAGGCCTTCCGTGATGGCCATGAAGGCATCTTCGAGTGTCTCCGATTTCGCGGCGAATTCCGTCACGCGGAATTTCTGTTCGATCATGCGCCGCAGCAACTCGGCCCGCGCGTCTTCGTCCCCCGCGAATTCAAAGACCACGCGGTTTGCAGCCAGCGCGACGTGGCTTACATACGGTTGTTCCAGCAGCCATTTTCGCAATTCCGTCGAGTTGGACACCACCGACACGGCGATCGGCTCCCCCGTATGTGTCCCTTCGGATTTCTTCGGCTTATGCCGCTTCAATTCCTCGATGGTGCCATGCACCAGGATCTGGCCCGCTTCGATAATGGCGGCCGAATCGCAAATTTCCCCCAGTTCGGTCAGAATATGCGAGCTGATCAGCACCGTCTTGTTCATTTCCACCGCCAGCAGATGGATCAACTCTCGCAACTCCACTCGGGCCCGTGGATCCAGTCCGGCGGCGGGTTCGTCCAGCACCAGTACCTGAGGATCGTGAATCAGCGTGCGTCCCAGGCCGAGCCGTTGCGACATCCCCTTCGAGAGGTTTTTGATCGGTTTGTCGGCTATTTTGCGGAGTTCCGTGAAAATCAGCACGCGTTCCACCGCCTCGCGCCGCTCCTCCCCCTTGAAACCGTAGGCCCGTGCGTAAAAATCGAGGTATTCGACAACGTCCATGTTCGAGTACTTGCCGAAGCTGTCTGGCATGAACCCGATCACCCGGCGAACCTTCTCCGGATCATCCACTACCGAATGACCGCACACGAAGGCATCCCCGGCAGTGGGGAGATCGAGCGTGGCGATGATTCGCATCGTGGTTGTCTTGCCAGCGCCATTCGGCCCGATAAAGCCCATGACCTGGCCGGCATACGCGCGAAAACTGACATTATTGACGGCCTTCAACTTGCCGAAAAATCGATGGAGATTCTTGATTTCCAGCGTAGGCTGTTCCGGCGCATGGCCCCCGGCGGGTTGGGGCACCTCGACTCCTTCCACCCGGGGCTTATCGTCCGCGTTCGTCTGCCCATTCGTAGAGGCCGAAACAGCAAGCTCGTCCAGATGCGATGTCGAGGGGTCGCTCATGTGGGAGTGAATTCCGAAGTAAGGCGTGGATGTGTTGCGTCCCGTCGCGGGCATTCGTTCTGTTAGTCAAGATAACCCAGCAGCAGGTGCAGAGATGCCAACTCCTTGCATTTCGTTAAACCGAGGTCCAGTTGAGGATTCCCCCCCAGTACCGCGAAATAGGTTCGCGGCTCCAGACCGTTTTCCGAATTGAGGGAAAATTTGCGGATCAGTTTTTCCTGCTGGCTGTTGTTGTAGATATCGTGCTGGCCGTACATGTCGTTGTAGCCATGGGTAGAGACGTACGGGCGAGGGCTGCCGAAATTCTGATAGTATTGCTGCTGGTTCATCCCCTCGGGCAAGCCCAGGGCCTCTTGGGAAAGAATTTCCCGCAACTTGCCGCGATGATCCGCGGTCGCTTTCGTCGGCTGGACCGTGCTGCCCGGGGATACGTTTTCGGCAAACCACAATTCTCCCGCCGCGTCCGAGATATACACCAGGCGGAGAGGCCATTCCAGTCCGTTGGAGAGTTCGGGCTTGTCCGGGATCCCGCGCAGTTCGAGACGCCCCCGTTGCTCGCGTTGCGACAAGGTGAGGAATTGCGTCCGCGTGCGCGAGCGGAGCCACCCGTTGCGGAAATGCTGGGTATCGCTCCAGTTGACTCTCCATGCCTCATGAGAGAGTTCCATGGGCCAGATCGGATAAACGGCGGTTGTCGGCTCAAACGACAGCCCGCCCGTCGGAGACGTCCCCGCGAAATAGGCCACGCGATTGATGCTCAGCGAGGAATTTCGGCCCTGGTCGAGTATGGTCAGACTGCGGACTCGCGATTTCACCGAAAAACCGTTGGCCACCGTCGAATACCCCACCAGCAGCAAACTGCTGCCAAAGGCCAACACGGGGACCGTGATCAATAGCATCGAAAGTTGTTTCTTGCGGAGGAAATACCCGTAATTCAACGGGCCAATCACGACCGTGAAGATCGTGATCAGCACCAGAAAGGAAATGATGGGAACACTCCCCACCCCCGGAATCAGGAAATGCATGAAGGTCGCGTTCGGCTGGCGGACGCTGATGCCGTGACGATCGTTCCAGAGCAGATTGCCCTGGTCGAGGTGAGACAACAGCCAGGTCCAGTGCGAGTTCGTTCCCGGAAAGGGAGACTCCTGAAACCGGACCACCTTCCCCAGGCCGCAGCCACGTTGCGCGAACAGAGACTCCTCGACTTGCCACGGCGCGCCAGCGGAATAGTCCTCGGGCACCAGGCGGCTTTCGTCGGCCGGGTCCGGAAGTTCCAACCGCCGAAAGCCTCCCACATGGGCCGGGGTCCAGGTAGTTTCCGCGAATTTACGCTGCTCCCAACCGATCAACTTATCGAGAACGGCCGCGTTCGGCCCGGTTTGATAAACCAGCAGTGTGCCACCGGAATGGACCCATGCGAGCAGAGCCTGCCGCGCTTCGGGGCTGATCTCCCTTTCCAGCGTGGCCAGCGGAATGGCCAGCAGGTCCAACCCGGTGTAGGCGGTCCACAGCGTGGGGAGCATGTTTGGTTGAACGACATCCGAATTGTCCATGGAGATGTGGGAATAGGGGCCGGAGGTGTATTTTCTCTGCAAGGCCTCGTTGAAGAAACGCCCATCCTCCAGGCGGGAACTGACGATCAGCATCTGTGGGCTGCGATTTCCCTGATAGGCGGTATCGGGAAGTGGGATGGATTGCGAGAGTCCCTTCAAGGCTCGGCCCCCTTCCAGAATCCGCAGGTCCCCATAGGTTCCCTCGGAAACCATCGGGATCAGCAGGGTGGTGAAAATGGTGGCGTTTTGCTCCAGCGTGAGATCGCGCGTCACCAGGGGGATTTTCTGCGTCGAGTTCGAGCTGCCATATTGCAGCGTGATTTTGCGGGCAGGCCCGATGTTGCGGATGCGGGCTCGGATGGGGTAATACCCGCCATCGCGGCAACCAACCCACTTCGCGTCGACATCGACCACCAAGTCCGAGCCACTCAGGGTAAAGGCACTTCCAATGGCCAGGGCGGAAACGGGAAAGGCCAGCGTCAGCAGCAAACCGAACACCAACGGGAACCGCAATTGGCCGAGGATAGGTTTCATCGAATCACTCACTTATCGAAATTTATTAAGCATGACTCGCGTTCAAACCCGCACATCCGCCGGTATTTCGCGGTCAACTTCGGGAACGCGCGCGATCAGTTCCTGGATCAGAGAGGGATTGTCCCAACCTTCCATCCGTGCGGAGTAGTCGAGAATGATGCGATGCGACAGCACGCTGGGGGCCACAAACTTCACTTCCTCGAAACCGACGTTCGGCTTGCCGGCGATCAATGCCGCTGCGCGAGCCGTGTTCGCCAGCGCAATGGCAGCACGTGGTGAAGCCCCGAAGCGTATGAACTGCCGGGCCACTTCCGGAGAATCTTCGTAACGGGCATGCGTCGCCGAGACCAGTCGCGCGATATAGTTTGCCACGGCTTCGGGCAAATGCACGCGATCCACCCGCGCGAACAAGACATCCAATTCGTCCGCGGAGACGACGGGCTTCAACACTGGGGGTTCGCCATGATGCCGTTTCGTGATGATCGTCTGCAGGGTTTCCGGGCCAATGCCGTCCACTTGAATTTTGAAGGCAAAACGATCCAACTGGGCTTCGGGCAGCGGGTAGGTTCCTTCCAGCTCGATCGGATTCTGTGTCGCCAGCACGAAAAATGGCAAGGGCAGCGGATGCGTCGTTCCCATGACGGTGACGCGGCGTTCCTGCATCGCTTCGAGCAGGGCCGACTGTGTTTTGGGCGTGGCCCGATTGATTTCATCGGCAAGCAGCAGATTGGCGAAGATCGGGCCCTGGTGAAATACCAGCCGTCGACCGCCATCCTGTTCCTCCAGAATCGGCGAACCGACAATGTCTCCCGGCAGCAGGTCGGGTGTGAACTGCACACGGCGAAACGACAGATTCAACAACGCGGACAACGACTTGACCAATTCGGTCTTGCCCAGCCCTGGCAAGCCTTCCAGCAGCAGATGCCCCCGCGCCAGGATGCAGGTTACCGCCAGTTTCAGGAGTACTTCCTGACCGAGTATCGCCTGGCCTAAACCGTCCAGCAACCGGGAAATAACCTCGCGCGAACTGGAAACTTCCTCGGGTGACAACAACGGCTCGGGCGACATGAGGCAATGGCTTTCCTGGATAACGTGTGGAGGAGAAGCCGCGATTCGTCGCGGATTCCCGTTGGTTCATAACATCAATAAACCTGCGAGGAGCCGTACGTGGAACACGACTTCCGCAGTGGAGATCATAGCCCCCCATCGGCTGGGATGGACTGAGCTTTACGCTCCGCGTTGAAAAATTTTCGGACGGTTTCGCGATGGCGGGGATTCAACTTGCGATCCCAAGTGGCGCGTCCCGCGCTGGGATCGGTTTCCCGAAGTTCGCCGCGCGGCGCAGTCTCCGCCACGTTCACTTCGGGCTCCTTGTAGGTCAGCCCCAGAATCTGTTCCGAGGGATCGTCGAGCGTTCCGGGGGGCAAGACGATCTCCTTGAACTTGGTGTTGGCCAGATCCGATTCCGCGCCCCAGATCATCGGCGCATCACCCCGGCCACGCGTCACACCCCCCTGCCCCGGCTTGTTCCCCTCGCACTGGCCCTCACCTTGACACTGGCCTCCGGGGCAATTTCCCCCTTCGCACAACCCCTGGCATTCGCTGCGTTGCTTAGCCAGTTTCTCGGATTCCTCTTGCAGTTTCTGCTTCAGTTCATCGAGCATTTTCTGTCGCTGCTCTGCGTTTTCGGGAAGATCCAGCTTGCCGCTCTGGGCCAGTTGATTCAACTTGTCCAATAACCCTTCGGAGAGATCACCCAGTTTCCCCTGCCCCGCCTTCTGGGCCAGTGATTGCAAGTTTTGTCCCAGGGAATTTTCCAGTTGCTGGAGTTGATCCGCTGACATTTCCCCCTGATTGGCCAGCGCGGAGAGTAGTTGCTCAAGTGCCTGGCTGGCCGATTCGAGGCTTCGTTCATTTCGTTCCCAGGACATCTGCAATTGCTGCTTCAGAGAATCGGCGGTCTCCCATTGTTCGTGGGTCAGGGGTTGCTGATGCGTCTCCTCGGCGAATTTCTCGATCTCCTTCCGAAGGGCTTCCTTTTCTTCTTCCTTGAGAACATCCGCTTCCTCCAGGGTTTTGAGGATCGCTTCGAGCTGGTCGGTTGTCTGTTGCGCAACCTTCCTCGGCGTCGCCTGCAGAGGCGTGTTTTCCCGCAGAGGGATGAAACAGGAGGCCACCGCAAAAGCCAGCGGGACCGTCACCAACGAGGCAAATCGCCGCGGACGAACCTTCGGTAAACTTTCGCGCCACAGGTGCTCGACCCGCGGCAAATGCTGCTGCCACTGATCGTCCGGGGCTTCGCTGAGTGTCATCAGCAAGCCACCGGCTTGGAGCTTGCGATCGAGCAGAGCCGTGGCTTCCGTACGCGTGAATCGGACCCGTTGCACTTTCCGCCAGGCCAGGAAGGGAACCAGGCAGAGTGCCAGTCCCAACCACAACGCATGAGGCCACAGTTGAGGCAGAAACAGCTTGACCAGCAGAATTGCACTTCCCAGACCCACCAGGCACATCGCGAGGTAGTCCGCGCTAACTCCCAGAAACTGGCCCCACTGCAAACGCCGCCAGTGACGCTGGATCCAACGATGAGAATCTTGCATGACGCTATTCCCTTGGAAAAGCCCCGGACCGGAAAGGGACCGTGAAACGGGCGCGACTTCGCCCATGATGACTAGACCACATTTCTCACACAGTTACCAATGCGGTAAATTATGCCTCGAAAGTGCCTGAAAAACTAGCCGCGCCCGTCAGGAAGCGGGCCAAGAGAGCTGTTCCTCATGGAACACTCCTTGAATACAACATCAATTATGGCAAAGTATTGCATTATTCCATGCTCCAGCCTGGCCCGCTTCCTGACGGGCGCGGCTAGTTCGTCGAAGTCAGCAATCTTGTTTTATTGACCCGGGTGAGAAATCCGGACTAGATACTGATTCTATCCGTACCGATCAGAATTTTCCGTCTCAATTTCGTTTTTTTGAGGAGTCGGCCCAAAATACAGCCCCTCACGCAACCAGACCAGATGCCAGGGAAGAGAAGATTCGAGCTGTTCGTGGAGCATCAACACTAACCTGTGCCTTGTCCGGTCCCATTGATTTAATGGGTGACGCTGCTCCGCGAACCGTGCATCCGCGGGAACAAGCTTGGAAATACGCACGGCAGACATAGCCTTGGCACGCGAAATTGCTTCAAGCAACGCACCGTGTCGGGCGTGGCTCGTGCCATCGCATTCGGCACGCCTGATTGAGGGATCGGTCGAGAGCGATGCGCAGACTGGCCAGCACTCCGTCGGAAACGGCTCGCGGGGCTCCGGACATTTGGGTTCCAACCGTTCGCCTACACCAGTTCGGGCAGGGGGCGGTAGGTGTTATGGTCCACCAGGAAACGGGGGCGGCCCTGCAGGTCGGGCAGCGTCAAGGTATCGACATCGATGCCCAAGTTCTTGTACAGCGTCGCAAAGACTTCCTGGAAATGCACGGGGCGATCCTGTGCATATTCTCCAAGCCGATTCGTAGCCCCAATAACCTGACCGGTCCGCATGCCTCCCCCAGCAAGCAGGCCGCAGGAAACTCGCGGCCAGTGGTCCCGACCAGCGGTGGAATTGATTTTAGGAGTCCGGCCGAACTCACCCCAGACGACCACGGTCACGTCATCCAGCATGCTGCGTTGTTCCAGATCCTCCAGCAGGGCACTGAGGGCCTGATCAAGCATCGGCATGTCTTCGCGGCCGCGTTTGAAGTTGCCCCCATGCCAGTCCCAGCGACTGAAGCACAGCGTCACGCAGCGCACGCCAGTTTCGATCAGACGGCGCGCCACTAGAAAGTGATCCAGCAGTTTGGGGCCGCCATCCGCCTGCAGTTTCGTAGTGCCACGCCCGTACCGATCGCGCACCGCCACCGGTTCTTTTTCCACGTCCAACGCATCGGCCAGTTTGCTGGAGGTCAAGATTCCGAACGCCTGCTGCGCAAAGGCATCCATCCCCTCCATCATGCCCGAAGCATCGGCTTGACGGCGAAATGTGTCCAGCGCGGCCAGAACCTTCTTGCGATCCCCCAGACGATCGGCGGAAATGCCGTTCAGCGTCATGTCGCTCATGCCCTGCCCGTTGGGCTGAAACGGAGCATGCGCCACGCCCAGAAAACCAGATTGTCCGGGATCACCCCAGGGAGCGTGGCCCGTTTTGGGAGAAAGTCCCACAAAGGGGGGGACTGCGGGATCCTTCGGGCCATATACCTTCGAGACGACCGAACCGAGGGAAGGCCAACCTCCCGGAGGTTGTTGCCGATCCGTGTTTCCCGTCAGGCATTGAAAGGCGAAATGCGCCCCGGTTGCCCCCTCGATCGAGCGGATGATGGCATATTTGTCCGCTTGTTGTGCCAGTAAGGGAAACAACTCGCAAATTTCGATCCCAGGCACATTCGTGGAAATGGGCGAAAACTCTCCCCGGATTTCCGCCGGTGCATCCACCTTCAAATCCCACATATCCTGGTGAGGTGGCCCCCCCGGCAGGAAGATCATGATGATCCCCTTGTTGTTTTTGCTCAGCCCCGCCGCCTGTTCTGCCTGCAGCAACTGAGGCAGAGCCATGCCACCCATGGCGAGCCCACCAATTTGCAGCGCGGTCCGACGGCTAAGACCATCACACAGGGAATACTTCGGACCAAGAACATTCAACATGGCAGGTCTCCCAGCGGGGTGGAGAATGGGGGGACGGAGGGTCTTCTTGATATCCAATATCAGACATATCAGCTTGCCTGGAACAACTGGAAATGTCAACGGGAAATCACAAAAACCCCACAAACGCATCGATACCGATTGATGCACTGGTTATCGTAAAAACCAAGGGCCAAAATTGAGAAACCGTCCGTTTCTACCGATTGAGCCGGTCAGTTGTGCAGGCATTACGAATAATATACAAACGAACCATTTGCCCTATTGCACACGATACTGCGACTGGACGGATTCAATTCTGGAATGCACGGCGGGATTGAGAAAATGTGACACTCGAGGGATGGTTTGTTTTTCCGAACGCTCATGCACTCTCTGCGGTGGCTAGACTAGGGCCTGTATGGTGCTGAGGGGAGCGTGACGGCTGAGGGATTGCAAGGATTGGCGAGCCTGCCGGCACTTCGTCGACTCTATCTGAACGGCCACGGACTGACAGGTGAGCGTGTCGCATTGCTGGCGAACTCCGTGACTCTGCAATGGCTGCAAATACCCGGAAATCCGCTCAGTGACGAGGACATTCCTCATCTGGCTTCTCTCAAGAATCTACGTATCCTCGATCTCAACTGACTCTTACCCGTCCGTTCAGGACAATATGCAACCATGCCCCCGTGGTTCCCTCCTGGAAGATAGTCTCCCCGGTGTGAAACTGAAAAACCAGCGATGCTGCTTCAACAATTCACGTTGACTTGAATCCATAAGTAGAGAAAAATGGATATCGCTCAAAGATGTTTTTTAACATTCCAGGAAATCCAGCAATGGAAATTCGATTACCGACACTGAAAGCTGATTGGAAATCCATTCCTCAAACATGCGAGCTTTGATGAACGCCAGGGTAGCAGCACTATCGTCAGCAGCTGCATAACTTTCTACCTGTGCGATCCAAGAACCTTCATCAGTCGTAACTGGTCCGATTAACTCATCCTGTTGCTGCAGAAATGCTGGTTGAATGGCCTTGGGCAATTGTGCGACAAAGACGTGCCCTATCCGCCCACGCTGAAAACGTGATTCATGCACCGAATGTTGAGCTGCAAGCTCAGCGAACTCCGCTCCTTCGCATTCGATCTGCATTCTCAATTCGCGAGCCAGTTCATCACTGGGGACTTGAATGATCGCCAGGTTGACTCGTGCGTACATCTGAGGATTGCGACGAAAATCCTCAACTGCTTTTTCGGCAAACATCGCGTCAATCAGCAACTCTTTGCGGATGTTCGCTTCGATCGAGGCTTCAAAACTGGCGGCGTTGATTCCGTTATCACGAAACCAGCTCTCTGTTCGCTCCGCCGAATGGAGACGATGTTTTCTGCGGAAGGAATCTGCCGCATGCTGTAGTTGCTTATCACTGACAATCACTCCCAACTCAATCGCTTTTTGTGAAATCAAAGACTCAGCAATCATCTCTCTCATAATCGGTTTCAGACGCAGATTTCTCCTCAGACTGGAGAAAAGGTCATGAGCCGAAAGAGAGGCTCCATTCACACGAATCGCATCAATGGCCCGAAGTTGTACGGCAGCAGGCTCATTCAAGGACATCAAAACCTCGCCCATCGATGTATCCCTTTTATAATTTGAACATTCCGAAAACTGACCGTTCTCGTGAGACAAATTATCCAGTCGACAGAGCTCTTCCTGCCCGTTGGCGACATGCTCATGAAAATCAGTAGATATCTATCCACGAGTCATGTAAAAAGGTCAACTAAACACCAGCGAATCGGAACGTTTCCCAGGCGCCAACGGTTTGCCGGTTGGCCACAAGTTCGCGCCCGCCGCCTCCTTCAGCACACAGGTAATGTCCATTGCTGGTTCTCAAGGCAATACCATTTCCAACACTCACCACCGTGAACGTCTCCCAGGCACCAATCCCAGTTCGATCAGCACTCAATGTACTGCCACCCCCTCCGTTCGCGCACAGATACTTTCCATTGCTGGTCCTCAAGGCAACCTGATCTCCTCCCAACGACACAACCGTAAATCGCTCCCAGGCCCCAACTCCCGTTCTGTTGGCATTCAGAACTCCTCCGCCGCCACCTTCTGCGGCAACATAAAGTCCGTTATTTGCCTGCAGGGAAACATTCACTGTTCTGATAAATCGTGCTGCGGTCGTCAAATCACCGGTAGCAAAAAATCGGAATGTTTCCCAGGCGACAGGCACTCTTCGATCAACATTCAGTTGTCCGCCCCCGCCTCCTTCTGCGGTTACATAGTGTCCGTTTGCAGAACGAAGTGCGATCTGGTCACCCCCAAGTCCGACAACCTCAAATCGCTCCCAGGTTCCTGCTGATCCCGCTGTGGCCATCAGCCGCCCGTTCGACACGGTGAGAAACTGGCCGTTGCGTGACCGCAGAGCAACCTGATCCCCCAGTCTGACGACATCAAACTGTTCCCATTCACCAGCCGATGAGCGGTTGGAGACAATCTCACTCCCTCCACCAGATTCTGCACCGATCCACTGACCATTCGAGACTCGTAGTTGCACACGGCCAATTGTTTTGAAGCGAGATTCTGCAGTGCGATCTCGATTGGAGGGTTCAGTGATGAATCCGAGAGTTTCATTTCCCCCAATAGACTGAGCGTCTGCACGGACTGCTCCTCCACCCCCACTGACAACTGTCAAATAGAAGCCATTCGATGTTCGCAAGGCAACCTTGTCACCATCCAGTCCAATGACTTTGAAACGTTCCCATTCTCCAATGGCTGTGCGATCCGCCACAACGGCTCCACCGCCACCGCCTTCGGCACTGAAATACGTACCATTGGCTGCCTGGATTGCCACATACCCTCCACCCAGATTGACAACTCTGAAATCTTCCCAGGCACTTCGGAGCGTTCTGGTGGCGACGACTTCTCGCCCGCCACCGCTTTCTGCGGTCAGAAGATTTCCTCGGGGTGAGACCAGATTCAACAGCCCGGTCTCCGTGAAACGCTGGGTAGAAAGCGAATGTGTCTGGTCAGCATACTGGAAAGTTTCCCATTCCCTCGCCCGGTCGCGATTGGCAACCAGTGCCCCGCCACCACCATCTTCCGCTGCAACATAGAGTCCATTACTTGCCCTCAGGGCAAATGCATTTTCTCCCAGACCGATTACAGAAAACTTTTCCGCATTGTTGATACTGGTGGTAGAGATAATCTGCTCACCAGACCGTGCAAGATACCGTCCTGAACCGGACTTGAGGATGTACCGGCCATCATCAGCCGTAATGATCTCAAATTTCTCCCAGACTCCAACTGCACTTCGATTCGCGACGACCGCACCAGTGCCTTCACAGGAAACAAGAGTTCCGTTGGATGTGCGAATTGAGATGATTCCGGATGCAGTAAGGTTTCTCTCTGTTGCGGCATCCCGCTGCCGGGGTTCTTCCACAATTCGAAAGGTTTCCCATGATGATGCAGCAGTGCGATCCGCAAGAACTTCTCCTCCCCCTCCATTAATAGCAGTGAGGTAGTATCCGTTGGATGTCATGAGAGCAATCTCGTTGTTGCCACGATATTCGACCCAGAATAATTCCCATTCTGCAACATAGTCGCGGCTGGCATTCAATACTCCTCCACCCGCTCCTTCTGCGCAGAGATACTTTCCGTTGGCTGCCCTCAAGGCCACCTGGTTATTGCCACGGTCTTCAACAGTAAAGATTTCCCAGGCACTAACGTCTGTGGGATTGGCATCCAGTCGCCCATCAAGGGGGAGGTCGGCCCGTAGATAGTTTCCGTTGTAGGTACGGAGTGATAACACACCAATGTCAACCAGCATTGAGGAACTCGCAGGACGTTGCGATTCTGCATTGGTTCCCATGATATTTTTGATTTCCTGTTGGAATTCTGCTCGCCCCACTTCGGCAGCAGAATTGGGGTTATTGGCCTGAAATTCACCCAGCTTGAGATTCTGCAAACTCGTCGACCCATCAGTCTGTTTCAGGCTGGACAGAATCTGCTGTACCCACTGATTGACAGCAACCTGTGATGGGTTCAGTTGCTTAAGATGTTCACGGGCATTTGATAGCTGGGTTGCCAACTGGTCCCTCTTAATCAAAATGGCCTTTTCCAAAGCGGAAACCTTTTGTTCATAAACCGCACGGGCACTCGCTCCTGCCTGCTGGAAGGCCTGGAGCCCATATGCATTCTTGGCTGCGTCAATTGATCTGGAAGCTGTAGACTCAGCATCTCGAATCTGATTATTCAGACCATTCAGTTTTTCACTCAACCAGCTCCGGATTTCCTCGATTCGAGCGGTATTGTTCAATGGATCCTTTACCAGTTCCTGAATCTGATCATTGATGGTGCTGATTTCTGTTTTGGCTTCATTGTAAAGGTCGCCAACACTGTTCTTGACATCGTTGATTGGGGGGAAACCCGAGCCACTACCGAGAGACATACGGCCACTCAGACCGAAACCGATGGCCGACAAATCAACATCGATGGCCGACAAATCAACCCCGATGGCCTTCAAATCATTTTCAGCCTGTATTTTGGCTTCTTTCATCTGTCGTCCCAGATCGGCAACAGTCGTGTTTCGCAGCTTGGTTGCCTCATTGATCTTAGTCTGTGCCGAGTTGCTTAAATTTTGGGTCAATCCTCGCAACTGGGGACTGGCGGTATCCCAGAGCTTGCCGAGTTGTGAACTGACGGCATTCAGCTCGTTGAGAATCAGATCTCGCTGTTTTGCAGCAGAAAGCACTTGCTTCCCAAATTGTTGAGCCAGCCTTGAGATCTGTTTTTGAAGCTGGTTGACCTGTCCCTGTACTTTTTTCTGCAGATTTGCAAGCGATGTCCAGATCCCCCCAACCAGACTGCCAAGTTGTCTATCCACAGCCTTGATTGCTTTGATCAACTTCTTGACATTGCCGCCGGCTCGATTCCAGACCTGGGTGGCAATCTCGCCGATATGAACATCCGCAGCTTGCAGTCCTTTCGCAAGTTTATTGAGATCATTCTCCGCCCTACTCCAGAGCTCGGTTGCTATTTCGTCAACACTGGCACCAGCTGCCTGCAGTGCTTTGCCCAGCTTATTGAGGTC
>JACTNB010000036.1 GCA_014584345.1 Planctomycetota bacterium
CCCCCGGCACCCGCATGACCTCCGCGGGAACCCTCTGGCTGGAACAACCGCATGCGGGAGGGCCCGCGCCCAAACTCGACCTGACCATCACGCCGGAACGTCCCACGACCTATTACCATCATTCCGTATGGGTCACGGGCGGCACCGGCTGGCCCTGGGTTTCCGCTTCCGGTATTTCGGGAGTGCAGTCCGTAACACTGCGGGGCATCCAGCCGGGCAGCTACACCGTCCGATTGCACTTCGCGGAACCCGAGAAAACCCCTGTCGGCGCTCGCCTCTTCGATGTCTCGCTGAATGGCGTCCGGGTGCTGGAACGTCTGGATCTGGCCGAGGCGACTCCGGCGGCTCTGGCCCCCCTTGTGCGCGAGTTCCCGCGGATTTCACTCGATGGAGAACTGCGGGTGGAATTCACGGCGATCCGGGGGGAACCCGTCATCGGCGGCATCGAACTGGTCCCCGGCGACCAGACCCTCGACGACCTCCCCACGCTCAAGCCCGCCCTGGCTGGACCTCAGTTGATCACGGGCCCCTGAATCGCTACCCGTGAAACCACGGGACGTGAATTAACGTAGTACCTGTAGGTCAGTGCCTGACGCGAGGTTATTGTAGAGCTATTCTGCATTCGTCAGGCACGGCCCAGGGCAATCGCATGAAACCAGGCCTGATTTCATGCGATTGCCCTGGATCGGCAGGTGTCAGCGGTAACCGGGCCGCCGCCAAAAGACTATGATTTGAAAACCCGCGTCATCGGCGGCTTCGGTTCACCGCTTGGTTATCCTGCGTAATGGGTTGTTTCAATCAGTTTCGTGGTCGGCGTCTACGCCAGTGCGTTCCGTCCACGTTCCCCATTGATTTATTTTTGCAGTCTGCTGTTGTTTTTCCCAATTTGGTGAAACCAACGAGCGTTGCCATACTTTATCAAATTCGTCCGCTTGGATAACACGGCATCCACGCGCAGCCTTTTGTTTGAGGCTGAACTTTCCGATGAACATCATTCCGTATTCATCGCACCAATGGTTTCGAGTGTATCGCAAGATTTCGCCATTCTCAAAAACGTTGACTTGGCGGGTCACATGTTGATCGTTGATTTCGATGTAGTAGTCGAAGCAGCCCCATTCGTCCGACAATTGCGGCGTGCCGTAGGATTGTCGTTTTCCATGAAGGTATCGAATCAAGGGCAGTTCCTGTAAGCCAGACTGTGCCTGACGCGAGGTTATTGTAGAGCAATTCTGCATTCGTCAGGCACGGCCTGATTTGCCTTAACTGTGTATTGACAGTTGACATTCCGTACACCGCGATGGATCATCGTATGCCAATGGATTGGGGGTGTCAATTTAGGGAGGGAGTGTTTCGGTCATCGCGCGCCGGGTGTTGGGTGGCACAGTCGGCGGAGGTAACGTGCCATCATGCATCGTGGTTTGGTTGCCGCGTGGATACCACATGAATCGTACGCGGAGCGTACCCTACGATCCCGGCAGCCTGCGAGAGAGAGGGAGCAGGTGAAGAGCTGAGGGCCGGTTTTACTCCGGATGCGATCGAGTCAGCAGATTCGCCAGGCGGCGTCCGGTGGTGGAGAAGGCGTGATCGGGGAAGTCAGCCGGGCTTGTCCACTTCTGTTGACTAACGCCCTGTTTCAGCGATCGGGCGGAAGTCGTGGCTTCGAAACAGATGAGCGTGATGGCAAAGCGGGTGACGGCATGCCGGAAGGTAACGAGGTGCCGTTGCAGCGTGATGCGGGCCTGAAAACGCCTCGAGAAATCGTCCTCGATAGCGGACAACCAGGGGGCGTGCAAGGCAGCATCGGGCAGGAGTATCGGGCGGTTTTTCTTGCGGGTGGGGAAGAGGTCGCAGGGGATGTCGTTGTTTTCCCAGCGGGGGAAGTCCCACAGGCCTGCCCAGCGTTCACCCGGTTGATACCGATGGAGCAGGAAGCGAGAACCGCTGCGCAGGGCGATGCACAAATGCGTGACCGGCGTCGGGGGGACGCGTTGCCGGGCCAGGGGGAGTCGGTGCTGGCATCCCTGCAGATAGGCGCGGCAGTGGACTTGCACGGGGCATGCTTCGCAGCGCGGCGCGGCGGGAGTGCAGACCTGGCTGCCGAGGTCCATCAGGGCCTGGTTGCAGGCACCCGGCCGAGTCGGGGAGACCAGCCGCGCGGCCAAGTTCCAGAGTATTTTCTGGCTGACGGCGGTTGTCAGGGGCTGGTCCCAGGCCAGCAGCCTGGCATACAGCCGCTGCGTATTGGCTTCGACGATGGGGGCCGGTTGCTGGAAGGCAAAGGACGCGATGGCCCCCGCGGTGTAACGCCCGATGCCGGGCAGCTTGACCAGTTCCGCGGGATCGCTGGGGAACTTTCCACCCTGCCTCACGAGCAGCTGCGCGGTGCGGTGAATGTTGCGAGCGCGGGAATAATAACCGAGCCCTTCCCACAATTGGAGCACGTCGGCTTCGTCTGCCCGGGCCAGGATTTGCAGGTTGGGAAAGCGTGCGAGAAAGCGTTCGAAATAGGGGATGACGGCCGCGACGGTGGTTTGTTGCAGCATGATCTCGCTGAGCCAGATACGATAGGGATCCCGCGATTCGCGCCAGGGGAGTTGGCGTTGATGCCGGTCATACCAGGCCAGTAGTTTTCGGCGGAGCGTGTCGAGTTCCCGATCGCTGAAAGTATCCGATATCATGGGGGGGAGTTTAGCCGGGGGGGGAACCGCTCGTCCAGCCAGCCAGCGGAACTGGGAAACATGGAAAAACCGCGGGGGAGGAAAAAAACTACCCTACACGCTGGGGACCTGGTGTCGTAGAATAGGGCTTCGGAATGTCTCCGCGTTCGAGCATTCCTGGTGGGCAGGTTTTCGTTTTTATCAAGTTTCCTGGGATTCAGGCATAAGGAAACGGTGGATGCACGATTCCTTACGTGGTCGTTATTTGCTGGCATCGCGGCAGTTGCGCGATGGGAATTTTTTTCGTTCGGCGGTACTGCTGCTGGAGCACAATTCCGAAGGGGCGATGGGGTTGATCGTCAATCGTCCCTCGTCGGTCAATGTGGCGCATGCGCTGGCGGGGCATTTTAATGTCCCCACGTCCGAGAACGTGATTTACGTGGGAGGGCCAGTCGAGCCATCGGCCTTAAGTATGTTGCACAATAATCCCGCCTGGGGGGATCGCGAGCTTTCGATATTGCCGGGTGTGTATATCGGGAACAGCGCCGAAGCGTTCGAAGCGGTGGTGATGGGGGACGAGGAACCTTCCACATCGTCAACCTATCGCATCTATTCAGGATATTCCGGCTGGGGTGAAGGGCAGTTGGAAGCGGAGCTTTCGCGAGGTGACTGGTTTACGCTGGAGGCTTCTGCGGAGTTCGTTTTCGACGTGCAGCCCTACGAAGTGTGGGATCGCTTGTTGAGCGAATTTCACAAGCAGCATCGCATACTGCCGATTCCGGGAGACCGAGCGGAGTGGAATTAGTTCGGATTTGCCGGTTCAATCCCTGAAACAGGCCTGTCGAATTCGCCCCTTCGCAGCCGCGAGGGAGCAGGGGTAGCGGGTAGATAACACAAACAGAGCGGGGCGTCGGAGTGATTCTCCGAGGCCCCGCTGTTGCTGTCAGGGTTTGGGGTGCAGGTTAGGGGAGTCGCTTTGCCTGGATGTTCCGAAAGTAGACCTTGCTGATGGGGTCGTGGGCCTGCAGGGCGAAGGTTCCCTGGTCAAGGACACGAGTAAAATCTCCCCCGGGCTGGCGATCGTCGGCTTCCGTGAAATCGACGCAGGTTTTGCCGTTGACGATGATGAGGATCCGTTTGCCTTCCACCTTGATATAATAGTCGAACCATTCGTTGTCCTTGGCGGGCGCTTCGAGGACATCGTCGACGGCGTACAGGGAACCGGTTTTGCGAGGGTCGGCGTGGGTGTTGTTCACCTGGGCCTCGTAGCCGTATTTGGGCCAGCCTTCTTCCTGGTAGCGGGAGTGGAAGTAAATCCCGGCGTTGCTATTGGGGAGAGTTTTCACCTGGCACTTGAATTCGAAGTTTTTGAAGGGTTTCCCATCGCCGACATAGAACAGATGGCTGCGGGGGCCATGACAGACAAAGGCACCGTCTTCGATGGCCCAACTGTCCTTGTTTTCACTGGCGCGCCAGCCATCAAAGGTTTTGCCGTCCATGAGCGAAACCCAGCCTTTGTCTTCGGCTCGTGCGAAACTTGAAATTGCCAGAACGAGTCCGACGCTCCACAGCAGCCGTGGAATTTGACGCATGAGGATTCTCCTTGGTGGGAAATTGCAGGGGTTTATTGTACCTTAGCCCGTTGGAACCAGAATAGTTCCGGCATCAACAGGAACTCAGGTATCGAGCATATCGGAAAATGAGCGCATCCGCCACGTCGCGGGTGCGATTGAGCGTCGCACGCGATCCGCTGGAATCGGGTTGCCGATCTGGTGATTTTCAAGAGCAGGCAATACACAAGCAGGATACAGGTAACGAACAAGCAATGCAGACAACAGCGATTCAACCCGTAGCAAGTTCCCGACCCGTGCGCCATTCGCAGCGTGGTCTGGTGATTTGGCATGGCATGCGGATACGGGATTTTCGCAAGCTGGTGAAGGTGGGGGCAGAGTTGCACTGGACGCAGCTACACCGCATTCTGCCGACGCTGGCGATGCTGCCCTACAACAGCCTGATGGAAAAAATCGAGAACTGGCGATACGGCAAACAACTGGCCGCCACCGAGATCAAGCCTCCCATTTTTGTGCTTGGTCACTGGCGGAGCGGCACGACGCTGCTGCACAACCTGATGACATTGGACGATCGCTTTACCTACCCGAATTTGTATCAGTGCATTTTTGCGCATCATTTCCTGACAACGGAAAAGGTGATGTCGGGATTGACGAGTTGGCTGGTCCCCAAGACGCGCCCGATGGACAACATGGCAACCGGGTGGAAACTGCCCCAGGAAGATGAAATTGCCCTGCTGTTGACGACCACCTATTCGCCCTACCGGAATCTGGCGTTTCAGGGGCATCGGGAACGGTACGCTGATTATTTCGATTTTCGCGGCGCCAGTCCCGCCGAGCGGGAGGAATGGAAACAGGCAATCACGAAGTTCATGAAGAAAATCACGTTGCGTCACAACAAGCCGATCGTGACGAAATCTCCGGGCCACACGTATCGCATCGAAATCTTGCGGGAGTTGTTCCCGGAGGCAAAGTTTGTCTACATCCACCGGCATCCCTACGAGGTGATCCGATCGACCGTGCATCTGCGGGAAGTGATGTTTCAAACGAATGCCCTGGGGCGAATCAATCTGGAAAATCACGACGAACTGGTATATCAGGCCTACGAACAGTGCATTCAAACCTACGAGGCGGACAAGGTACACATCCCGCCCGGGCATCTGCACGAAATTCGCTTCGACGTGTTCGAGCAGGATCTGGTCAACCAGATGCGAGACGTGTATGCCGCCCTGAACCTGCCCGATTTTGCCCATGTGCAACCGAAAATCGAGCAATACGTGGCCGGTCAAAAGGAGTACAAGAAGAACCAGTTCCCCACCGATCCGGTTCTCGCCGACGTCGTGAATACCCGGATGAAGTTCGCACTCGATTTATACGGGTACGATCCGGTGACGTGAGCCTCCGGAGGTTCCAGCCCCAGGGTCGGTGAGTGGCCGTTTCCGCAAATGCCTGACGAGGAGATCGCGCGATGCCGCGACCGATGTTGTTCGTGCTGCCTCGGGGACGAAGTTCGCGTCCCTGGCCGTGGTTCTGTTTCCTGTTGTTCGGCGTCCTAATGCACGGGACGCTGGCGCGCGGGGGAGATATCTACGTATCGCCTCGAGGGAACGATGCCTGGTCGGGGAAACTTGCAGAGGTCAATCCGTCCGGAACCGATGGTCCGGTTGCAAGTCTGGAGAGGGCGCGGGAGTTGATACGCGCGGAAGTCCGGCAAGCGGAAACGGCTGGTCCGTTGCATGTTTACCTGCGGGGTGGGTTGTACGAATTGAGCAAGCCACTGGCATTGACCAGGGAGGATTCTGGCAGCGAGCGGAATCCGGTGATGTGGTCATCCTATCCCCGGGAAATCGCGAGGCTTTCCGGAGGGAAGAAGATCGGGCCATTTCTAGCCGTGACGGACGCCAGCGTGTTAACGCGACTTCCCCCCGAAGCGCGGACCCAGGTGTTGGTTGCGGACCTCAAGCAGTCCGGCATCAGCGATTTCGGCGAAGTAGCGGCCGATCGCCGGCGGAGCGAGCTGTTTTATCGGCAGGAACCGATGACCCTGGCGCGTTGGCCAAACGAGGGGTTCGTCAAAATCCAGGCGATATTGAACCTGGAGCCGTTCACCACACACGGGATCAAGGGGGACCGGCAGGGAAAGTTCGTGTACGACCAGGACCGTCCGCAGCGTTGGCAGTCGGAGCCCGATGGCTGGTTGTCGGGGTACTGGTTCTGGGACTGGTCGGACGGCCGGCAACGCATCGCCAGCATCGACCCCCTCAAGAAAACTCTGGAACTGCAGCCGCCTCATCACAATTACGGGTATCGCCAGGGGCAGCGATATTTCGCGTTCAACCTGCTGGCGGAACTGGATCGTCCGGGGGAATGGTATCTGGATCGCGAACGGGGGCAGTTGTATTTCTGGCCGCCCGGCCCCCTCCAAGACGATGTCGAATTTTCCATCCTGCCCACTCTGATCACGCTGCAAGAGGCCCAGCAGGTGACACTCCGCGGCTTGTTGCTCGAGAACACGCGGGGCACGGCGGTGACGATCTCGGGCGGCGGACACGTCCTGGTCGAGGGGTGCAGGATCCGTAATACCGGGGGCTGGGGCGTATCGATTACGGGCGGATTTCGCAATGGGGTGAGCGGGTGCGATATCCATCACACGGGCGAGGGGGGGATTTCCCTGAGCGGCGGCGACCGAAAATCGCTGACCGCGGCGGAATTATTCGCCGAGAACAATCACATTCACCACTATGCCCGACTGGTCCGTACGTATCGCCCAGCCGTGGGGATTAATGGAGTGGGGAATCGCGTCGCTCACAATCACATTCACGACGCACCGCATAATGCCATCCAGTTGAGTGGAAACGAACACCGGATCGAATTCAACGACATACACCATGTCTGCGAGGAAACAGGCGACGTGGGAGCCTTTTACATGGGGCGCGACTGGACGATGCGAGGCAACAGCATTCGTCACAATTTCTTCCACGAGATCAGCGGCCCTGGACTGCATGGCGCGATGGCGGTCTACCTGGATGACGCCGCCAGCGGCACCACGATCTTCGGGAACATTTTTTATCGCGCATCCCGCGCGGCATTCATCGGCGGGGGACGCGACAACCTGGTGGAAAACAACATCTTTGTGGAGAACCAGCCGTCGGTCCATCTGGATGCCCGAGGCCTGGGCTGGATGCATGCCCACGTGGATCCGGGAGGGGTAATGCCCCAACGCCTGCAGGCCATGCCCTATAAAACACCTCCCTGGAGCGAACGCTATCCGGAACTCGTCACACTGCTCGAAGAGACGCCCGCCGCGCCGAGTGGCAACAAGGTGCTACGCAACATCAGCGTCGGCGGGACCTGGAAACATGTCGAGGCGAAGGCCGAACAGGGAATCGAATTTCGGGATAATCTGGTCGATGTCGACCCCCGGTTCGTCAACGCAGCCGAGCGGAATTTCGCCCTGCAAGACGATTCCCCGGCTTACGCACTGGGCTTCCAGAAAATCCCCATCGAACACATCGGGCTGCTCGACGATGAGTCGCGGCAGTGGATTCCGGCGGGCAATCCGTCGCGTTGAGGCAAACGAGAGCCCGTGGATCGATGTGGCTCAGTCCCTTCCCTGGACCTCCGGCAGCTGGAAATCATGTCTTCCAACCTCACCCCCTGGCAACAACTGGCACGCTTCAAAACAGTCGTCATCACCGTGCTTGCCCTGCTGGCGATTGCGGTGCATCTGGTGCTGTGGTTCGGCATGCACGCGCCGGAATCTCTGGCCGAACGCCCCCTGATCTGGTTACTGATCTTCGGCGGGGTGCCCTTGGTCCTGGAATTGACCTGGAAGCTGATCCGCCTGGAGTTTGGCTCCGATTTGCTCGGGGGCATTTCGATCGTTACGTCGGTCCTGCTGGGAGAATACCTGGCGGGGTCGATAATCGTACTGATGCTCTCCGGAGGAGAGGCGCTGGAAAATTACGCACTGCGAAGTGCCTCTTCGGTGCTGTCGGCTTTGGCACGGCGCACGCCCACCCGGGCACATCGGCGGACGGATCAGGGAACCGAAGAGGTTGCCCTGGACGAAATTCAGGCCGGTGATGACATCGTGATTTATCCCCACGAGGTTGTTCCCGTGGATGGAATCGTGATCGAGGGACATGGCACGATGGACGAATCGTATCTGACAGGCGAACCCTTTCAGATGACAAAAACCATTGGATCCAGCGTGCTGTCGGGAGCGATCAACGGCGAGGCGGTCCTGACGGTTAATGCCAGTCGGCTGGCGGTGGATTCACGCTATGCCCAGATTATGCGCGTGATGCAGGAGTCGGAACAGTCCCGGCCCCAGCTACGCCGACTGGGAGACCAGTTGGGTGCCTGGTACACTCCACTGGCGTTGACCATTGCCTGCCTCGCCTGGGGGATCAGCGGAGATCCCGTGCGTTTTCTGGCGGTGCTGGTGATCGCCACGCCGTGCCCCCTGCTGATCGCGATTCCCGTCAGCATCATCGGGTCCATTTCCCTCTGCGCCCGCCGAGCCATTGTGGTGAAATCGCCCGTCGCACTCGAACAGATGCCCCAATGCCGCACAGCGATTTTCGACAAAACCGGTACCCTGACTTACGGGCTTCCCACTCTGACCGAAATTTCCCTGGCTCCCGGCTTCTCCCGCGAGGACGTGCTTAAGTACGCTGCGACGCTCGAGATTTATTCGAAGCATCCCCTCGCATCGGCCATTATCCGTGCCGCCCAGGCGGAAGGCCTGGTCTGCGAACAGACCAAGCACGTGAGCGAACCGCCGGGCCAGGGCTTGCGGGGGGATATCGACGGACGACGCATTCGCATCACGCACCGCAAACAGTTACTGAAGGAAGCTATCGCGGGAAGCGAATTGCTGCCGCCCCAGACGGGAGGACTCGAATGCATCGTATTACTGGACGACCAGTATGCCGCTACGTTCAAATTTCGCGATGCCCCCCGAAAGGAAAGCCACGGATTCATTCGCCATCTGGGCCCCCGTCACCAGTTCCGGAGAATCATGATCCTCTCGGGAGATCGCGAACCGGAAGTACGCTATCTGGCCGAGGAAGTGGGAATTTCGGAAATACATGCCGAGCAGCAACCCGAACAAAAACTCGAACGCGTGCGGCAGGAAACCGCCCGAGCAAAAACGCTGTACCTGGGCGATGGGATCAACGATGCACCAGCCATGCAGGCCGCCACCGTAGGCATGTCGATCGGACTGAACAGCGACGTGACGGCCGCCGCCGCCGACGTGGTGATCATGGACAATTCCTTGTCGAAGGTCGACGAATTTCTGCATATCAGCCGACGCATGCGGCACATCGCGCTGCAAAGTGCCGGAGGGGGCATGTTGCTCAGCGCGCTCGGAATGCTGCTGGCAGCCTGCGGATATCTTACCCCGGTGCAGGGCGCGGTTGCCCAGGAAGTGATTGATGTGCTGGCCGTCTTCAATGCCCTCCGCGCCGCCTGGCTCCCCCGTATCCTGACGGACATGGAAATCGCCCCGTGATCGAGCAGCGGGGTGCAAGTGACGGGACGCCATGCCTGCATCGCGATGCAGAGCGCGAGAAGGGCGAACCATCTTCGCCGCTTCACACGCGAGTTCGTCTTGTTCGTGATTCTCGGTTTGTATTGCGGGAGAGCGAGGGACGGGCGTCCCCAGGCAGTTGCGGTGGGATCTGGAGTTGCAGGCCGAGTCGACCTGCGGTCGTGTTTAACCGGGGACTGATGTCTCACGCCGAAGGTGGGTGAGTAGCTTACCCCTCATTGATTAGCCGCACCCGTCAGAATGCGGGCCACGCGGGCGCACCTACTCGAAATGACTTGCCCGACACATGATCCACTGTAGTGGACTATTTCGCCAGGATTGCAGCCCATGACTGGCCGGCTTCCTGACGGCGTGTGATTTACGCATTTTTTGTGTGCCACGGCTGTGTCGGCAGTGCGAAATTCCAAGCATTTTCCCACAGTTGCACGGCTCGCTGAGCCGGGGCACCCAATAAATCAACACGCCATGACGGGCGAGGCTATTCCGAGAGACCAGCCGCAGTTGACGGGAAGAGTTTTTCGAGTGCGGCATCGAGGGCTCCGCCGCGGGCCTGCAGGGTGATGACCTTCCCTTCGCGGTCCACAAGAATACATTGTGGAATGCTGTTGATGCCGTAATAAACCGCCACTGGATTCTGCATTCCCAAGGCCGCGGGATCGCTGCTGAACAGTTGCGGCCAGGGGAGCTTGGAATCAACCACGATTTCGCGGGCCCGTCCCGCGGAGTCATCCAGGTTCACACCTACCACTTCGAAGCCCCGGTCCCGATAGGTGTTATAGGCTTGCCGGATGTGGGGCATTTCCTGCAGGCAGTAGGTGCACCAACTGGCCCAGAACTGCACAAGGACCACTTTCCCTTTGTAATCCTGGATATCGAATTTTTCCCCGCCCAGGGTTTCTCCCGTCAACTTGAGGGGGTTGCCGGGGAGTGCAAGTCTGCGGGCGGAGCCTTCGAATTCCGCGGCTTGGGCGCGAATCGCCGGCGACTTGGATTTTTTCATCAATTCCGCCGCCCTTTCGAACAGCACGCGGGCCGCGTCGGTGTCTCCGGTTTGTTCAAACAGCGTGGCGGTGATGTTGGCAATCTGTAATTCCCGTTCATTCAATTCCGCCGAGGCGAGCAGCTCCATCAGTTCCTGGCCAAACTGGGTATGTTCCTGGGCATTCTGCTGGGGAATTTCGCGGAGTCGGCTGGAAAGCAGAATCAGTTTCCCTTCGCGCGCCAGCAGCGGTCGCTTGTCCTGGGCCAGATCCTGGGCCAGCGAAATCGCCTGGAGAGGGGCATCGGGATCGCCCGCCTGGGCGAGAATGCCCAACGCCTGCATTTTGTTCTGGGCCGCAGACAGCGCGGTCTGCTCCTTGGCATCGGCGTGGCCGAGCACTTTTTCGGCTCCGGTTATGATGTGCCGCAATACGCGAATTTTCATCGCGTTTTCCTCGTTGCGTGTCTCGGCTTCGATGGGCGTTTGCCAAGCCGACTCGACCAGCCCCAACAATTCGTCGGGCGAGGCCTCCGCAGGATACTCGAGCGTTCCGGGGACGGTTTCCGCGGGCGTTCCGGGGGGGGTTGGGGGTTCGAGCTGCGCCCATCCCGTGCGGGTGGTCAACAGGGAAAACATCAGCGTCAGCGCAACCCGGGTGAGCAAGCGAGCAACAGGGGAGGGCAGCATGGAAGGTTCCTTTGAGGGTGGAAACAGCGCAACTCAAACGTAAGCAGATCCCGGCGGGTGTTGTTATCAGTTTACGCAGAGCGAGTTGCGTTTGACGAGTGTGAATCGCGGTAAAAAATGCGTTTTTTCGCGAGATTTTTCGAGAAACCAGCCGACACAACGCGGGTATCCCCGGGCTAATGCCCTTTCCTGGGCATCAGGGGCGAATACCGATACGGATCGGTCGCTGTTCCAGGGCATGCGCGACGGCCTCGTTCACTCGGTCCAGCGGGAACGTGTTGGCCACGAGTTTCGCGAACGGAAAACGGCGTCCATGTTCTTGCAGGAACGTAACGGCGGCGAGGAGATCGGCTGGTGTGTAGTTGTGCATGCCGCGGATAGTCAAGCAGCGCCGGATCACCTGCTCGGGATTGAAGGGGATGTCGGGAGTCGGCATGACGGATCCCGCCAGGACAATTCGCGCCCCGATATCCCCCTGCTGGCAGGCAGCTGCAACCGCGGCGGGAGCCCCGCAGACTTCCAGCACGATATCCCACAGGGCCTGTCCGGTAAGTTCTCGCAACGACTCGGAAAGGTCCGAGCCATCGGCGGTCCAAGCGAGGGTTGCGGTTGCCCCGAACTCTCGGGCCAGTTCCAGACGCCTTGGCTGGGTATCGAGAACCGCAATCGCGCAGGCTCCGCGCGCGGCTGCCATGGCGGCCGCGGTGAGGCCCAGCATGCCGGCTCCGAAGATTAACACGCGTTGACCTGCCACTGGTTCCGCGCACCGATACATCGCCGCGACCGTCGCCGTGGCGCAATTGGCGGGGCAGACGATTTCATCCGGGAGGTCGTCGGGCAGTTTGACGACAGCGGAGCCGCGGCGCAACAGAATCCGCTCCGCGAGTCCGCCGTTCAATGCTTGACGGCCAAGAGCCCGGTCGTGTCCGTACTTGCTCAACTGGCGGCATTTCTGAGGCAATCCCGCCCGACAGCGGTCGCACGTTCCGCAAGCGATCACGGTGGACCAGGTGACGCGATCTCCCAAGTTCAACGGCACCCCGGCGACATCCCGCAAGGGGCGCGGTCCGAGACGCTCGACGAAGCCGACGGCTTCGTGTCCCAGGATCGAGGGAGTGACCTCTGCCCGGGCGCCGGTGAGCGTGTGCAGGTCGCTGCCGCAAACCGTGCAACACGAGATGCGGACCACCGCTTCGTCGTCTTCGGGAACCGGCACGGGGAATGACTGAAGTTGCAGGGGCTGCCCGGGGGCATGAAACACGGCAGCCCGGCAGTCAGGGCCGCATGGGGAAGAGAGCGCGGGATTCATGCAAGTTTCAGTCGAGAGGTTCCGTCAGAGGCTGTTGGGCGTGCAGCACCACGGGAACCGGTTGCAGTCCGTACGGAGCAGGCATCGGTTCGAGGGTATCGCCCGGTTCGACATGTTCCAGGACACGTTGAAAATAATAGATGGCGGCAAACAACGCGAGGATCGACAGCCCGGAGACACACAGCAGGCTCCACTTGAAAAACGGGAGCAGCGTTTCCGGAGTCTTGCCCCAGGTGCGCGGGATCATTACCGCCGCGTAGCCGAGGTATCCCAGCGAGTCGGCCAAGTACATCAGGAAGCCGAGGTTTGCGGGGCGACGCGAAGCCGCCACCAGGCGTTCGAAAACAGTCGTGTGAAAGGCCACGTAGGGAATGTACAATCCCACGCCGCAGGTCACCATGAAGGCAAACGGCGCCAGCGAACCGCTCTCCTGACCGAAAACCGACAGCAGCACCATTCCAAAGGCCAGGCACATCAGACCCAGCGTCACCCGCAAGGCCCGCAGATTATTGGTGATCCAGATCGCAAACACATTCAGCAGGGTGACCAGCACGGCGACCAGCGTTTCCGACGTGGCATAAACCGAAGGGGTCTGGGAGACTCCCAGATCGTGCCAGATTTCCACGCCGAAATCGTCCCGGATCGTGCGGATCACCGTTAGCGCGATATAGACAAAAATCAGCAGCGACAAACCGGGCCAGTAAGCCGCCACGAACTGACGCCGATGTTCCCGCGTCATCACGGGCCGTTCCGAACGGAGTCGGCAATCAAGTTCGTCCGGCGGGGGTGTTTTGCGCAGCAGCCACACGGAAATCAACAGGGGCAGCAGAAACAGCCCCCCGACGATCATCGGCATGTGAAATTCGCTGAACCCCCGATCCACGATCAGCCAGCGGCCGACCGACTTCACCGCACCCGAGGAAACGATAAAACTGGCGCACAGAGCCGCCGACAGTGCTTCCGTTTGTCGACGCCCTTCCAGATAGGAGAGCACCAGCCCGAAAATGATTCCCAGCGGCAGCCCGTTGAGAAACATCATCAGGACCTTCCAGGGGAGCGGGAGCCAGGCAAAACCGATCAAGGCACCCTCCGCGCACAGTATCAGCCCGATAATCACCCCGGCGCGGTATTCCTGGCGCATTTCGGAAATCACGCGAATGCCGATGAACTTCGACACCATATACCCCAGCAACTGGGACAGCACCAGCACGGTCTTCAGCCCCATGCCGAAGAAGTCCTCACCGCCGAATGTCCCCGCCGTAAAGGGCTTGCGATACGCGTACATGCAGAAATAGGTGGCAAAAGCCGCCACCGCCGTCAGCAGCAGATTCGCCGTGCGAGAATCGAAACGCGCGGTTTTCAAGCAAATTCCTTCCCGGAAAGATCCCTGCCATTTCGCCCCGCGCCCGCGGGGGACTGCCAGGGCACTCTCCTGAAGTTATATCAAGGATTGGTGAAAGATGTGCGAAGAAATGATGAAGGATCGATGAAGTCCCGGCCGACCCGCGTAAGGGCCATGATTTTTTGAATTTGCGAACACTGCACACCGGGTGGTCACTACTGGTCCCTGTTGCCCTTGGGGAGCACGCGTAGCCGGATGGGCCACGAACATTCGTTATCCAGTTGATCGCAACGAAGGAAAATCAGGCGACTGCTGGCGGGAACCCAATGATCCGCCGTGATGAAAACCTGCCGTTCGTGTTGATCCGGCAGTAACAACACGCCGTTCAACCCGATATTGTCCACGTACAATCCATGCGGCAGATTCCGTCCGGCTTCTTCCTTGCCGAAGCTCAAGACGCTGTTATTGCCCAGTCGATCGACGCTCAACGTGACGTGTATCGTCTGGCCGGCGGGAATCGTCACTTCCGGAATTTCGCCGGGCGCGGCCGGCTCCGCCCCGCTGGGGGAAAGCCGCACCAGAAGTTTGGGGCTTTTCCCCAGCTTGATGGCGGTGAAGGGGGCGACAACTCGCTCCCCATGGGCTTCGAGTTCCGGAGCACGGGCCGAGATGGCGAGTTGTTGCCAGGCCGCCTGGAGTTCCTCGGGCGTGCGTTGCAGGCCCGGAAAGGCATAGACGGCTCCCTGGGCGGTCAGGTGTCCTGCCTCGATCACAATCGGCGAAGTCACATAAAAACCGTCCGGGACATTCTCGAAGCGAATTTCGATGGCCCCCTGAAAACCGTCGGTGCGTGTCGCTTTCAATTGAAACATCTTTCCGCTTCCCGGGGAGACGGTCAGCTCGCGGCTTTCCAACTGCACGGCATAATCGGGACGCGGGGGGCGAATCGTCAGTTCATAGCGGAAATCCGGTCCGGAGAATCCGCGCGTATCGCGAATCCGAACCAGGTAATTCCCATCCGCGGGAGCCTGGAAGGTGAGCTTCGAATCGGTCCCCAGGAGACCCTCGGCGTCGTCATCGTTTTCGAAGTAAACGGGAAAGACGGGGAGACCGTTGGGAATCAGCGATTCACCGGGGGCGCGGGGTTCGACGATGTATGCCGGTTCTCCCAGCGCATGGCTGACACGGTTGGTATCAAACCGGGTGTGTCGCGTGCCAAACCCGGGGTACACATCGAAGCCGGAATCCGGTCCCCGCGGATAGCGGTACAACATCACCACTTCTCCGTTTGCGTACAGCAATTGATTCAATTCCATCTCTTCCCAGTTGTGCAGGCGGAAATCCCCGGTTTGCTTCGAATCCTTGCCCCGGAAGGTGAAGTAGGAATCGCGGACAGCCTGCAACACGGCCCGCTCGATCCGCTCGCCCGATTCCGTCAGCACTTCAATGCGGGTGTCCAGGGGTGATTTCAGACGTGCAGCCCGGGTTTCCAGGATCCACGTTTCCCCCGCCCGGGCCGAGAAGCGATAGTAGTCGGTGTCGTTCGGATGGGTGGCGGAATGAATGGTGCCTCGCACCACGCCTGGAACTGCGAAGGCTTGCGGCTGGGCGGGGGCATCGTTGGGTTCGACTTCCACAAACGTCTGCATCGGGGTCTCGGTAGTCGGTGGGACGGTCGCGCGGGGACGGACCCGGGCCTGTTCATCCGCTGTTCCCTCGACCTGGATGTTCTCCCACTGGCCGTCCATGCGCCCCAGCACGAAGCGATCGGGGCCTGTCGCGACGATCGACGTCACCAGATCGGGCTGCCGCGAGAGCAGCGCTCGCTCCGTGAACGAGCTGGTATCCCACACCTTCAGGCTCAGATCCTCGGCGGCGGAAAGCAGCACGTTCCCCGCGGGATTCCACGCCAGGGCCACCACTCCCCCTTCGTGTGCAAAGCGGGTGAACCGCAGCGGATGCTGCGCCCCCGGGGCATCGCCGGGGACTTCCCAGGCGCGAATACGGTTGTCGGCTCCTCCCGCGACAATCCAGCGGCCATCGGGCGAGAACAACACCGCCGTTTGTTCTCCCTCGGGTTGTCCCAGGGTATCGAGCCGCGTCCCGTCTGCGACATTCCAGACTTTCACGGTTTCGTCGGCACTGGCCGAGGCCAACCGCCGGCCATCGGGACTGAACGCCAAATCGTAAATCGCTCCGTTATGCTGGGTCAGCGTGTGCTGCACCTGCCGGGAAACCGCGTCCCACAACAGCACGCGGCGATCGTAGCCTCCGGTCGCAATGCGTGTCCCGTCCGGACTGATGGCAACCGCGTACAGCGAATCGCGATGTTCCTGCAACGTCGCCTGTTCCGTCCGCGATGCAACATCCCAGATTTTCAATTCGCCCCGCAAACCGGGCTGGCCACTCGCCACCAGCAACAGTTTTCCATCGCTGTCGCAGGCCAGATCGTTGACGGTTCCCGCGTGTCCCTCGAAGGTGTGCAACAGCTCCCGGCTGTCGAGCGAACGCAGTTCCACCGTGTCGAGGCGGGCCACCGCCAGAATGCGGGTTTCGGGCAGCAGCAACAGGGCGGTAATGGGGGCGGCGACCCCCTTCGCGGCCCCCAGCGCGGGCGTTTGCAACGCAATTCGAGTAGGCATCCCCGTGGGGGCCGGTGCACCCGCGTCAATCCATTCCGCGATGAGGTCGATCTCCGCGGGCGTGGGCTGCGCTTCGTCGGCGGGAGGCATGCGCGGTTCCAGTTGGCCCCGCAGCAACCGTGTCAAGCGGCTCACGCCGCTGTCGCCCGGTACGATCACCCCTCCCTTGCTTGAGCCTTTAATTACGGCAGCATGGGAATCGGCGGCAAAGCCCGCTTCGGCATCGTCCGCGTTGTGGCAGCCGGCGCAGTATTTTCGTAGCAGGGGAGCCACGTCCCGTTCATACGCGGGCGTGGCCGCGAACGCCGGGCATGTCGAAGGTGTCGCAACCGAGATCAGGCAGGCCAGCAACGGGAAAAGCAACCGTTTGATGGGACAGGGCATCAGACCGTTCCACGGGGTTAGGGACCAACGGAGCCGCCAAGGGGGCACATGTCAGGATTCCAATGATACCAAGAATTTCCCGCGACCGCCCTTGAACTCGGTGCAATTCACGAATTCCTGGAGATCCCACGGGCGGCAGCCGGACTGCTCGAGATACGCTCGCGTGGCCTCGCCCGAGGTCCTGCCGTGTTGCCCAGCGCGAAGGGCGCGCTTCAGCCCAGTGCTTCCCGCACGGTTTTCACGAACCGGGTAAACTCGACCGAATCCCGCACGCACGTCCCGCGTTCCCCGGCCCAGGGGGACGTAAACTCGCGCTCGACGCGTCCGGGCAAACGCGACATCGTCAGCAGACGTTGACTCAGCCAGGCCGCCTCGCCCAGGTGATGCGTCACCAATACCGCCGCGAAGCCGTAGAGCGACTGGAGATTCAACAGTTCTTCATTAAGCTTCTCCCGCAGCAGGTCATCGACGGCGGCAAACGGCTCGTCCAGCAGCACGAGCAACGGATTCAACACCAGCGCCCGAGCCACTGCCACCCGCATCTTCATCCCGCCCGAGAGCATGCGGGGGTACTTCCCGAAATCTTCCCGCGACAATCCCGTCCGCGTCAGCAGTTCCTCGATCCGCGAGAAATCCGGCACGCGCCCCGTCAACTCGAACGGAATCCGCATGTTGTCCCAGACACTGCGCCAGGGGAGCAGCCGCGACTCCTGAAACACCATCGCGATCATTCCGGAATCGTCCAACTCCGGCAATTCCACCTGCCGTTGCCCGCTGGTCGCGGGCAACAAGCCGGCCAACACCCGCAGCAAGGTCGACTTCCCGCACCCGGAAGGACCGACAATCGCCAGAAACTCCCCCTGCCCGAGCCGCAAATCGACCTGGCTCAACGTGGGCTGCTCCTGTCCCGGAAAACGGAGCGTAATGTCGGACAATCGCAGCAGTTCGCGGGACGTTTCCCCTGGATCGGCGGTCATACCCGTTCCCGCCCCCACAGCCTGGCCAGTTCAATCAGTACCCGCGTGGCATCCCACATTTCACGGTCGCTGGTCCACTCCAGTGGACAGTGGGGATTATGCTGGCCCGAAGACAGATTCGGCGTGGGCAGCCCGGCCGCCGTCAACAGCGAACCATCCGTACCCCCGCGAATAATGTCCTCGCGCGGCTCCAACCCTGCCGCCCGCGTCGCCTCGATCGCCAACCGCAAGGCCCGCGGTTCCTTCCGCAAGCCTTCGCGCATGTTGCGATACTGCTCCCGGATGGCAATGCGAATGTCCGCGCGCGGATACTCCGCCCGCAAGCCGGTCGCGATCGACTCCAGCAACGCCGCCTGCTGGTCCAACTGTTCCGTTTCGAAATCTCGCAAAATAATGCGCGCCGAACATTCCGCCACCCCCCCTTCCACATGATAGGGGTGCAGGAACCCTGCCCGACCGTCCGTCGTTTCCGGGCTGAGCGTCTGCTGGGGCAAACGATCGAGAAACGCAGAAAGAATTCGGATCGCGTTGACCATTTCTCCCTTGCCCACCGACGGATGCGTATTGACTCCCCGCACCGTGACCACCGCCTGATTCGCCGAAAATGTCTCACTGTCGATCCGGCCATGGCCATCGCTGTCGAGCGTATAGCCACATATCGCATTCAACTGTCGCACATCCAGATGCTCGATCCCCCGGCCAATCTCCTCGTCCACCGTGAAGCACAAGCGAATCGGACCATGCGGGAGATCCGGATCGCGCATCAGTTCCGCGGCCGCCGTCATCATCACGGCCACGCCCGATTTGTCATCCGCCCCCAGCAAGGTCGTCCCGTCCGACGTGATGATCGTCGCCCCCAGCAGCTCGCGTAGTTCCGGATTCTCCGCCACCCGCAACACCTTGCTGGCATCGCCCGGCAATACGAGATCCCGCCCATCATAATTTTCATGCAAGGTCGGCTTCACATTCGTGCCCGAATACTCCGGCGACGTATCCACATGGGCGACCCAGGCAATCGTGGGAGCCTCGTGAGAAACCGTTGCCGGGATGGTCGCCAGCACCACCCCATGCGGGCTCAAACTCACATCCCGCAACCCCAACGCGCGGCATTCTTCCGCCAGCATGCGCGACAATTCCAACTGCTTGGCCGTACTCGGCGCGGTCGGAGACGTCTCATCCGCCTGGGTATCGATCCGCGCGTACCGACAAAACCGCTCGACCAATTCGTTCATGAATCCCCTGACCTGTAGCTGATGCCTAAAGACGAAACACCACCCCCAGTATAGCTCGACCGCCGCCAACACAACAGCCGCCACGAGGATACCGCTCAGCCGACCAACAGCACCCCTCCACGGCATGCGAAAAAAACTTCTTCCGTGAGTGGAATCACAGAGCCGACACATTCATTCTCATTTTTTTACTTTTGTTAGACCGTCTCGGGGTTGAGTATCATGCTTCGGCCTTGTGGCACCGTGCGTGGCACCTCTGGTGGCCCTGCACACCCTCTCCTCCCAGGCCTGTTGGCAAGGAACTGGAAGCATGGATTCTCATTTTCGACGGCACGCGGTAATGGTGGCTCGGGGGCGTTCCGCCTTCATGCTGATCGAACTGCTGGTAGTCATAGCGATCATCGCTATTCTTGTATCCTTGCTGCTCCCGGCGGCGCTGCAGGCACGCGACGCGGCCAGACGCACGCAATGCAAAAACAACCTGAAGCAACTGGAAGCGATACCGAAATTTGCTCCGGCTGAGATGATGAAGCAGATGACCAGATAGCGAACTCGACAATTGGAGAAAGGCAAAGGCATCACTGGCAACGGTGATGCCTTTTTTGTTTATGACACGAATGGATTCCTGTAATGTCCAAACACTTCATTGCAAGGCTGGTAATAACAGTGCTTGTTCAGTTTCAATCCCCATTTACTCATTTTCGCATTTACTTCCTGTTGATTCAGTGAACCACTCGTACGCCCGAAAGCTACACATAAATCTCTTTCCTCCTTCTCTTGCTCCTTGAAAAAGTTCAACCTCCGAACATTATCTGCACCGAATCCGAATCCGAACACCGCAACCGTTTCTGCTCCATTCAAAAATCGTGATGCTTGGGCATAATTCTCCTTTGTCTGCTCGGTCGATTCGTCAATCTCATGAACAATTTGAATTGAATTTGACCGTTCAAGAATGTCGTCTTTGCAGCCATACGGCACTTCGGGATATTCTCCAAGCGTGCCGTGAAGATGGATAATTGGTATAGCTGCCCTGAGCGTCTGCCATGCCTCATCCGAACTCAAGCGGTAGTGGTGTTGAACGAACTTGTGCAGCTTAAAGTCAATTGATCTGTCATAGTTGAAAGTAACGATTGAGAGGTTATTTTCCACGAGTTGTTCAATTTTATCCACTTGAATGGCATTAACGAGATGTTGATACCAGCCCGCCTGTGAGATGAAATTTCGCTCTATTTCTTTCTTCGAGAGAATCTCGCACATCAGGTATTTGCCCACTCGCTTATGCTCTGGAAACTTCTCCAAAAAAGCATCGGGCGACGAGAAATTGCTGTGAAGCATTTCTTCATAAAAGGTTTTTACGTCCTCCACTGGCACTTCAAGTTTAGGTGGTATCGACGAACCTTTTTTCTGAATCCAATCATCCATTGCGGTAAGCAATTGGCGTTTCAGTTCCGCACCCAACGGGAAACCAAGATGGGTGCTCGCACCAGCCCCCAACAGCAGACATGTCTTCTTTGTAATCATTCATTCAGCCCGTCTTGAAAGGTCGAAATTCCATTGTGCCATTTATCCTCTGAACGGATATCTGGTGCAAATGGATCATCTCGCCAGCCAGAACGATCCCAGATCGTCCCCCAAAATATTCTTGGCAAATGGATCAACCCAAGAGATCGGGACGATCTGGGGACGCCAATTTGGAGGTGTGCCGTATCCCCATAAATCCACGCAAGGGGATACGGGGTACAAATTCGATTTAGGGGACACAAAATCAGAGCATAAAAAAAGCCACAAACCTGTTGTGGTTTATGGCTTTAGGCAATGGGCGATGAGGGACTCGAACCCCCGACATCTTCGGTGTAAACGAAGCGCTCTAACCAACTGAGCTAATCGCCCGGCACGGTCATTATTGTGAATGCTCGGGGAAAGTCAATCCAGGGGATTGACGGCGTCGGGGGTCAGTGGGGGAGGGACGCCTCGTGCGCCCAGGCGGGTTTTGGCTGGGCGAAGAGCGAGTCTGCCTCTTCGAAAAAACTGTCCAGGTCTTGTTGTTGTTCCGACCATTGGGCAATACGTTGCCGCAGGACATGTTCCCCGTGCGTCTGTACGACGTGGATCGACTTCGTTTCCGCAAGATCGATGTAACTTTCAGGCAGGGGATGGCCATTGCTGTCGCAGACCACCTTGACGAGCGGACAATCGTACTGCTGGGGGTTATTCCGCACGGTGATTGCCAGCGATCCATTCGAAAGTTCGACGATGGAACCGAGCGGGAACAGCGACACGGTTTGCAGCAGGCCACGAATCGCCACGGGTTCGAACAGGCCCCGTTGTGCGTCCGCCAGCAGAATCCGGATGGCTTCGTGCTGGGAATACGCCGGGCGGTGGGGGCGGTCGGAAGTCAAGGCGATGTACACATCCGCGACGCTGGCAATCCGCGCCAAGGGGTGAATCTGCTTGAGTGAACGCCCGCGGGGATAACCGCTGCCGTTCCAGCGTTCATTGATCTGCCAGGCAACCTGCCGCGCTCCCACGGGCAGATCGGTGATGCGTTCCAGGGCGTTCCAGGTCCGGCCCGGGTTTTTCTTGACTTCCAGCAGCTCCAGTGGAGTCAACTCACGTGGATTCTCGATTATTTCCTTGACAGTATCACTAATCCCCACGCGTGAAAGCAGGCAACCAATGCCAATATGACGAACATCTTCTTCCCGATTCTCCATGATCGTGGCGACCGACATGGCCAGTTTGGCAACGCGGAGGCAGTGTTGATGACTCTGTTCGCTGTCGCCCACTTCCAGGGTTGTCTTGACAAACAGATCCAGGTCTTGCAATAGATCTTCGATCGATTCCAGGGCGACTCTCTTGACGACGTCGCTCCGGACAATCTTGCTGGTTCCCATGGCCCCCAGAAACTCCTCCAGGCATCGTTCGTGTTCCGACTTCCTGGCCGCGAGTTTCGAGAGCTGAGTGTTGTCGTAGTTTGGCTGAGGTGGCTTTACCAGTCGCGTGGTGAGCGACTTGGTCTTCAGCTCTTCCTTCTTGCGTTGTTCGGCAAGGAAATGCTGTTGCAGCCGGATCCCCGTGCGTCCGCTGCCGGGAGTAGCCCACACGTCCTTGACGAAGCGGCTATCGATCGCCACGTGCGTGACACCGCGGCGCTGCAGGGTTTGCAGGTTCTCCTGGCTCAGGACCATGCCCCGATTCAACAACATGAGTGTTGAATTCTGCCCGTCGAAAATCGAAACGGGCAGCACTGCGTCCTGACGCAGTTCCTTCAGCGGTATGATGGAAAAACTCATAGGATGAATTTCAATTGCCGTGCGAATGATGCCAATTCTCGTTCCCAGGGGGATCCTGCACCGCAGGAAAACACCTCTGCCTGGAGGAAAGAGAGCTGGCCGCTCAAATATGGACTATCCAGACCCAGGGTGCTACCAGAGCATGGGTAGAATTCCTGGCACGGGCAGGGGTTTCGGCGAAAGGCTGCGGATGAATCCGGTTATCGCGATCCTTCGGAAAGTCCCGCGGAGAACGGTTACCAATGGGCGTTGGGACCGTTGGGCGTTTTCACCAGAGCGGTCGGCATGGAGGTACGCCTCTCGCCGTGACGGGCGCGTGCCTCGGCGACAATCTGTTCGAATTCCGCGATCGTTTCCATGCGTCGGAGACGATCTTCCAGTTCTTCCGGAATGCCCAGCCTGGCACCGTACCAGCCGGCGAATTTGCGAAAGAGGACGCACGCATAGTTGCCGCGCCTTTCCGCCAGCAATTCAAAGTGCCGTCTTAAAAAGGCGATCTGTTCGTCGGGAGTCGGATCGACCAGGGGGGCTCCCCGATGATGCTGGTCCAGCTTGCGAAAAATCCAGGGATCCAGCATGGCGCCCCGTCCCACGGCGACCGCCTGGCAACCGGTCACTTCCCGCATGCGCAAGGCATCGGCGACCGAGCGGACATCGCCGTTGCCGACGATCGGAATCTCCTCAACGGCCGCCACCACCTGGCGAATCCCCTCGAGATTCACCCGACCATGAAATCCCTGCTGACGTGTGCGGCCATGCACTGTGATTGCCGCCACCCCCACCTGTTCGAAATCGCGTGCCAGTTGCGGGGCCGTCAGATTCTCCTCATCCCAGCCGAGACGCATTTTCACCGTGACCGGGAGCGACACAGCTTCTACCACGGCGGCCACAATTTGCACGGCTCTGTCGCAATCGCACAATAAACGGGCCCCCCCGCCCTGGCTGTTCACTTTCCCCATGGGACAGCCCATGTTGATATCTACCCCCGCAAACCCCTGGTCTTCCAGATACTGGGCCGCCCGAACCAGATGTTCCACCTGCCCGCCAAAAATTTGGACCGATAGCGGGTTGTCTTGCGCGTTGGTTGCTAACAGGTGAGCGGACTTTCGGCTACCGGCCAGCAACTGGGGCGCCAGAATCAGGTCGGTCGTGGCCAAGCCCATCCCCCCCAGTTCCCGCAACGCGGTCCGCAGGGGCAAATGGGTGTACCCGGCGAGCGGGGCCAGAAAATACCGCGAGGGGAGCAGCCGTTCCCCAATTTTCAGCGTCAGAGGGGGCTCCGTGGCCAACGCGAGGGAAGCCGTTGTTGCTGTCGTCGGGGAATCCATGAAAACCGTTTCCGCGTAATGTAACCTGTCTCTGCCTTATCCTTGAGTTCAACGACAGCAGCTTATCAGGTTCGATGACCCAATGCAGTCAATTTCAGGTGGGGAATCGCTCATTTTTCAGACTCCCCCCCACGCCCCCTTGCAGGCTCGCCCGGGATTCCTCTTGGCACTTTCCGCGGAATCTGATACCGTTTCCCCGTGCAGGGAAGTGGGAGAGGGATTCTGGTCTCGAGGCAGGGATGTCTATATTCGATCGAAATACCGCGTTGGTGATTCCGCTGGGGCTCTGCCTCCTGGCAGGCTGCGTGACCCCTTGGAATACGCAAATGCCAACCCCCTATGCAGGGCCTCCCGCCTGGGAAACACGTCGCAACGAGCGCTACGACCCGTTTGCCCGTAGCGATTTAGGCCCGGACACCATGTCTCGCCCACGCGAATACATGGATCCCCGCAGCAGTCCCCGACAATCGAAAGACGCTGCGATTCAACAGGGGCCAAATGTTTCCGGAGTGCCCAATCCGGCCACGGCTCCCGGGGCCAGCCAGCCAGCACAACGCTATTCGGGCGTTGTGCCGCACTGAACCGTGTGAGCCGCGCAGGCTGAGACGAGTCCCAGCGTTTGCTCATTTCGACGGGCACCGAGTTGGACGCGCCGGCGGCTCGATTTACCAGGGCTGTACGCCGTAATACGGATGAGCGGGCAGATCTACGAAGCTGGAGGAAAACCAGTACGGCAAGGGCATGCCCGGGGTGTAGCCATAATTGTGATACGGCGTCCGGAATTCATAAACCGGCGAATGCCAGTACACGGGTGCATGAACGGGCGCCCGAGTGGCGGTAGCGTGCGGGCGCACAATCGGGACGGGGGTAGCATAGGGATCCCCCTGCACCAGCCAGATGTTGCGGTAGTGGACGGGATTGCCGTGATCCTGCAACAGAATCGTCAACGGGTCTGGTCCTTCGGGGCGGCCCGCGCCAGTTTTGCTCGGGACTTCAATGCCATCGTGGATGACGATCCCGTTGTGACGGACACGGATCCGCATGTTTTCCGTTTTGTTCCCGTCTTCGTCGAAGCGAGCGTTACGGAAATCGATGTCGTAAGTTTGCCAGCTCAAGGGGGGCAGGCACATGTTCTGATCGGGGGCCACCAGGGTGTAGATCCCGCCACATTCATTCGCCAGGCCGGGTTCCCCGAAGGAATCGAGCACCTGAACTTCGTAGCGACGCTGCAGATAGACACCACTATTTCCGCGATCCTGCCCCTTCCCTTCCGGCTTGTAGGGCAACCTGAATTCGAGATGCAGGTGAAAATCGCCGTAGGTATCGACCGTCTCGCAGCCTTCCTGCAGCAGTCCTTCATCCGTGACCTTCATGTTTTTCCAAAGCTCATTCGGCCGGCCATCGAATAACACGACGGCGTTGGCCGGAGCCTTGCGTCCGATGGTCGGGCTGCGGCGTTCATATTTGCGGAGTACACCCAGGGAACGGCCTGCATCATCGGCGACGAACACCTGATTATCGCCAATCGAGAGCCGGTATTCCCCCGCCTGCACCGCTAAACGACCCTCGGCCAACTGCGCGGGATACTTGAAGCGATCCTCCTGGTTCCAGCCATCTCCCGGGAGCCCCCCGGCGAAGGTCAACACGTCAAACGTGCCATTGCCCCGGGCGACAACCTGCACACCCCATTTCTGGACGTTCGAGGAACCCGCTTGGGAGGCGATGTACCCCATGTATTCACCTTGATAGACGAAATCCGCATCAACCTGGGAGAGATCGGTCGCCACCAGCTTGGAAAATTTGGGCTTCCCCTGTGCCTGTACAGACGCCTGTGTGTACGCGAATCCAAGACAGGAAACCAGACCGAGAATGAGCCACTTATGCACTATTGTCTCCCGAATTACCCAAATTTTTTTACACGGGCGCGGTCCCCAACAGACCACAGCCAATGACTGCCAGGCGCGGAAGCTCCCATTTCCCGACAACAAAGCACTCAGAATACTTTGCCATGCGATCAGACCGGGGAGCAAGCCATAAATAGGCAAAATGGGCAAAAAGGGAATATTTTCCCTGTAACAGCACTCACGGGCACCAGAAATGACGACGTGACCCGAAGGGCGCGGGAGATCGAGAACACTCGCTCCACCGGGCAGACCGCGTTACGCGACCGCGCTCAGGCAGCCGAACGGATTTTCCGGGATTCCGCGTTCCCGGGCGATGCAGCGGTCGCGCGGAGTTCGCGGGCGGCCACCAGGGCTGTCACTCCCCAGGCGGTGAAGTACAAAATGGCGAGCGACCATAAGACATCACTGGTGAAATGCGCCCCCTGTACGATGCGCGAGTAACTCATCAGGGCACCATAGCACAGACCTCCCAGTAGCCAGCAACGCCGCCACGCGGGCTGTTGCCGAAACACGAAGGCAGGCGTGATCAGGAAAAACCCGATCGACGCGTGTCCGGAAGGAAACGAGGAATTGAAGTGGAGTTGATCTCCAAACCCAAGGGGAGGCTGATATGCTTTTGTTCCTCCCAGTTCGACGACATCCTTCGGTCGTGGTCGGCTGAAGTAGGGCTTCATCGAGCCATTCACCAGCAGGCCAGGCCCCAGCAGGAACACTCCCGCCAGAATCAGGGCCGCATTGCTCCAGGCTCCCCGGATCCGCCAGACCAGACTATGACTCGCGACCACGATGGCGGCCACTCCCAACACGACGCCAGGATAAACGAAAAAGCGGTCGATCATTTTCCAGGGGTGTTGCCCCAGTTGAGGCCATTGCCCGGATTCGGGCCGGTAAAACCACCCGGAAATCCATAAATCGAGCGAACTACAGCACATCACCAGCGTGACCGCAACCAGCAGCAGCAACGGACCTCGCAGGGGAAACTGTTGCTGGAGGGTATCGGCAGCCTGTCGCCAGGTAGAGGAGAGAGTACAGGGTGCATGCATGGGGAATTCCCTTAACGTCGGCGAATCTGGGATGGGCCGCCCGCGGGGGATTCACTGGCGGTTTGCGTGGGGAGGATGTGTTTCGTATCGGTGGCATGCAGAACCTGATATTCCCGTTGCCGTCCGCTGCCGAGTTCCACCGCCAGGGTTCCAGCCGTGGTCCAGGTTCCAGCCGATTGTTCCAACGATGCAGGCAAGGGGGTGCCAGGGGGGACAATCACCAGCACGTCGCGATGCCGGGCAAGTTCGGGCCGTGCCCAGAGATCATACTGGCAATTCACCCCGGCATGATCATCGCTCCAGAAGGGAACCAAAGGCTGATCGGACAGATAAAACGCCAGGGCACTGGTGATGTCCCGGCCCGCGGTCGCGATGATCAGGGGTTTCCGTCCCGTCTGCCGTTCGTGCGTGCCGCGGAGTTCCTCGAACTGACGCGCCAGATCGCGCCAGCCCCGCAGACGACAGGTGATATCCACGGGAGTTCCCGCCAGCGGCGAAGCCGGCACAATGGTGATCGCCGCGTAGGTGAGCAGGCTGCAGGCCAGGCCCGTGCCCCAGGCCCAGGTCAACCGGCGTTGACGATGCCGCAGCGCGTCCGAAAGCGAGGAACGCCCCAGCAACACCGCCGTCGTCAGGATGACTCCCGCCGGGTAACAGGCCGCGGACCAGTTCGGTTCCAATCGCCGCGTCAGGCTCAACAGGATGATGCCGATCAGCGGGATCCCCGAAAAACAGAGGAGATACCGTTCCGCCTCGTTCAACCGCCACGGGCGGCGCAAGGCGGCAGCCAAGGTGCCGAACACCGCCAGCCACAACACGGGCGATACCACGCCGATTTGTCCCAGAAAAAACTCGCTGGACCGCGCCAGTCGCGTCAGCAGCGTCGTCGTATGTTCCTGAAAATGCGACGCCGTGTGCTGAAACGTGATCCAGTCATGCTGATAATTCCAGTACACCACGGGAGTCAGGAACAGCAGGCCGGCACAGGCCGTCAGCCACAATCGGGGCGACCACAGCAGCGCCCGGCGACTGGGCGAGACCAGCAAAAACAGGCCCGCCAGCGGATAAAACGCCAGCATGGTCTGCTTCGAAAGCACCCCCAGCCCCAGCCACAGGGCCGTCAGCACGCACCACCGCAGGGGTGGTTTCCGCTCGAGCGCCAACATCCAGAAACAATACAAGGCCGCCACCCAGCAGAACAGAAACGGCGCATCAATCGTCATCAGGAACGACAGGGCGGTCTGTCCCGGAGTAAAGGCCAGCAGAATGATCGAGTACAGGCCCACGCGAAAGGAAAAGAGTTTCGCTCCCAACTGGTAGACCCAGATCAGGCCCAGCGTCCCCAGCAGGGCCGCGGGAAAACGGACGGCAAATTCCGTACTTCCCAGCAGGCTGGTCGAAACCCAGTTGATCCAGGCTATCATGGGAGGCTTGCTGTAATAACCGTAGTCCAGTCGCCGGGACCAGTCCCAGTAGTACGATTCGTCCGCGATCAGGTCCAGCGGCGAAAACAGGATGAAGCCGCAGCGCACCGCGAATAACAGCCCCAGAAACCAGAGCACGGGATGCGTCGACAGGCTGTTCCGCAACCTGCCGACTAGCGAGCTGGCCACGGGGGTTCCGTTGATCGGGGGAGTCATGGTTTCAGATTTCATGCAAGGGAATGATGTTTCGAATTCTAAGGGAATCGAGAGAACTTCAGGTTTCGACGAGATCGAGCATCCAGACGGTCAAGGGAGCGGTCAGCAAAACGGGCAGCCAGGCGGCCTGAACCGGTTCCACCAGTTGCGAACCCGACAGAAACCGCACGGCATACGTGCTGCCGATAATCAGAAACAACCAGAAGCCGCAGTTGCCGGCGGCTGCAATCATGCCCCGGCTTTCTCGTTGCAGAATGATGGGAATGGCGATCCAGACCATCAAGATCACCAGTAATGGTTCGACCAGCCGGGCATGCAAATTGAATTCCAGATCCCGCGCAGTGTTCCGGTCGATCGCGGGACTTTGAATTCGGGAGATCAACTGCGCGGTGCTGAGAAAGGCGCTCGATTCCCGCGCCTTGTAAATCAGATCGGGCCCCACGTCGGTGACCACGAAAATGTTCTGGCCCTGTCGTGATTGCAGCACAAATTGTTTCCCTGCCGCGGTGAGGGGAATGTCCTCGAATCGGGGGGTTGTGCTTTTCAGCAGCCAGCCACTCGGTCGCGACCCGCGCTGGGCGTAAAACAATCCTTCGTCCGCCTTCAGGCAGATCATGTCGTTGCCCGCTATTTCCGGCGGGAGCACGAATGCGGGCTGTTCGATACGATTCGATTCCGGATAGACGCTCCACCCATCGATCAAGATCTGCGAAGCGTAATCGTAGCGGGGGGCCACCCGATGTTGCGTGCTGCTCGAACCGCGCCCCGCGTGCAGATGATGCACCGCATTCCCCAGCAAGGCTTCGCGATTCAGCATCTTGAGCCCCATCATCACGCACACACCGCACACCAGGGACGGGACCAGAATGCGATACGCCGGGATCCCCGCGGACAAAAACGGCTTGATCTGCCCCTTCCGCTTCAGCAGCAGCAACGTGGTGAGCACGGAAATCGCCACCATCGGGACGGCGGAAGCATCGAAAATGAACAGCCCCATTTTGCCGTAGTGTGTGAGGATCTGGGGCACAATCACCAGCAGCCCACCCCCGTTGCTGTTGAGCACGAAGTCATCGACGTTATCAAATAGATCAATGATCGTGAACAGCCCCAGGATCACGCAGAAATATATCGCGTTGATCACCAGGAACTGGCGGAACACGGATCGTTCAAATATCGTGAGCATGAGACGGCACAACATCCTTGTCGCTGACAGCCCGGCCACGGGGCCAGGGCATTCGCGCGAAATCACCCTGGACAGTCCTTGTCGGGGGCTGAACGCTGCGGAAGTCTAGTCAAACCGGCGCGCGACGGCGAGAGCATTTTCCGCACCGGAGAGAATTTGTTCACATTCCCCATTTCGCACTGTTCAGGCCGATTTTCTGGTAAAAATTACAATTTCAAACCTCTTCCTCCTTGCCGGGCGGCCTCTGTTTGATGTGACCAGGCACCAAACCCGTTAGGGAGTTTTGAGTTACGCATTTTTGTGTGCCACGGCTCAGCGAGCCGTGCGAATTTCCAGGTTTTTCCCGCAGTTACACGGCTCGCTGAGCCGTGGCACACAATACATCAACAAGCCCGTTACCATGCTGAGACAAGGAGAAGCGACTCATGTCCGTGTTTGACCGACTCGTAGTGGGCTGCGGCTACCTGGGGGAACGCGTCGCCACCCTCTGGCGCGAGCAGGGACTCCGCGTGGCCGTCACCACCCGATCCGCGGAACGGGCGGAACGATTGCGAGCCGCGGGTTTTACGCCGGTTGTGTGCGACGTGCTCGACCCTGCCAGTCTGGCGAGGCTGCCGGCAGCGGATGTCCTGCTGCACGCAGTCGGATTCGACAGGTCCACGGGACAATCCCAGCGGGAGGTCGCCGTCACCGGACTGAAAAATCTCCTGGCAGCCACCAGCGGTCGCATCGATAAATGGATTCCCATTTCCAGCACGAGCGTGTACGGCCAAAGGGAGGGCGAACTCGTTGATGAAGACTCACCGACGCTGCCCACCCGGGAAAATGGCCAGATTGTCCTTGATGCCGAACAGGTCGTCCGCGAGTCCTCCGTCAATTGGGTCATACTTCGTCTGGCGGGTATTTATGGCCCCCAGCGACTGCTGGCCCGCATCCGAGACCGGCGGGAAGCGATTCCCGTCGCCGGGAATCCCGATGCCTGGCTAAACCTGATTCACGTCCGCGATTGCGTGGCGGCAGTGGACCAGGCCGCCAAGCGGCCGCTCGGGCATGAAATCATTCTGGTCGCCGACGACCGGCCCATCACGCGACGCGAATACTACGAAACCCTGGCGAAGTTGTTGCAGGCCCCTGCCCCCGAGTTCCTGCCGGATCAACCCGACGCCAAGGGAGATCGCGGACGGAACAAGCGGTGCCACAACGCGAAACTGCATCGCCTGCTACTGCCGGAATTGCTGTTCCCGACAATCGGGCAAGGCCTGCCCGACGCCATCGCATAACGAACGCGCTCCCCCCCGCGACAGACAGAAGCCTGTTCAATACACGTATACAAATTCGTTCGAATTCATCAGCGCCAGGCACACGTCCGCCAGTGCCCTGGCGCGGGACGAGACATCGCCCGGTTGAAGATCGGGCACGAATTCCGCGTGGGCATGCAGTGTTTCCCGAAATCGGAACTTCTCTCCAGTATTTTCCTCGACTGCTTCCCGGAGCACCTGCAAGGGGGGGGGTTCCGCGGCAGGGACCTGGGCGGGCAGCAGGCGTTCGATGTCCCGCCAGTGCGCCAGACACCAGGCACTTTCCTGCTCCGATGGCAATCGGCTCAACAGGAGTTCAAAACAGCGATTCAAGGCGTGTGTGTCGTCCGTGGTTTCGTTCAAGACCCGCTGGGCCAGCGCCAAGGCCCGATCGTGAGTGTCCTGGCCATTGAACAAGGAAAAGACCTGAGGCGTAATCGTCGAGGCATCCCGCAGTTCGCAGGAAAAATCGGGAGCCGGGGCATTGAATACTTCAAACTGAGGCACCGACAACCCACGCAGCCGCAACACGTACAACGAGCGTCGATGCCGTTGTTGAGGTTGCGTATTGGGTACCCAGGCGGTCGCAAACGTGCCCATCACTTGCCTTGGCTGCAAGGCCACCTCGCGATTGATCTCGGGACGACACGGGATCCCCCCCAGCATGGGATTCCATTCTCCCGTCGCCACCAGGCGCGCATCGCGGAGTTCTTCGGCGGTCAGACGCCGGGGATGAAAGACGGCGTAACTGGTTCCCAGAGGATCAAGCTCCGCGAGCTGCGAGGGGCGTGGATGCGAGGATGCCCTGCAGTAGGCATCGGAAGACATGATCTGGCGGTGCAGCGCTTTGCAGGACCAGCCCGACTCCAGGAACGTCACCGCCAGCCAGTCGAGCAGTTCGGGGTGCGTCGGGCGCTTTCCCGTCGAACCAAAGTTGTTTGGATTGCCCGCCAGCGGCTGACCGAAATGCCACAGCCAGACACGGTTGACGAACACGCGCGGCGTCAACGGGTTATCTGGATGCACGATCCAATCCGCCAGGGCCAGCCTGCGTCCGCTGTCCGTTTCGGGAATCTCGGGTTCGGGAAGTGTCTTGACCACGCTCAACACCGCCGGGCGAACCGGTTCGGCCCGGGCAAAGGGGTCGCCCCCCGCGAGAATGCAAATCTGTTCGATGTCCCCGGTCTTTCCCTTTTTTGCAGGTAGACGCACCGGGGCGGTCACGGCGGTTACCTCGGGCGTGGGGCCATTGTACACGGCCAGTGCAAAAGGCCGATAACGCTCGAACTCCCAGCGGAGCCGCTCCAAGCCTTTGCGAGCCACGCGTTCCAGGCCGAATTGTTCGGGCGTGAATCCGTATAACTTGGGAGGGAATTCCTCCTCGGGCACCCCCGCGCGCAGCAGTTTCTGCCGAGCCGCGTTAAAGATGCCGGTCGAATTCTTCTCGGCAACTTCCGCCACGGCACGCTGCCACGGCTCCGCGGAATGCCCGTGTTCGATGTACCAGCGTCGGGCATTTTCGAGCAAGACCGCATCGAGGTCGGCGAGAATCTGTTCGTATTCGCGCTGACGGGCTTCGAGATAGGCCTGTTCCTCGAAACCTTGCAGGTTTTCCTCGGGGGTAAACGGGGCTGCCCGTTCCGCCAGTTGAGTGCCAGCAAATACCGCCTGCAAAGCGTAATAATCGCGCGTTGGAATCGGGTCGAATTTGTGATCATGGCAACGGGCACATTGCAGGGCGTGCGCCAGAAACACTTCTCCGACGCTGTTCGTCACGTCGTCGAGGAATCGCTGGCGGGCGATGCGGGCGACTTCCATGCCAGTCAGCTCCCAGGGCCCCATCCGCAGGAAGCCGGTCGCTACCAGCAACTCGGGATCCCGCGGATCGATTTCGTCGCCCGCCAGTTGCTCCCGGGCAAACCGATCGAAAGGCTTATCCGCATTGAACGAACGGACCACATAATCCCGATAGCGCCAGGCATTCCCCCGTTCGTAATCATTGGCAAACCCGGATGAATCCGCGTAGCGCACCACATCCAGCCAGTGCTGGGCCATCCGTTCTCCATAATGGGGCGATGCCAGCAGCCGTTCCACCACGACGGCAAAGGCGACGCGGTCGGATCGCGGATCGTGAACAAACGCCCGAACGTCCTCGGGCGTGGGAGGCAGTCCCGTCAGATCGAACGTCGCCCGCCGAATCAATGTTCCGCGATCGGCCCGCGGCGCCAACGATAAATCGTCGGGAACCTGCCGCTTCAGCAAGGCGTCAATCGGATGCAGATCCGCCTCCGCCGGGGTCGGTTGCGGGTGACGGAGCGGTTGATAGGCCCACAGCGATTCCGGCTTGTATTTCCGCTCGGTCCACTCCCGCGACAAACCTCCCGAAGTCGGCACCGAGACGCCGTCTTCTGCCGACCAGTCCGCTCCATGGGCCGCGACGATGCGCGCTTGCCGATCGGCATCGGGCCACGGGGCACCGGCGGCAATCCACTCGTGGAGCCAGGCCAGTTGTTCCGCGGTAAGCCGTTCCGCTTCCTTGGGGGGCATGGCCGACCAGTCCTCGGCATCGCGGCGCGCGGCCAGGTAAAGCGGGCTCAGGTCTGGCTTACCGGGAAGCACGCCGGCCTCCCCGCTGTCCCCCCCCTGCAACAGGCCGGCCCGTGCCGTCAAATCCAGCCCTCCTTCGATACCCTTCCGGTCCCGTCCGTGACATGCCACGCACTTTTCCTGCAGCAAGGGCCACACCCGCCTCACGAACAATAGTTCGCCTTGTTCGGTCTCCGCCGCCAATAAGCCGGCCGGCCACCACAAGCCCAGCAACAGCCCGACGAGGAACCAGAAACCCAGACCGAGCCGACTTGCGGCTGTCGTGCGAAAATGTTTCACGGCGAAATTCCTCTCATTGGGCCCCACAGCATTTCTTGTACTTGCGACCGCTCCCGCACGTGCGGGGCTCGTTGCGTCCCACACGCTCCGTTTCGCGAAAAATGGTTATCGCGGGCTCTGCAACATCGGCGATATCCAGCGACCAGTCGTCTTCCTCCACGTCTTCCTTGTCTTCTAATTGATCTTCGCCCCAAAAGTTAACGTTATAGCCGGGCAGGAAGGACGTGCAATCCGCGATGCCCGTGGCCCTGGTACGGTCGCGCAGATTGTCGAGGGCTTTTTGAGGATTGGCAATCGACTCCAGAATCTCGCGCCTGCCGATGAAACCGGTATCGATCAATCATCGCGGAAAGCTGCCTCAAGTGGCTCCTGGTATTCGACGGGAGATAAATCACACAGCTTACATGCCAGGCAGGAGAGGAAGACACTGCACCTGTCCTTCGAGGGCTTTTTACGCTGAACCTCCAGTTTACGGACAAACAGATCGCCGAGACGCTTCACGGCATCGGCCCGCGTCAGCTTGCCGTCCCGTACCAGCAGTTTGTAAATCTCCGCCAGCGAACCACGAAACAGATCTTCCACTAATTCATTGGAAAGGCATTCGTCCAGTTGATCCAGCGAATCCCCCAGGTAGAACGCCATCACCTGAATCAGCTCTTCATGCGAGGCATCGCCAAACAATTCGTAGACCCCGTCTCCAGGGAGTTGCAGCAACTCCCCCAGGCAGGGACGCAATTCCGGTTCCTGAAACTCCGCCAGCAAATACAATCCATTGAAATGCCCCATGGTCGAGACGACATTCCCGGCTCGCATCTCCTCGATAGCCTGCTTCACATACTCCAGTAGCCGTGGCGTGATTTCCTGCTTGTGCTCGCGTGCCACTTGCAGGGCGGAAACCATGGTCTCCCGCGAAATGGGCAATTTATCGGGGGAGTCCAGGATCTTAAGGGCCTCGTCCTTGCTGAGATTTGTCATCACCCACTCCGTTGGTTCTTTGGTGGCATTGAGGCTGTCAATGGAGGCAACCGTCGACTGCGGTACCCGACATCAGTCGAGGATTTCGAAAATGGCCTCCACTTCGACGGCTGCCCCCGTGGGGAGCGAGGCGAAACCAAGCGCGCTCCGGGCATGGTAGCCATCTCCATCTTTTCCGTAGATCTGGTGGAATAAGTCGGAGGCTCCGTTGATCACCAGATGCTGGTCCGTGAAATTCCCCGCCGAATAGACGCACCCCAGCAACTTGATGACACGCAGGCCGTTCAAGGTCCCATGGGCGTTGTAAACCGAACGCAGGATTTTCCGGGCACAATCCTGTGCGGCGGCGTACCCCTGCTCGACGGTCAACCCCTGGCCGAGGATCCCCTTCTGGTCGCTGACGTGGCCGGAGGTCATCAACAGGTTGCCGGTGCGAATGCAGAGATTCAGATACCCTGGTTCGATCGGTTCCAATGACACGCCCAGTTCACGGGCTTTCTGCTCGGCTAGCATACTTTTCCTTTCGGACATTCCATCCAGTACATGGTTACGGACATTACACAAGCGGCAGCCCCCCGGCACGCGTGGGCGCCGCTCAAGCCTCAGTTTAACAGGATCCGAGTCCCGGAAAAAACTTCGACGCGGAGAAATTGACAACTCCAGATCGAAAAGCCGACAGAACACACTCCCGGGCCAGCCCCTTCCCGGCAGGCCGAGAAGTCGGCGGAACCCTCGCGGAAAATAACGCTCACGCCTCAAGCGACCAATTTATGGCCTATACTTTCGCATTAGCCGTTTCCTTGCGGGGGTTCGCCGCGCGAGGATGGTTTTCGTTTTACGGTCCCGCACCTGCCAGCCTAGCACCCGAAACGAAAACGCTCACGAGTTCCATCGAGATTCCCAAGGAGAGAGTCCCATGTCCGCAGATCCCTGGAGCCGTCCCAGTCTGGACGATTTGAAAGCCGTGCTGGAAAGTATAGGCAAGTCCGAAGAGAACAATCATCGCTGCGTGGACCGCCTGGAGCTGTCGGTCCCGGCGGAAATTGTTACGGCGCGAGGGAATACGATCTCCGCGGTCACGCGGGAAATCAGCCGCTTTGGGCTGGGATTGCTGCATCGGGGGGCCATTCAGCCGGGCGAAGTGACCGTGAAAATGGCCAGTGAAAGCCGGGATTTTGAATACCGGGTGGAATTGAAATGGTGCACCCCCTGCGAGAACGGGATGTTCATCAGCGGTGGGGAGTTTCTGGGCAGAAGTTCGTAGGACGGGGAGTCCCCAGGGAATTCTTCCGTTTTTGCAATCCTTGCCAGTTTCCCGGGATTTAGCGGTTTTCCGTCTGTTTTGATTGACAATTCGCGGGTTGTGAACTTTACTACGAGTCCTCGTTCAGTTCGGAGGAGGATGTTCGTAGAACACAGACAGTTCATGTACCAATGCAATCCTGGAGGATCGGATGGCAGCGAAGCAAGAGAAACCGATGTCAAAAACTGAGTTGTTGACTTCTCTTTCGGAATCAACGGGGCTGGCCAAGAAGGACGTTTCCGCCGTACTGGACGGTTTGGGCGTGTTGATTGAAAAGAGCCTCGGAAAGAAAGGGCCCGGCGTGTTCAACCTGCCCGGCCTGCTGAAAATTCAGGTGCAGCGCAAGCCTGCCACCAAGGCCACTACCCGCGAGAATCCCTTTAAGCCTGGCGAAATGATGGAAGTCAAAGCCAAGCCCGCTCGCAATGTCGTGAAGGTCCGACCGCTGAAGGCCCTCAAAGACATGGTTTAATCCGACGGAAGGCTTCCGTCCCGTTGGGAATCCACCCCTCACAGGTTCGCCGGTTCATCCTGGCGAGCCTGACGGGGCCATCGGCTCCCCTTGCCGACATCCAACGCCACTGGCAGACGGTAGTCCACTCCCCGAATTGCCCACGATTCCCCGCTCATCGGGAATCGAGATGTGCTCACAAGAACACTAAAAGTGAACCTGGTGGGGTTTGTCAAACCCATCACGGGGATTTTTTGTGTTTTTTTGTAAAGCACACTTGGCGAGCAATCCTCGTACCAGTACAATTCTCGAAAACGGTAAATTATCGTTTTTACAGTCGCTCTACAGTCTTATAGGCCGACGCCTGAAATTGTCGCATACGGAGAACGAGGGGAGGCAAGATGCTGGTCCTGTCACGCAAAAAAAATGAAAGCATCGTTATTGACGACAGGATCGTCATTACGGTGATCGATATTCGCGGCGACAAAGTCCGATTGGGCATTGAAGCCCCGCGGGAAGTGTCGGTCCATCGCAGTGAAGTTTATCACGCGATTCAAGCGAAATCCGAACAGACTGGCGATTCGGCGACGCTTCCTTCCAATTCAGGTTCTCAATAGCGAAACCGAACATACTGAATTCTTTTCGCTGGAACTCAAGTCGCTCGCTTGACTCGGCCGAAAGGTCTTGTAAATTCTTGCTTGTCGGCCCCATCGTCTAGTCTGGCCTAGGACACCGGATTTTCAGTCCGATAACGGGGGTTCAAATCCCCCTGGGGTCACTCGACAAAAAAGCCCTGCTTCCATGGAAGCAGGGCTTTTTTGTTTGCATGGGCGAAATGCCCCCCGTATTCTCGCGGAATCCATTCACCTGGAGTTCCCGCCCGCGAGGGGAGACAGGCCTCAAATCGCTTCGATGGCTCCATTAGGATGAATCCGTACGCCCGGGCCGGCTTCGCGAGGGGGGCGAGACAGCACGCCCACGGTCAAACGCTGTCCACCAAATTCAGCCGAGAGCACTCCCGTGATTTCGATCACGGTGGAGCGTTCGTCACCCTCGTCCGCGGAAAGAATGCGATTTCGCAGGGATTCCACCAGCTCGAAGCGATCGAGCAGTTGCTTGAGGTCGAAATCGAAGGCGATTCGTTGCCTTTTCCCGTCGAGCATACCACCGAAATGCTCGGCGTCTCCGAGATAAAAGTGGACACGCCAGGCTGCTTCGTCGAAGTGGCACTCGAATCCGACGCGTGCCGCTTCGGTTTCCGGTTCGAACAAATCCGCGGTTTCATTAATAAACTGGGTCAACCAGCCTGGTTTTCGATCTTTTCGGTTACGACGTTGGGCCAGAGCTTCCGCGCGTTGGACAAGAAATTGAATCGTTGTGTGTGCATGCATGATGTATCGGGTGTTCCAGTTAATCAGTGAGTCGTCAATCTTCGGTGCAGTCCCTGTTTACTCGATTCCATCCTGGAACATGCATTCCCTGCATCACGATGTCCTGAGCATGAAGTGTGTCAGCCGTTTCCGGGCCGAAGGCTCGGTCGAGAGGCATCCTGCAACCTCTGCAACACTTCCATTTGGTTTAGCGATCCTGCCGAGCGACGCTCGATTCAATTCGAGCGGCTTCACCGGGCTGGCTTCGGAGGCAACCGCAGGCCTTCGCGGAAACCTCTGATAAAACCCCATCGGCCGGAGAAAGTGAGAGTCTTTCCTCGCCCAACACAAATATCGATCCGGCCGGGGCCTTGGCCACACAAAAAAATCCGCTGAAGCGCCGCTCGGGGAGAATTCCCTATCCGATTCAAGGGAGATGCCCGGCGTAATAATCCTGACGCCCATGACGGTGAAAAATGCAAAAAAACTCGCTATCATTCCGGTTTTGCTTTTCCCGTGCCTTGTTCCGTTCAAGGGCATGATTCGTTTAACGTATCGCTGGCAACGAAGTTAGAGACAGTCGGACCCTGATTTCTCATGAAAAGCAGCTCGAAAACAGTGGAGTTCCCCTTTGGCCATGAAGCTGCCGTCCGGAAGGCGGGAACCTTGCTGGAAGCCCTGGGCTGGATTCGCCAATTTCGCGATCGTCACGTGGTGATCAAGTTGGGAGGGAGCGCACTGGAGGAATCGAATGCCATTCGCAGCTTTCTGACGGATGTCATTTTCATGGAAACCGTCGGCATGCGCCCGATTCTGGTCCATGGCGGAGGCAAGGCAATCAATCAGGCGATGGCGTCCGCTGGAATCGAGCCCCGTTTTGTCCGGGGGAGACGCTATACCGATGACCGGACTCTCGAAATTGCCGCCCATGTTCTGGCGGGTGAAATCTGCGAACAACTGGTGGACGAAATCCGCAGTCAGGGGGGGCGAGCGGTCGGACTGAATCATCTCACCCAGCCGGTCCTGATTGGCGAACAACTCCTGCTCGAAAACCCGGACGGGGGAGAACCGCTCGATCTGGGACGCGTGGGGCATGTGGTCGGCCTCGAACGGGATGTCCTGCTGGCCACCTGCCGCAGCGATACCATTCCCGTACTCCCCTCAATCGCCCTGGACCACGAGGGAAACAAGCTCAACGTGAATGCCGATACCGCCGCCGCCGCCGTCGCCCGACTGATTCACGCCGAAAAGCTGATCTTCGTGAGCGATGTGCCCGGTATTTTTCTCGATCGCAACGACCCAAACACCCTGCAATCCCACCTCACTGCCCAGCAGTGCCAGGACTTGATTGCCCAGGGGATCATCGATTCGGGCATGGTTCCGAAGGTGGAAGCCGCCTTGGAAGCCTTGCGGGCCGGCGTGAAAAAGGTGCACCTCGTCGATGCCCGTATCCCCCATTCCCTGCTGCTGGAGATCTACTCCGATCGCGGCATCGGCACCGAAATCGTGCTGTAAAGGCAGCGTTGACAAATCCGGCTTTCTCGGCAAGCCGCTTATCCTGCACAAGGTGCATGGTCGGTTGCCCCGACGCCTTTTGAATCACAAAGAAACAAGTAGACTTACAGAGTCAACATGTTCATTTGTTGTGTTGTGTTGACAAGGCTTTTCCAGTCCGATTACAATTTCATTGTAATCACACCCTGAAAAACTCGAAGGTCTTGCAACGGGAATACTGCTGATTCAGGTGCCCGTACCAAGGTTGGATTCGATCTGGAGAAAAGAAAAGCTCTTCTGCAAATCAGGGGGGATGTCTGAAGTGTTTTGTGTGATTCATGTTAACTCAGGTGCCATAGGCGAGCATTGTTCATGAGCTTACAGCTTCGCGCAACCATGCAGCAATTAGTCGACCTCAAGAAGATCGCCGAACTTGGAGTCGACAACCTTGGCAATGTCTTCGAAATACTCCAGAGCTTGACCAATCCGACGCTAGGCCCCCAGGAGTTGCTCGCTGTAGTGTCCGAATTGCTCCCGGACGATGCCGAATGCTTGGTTCGTCAACTTCTGTCCCTTCAGGGGCTGATGAGACAGACCGGACGACCAGTGGACGAAGTCATGTCTGGCCTCCGAACCGCGATCGAGCGGGAAGGGGCCGATGTGGGCCTCAATCTCACGGAGTGGGATAATATAGTTGATATTCTAAAGCAACTTGTTCAGCAGCAATGCGTTCGACTCTCTGCAACAGCCATCGAACTCGCATACGACTATGCGAACCTGCTACGGCGTACGAAGCTCCTTACGGATATTCGCCCCTTGTTCAACGAAGACGCCGATTCGATCGAAGGTGCCGTCGTTTCGTATACATTGCGTCTACATTACAATAGCGCCGATGGCGAACATGAATTGAGTGTCGCCCTTGATCAGGCTGATGTCCAGGACTTGGTGGCACAATGCAATCGTGCCTTGAAGAAGGCCGCTACGTCGCGATCCCTGATGGTCGACAAGTGTGGCATTGCAGTTACCGTCTCGGGGGAGGCGAACGATGGCAACTAACATGCTGGTAGAACCCCAAGCGATTTCACCGAAGAATAACTACTTTACACGGCAAAAGACGGGAGCGCCGCCGAGTCCGATTGAAACCAAGGAATTTTATATCGACATCACGTCGAACGCTCGTGGGGAATGGGTTTCCCAAAACCTCTCGCGAGCCGTTGTGCAGAACATTCGCCAGTACGAAGTCGGGAATTTGAACGACAAGACCGACGCGATGACGAGAGTAATGCCTGTCAGGCAATGCGAGTCCAGTCCGCGCGAAGTCGACACTCCTCGCCTCGATGACCCGTTGCTTGTCCAACTTCAGAATCGCTGTACGAATCTCTTTCGAGACGCGGAAATTCAGGGGAGATTACCGGAGGTCATTAATTGGTTAAACGATTTTTTCGAGGACATGCTAGCAGAGGGAATCGCGACCAAATCGGCAGCGTTCCTGGGTTACGCCCGACGGCTCGATAATATCGGCCAGACCGATGCTGCGCTGGATATCGTATTCGACCAAATCGATGAGATGTTACTGGCAGGCAATTTCTCGCAGGTGAACCGGCTTCTCGTCGACATTGCGCCCGAAGACTACTCCGTCGAGTTATTGCTGGGAATCTTGACCTCGACATTGCCCGCGAAGAATCAATTACCGGATCGCGCCGAGTTTTACACTCGCACTGCCCAAACGTTGCAATCGCGAGGCGAACTTCAAGAAGGCTTATTGGCAGGGCTGGATTAGCTAGCATAGGGACACCCAAGCAATGGAGCGTGTATTCACGTTTGCCGATCCCCCCGCGAAAGCAGGGCACTGGGTCGTAGTTGCTTTGGGCGAGCCAACTCCAGATCAACGACATATCGGCATTCTTCACCGCGATAAAAGCGAGAACTACGACTTTCTGCACCTAGCGTGGCATTGTGTTCTTAAAAACGACGCCGTCCGTCCCGATTACCTGAGAGCCTGGATTGCGCCCGAGGTACCAAACGCGAGGCAGCGGATCATCGCGGCATTTTGCCGGCGCGTATGGAAAACAAATGGGGTACAAGGAATCCCCTACGCCTTCAGCGACCCCCAGGGTGCGCTCCATCAGGCAACCGGAGCATTCCTGATTGGCAATAGTCGCCATGGCCTGACATGTTCCAGTTTTGTGCTTGCGGTCTTCCATGCCGTCGGCCTGCAATTGGCGGATTATGGTTCTTGGCCCTCAGAGCGCACCGGAGATCGCGAGTGGCAGCAATCGATCCTCAATAAATTACAGGAAAGAGCCGAGCAAGAGCATATCGACAAGATATGTAAGGAAATCGGTTCGGTCCGTTATCGACCGGAAGAAGTCGCCGCCTCCACTGTGCTCGCGCCACCACCTGCCGAGTTCCATCAGGTTGAATCGCTTAGTCGGCAAATCGTTGATCGAATTCGCAATCAATCCAATTCCGCATCCCCTTGATTCCTGGCAATGCCGTCGCTTCCTGTGTTTTGCCCACAGCGGGGGGTTTGCGGAGGAAGAGGAAAAAAAATCGGAGTGAGTCGATAAGCCGGGTTTTGTCGTGGACGATCATTTCTCTGGGATGCCTGTTGCCAGACACCTCGACGCGATCTACCCGAGAGTCGAACGGCCCGGGCCGAGCCGTGACGGCAAGCCGTCTCCCCTCTGCTTGATCTTGCTTCCGGTGGGGTTTACCGAGCCGGAACGGTCACCCGCTCCGCTGGTGCGCTCTTACCGCACCGTTTCACCCTTACCTGATCCCCCCTGGAAAGAGGGGCCATCGGCGGTTTGCTTTCTGTTGCACTTTCCCTGTTCTCGCGAACGGTGGGCGTTACCCACCACCGTGCCCTGCGAAGCCCGGACTTTCCTCCAGAAGTGGAACCACCTCCAGCGATCGCCTGACTCACTCCGCATAGTCATTATTACGACATCCTTTCCCCACCGAAAGTTCCCTCCACGGGAAATCCTGCTCCCGCAGCCCCTCTTCCGTGAGCGCGGCCCGGGAGTTCGAGGCCCAGAATCTCTCGGCGACCTCTCCCGCAGCCGGGAATTTTCTCTTTTTTGCGAGACCGAATGCCTATAGAATGAGGTTTAGGGGCCGCTCGTTTTTATTCCAGGTTTCCACTCCTCTCTGCCAGGCGGGTCGTAAGGTTTCAACAGCATGTATGGCGAACTCAATCCCCTGGGCGGGGGCGATCCCATCCCTCTGAAAAAACAGAAACTGCTGGTGGGCCGGCGTCCCACATGCGATTTGTGCCTCCCCTTTCCGAATGTTTCCTCGCAACATTGTGAACTGGAAATGAAGAATGGGTATTGGCACATTCAGGATCTCGGCAGCAGTAACGGCCTGAAGGTGAATGGGGCGCGGGTGGAATCGAAGTTTCTGTTGCCGGGTGACGAATTAACAATCGCGAAGCATCGTTTTGCCATCCAGTACGAACCCCTGTCCGACGCTCCCCCGCCAGAGGATGACAATCCGTTTAGCCTCTCGCTGATGGAAAAGGCGGGGCTGGTGAACAAGCGACGCAAGAAAAAGGCCGATTCCAGTCACGAAGAAGATTTGCTGGGAGACGCCTCAAAAGCCAAAATTGCCCCCCGCCCGAAATCCACGGGGAACCAACAGGAAGACCAGATCATGCAATGGCTTTCCGAGGATTGAATCGGCCCCACCGGCGGAAGACGACGTCTCTTAACTCTGTTCACGGGAACATCACACTCGCACGTGGCTCCGAAAAAGCGTAAAATACGAGTTGATCTTAAGAAGAACCGAGGCAAACGCGCGCGGGCAGGTCACGAGTTGCGACAGGCGGTCCAGCAGGATCGCATCGACGATCTGCAGGCATCCGAACGGGTTTCGGGCAAGGGGGCGTTGACGCGACGGCGAACCGTTATTACCGACGTCGACGAGCAGACCGCCGACCACGCCGCAGTCCCCAGCCTGGATGTCGATCTGGATCGTTGCCGTTCGGGCCGAGTACTGTCGATCGTCGGTTCGCATCAATGCCGAGTACAGGATGAACAGGGCGAAGTGCACGTGTGCGCAGTGCGCCAAATTCTGCGGACTCTCAGCCAGGCAACGCGGAATGCCGTCGTTGCGGGTGATCGAGTTCTCTTCGAGCCAATGCCAGGCCAGCAGGGGATGATCCACCGCGTCGAGCCGCGCACGGGGACACTCGGGCGAGGTTCGGGCCGGGCGCAGCAGTTGATTGTGGCGAATGTCGACCTGGCGGTAATTGTGGTGGCCGCCGCCGCTCCCCATCTGAAACCTAGCCTGATCGATCGCTTTCTGATCAGCTGCGAAAAGGGGGGCGTGCAACCGTTGATCTGCATTAACAAATGCGATCTGGCGGAACCGAGGCACCTGCTGCCCATCGTCGGGCAATACGCCAATCTGGGCTATCGTCTGTTTCTCGCCTCCGCCGAAACGGGAGCAGGCCTGGAGGAATTGAGGCAAGCCCTGCGCGGTCGGCAATCGGTCTTCAGCGGGCAAAGCGGGGTAGGAAAAACCTCGCTGCTCAATCGGATTCAGCCAGGCCTGGGATTGCGTACCTCCCAGGTCTCCGACGATTCCGGCAAGGGCCGCCACACCACGCGCACCGCCGTGCTGAAGCAACTCGACGGCGGAGGCTGGGTGGTGGATACTCCGGGAATACGCCAGTTGCGGCTGTGGGATGTGCATCCCGAGGAAATCGAGGGATATTTCATCGAATTTCGCCCGTTCGTCCGCTATTGCCGCTTCCCGGATTGCCTGCATCTCCACGAAGGGGAGTGTGGTATCAAACAGGCGGTCGCGTCGGGGCTGATCTCCACGCGGCGCTACGAAAGCTATCTGAAAATCCTATCCGATCGCGATGACGATTGATCCCCATTCGCCCGCGAGCAGAACCTGTTTCGCGTAAGAGCCACGCTACCAGCGCCGCAACCTGCCTGTTTACGGGCCCTTTGACGTCCAAACGCCGCTACGTGGTAGAGCACGCTGCTCGCGCCCAGATTTCTACTACAATAGCGAATTCGCATTTCTGACACCTATACTAATACCGTAAAGTCTGTTGCGAACAAGCCCCGAAAACTAGCCGCACCCGTCAGGAAGCGGGCCACGCGGGCGGTTCCTCGATGAACACTGCTTTGAACAACTTAAGCAATGGCAATGTGTTCCGACAATCTTGGGCCCAATTTGGCCCGCTTCCTCACGGGCGCGGCTAGTTCGCCGACGTCGGCAATCCTGATTTATTGATGCGGTGAGCAAACCGCTCTGGGCGAGTTCGCGAGGAACGTCTCAAGACAGGGTGCCTGCCATGTGTGTCCGTTACGAATCCGCGGACTCGGCAAGGGTTTCGTAAGTCCAGCAGGCGGCACAAGGTTCCTCCCCGCGAGTGCCAGCCACGGACTTTCCCGCAAGGAAGGCCACGCCGCAGGCAGCCTGTTCCTGATGTGTGGGAGTGACCACGGGAACCCCCCAGCGCCGAGCTATCAACTCGGCGGTCCAGCGATGATGCCGAAAAAAATTCCCCGCGACAATCACTCGTTCCAGGTTCTCCAGTCGATGCTCGGCCCGGTCGTACAGGGAACATAAACTTTCGACGATGCCAGCCGTCACGCTGTAAGCCAGATGCCCGAGTGTGAAATTTTCCGGTCCCACCTCGCGGAACAGGCCGCGCCGCTCGGGTTCCGCGCGGGTTCCCCGGAAAAAAGGTTCGCATATCGGAGGAGCATGTGAGAGATCGGCGAGGACCACCCGGCGTGCCGTCTCAATGCGCTCATACAGCTCTTCCTCGCTGGGAGAAAGCCCAAATGTTTCGAGCCAGCCGTGGACATGGCGAATCAGCCAGGCATAAGCGTCGCCTCCGGCTTGCCCGGCTCCCACGTGCAGAAATCGCTCTCCGGGAAAGGGCCGAATTTCGATTTCGGCGGTTCGCCTGTGTGTCGGATGGCTCCAGGCGACTTGGCCTCCCGTGCCGATATTGATCAGCAACTCCCGCTCGGGATGCTGCACCGCTCCCAGCACCGCTGCTTGATTATCACCCAAACCCACGCAGACAGGCACCTCGGCTGGCAGCCCCCATTCACGGGCGATGTCCGCGGGAACCGTGCCGACGATCGTGCCCGGAAGGACCAGCTCCGGCAAGGAATGCATGGGGATGCCAGCCGCCCGCGGCACGTCCTCGCAATACGTTCCCCGTTGCAGGTCGTAAAGACCCCAGGAGGCGGCAAACGTGGGGTCGATACGCGGAGGCTGGCGAGTCAAAACTGTTGATACGAAGCCCGTTATGTCGGAAAGAAAAAAGGGGCCGGTCGGCAGTTGACCGGTTTGCCGCAACACGTCGAACGTTGCCGCTGCATAACCCGGTCTCAGACGGCACCCGAGACGTTCGGAGGTCTCTGCGGCAAGCCGGGCTTGTAATTCCTCGAGAAACGAAGGTCCCCCGGGGCGGGAAGAGCGGAGGCAGCGGCGATCGCGCCAGGTGAGCAGCGGCGTCAAGGGGAGATGGCGGGAATCGAGCAGCAGCATTCCATGCATTTGTCCGGTCAATCCCAGGGAGTGAATTTCTCCGCCGATGCCTTGAGTGATTTCCCGCAAACACTCGCGAGCAGTTGCCAGCAATCTGTCGGGGTGCTGCTCGGCGAAATCCTCGGGTTGCCCGGTCAGGTCAGCTCGATGCGATCTCGTGGCCTGTTGCAGAATTTCGCCGCGCGAATTGACGGCAACAGCCGAAACCGACGTCGTCCCCAGATCGAGTCCCAGATACACTGACATGCGGTGTTGACTCCCATTCCGAATTTTTCATGGTCTCATCGCTTGCCGATACGCCCCCATGGAACATGGCCGACGGGGGTTTGAATTCTGCACAACGGGCCGTTATCGTGCTGCATTGCGAGCGTGAAGGGTCTCCGATGGTTGTAACGGTCTGGCGGAAATTCTTCGAGTCACTCACCGCGGTTTGATTCCCCTTGTCAAAGGAAGCAGAATCTTGGAAACGGACAAACCGTCTGCCGCGGGAGAACTGCACGAGCTGGCGGCGGTCCTGCCGATGGATTACTTCGGCCCCCAGCCCGGCTGGCGGATTGTCGACACGCGGGAACTGTGGCGCTACCGCGAACTGGGCCTGGTACTTGCGCTGCGGGATTTCAAGGTGCGTTACCGCCAGGCAGTCATTGGAGCCTTGTGGGCAATCATTCAGCCGGTCAGTACGCTGCTGGTGTTTCAGGTGTTGTTCGTGCTGCTGCAGCGCACGCCGACGAGCGGCGACGTTCCGTATGCGGTGACGGCCCTGTGCGGTCTGATTCCGTGGTATCTGTTCGCCACGCTGGTGCGCGATGCCAGCGACTCGCTGGTGAATAATCGGCATATCATCACGAAAATCTACTTTCCCCGGCTGTTGCTGCCGATGAGTTGTTCGCTGGTGGCATTGATCGATTATGGCATCAGCCTGCTGGTGCTGTTTGGGGTAATGGGTTATTTCGGTCTATATCCGGCGTACTCCTGGTTCTGGCTGCCGGTGTTTACCGCCATCACGCTGCTGGCGGGGTTGTCGCTGGGCCTGTGGCTCTCCGCGATGAACGCGATTTATCGCGACGTCCGCTACATCGTCCCATTTCTGCTGCAACTGGGCTTCTATTTGACACCCACTTTTTACGAGCAGGATTCCCTGATTCCAGAACGTTGGCGTTTTCTACAGGCTTTGAATCCGATGACGGGCGTGATTGCGGGTTTCCGCTGGGCCCTCACGGGGAGTCAGCCGCCCGACGTGGCCATCCTGGGCATTTCCCTGGGGAGCCTGCTTCTCGTGCTGATCACGGGCCTGCTGTTTTTCCGCCGCGCGGAATTATATGTGACGGACCGGATTTGAGCCGGCACGCTAAGCCCGGAGGATTCACCGCCCTGGTTACGGGCGACCAGCCAGACATGTCCCGTGGGCTTGAGTAGGACGCGGGAAAGGGAACTGCTAGAATCGAGCTGTCTCGGTGGGAGCTTGCGGAAATTGACCACGCGGACAAGCGGCAGGGAGTAGAGGACCGTCACGGAAAACCGGACAGGGCGGCCGGACAAACGCCCCACAACGTGTTGTAAGGCAACATGTTGCAGAGGCCGCCGCTTTCGTGCCTGTCGGTCTATGATCGGAAATAAATCTTCCTACTTACTTTCAATACGGTAAAATCAGAGCAGAGGAGAGGTCGTTATGTCCGAGTTTCGGGTCGAGCACGATTCGATGGGCGAAGTCCAGGTTCCCCGCTGGGCTTATTACGGAGCACAGACGCAACGAGCCGTCGAGAACTTTCCTATTTCCGGCTGGCCTCTGCATCCCGACCTGATTCACGCGATGGGCCTGGTAAAGTTTGCCTGCGGGAAGGCCAACCATGCCTTGGGTAAGCTGACCGGCAGCGGCAAGAATCCATTGGACGAGCAACAGGTGGAGGCTTTGCTGCAGGCGGCCCGCGAAGTTGCCGAGGGAAAATTTGACGATCAGTTCCCGATCGATGTGTTCCAGACCGGATCGGGAACTTCGAGCAACATGAACTGCAACGAGGTCATCAGCAACCGGGCCATCGAGATCCGGCAGGGGGATCGCTTTGCCGACAAGAAGCCGATTCATCCCAACGATCATGTCAACATGGGTCAAAGCACGAACGACACCTTTCCGACCGCCATCCACGTGGCAGTGGCGATGGCCATCCGCAATCAACTGATACCCGCTCTGCGGCGACTGCACGAATCGCTCGATCGGAAGGCGCGGGCGTGGGACGGGATTATCAAGATCGGCCGGACCCACCTGGCGGATGCGACGCCGTTGCGGCTGGGACAGGAATTCAGTGGGTTTGCACGTCAACTCCAGTTGAGCATCGACCGCGCGGAGTCCGCCGTGACGGCGGTGCTGGAGTTGCCCGTGGGGGGGACGGCCGTAGGCACGGGCATTAACACGCACCCGGAATTCGGGGCGCGGGTGGCAGGCGTGTTGGCCGATGAGAGCGGCATACCCTTCCAGGAGGCGGTGAATCATTTCGAGGCAAACGCCCAGCGGGATGGCCTGGTGGAATGCCACGGCCTGTTGCGAACCATCGCGATGACGTTGTTTAATGTGTCGAACAACATCCGCTGGCTGGGATCCGGTCCGCGTTGCAGTTTTTATGAAGTGCAGTTGCCCGATCGTCAGCCGGGGAGTTCGATCATGCCCGGCAAGGTAAATCCGGTGATGTGCGAGAGCATGATGCAGGTCGCGGCGCGGGTCATGGGGAACGATCAGACACTGGCGTTGAGTGGCGCGGCTGGGGGGAATTTTCAGCTCAACATTATGATGCCGGTGATGGGCCAGACCGCCCTGGAAAGCATCATGCTGCTGGGGAAAGCGTGTCATGCTTTTGTGGAATTCTGCAGCGACGATATGCAGGCCAACGAGGAGGCGTGCGAGGCCAGCGTGGAGAAAAGCCTGTCGATGGTAACCAGCCTGAACCCGCACATCGGATACGAAAAGGCGGCAAAACTGGCGAAGGAGGCCTTCAAAACAGGCAAGACCATTCGCGAACTGTGCACCGAGCAGGAGATTCTCGATGCCGATACACTGAAGGCCGCCCTCGATCCCTTCCGCATGACGGAACCGCAGGCCGAATAAGGACGCAGGGGCCGGGCTGTGTTGTTGCCGCGCGGGTGCTTCGGTATTGCCGCGGCGCGGGCCAGGTGTGATTGGAATTCGAGTCGAGGAGGGAGCTTCCATTTCCAGGCGTCAGTGGTTTCATTTGTTCGTTGGTACGCTGGTGACGGTGGCGTGTCTGTACTGGGCAGTCAAGGATATTGACTGGTCCGAAGTCGGGCAGGGTTTTGCGCAGGCCCGATACGAAAGTATCCCGTTGTATCTGCTGTTTCTGGGATTGTTCTTCTGGATGAAGGCGATCCGCTGGTCCTGGTTATTGCTGCCGGTAAAGGTGATCACGCCTCGGCAGGTGGCGGGCCCGATGATGGCGGGTTTCATGGGGAACAACATCTTGCCGGCACACCTGGGGGAATTCATTCGGGTGGTGCTGCTGAGTCGGCAAGAGCGGATTTCAATGGCGGGCGTGCTGACCAGCGTGGCGATCGAGCGGCTGCTGGATGTGTTTGCGGTGCTGTTGCTGGTGGGGATTGGCCTGGTTTGCGTGCGGGACGTGCCAGACAACCTGCGTCAAGCCTTTCTGGGCGTGGGGCTGATCGCCTTGGTGGGCGTGCTGGTGCTGGTGGCGGGCTTGATCTGGTTGCGGCAGGCGGTGGCCTGGGGGCGTGCTGTTGTGGCCCGGTTGCCGATTTCCGTCGCGAGGCAGGCGCAATTATCGGAACTGATCGAGTCTGCGGCGACCGGTACAACCGCGTTGAAACAGGGGCATCTGCTGCTGAAGTTGCTGCTGAATTCGCTGGTGCAGTGGGGGTGCAACTGCGTGATGATATACATTTCGCTTAGAAGTTTCGGGATCGCGGTTCCCTTCGCGGCGACGCTGATCCTGCTGGGGGTGCTGGTGTTTGCGGTCACGATCCCGTCGACGCCCGGATTTTTCGGCGCGATTCAACTGGCATTCGTGAAGACGCTGGCGGTGTTCGGGGTGGTGGAAGCGACGGCGTTTGCCGCCTCGATTTATTATCATCTCCTGCAATACGTGGTGGTGACCGCCGTGGGCATCTGGTGTGTCTGGCGGGCGGGTGCCACCGTGACGGGGCTTCAACACGATGCCGAACTCCTGGAGAATCCTCCGGAATCAGCCGGCTGAACTCCTTATTGACGCTCCAGGGGCAATTACCTAAAGTGCGGTCGCGAGTCCTGTGTGGGGGCACCCGCGCGTTTCGAGAGAGTAACCCGGGGGAGACAACGGAAAATCAATGAGCTACGGTAGCGATGTGCCCGTGGAACCCATGACGTCGCGCGATCATGGCTGGCCCTGTTTGCGTCAGTTTTGCGTGTTCATGGAAAATCGTGTCGGGCGGTTGCATGAACTGTTTCAGGTGCTGGAGCGGAATTCGTTGCGGGTGATCGCAATGAGTGTCGTGGATTCCGCCGATTTTTCCACGGTCCGCCTGATGGTGGACGATGCCGATCGCGCCCGCGAGTTGTTCACGTTGTCCCGTTTTCCCTGGTTCGAGAATAATGTGGTCGGGGTCTGTTTGCCGGACGATGCCCAGCCGCTGGTCAAGGTCTGCCTGGCATTGATGCAGGCGGAAGTGAATATCCACTACACATATTCGCTGCTGTTTCGTCGAGGCGGGCGGGCGGCCATCGCGATTGGCGTGGATGATGTCGAAATGGCCCAGGAAATTCTCCGCGAGCGGGGCCTGGAGATCATCACGGAGGATCAATTGAAGGATGATGACCATTATTTCGACTAAACCAGCCTCTGGCCCGCGGGCGGGGTTCCCTCCGGTTAGACACGGGATCGCTGCCTGATATGTCCGAATCCCTTCCGGCCCAGCGCGCCGCGGTCTCCTGGAAGCCGCTGCTGAAATGGCTGCTGTTCACGATCGTGTTGATTTTCGTGGCGAAGTACGGCTACCGCCAGTGGCAACAGATGGATTTTTCGGCGGTGCGGTGGGAACCCCAGTGGTTGTTCGTGGCCATCGTACTCTATTTTATCGGCTGGATTCCATCGGCCTGGGCGTGGTGGTGGCTGTTGCATGCCGCGGGGCAACGGATTCCTTTTTATCCCGCGTTACGCGCTCACTACTGCGGGCATCTGGGAAAATACGCGCCGGGAAAGGCGCTGGCGTTGATCATTCGGGCCGCCATGGTGCGGGAACATGGCGTCTCGGCTGCCTTTGCCGCCCTGCTGGGGACCGTGGAAACCCTGGTTACGATGGCAACCGGCCTGCTGGTGCTGATTGCCCTGTTGCCCCTGGTGCTGGCGTTGGGCGATGCATCGGCCCTGGTTCGGTTGTTTCCCGTTCTGAAAATGTTTCTGGCTCTGTCGTTTGTCGAGCAAACCCTGGTCTCCCTGGGTGTGTTGCTGCTGGCAATCCTGGCAGCGCCACTATCGGCACGCGTGTTGACTCGTCTGGTGCGGCGAATTTCGCGTCGCTACAACATTCCCATCGGCCCGGCGGGGAGTCCATCGGATGCCGTGTTGAAGCTGAATACCCGCACCTTGCTGATCTGCGGCACGGCAGCGACAGTCTGCTGGGTGGTGAACGGTCTGTCGCTGGGATGCGTGCTGGCGGGCATGAGTTTGCCGCCGACCTCGCTGCTCGATCCGCTCTTGTGGATATGTGCGGTGGCAGGGGCCACTTCGCTGGGGTTCGTGGTGCTGTTCGCGCCGGGAGGATTGGGTGTTCGGGAAGCGGTGCTGGTGGCCCTGCTGCAGATTTCACCGGGAATTGATGCCTCGCTGGCGGTGGTGATCGCCGTACTGTTGCGAATTGTTTCATTATTGAGTGAACTGGTGTTTGCGGGTGTGTTGTACTGGTTCCCCGTGAAAGCGGATCGATCTCCCAATTAATTTCAACCACCCGGGGGGACAGACTCGCGACACGTGTATTCGAGAGTGTGTGCCCCCCGAGCGGCCGGTTCCGCCGATCGCTGCCGCGTTCTCGAAGTTCTCTCTAAACGAAGGAAGCCCCATGCTGCTTTCGATTCTCGTTCCGGTGCTGAATGAACAGGACAGCCTGGTCGAACTGCACCGCCAGATCGATCAAGCCTGCGTTGCCGGGCAGATTTCCTATGAATTGCTGTTCGTGGATGACGGTTCGACAGACCAGTCCTGGAACATCATTCAGCAGCTCTCAGCGGAACATTCCCAGGTGCTCGGGATTCGTTTTCGTCGGAATTTCGGGAAGGCTGCGGCTCTCACGGCCGGCATGCGAGCCGCCCGAGGCGAATGTCTGCTGATGCTGGATGCCGACCTGCAGGACGATCCCGCCGAGATCCCGCGGTTTTTGGAAAAGCACCGCGAAGGCTTCGACGTGGTTAATGGCTGGAAACAGCGGCGACTGGACCCCTGGCATAAAGTGTATCCCAGTCGTGTGTTCAACTGGATGATCGGCAAAATGACGGGACTGCGCCTGCACGACCACAATTGTGGCCTGAAACTGTTTCATCGCGAGGTCGCCGCGGAGATCCGGATCTACGGCGAACTGCATCGGTTCATCCCGGTGCTGGCCCAGGCGAAGGGGTTTCGCGTGACGGAACTGCCCGTGCATCACCGTCCGCGGCAGCATGGGCATTCCAAGTACGGATTCAATCGTTTTCAGCGGGGATTTCTCGACACGCTGACGGTCTGCTTTCTGACGGGCTATGGCCAGCGTCCCCTGCACATGCTGGGATCCATCGGCCTGGCCTGTTTCGCCCTGGGCGTGCTGGGCTTCGGTTACTTAAGTGTGCTGTGGTTGCTGATGAACGTGTTTCACATGTTGCCCGCGGTTCCCATCGGCACGCGTCCCCTGCTGGCCTACAGCATCGCGGTGACGATTCTCGGGGCGCAGGCCCTCTCGGTCGGTCTGCTGGCCGAGTTGATCATCGCCTACACGGGCAGGGAACACGAACACTACAGCGTCCTGGAACAAACCCGCCCCTGATCGCCGTTCTGCTATAACTGAATGATGTCGACCGGGTTGAATTGCTGGATCCAGTTTTCCCGCAACACGATGCCGGGATGCTTGTACTGGTAATCCCCGGTCCCGACGCGCTGGACCTCGGTTGCGATATACTGTTCCCAGGCCCGGGCCGGAAGGCGCAGAAGTTGAGGCGGTGCGAGCACGGCTTCCTTGCGGCGGGCGCGCCAGAGGAAATTGATCCCGGCGAGTTGCTGATCGAGTTGATGCAGGAACAGCCGCGCCTGGTCTTCGTGGGGCATGTCGGTAATTTCGACGAGGAAATCGTAGCGGGGAGCTTCCCGTTCGAGACGTCGCGGCACGGCGGTGATCAGTCCCAGGGAAAGATTCATTTCCCGGGCGGCCCGGTGGGCCGATTCCAGGATCTGCCGCTCGGTGATTTTTTCCCCTTCGAGATCGCCGACACGCGTCCCCTTTTGCGTAAACTCCAACAGCGGGGCCTTGCCGACGAATCCGTTGCACTTAACGACATCTCCAATGCTGAAGCGATAATACCCCGCCGAGGTGGTCATCAACAGGTAGTATTCCTGGCCTTCGAGCAGTTCGTGGCCCTGCAGCACGGTTGGGGCGGTCGCCTGTATTTCATGCACCGGGATGTATTCATAGAAGCCGGACACCAGGGAAGGGACCCCCTCGGGTCGATCGTCGGCAATCGGAATGGTGTGCCGCCCTTCGCTGGAAACCAGACCCATGTCGCGCAGGGGCGAGGGACCGAAATAGTCGGCCAGGTAACGGGATTGATACCCTGCCGTCCCCCCCAGCCAGCAAGCAATCACGGGATTGGACCAGTAGTCGCGGGGGTAGAGCCGACCCGTCTCCGCAACAATCCGCTCCAACCGCTGGGCTCCCCGCGGATCCTTCCGGCTGATGCGATGCGCGATGGCGGCCCGAATCCCGGCCGGTATTTCCAGCGTGTCGGAAAGCGTGCCATCGCGAATATCGCGGATCAGCGATTCCTTGTGCTCGTCGCCGATTTCCGCGAGCCGTATCAGCGTGCCCGGGTTCATCAGGATAATCCAGCCGATGCGTTCCAGCATGCCAATCCGCAGGGCCGCGTAATATCGGGCCAGCGGATCCTTCACATCGTTCAAGTCGCTCGGGATGGCATAAAACGGGCGCAGCGCCGGATTCTGAATGCGGGCCAGCAACGCACTGACCATGCTGATGGAATACCCGCCCGGCGTACGCCCCATCTCCCAACTGCCCGCCATCTGCAGCATCCGCATGCCGATCCGGTCGGAATGATCCACAAAGTTCTTCAGCCCCCAGATGCCCCAGGCGGCTTTGTATTCCTTAAGCCAGACATTCGTGACGGGATTCAGTTTCGGGGTGCCGCTGCTACCGGTGGTGATGGTGAATCGCAACAGCTTCTCGGACGCGGGGATCAGAGCCCCAGGCTTGCCCGCCGCCACCCGATCGATATATGGCGCGAAGTAATCGTATTCCGATACTGGGACCTGACGCCGAAAATCCTCCAGGCTGCGAATCGTGGAGAACCCATGCTTGCGGCCGAAATCGGTCTCTTCGCACTTGCGAATTCGCGCCAACAACCAGTGTTGCTGCTGACGGTCGGCCTGCTGCATCTGCCGGTGAAAGCGACCATAGATGCGCGCGTGCAGCAACCTCAACCCCTGGCGGGCAACGAGCGGAAGAACTGATTGAGCGATGTAGGCATTCATGGCGCGGTGCGGCTGTTTGGCAAAAACATCTCTGTATCACGAACTGACGAATGTACGACTCGAAAAACCGACCCATTCCGGCATATTTACGGGAATTCCTTAACGCCAGAGAAGCTGTAGCGGTAAATCCGGTTTTACGGGGACAGGCTCGCCAGTCCATTGCAGCACCAGATGGGTTTCTGGACGGGTAGGAGACCAGCGAGTTTTCAACAGCGTGGAGAGCGGGACCTGCCCCAGGCTGGGGGTAAGGGCCAGAATCGCGCCTGCATCCCGCAGTTCGCGGAGCGCCCTGTTCACCAGCGCCACCCGTCCCCCGGGAGGCAATTCCTCCAGCGCAAACAGATCGAAGATGCCAATCTGTTCCACGATCCCCCGGCCCAGAAAGGGCATCAAATGAAAGTTGACCAGTCCGCGAACTGCACCCTGTTCCTCGAAAACCAGTGTACGGGACAACGGACTGCCCAGCAGTTGCCGCTGCAGGGTAGCGTTGGACCAGTCAATGGCCAGGGACATGTTTGTCGTCATCCGCTGTAGCAAAGCCAGACACATCGGCAGATCGGATGGGCGAAACGGACGAATCGCTGCGCCCCACTGGCCGGGGTCGGGAATGCCTGCCACCGGATAGGAAAGCAGTCCCAGAAAACCTTCGAAACGCTTCAAGTCCCAGCGGTGGAACCGCACGGGATCGAGCACCCGCGACCAGAAGCGAAGTTTGCGGAGAAACAGCTTGTTACGGTTGAGGGAATGCCCAGGCCGTTCCGCTTGAGAATGACGCGATCCGAAAAATCGATAACTGACGACCAGCCGACTACCCAGCGACTTCATCAATTCCACCCGGGCCTGATCGAGTCGCACCGCCAGATGGCGACCGCGATACGCGGGGTGAATGCTTAGCCAACTCCACAGGGAACCGGGTATCCGATGTTCGGGAGTCCGATAATCGAGGGGCAGGCCCAGCAGCACACCGGCCAATTGATCGCCATCGTAGGCGGCAAGCATCCGCCGACGTGTCTCGGGGTGCTCCAACGGAAAATGCCAGCGCATGTATTCCGCCGACCAGACCGGGCAGGTCATCAGACCCGCGTAGGATTCCCTCCAGACCAAGCTGACAAATTCAGCCAGATGTTCCGCGTCCCCGCGATACTGGTCGATTTCGATCATCGGATGGACGCCCACCCGTTCAACGCAGCCTCCTCCGAACCGTTCCCCCGCGCGACAGTTGTCAACGTTGCCATGCGCAAACCTTCTGGCTCAAGAGGAAATGGAACCTTGCCGCAGGGACGGACCGTGCGGAGTGACTCGTGATGCAAATTCTTCGTAGGTCATCGAAAGAACGGGGGAATCGCATGAGTGTATTTCCCCTTAAAAACTGGAAATTCTACCTACAAGGTGCCCCCAGCCCTCACCTTCCACGGCGGCAGTTGCCTGGCGAGCGGCCGTCGGGCATACTGCACACAGAGTCTTGCGGTTATCTCGGTTTGCCACCCGGCAACAACGCCTACCCATTCTGGAGGATTTGCCCGGTTGGACAATCTGGCTCTTTGTTCACAACACAAACCTGTAATGCGAGGGCAGCCATGTCGGAATTCATCCTGGCACTGGATCAGGGGACAACATCGAGCCGGGCCATTCTGTTTGATCGGGAAGGCCGCCCGATCGGCCAGGAACAACAGGAATTTCGCCAGATATATCCCACGCCCGGGCATGTGGAACATAACCCGGCGGAACTGTGGGAATCGCAACTGACGGTGGCCCGCGATCTGCTGCGGCGGACCCGGACTCAACCCGAGCGGATTGCCGCCCTGGGGATCACGAATCAGCGGGAAACGGTGGTGCTGTGGGAACGCGAGACCGGCAAAACCATCGGGAACGCGATTGTCTGGCAGAGTCGGATATCGACGCCCATCTGCCAACGGCTTCGCGACTCCGGGGTGGAACCGTTCGTGCGGGAACGGACGGGGCTGTTGCTGGATCCCTATTTTTCGGGCACCAAACTGACATGGTTGCTGGAGCAGGATTCCGAACTGCGCAGCCGGGCACAACGGGGAGAGATCCTCTGCGGAACAATCGATTCCTATTTGATCTGGCAATTGACCGGGGGCCGGGAACATGTGACAGATGTCTCGAACGCATCCCGCACGCTGCTGTTCGATATACATCAACAACAGTGGAATCCCGAATTGCTGCGGCTATTCGGCGTTCCCGAGCAAATGTTGCCCCGCGTGGTCGATTCCAGCGGCTGGATCGCCGAAACCGATCCACAGTGGTTTGGCCGGCCGATTCCGATCACGGGCGTTGCGGGAGATCAACAGGCGGCCACTTTTGGACAGATCTGTTTCGAGCCGGGGTTGGCCAAGAACACCTATGGCACGGGCTGTTTCATGCTGATGAACATTGGCGACCAGCCACGCCTTTCCGAACATGGGCTGCTGACAACCATCGGCTGGCGGATCAACGGGCAAACGGTGTATTGTTTCGAAGGGGCCATTTTCATCGCCGGGGCGGCCATTCAATGGCTCCGCGACGGCTTGGGCCTGATTGCCCATGCGAGTGAAAGCGAACAGTTGGCCGCTTCCGTCACCAGTACGGAGGGGGTCTATTTTGTGCCCGCATTTGTCGGGTTGGGGGCCCCGTACTGGGATGCATCGGCTCGGGGCCTGATGATTGGTCTGACACGTGGCACCACGAAAGCGCATCTGGCCCGGGCGGCCCTGGAGGCTATCGCCTATCAAACACGGGATGTGCTGGATGCCATGAAACGCGAATCGGGCATTGAGTTGTCCGCGTTGCGGGTCGATGGCGGAGCGACGGCCAACAACCTGCTGATGCAGTTTCAGGCCGATATCCTGGGAACCGCGGTGCATCGCCCCGTCACCCAGGAAACCACCGCCCTGGGTGCCGCCTATCTTGCGGGTCTGGGAATCGGCTTCTGGTCCAGCCAACAAGAAATCGCGACAAAATGGTCCCTGGATCGGGAATTCGTGCCCGGCATGGCCGAGGAACCTCGCGAGCAACTTTACCACCACTGGCAACGCGCGGTCGAGCGTTCCCGCCACTGGACCTAGCCCGGATTTCTCACTCGGGTCAATAAATCAGGCTTCCTGACTGCGACGAACTAGCCGCGCCCGTCACGGGGACGGTTCATGCCGCGAAATCCTGAAACAAGGTCTCGGCGACGTGACAATTCGTGCGAAAATGTTCCAGGCTCAGGCCACCGATCACCAGGCTGTCCACATGCGGATTTCCCAGCACGAAGCGGATGGCCTCGGGGGCGGCTAAATGTCCGGAAGCCAGCCCCTTTTTGACGATCACCCCCACGCCACGCCGGGCCGCTTCGGTGATCACCTCGGCATGGCTGGTATCGCCGATGTGATACTCCACCATGATGGCATCGGCCCAGTTCAACGCCAGGCGGGCTCCCTCGATTTGCTTCCCCGAAAACCCGATCGCACGAATCATCCCTTGCTGCTTCAGTTCGAGCAAAGTTTCGACTACGTCCGTGTGTGTCTGAATGTATTCATCGCGACCGTTGGAATGCACGAAAACCATGTCGAGATAATCCGTCCGCAGACGCTGCAGGCTGCGAGTCAGGCTCAACCGCGTGCCCGCGGCGGAATAGTCGTATTCGGAACTTCCTTCCTCGAAGTTCTCGCCCGTCTTTGTGGACAATACAAATTCCGCCCGGCGGCCGGCCAGGGCCCTGCCTATGCGTTCCTCGCTCATGCCGTATGCTGGTGCCGTATCGATGAAACGCACCCCCAGGTCAAGCACGCCGTGCAATAGAGCATGGACATCGCGATCGTCTGGCAACGAATACCCCTGGGGATACTTGATCTGCTCGTTTCGACCAATCTTGAACGCCCCGAAGCCGATGGGGGTAATGTTCAGGCCACATTTTTTCAGTTTGATGGTCTGCATGAGCTACTTCTCCAGAGGTTCCCTGGTAGCAGGGACATTTCCTGCCTGCCCTGTGCCCTTAAAGGTATTCTCGTTATCCACACTTTGCCGGTTTCGTCCGAACTAGACCGTGTCTCGTTTTGCTGGAGCTACTGGCGTTCCGCCACAACTAGAACTTCGGGGGAAACACTGGCTCTCCAGGAATTCAATTCATGCCGCAAGGGGTTCCGAGGCCGGGGGCTCGGCGACCAGTCCCGATTTTTCCCAGCGATACCAGGTGGTCACTTCCTCCCAAGGCGACCGGGCAACCGGGGGGCGCTCCCAACCGGAAAGCTCCGCGACCCAGTCCGCCGGGTCCGTGGGAGTGATACCCAGTTCCTGTTTCAGCATTTGTTCGAGCAACTCCGCCACACGCGGTGCAAAGGCCAGTTTGGTTGGCCAGCAGGTGACGGTCCTCCCCTCGCGGAGCAGTTGAGGCGTATCGGGACGCAGCCCCAGGCCACTTTTTCGTTCCGCCCGATCGATTTCATAAGAAGCAAATCGGACCGAGGCCAGATCGATCGCGGGCAACGTCGCTCGCACTTCCGCCACGGCTCGCTGCAAACACTCCTGTTCCGATTGCCCTGCCCCCTGCTCCGCCAGTTGGCCTCCCAACTGCCACACGGTTTCCTCGCGCGACAGCACTTCCGATGTTACCGTCAACCGAGTTTTGGCCCCGTCGATACAATGTCCCTGAAACACCGGCAAAGGTCCACGCATCAGCACCATCCGCAACGGACGCCGCTGCATCGATTGTTCGTGCCCCGCTTGACGCGAAAGCAGGGCATTGCCCGCCCCTGCCGTCAGAATCACGCAACGGGCCCGCAGCCGCAGGCTGCTATCTCCGTTACGCAACCGCACTTCCGCCCCGTCCGCCGATGTCGAGGTCCATTCCATTCCCTGCTCGGCATCAATTTTTAGCAACCACGGGGCATTGCGTTCCAGAAAACATTCCAGCAAGGAAGCCGGTGAGAGCACCTGTTCGTCGAGTCGAAAGACCTGTCCGGGAGTCCCTTGCAGTATCTCGGGACGCTGTGCCTCCGAGAGGGGACGCGGCTTCACTTGCAAGTTAAGCTGCGCGCCCAGCATCCCTGCCTGGGAGGCCAGGGTCGAGGTTTGCCATAAATGGCAGGAGTGACCGCGGATCAGCGTACGGGAGAGGTTCGGCTCGCGTTGCCCGCTCAGACATTCACGCCAGACGAGCGGCATTTCGCGAATCTCGCGCGCAGAGGGGGTCAGCATCCCGCGCAGCGAATATTTCAGACCCCCGTGGATGATTCCCTGCGAGGATATGGTCTGGCCGGTTCCCAGCGCGCGGTTTTCCGCCAGCAACACGCGAAAGCCCTGACGCCGTAAATGATCCAGCGTCCACAACCCGGCGATTCCCCCGCCGAGAAGGAGTGCGTCCACTTCCATGTTCGTCCCTGCTTCCCTGTCTGGTCATGCCCGCCAGTTCACGGCGGGAACTCTCCCTTGGCATCGGATCTCCGCAACCCTGCTGTCCGATGCCTCAATGCGGTAGAGTAACGCGTTGGCACTCTTTGAATCCAGTGAAATTTCGCAAATTCATGGTTTCTTGATGTTCCACTTACTCGCGATCCGCGATCCCCAGCTTGAATTCCTCCGAATTGGTCCGTAATTCGGGGGCGTACATCGCCTGACCGACCGCGGGCAAGGCCGAAAAGCGTCCCGGAATCTCCGCTCGCAGACGATAACTCAGGCTGCTGGTCCCTCGCTGCAAGGTCCGCATGAAGAACGCCACCCGTTCGTCCCGGAATTCCACGTAGGCGCCGTTCGCTTCGGGCAGATAGCCACTCCTCACATCCACCGGTTCGTTGCCGGCCGCCTTGAAGTCTTCCAGAACGATATATTCGTAATCGTTCTTGCTGTCGATCCCCAACTCGATCTCCAACAGGTCTCCACTGGTCACTTCATCCCCCGTCCGCAGTTCCACGCGATCGTATTTCAGCGTCTGCTGATCGATCACCTGGCCCCGGGAACCTGCCACCTGCGTTTGCTCCTCCTTGCGCTGCACCAGCTTGTAAACCTTCCGGCGAATCTTCAGCTCCAGCCCCGTCGCCGCGATCGGATCTTCCAGCGTGAAGTTCGTCAGGTAACCGTTCCAATACAGCGGGCCCTTGCCGACCTTGCGGAATTCCACCGTGTGTTCTCCGGTTCCGAGTTCGTCCCCTTCCAGCACCAGCGTACCGTCGAAAGAGAACAGGTTATCCTGATTGATCGTCACGGTTTTCCGCACGGCTCCATCCACCAGCACTTCCAGAGTGAAATCGGGCCGATCCTCACCCGAGGCCTGCAAGTATTCCGCCATGGCTTCGATGCACAACGCCGTGTCTCGCGTACTGTTCCAGTACGTGGAATGCTTGCGATTGTTGAGCAGGTATTTCACCAGCCGGGGAGCCTGCTTCCCCTGGGGCGCGGTTTTCGCAAGCAGCTTCAGGTAATACGCGTTCGCTTCGATTTCATTGCCATGCCAGTACCACCAGGCATAACCGGCGGGCAGTTTCAGATAGGCGGTTTCGTTTTCCAGATCCTCCACGAAATACTGCTCAAGATTGCGCAGCACCATGTCGAGCCGAGCGGCTGCATTCCGCTTGTGCAACGCCAGGCCGAACATGGACAAGGAATACACCGACAACTTCGTGCGGTCTCGTTCCAGGTAATCCTGCATCGCCTGGTTCTCGAGTTCCGCATCGACCAGCACCATGTAAACCAGGGCATCCAGATTATCCACCTGCCGCCGATAGGGCTGCTCCGGTTCCTTGGCTTCGCCCCGCTTCAGCAGGCGAACCTGCTCGCTCTGGTATTTTTCCAGCCATTTCACGCCCCGTTCCAGCATCCCCTCGGGCAACGGCAGTCCATTCGCGACCGCAATCTGCAAGCCGTGCACCACGGTCGCCGTCGTATGCGGATACGAGCGTTCGTAGGGACCGGAAAACCAGCCCCAGCCCCCATCGTTCAGTTGCATGTCGGCCAGTTTCTTGAGATTCGTCTTGACAATCTCCTCCATCACCGCGGTATCGAAGACCGGATTGATTTCGAAGCGCTGCCATTGCCGTGCCCGCTCGGCTGGATCCCCGATTTCCTGGGCATTCAGATTTGTCTGCCACTGCTTGATCTGCTCCAGATTCACGTTCATCCGCCGGAGCACATTCTGCGTGATCACGCTCGGGAGAAACCGGTTCAGGGTCTGTTCCGTGCAGCCGTAGGGATAATCGATCATGTAGGGCAAGGCGTCGACCATGGCTCCCGCCAGGGTGGGAGAGTAACGAATCTCCAGCCGGGTTTGTTCGGGACGGCGTTCGGCGGGAACTCGCACGACAAACGTGCCCACGGGATCGTCTGCCCGCAAGACGCCCGTGTACGATTCCAGTTTCAGCATGCCGTGCACATACACGGGAAATTTCATCTGCATGGCGTCGGAATCGGCATCCGTCAACGCCTTCACGGTGATGATCGCTTCTCCCTCGCGCACGGCCCGAACTTTCCAGTCGATCCGGAGTTCGCCATTGGCGTCGATCCTCGCAGTGCGCTGCAGTGCATCCAGCGGTTCCAGCGCGTCCCCTTCGAGCACGAGTTCCACGCGGGCTTCCTTGGACTCCGCCAGATAGTTATGCACATTCGCGGACAGGATCACTTCGTCCTTTTCCACGAAGAACCGGGGCGCTTGCAGACGCACGAGCACGTCCTTCGACGTCACCGCCGACGCCTCTCCTTCCCCCACCCGGGTTCCCGTACCGATGGACCAGGCCTTGAGCTTCCAGCCAGTCAGATTTTCGGGCATGGGGAACGTCACTTTCGCCACCCCCTGGACATCGGGAGTAATCAACGCGTTCCAGTAGGCAGTATCGGCGAATTCCTTGCGGATCGTCGGCTCGACCAAGCCTGCCCCCTCGCCAAGGCCCCCCTCGGCCAGCGGATCCGCCAAACCATCGGCATCCACCGCGGCCGCCATGGGAAAGGCCGCCGCCCCATCCATTTCCATTGGCGCGGATTCCGGAGCCATGCTCAAGGCCACTCCCCGCCGCTCCTTCATTTCGAACCCCAACCCGCCGCCGAATCCTCCTCCCGAGCCTTCAAACGTGTCCGCTGCCAGATGCCCGAACACCCCCAGGTGCTGCATCCCGAGTTCTCCCTTCTTCAGCAGGATGCCGAAATATCGGTGCAGACTGGTTTCAAAACTCGGATAATGCGACCGCCGGAACTGCCAGAAGAATTCGCGAATTTCCGGCACGTTGCTCCCGCCGGAGATGTATTCCACGCTGCGATCGTACACGGTGAGCACGCTCGACCCCTGAATCGGTTTCCCTTCCAGATCGGTCAGCTTGATTTCAACTTCCGCCTCCTGCCCCGGCAAATACCGCTCCGCGGAGGGTTCCACCGACACATTGATCACCCGCTGTTCCGGCGGGACGGGGATATCCTTCAACTGCTGGACCACTCGCGCATCGGTAATGGTGATGGCTTCCACGAAGAAGTTCGGCATGTCGCTGGCTTCGACGCCGATATCCACCAGCATGCTCTTTCCCGTGAGCTTCAGAGTGCGCGGAGGGAGATACACGCCATTGCTCGGCCGGACGAACAGCAGGACCGTGGCGTCCCGCCGATTCGTGTTGATCAGCAGCCGCACCGTTTCGCCCGGTTGATACGTTTTCTGATCGGGTATCAGCTCCAGATCATTGAAGCGGTAGTCCACCAGGGTGGACTCTTCCCCCCTCACCAGAAAGATGAAGGCCCCTTCCCGAGTGTTCCCCCGGGCGTCGGTCACGGAGTAGGCCAGGCGATACTGGCCTGGTTCGGCCGCCTTGAACTGCTGACTGGCCGACCCGGTCGCATCGGTGTTGAGGGGCCATTTTTCGATTTCCGTTTCCGTGGGCGTTCCCTCGGCGTCGTACTTGATCGCCAGCAGTTTCAGTTCGCCTTCCCCGGCGATCGGTTTGTGGTCGAGGGTCTGAACCTTGATCTTCGCCGTCACGACGTCCCCGACTCGATAATACCCGCGATTCAGCCACACATGCACCTGAAACGGATCCCGCGCGACCAGGACCGAGCCCTGGCCCACGATCGTTCGCCGGGATTCGTCCACCACTTCCGCGGTGATCGCATACCGGTGATCCTGGTCGCCATGAATTTCACGCGCCAGCGCGGTATCGATTTCCACCCGCACCGTGCCATCGGCTCCAATTTTCACTTCGTTTTCCAGCACCAGTTCGGGTGGATCGGCGGACAGACCCCACCAGGCAGGAGTCGGCGCCAAACAGCCCCAGCGCCCGAAACCAGGATACCAGTCATAATTCTCGCCGAACCACCAGTACCCGTTCCCATACAACCAGTCCCAAGGCTCCACCGGATACCAGCGAGCCGAGTGCGTTGTCCGTTCCACCTTGTACTTCACCGTCGCATTCACCACGGGAGCGCCAAAATAATAGCGGGCACGAATCGTGGCGCTGATTTTATCCCCCAGTTGAACCGGTTCGGTGGGGGCGTCGACGGTCACTTCATACTCCGGTTTTTTGTATTCCTCGACCCGGAATGCATTGCCACCCCCCACGTTCAGATCTTCCCGCCAAGGGAGGCTGATACTGTAAACCCCCAGCGTGGCATCCCGGGGAAGTTCAATTTCCCCCGAAAATCCCCCCTGGTCGTCGGCGGTGAATTCCTGCTCCAGCAGTTTCTCGGATCGGGGATCCGTGATTTCCAGTTTGAATTTCCCCCCCGCGAACGGGTCCTTCTCGTTTTGCGTGTAATCCGCCCGACGCACCCACACCTTGAAGTTCACCTTTTGTCCCGGACGATACACCGGGCGATCCGTAATCACGTACACCTTGTTCTGTTCGTAACGATCCCAGTGGTGCTCCTGATACCAGATCCCCGTGAACCCCAGATACGCGAATCGCCCCTCGGGAGTGCTGGCACTTATCAGCCAGTTGTAGCCTTGCTCCTGCCGCTGCGCCCCCACCGTCACCTGGCCCTCGGCGTTGGTCTGGTCGACGAATTCCGAAACCTTCGTCAGCATCCGGCGTCCATCGAGGCGTTCCGTGGTGTACCCGAAAAACTCCAGTCGCGCTCCGGGAACCGGTTCGCCCGTCCGGGCATCCGCCACGTAATACCACTGCCGGTTGTCGAGCTGTTTCTTGACGATTGCCGTGTCGTCCAGCCACACAATCACCCGGCTGGTGTTTCCATTTTTCAGTTTCGCGATCAGCAGATAGGCCCCCGCTTTCGCGAGGGGGGTGGTGATGTCGATGCGGCGGTCGAAATGATTCGAGCGCGGTGTCAACTCCAGCGACCACTGGGCCACCCGCTCGCCCAGGTATTTCTGCTGATTCTGGTTGACGATCCGATGTCCCAGGTTGCCGATGTCAGCCTCGTTCCCCGTCCATCGCTGCGGATTCGACTTCAGAAAGGTCTTGACATCCGCCAACAACAACTGGTGGTTCAGGGCAAAGGCTTCCAGCTCCAGCAGTTCCCCATTGCGAAAGCGGAACGACAACTCGGCACCGCGTCCCGCCCCCTGAGTAGTTGTCGACTCGAAGGTTCCCCAGGGATCGACAATCTGCGATAAGCGTTTTGCCTTGGTTTGTTGCTTGTCGTCCTTGAATTTTTCGAGGCTTTCGCGCCAGTAACCGGCAGCTCGGGGATATTGTTGCCGATTCTCGAAAATCTGTGCCAGTATTCCCGCTGCCTGCTCGGCGTGTCCGGTGGCAGGTTCCGCGAGAACCTGCTGGTAAATCCGGATGAAGTTGAATTCGTCGGGCAGGGAGAATCGCTTCACTCCCGTGGCCAGCTTGGCAATGGTTTCGGTTTCGCGCAAGGTGGTCAGGGCGAAAGGTCCGGTCTGCTCATTGAGCTCTGCCCCGTCTTCCGCCTGTTCCGCGCGGGCCAGCAGGGGACGGATCATTTCCCGCATCGTGTGGACACCAAAGTTCTGGTGCAGAAAGCCGGCCCAGGTCATCAGCACCTGATTTTGCAGCGCGGGGTCGGTCTGGCGGGCCTGTTCGAGCAACCACCGCCAGCGCTGGCCATCGCTGGCCGCCGCGTCCCAATCGGCCGGAACGCCATAAAACACCGGATTCCCCTCGGCATCCACGGGTGCCCCCCGCGTGGGGGCAGTATTCCCCCAGCCGCGCCTTCCAAAAAAGTAGGGGGCCTGCTGGTCGTAATCGGGGAGCTGATCCAGCGCGGTCAACGCCTGCAACTTCCAACTCACATGCGGGTTCTCACGCGTGAAGAGTACAACCCGGGCAAAATTCAGATAGAACTCCCCTTGCGGCTTCGGCTCCGCGGTCTTTGCCAGGGGCATCGCCTGCAGCATCAACTGCAGGGCTCGCACGCGATCCCGCTGCGTGGCATCGGCATATTGAGCCCCCTCGCTGGACCGGCGATTTCCCCGCTGGAACTCTCCTTCCACGATGTAGCCCTGATGCGATTGCTGGATGTAATTCAGCGCGACCGCTTCCAGCACTTCCCAGCGAGCCGCGTGAATACGCGCCACCTCTTCGCGGAGGATATCGAGTTCCTGCTCGCTTCCCAGGCGCTTCAGGGAATTCGTGGCGCGCTGCAACGCGTGCTTGATCGCCTGGGGACTTGTGCGGGGATTGGTTACCATCGCGCGATATTCCACCAGGGCCTCCTTGAAATTCCCTTGCTGAAACAGCAGGTCCGCCTGTGCTTGCCGACCATCGCCCGCGGGCTCGGCTCCCGTGAGCCACACACCGGCAACCACTGCCAGGCAGAAACAGCACACCCATGCTGCGTATCGCATTCCAACATTCCTTATTATGTTGTCCACTCCGTCGAGAAGCTTCCGCAATGGTAAGCATACCAACGGGTGTCGGGGTTCGGTAGCAAGAAATTGTCCTGAAGCAGACGTCGCCGTTCTGTTGGACGCGACTAGGCCTCCCCTTGTTCCTGAAGTTTTTCGGAAATTCTGGACGGCCCTGTCCTGCCGCCTACCACCAGCCGAAGCCCCCGTCACTCTCCGGTTCCTGGATTTCCAGCCAGTCCTGCCCGTCTGTCTCCCGTGTGGCCTCCAGGGCGGCTGCTCCCAGGCAGAACACGCGGTCGTCGTGATGCCGACGATCCCGTACGTGATCGATGCGCACGCGCCCCGTGGCCGACTGCTTCAGCATCACGCTGGCCAGTTCCGTTTCCAGATCGTCCCGCCCCCCCTGCTCCGGTAGTTGCCCACAACCGGGATACCACGCCAGTTCCCGCTGCAAAATCAGCTTCCGCAAGTTGACGGCCAGCGCATGATTCCCCGCCCCTCCCAGAAACGCAAACCGTGTCAGGGGAACCCGCCCGGCGTACTTCTGCAGGGTCCCCAGCAACTGGTATTCATCGACCACGAATCGCGTTCCCGGGAAATGTCGCGAGATCCGCTCGATCCACTCCTCGACCCACCGCACGGGAACCGGCGCATCCGCGGCGGGACAGACCACGTCCATGCGGTCCACGATCAAGCGTTCCCCTGCCCGGTGCAGTACCACTCCCACGGTGTAATCGTGTTTCTCCGCGTAGTCGATCGCTGCGATATAACACAAGCCAGGCAGCCCCTCCTCCTGCTCCCGGAGCGCCTCGTCGCGACAGGCCTCGGCCTCGGCTAGACTCAGAAAGCCTCCCGCGCTCGACTGCCAGCGATTGTTCCACAGCCGATCGTACACTTCCAGCGGGAGCAACTGCCGTTGTTCCTCCAGCCACTCCGCGGATATCCAGGGAGCCCGGCTGCCTTCCAGCGACGAGAAATACCAGCGCGGACTTTTTCGGGCGGCCTCCCGCACGTCCCATTGCCAGCCCTGCCCCACGCCGGCGTTCGTCAACACCAGCAACAGGCACTCCGGTTTCTTGGCAGCCGAGGAAATCAGCGAGTACCACAAGTCTGGCTTTTCCCAATGGGAAAGCTCGTCGCAAATGACGAAATCGGGCAGCAGGCCCCAGGAGCTTTGCACATCCGAGGAAATGATCGACAACCGGCTCCCTGTCCGCCGGTTGGCGACCCAGTGCTGCCGAAACTCCAGTTCCGCGCACAGACTGGGATTCAGCCGGGCAATCCGTTCGACTGCTTGCCGAATCAGCAAGCCCTGCTCCAGATCGGCCGCGGCCGCCAGTCCTTCGACGCGCAGCGGGCTGCATTGCAGAATCCATGCGAGTTGAATAGCCGTGTCGGTGGTCTTCGAATGGCCACGTGGCCTTTCCAGATACGCCCGGCGAAACCCGCCCCGCGCTGTCTGCCCCGCCAGTCGCCGCCAGCTCGGATCAAGTGATTTGAACGCTTCCTCCTGCCAGGACTCGAATCCCGCGTGGGGGAGCGGGCTGTCAGTCAACCGCAGCAACTTGCGGAACTGGGAGGGATGCCGCAGCGCTGCCCGCTGCTTCAAGGCTTGCTGCAAGTTCAGCCGGTATCGCAATGTTTTCCAGGCGCGCCAGACGGAGGAGTTCTTCATCGGTTAAGGCATCCAATCCAGTGGGGGCAGGGGTTTGCATCTGATAATCGGGCCATTCGGGCGGGGGACGATGCTTCAACCAGAAGGTCATTGCGGTGACGCTCCCTTGCATCGCTTCCTGGTACAGGCGCGCGGCGACGTTCTGGCTGAGGGCGTCGTACGCGGCATCCACGCGCATCCGGAATTCCTCGTCCTCGGCGATCGCCTCGACAATCCGATACAGGTCGACCCCCAACCGCGTCGCCGCCGCTGCGGGGCTCGCCCCTCGTAACAGCAAGTCGACGTACCCCATGCGGTCCACGTCCGTCAGCACGCCCCCTGTCACGAACGGAGGGGCGGAGATTCCTCCCCCATCGGTAACTTCCACTTTCTTCCCGCGACCCGCAGGCGATTTCCGCACCATCATTTCCCCCTTGTCAAACACGCGGAGCCACGCTACCGCATAACCTTCGCGGGGTGCGCCATCAGGATCTGAATATCTCGCAGGGTACGCTGGCACGGTTGTCGAACACGTAGTAGACCGGAGTGGCGTACTGGCTTTTGCGGTGACTTTCCCGCGAGATCAGGCGTTTGCCACGTACGCCGTAGATGCCTGTGTGGCCCGTGCGCGAACCCGAACAGTTTCCCGCATTTCCCACTCTCACAAAGCCGGCTCGCTCGAAAAAGGGATTGATGTGCCCCATCTCGGCCAGCGTTTCGATCCAGGGCGAACCCGACAGTTCACAGCAGCAGCGGACGAAGGCGCTGGACAGTCCCGCGCCGCGGTACTTGGGATGCAGCACCACTCGCGATAATGTCACCAGTTGCTCGTTCAGGCAGCGGCCAAACAGCCGCGTCCGCTTTCCGTTCAAGCCAAAAAACCGATTGCGGGGCCTCAGCGACAGGGCCGGCGTGCAGAAGACACAGATGCCGATGGGTTCGGACTGATGCCACAACAGCAGCACGCGCTTCACGAAGCCGAGATGGTGACTGCGATAATGCCACCGAGCGAAGTACGGCCAGTCGGATTTGGAACCGGGACTGAGCCACAGTTCGTCGAGAAACCCGATGCTTTTTTTTTACGCGAGTCCTGCCCGCCACGTGAGCGACTCGTGACCCGGGGAGTTTCTCCCAGTCGGCAGCGGATGTGCAGGTCGGGCGCCAGTTCCGCGAGAATATCCTCGTGAGTCGTGGCCAGCAGAAAACCAGTCCCGAAGCGACAAGCCTGCTTGTGGATATTCATCGCGATCACGCGGGCCAACGTGCGGTCGAGCGTCGCGGTGAATTCATCGGCGAGCACCCACGCGGGTCTGCTCGATAGTGCCACCGCCAAGCGATATCGGTAACGCTGGCCATCACTTAGTTCCGCGGGTGTCCGCAACATGAGCCGCGCTTCACCCAAACCGCATGCGGCCAGCAGTTCGAGCGATTCCTCGAAAGGCAGGAACAGACCATCGACCAGCGTCCGCTGTGGCAGTTCCACCTGGTCGATGTTGATCACGTCCGTCAATTGGTCTGCCATGGCTCGCATCAGGCTCGATTTTCCCGAGCCGGAATCTCCCGTGAAACAGACCACGTCCCCGGGCTGCAAGGGAATGTCCAGGTCCGCCGCGATGACATGCCGTCCCGTTTCGAACGAAATACCAAAATGGTCCATCACGCGCGAGGCTCGAACAGTGTTCCGTTTCGGCATAAATTCATAGTCCACGTTCAGTCGCATGCCATCCCCTTGAACATACTAGCCAGCAGGTAAATAACCGAAGAATTGACACGTCTGTTTCGCAGCAGTGGCTTTTATACCGGTGGGGAAGGGGACAACTGCCCACGCGGCAGTCGAATGTGCGTTTCGAGTTCGAATTGCCCCAGCAGGTCGTCCAGTTCCGCCTGGAACGCTTCCCAGTCGTCGGGGTCCACATGCAGTGTGACGACAATGTGGTCGGCGGACTCTGGGGTTTCCTCGGGCGTGAAGTTTTCGACGGGAGCCATCAACAACGCGTTTAGATCCTGTTCGCTGAAACCGGTCAGGGTGGCGTCGAAGTCGGGTAATTCGATCAAATCGCGGAGTAGATCCTGCAGCTTTCCGGTATCCCAGTGACCCGCCACCTGCTCGTTGTTCAAGGCAACATTCAGAGCCTGTTCCCGTTCCAGCGAGAGGGAAACCACCACAACGGGGACCTCGGTGGCACCCGATTCGAGGAGTATGGCCAGCCTCTGGTGACCTCCCACCAGCTGTCCTGTCCGTTCATTCCAGACGAGAGGTTGCACCAGTTCGAATTCGGAGAGCGAACGCTTGAGCCGTTCATATTCGGGCATTCCAGGCTTGAGCGCGACACGTGGATTGTACGCCGCCGGCTTCAGTTCCTGAATGGGTTTCATTTCGATCCGCATGGCTACCTCTGTCTCTCCAGGGTTCGTTCGGTCTGTTTCCTCCACGATGATGTGCTTGCACTATCCGGGGTTTGAAAAGCCTTTGTCGGAGATTCGGCGTGGCAGGGATTCGGCGGGAGTAGCCGCTTCTTCGGGATCGTCCAGGCAGAGCCATTCGGGGGAACAGGCGAAGGTTTCGCGAAGTTCCTGCTTGACTTTTGCCAAAATCCGCGAGACATGCCCTCGCGGATGCCCGAAGACCTGCCCGATCGTTTCCTGTGGCCAACCGGCGTTTTCTCGCAACGCCAGGATTGCCAGGGCTTTCCAGCGGATCGCATTATCGCCCGCATAGTGTTCCTGGATCATTTTCCAGAAGTGTTCCGGCCCCACGCGAGGCAACATGATTTTTTCTCCTTCTTCATTAACGACCGTCATGCGGTGTTCCTTCTGCTGGTGGTTAGTTCTTGAAATACGCGTCAGGCAGGGAGTTGAAGCTCCGTGTGGCCATTCATCCATCCCCGTTCCGGTGCGCGCGATGATGTCCCGGGTCTTGGAGGAGGTCCCGTGGTCTTCACGGCTGACTCCAGAAGACGGGGGGCCTATACTGACACAAGCACGGGAACGAGGTGAAGTGCGGTTTGGCATATCCGTAGCGTTATTTTTGTTTGTTATGCAGACGGCAGGATGGGACGGAAGCGGGGCAGGACATGTCGCTGGAACGATATCGCAAACAGATGCTGTTTGCTCCCATAGGAACGGCAGGGCAGACTGCCATTCGCGGGACCCGTGTGTTGCTGGTCGGCTGTGGGGCGCTCGGATCCGTGATTGCCGATTCCCTGGTCCGGGCGGGGATCGGGGCGTTACGGATTGTCGATCGTGATTTCGTCGATCTCACCAATTTGCAGCGTCAGGTTTTGTACGACGAACAGGACGTGCAGCAACACCTGCCGAAAGCCGTCGCAGCCGTCGCGCGATTGCGACGGATTAATTCCGAGGTGACGCTGGAAGCACGAGTAACCGATGTCACGCCACAAAACATGCTGGAATTGCTGCACGATTGCGACTTGATTCTCGATGGGACGGATAACTTCGAGACCCGTTTTCTCATCAACGATGCGTCCCTGGAAACGGGCATCCCGTGGGTGAGTGGCGGCGTGCTGGGATGTTCCGGGCAGGTGTTTCTGGTGGTACCGGGCGCCACGGCCTGCCTGCGTTGCCTGCTGCCGGAAGAACCTCCTCAAACGGAAACGTGCGACACGGCGGGCGTATTGGGGCCTGCCGTGAATATCATTGCCTCGCTGCAGGTATTGCGGGCGCTGCAGTGGATCTGCCGAGGCGATGCCGAACCCAATCGTTTTCTCACCGTGGTGGATGCCTGGTCGGGCCAGTGGCAGCAGATCGATCTGGCTCCGTTACGTTCGGCGGCGGTCTGTCCCGCCTGCCAGGGGGGCGAACGCGCCTGGTTGCGTGGCGCACGGGGGAGTCGCTCCGTGGTGTTGTGTGGCCGGAATGCCGTGCAGATCGCCCCGAGTGGAGAGAAAATCATCGATCTGGCCAGCCTGGAATTGCAGTGGGCCCGCCTGGGGAAATGCACGCGGAATCCGTTTCTGCTGTGGTTCCAGCCTCGGGAATTTCCCGACCTGGAACTCCACCTGTTTGCCGATGGTCGCCTGATCGTCAAGGGCACGGAGGATCTGGCCCGGGCACGGACACTCTATTCACGCTACCTGGGGGGATAAACCAGATTTCTCACCCGGTCAATAAATCAGGATTGCTGACTTCGACGAACCAGCCGCGCCCGTCAGGCAGTTCCTCAAGGAGTACTCCTTGGACACAACATCGATTCTGGCAATGCATTGCGGTAAACCAGGCCCCAGTCTGGCCCGCTTCCTGACGGGCGCGGCTAGTTTTGTGGGCATTTTCGAGGCTAATTTACCGCATTGGTAACTGTGTGAGAAATGTGGGCTACCCCAGAATGGTTCGGTTCGGGGCGCAGCCCCCGTATTGCCCAGGAAAATGAATTGGAAATCCCTGCTGCCCCTTGGGCTGTGGGTGTGCGCGAACCGTTCGCGTTACCAGTATTTTTCGTAATGGACGTTGGTGCCCTCATCGTGCGAGTTGATGAGAAATCCTTGCTGGTGGAGGAGTTCGAGCAGGCCCGGAGGTTCGGGGAATTCCAGCGTTCCAGCCGAGTTCTTCCGGGGGATGCCGATCATGTCGGGGTTGCCGCAGAGGAAGACATGCGTATTAGCGGGATCGAGCGACCAGCCGAATTCCTCCTCGAATTTCCCGGGCTGCATAATTTCCTGCAGGTATTGTTTGCCGACGTAGTCGTCGCGGGTGGGGTCGAGATTTTGTGGTTCGCGCGTGGTATAGAGTCGGTAGCGATAATTGGGGAACGACTCGTTGAGTAAGTGCTGTTCGGTGAGGTAGGCGGCATCTTTGCGAAAGCGGGTGCAGGTCATGGAGGCAATCCGTCCCTGGTGACCACGTTTCAGGAGTTCGGCGGCCATGGCATTGTGAGGTGCCTCACCGGTCCCGGTGGCGGCGAACACAACATTATGCTCGGGACGGATTGCTTCGAGCGTGTAATGGCCGACGATATGCGTGCTCATGTGCAGCCGCGCGCCGGGTTGCAGGGCAAACAGTCTCGGCGTGAGGGGTGGTCTCCGGGGGAGTTCGTCATCGGGTCGGGGAACGAGCGTGATGTAGAATTCGAGGAAGTCGTAATCGCGGCAGCAGACGAACTGGCGGTTGTCGTCGAAGAGCGGGCAGGCAATGGAGTAGGCCCGCTTGATGAGTTTCTCGCGGAGATCGTCGGCCAGCTGGCCGTTCGCGCCATCGCAACGTGGTTCCCAGCCGCCCAAGGCGAGAATGGTGTATTGCCCGGGCTGATAATCGAGTTTGCCGTTATCGGCGACAATGCGGATTTTGATCAGGGAGTTCTGAACGAAGGTGATGTTCAGAACCGTGGCGTTGTAATGTGCTTCACGCAGCGTCGTCGTATCCACGGCCGGTTCCAACAGGGAGTTACCAATAAGGGGGGGGTCTGGAATGTATTCGATATTCATCGGGAAGTCCTCGACCCCTGAGATTAACGAAACCGGGCAAAACATAAAAGTTGTGTCATTTGTTTTCCGAGTGATTGGCATGTAATGGATGTTGGTTTCTGTCGATGGAATAAATGTGGCTTTTCATTGCCCGTGCAGCAGCCGTAAAATGGCCAGGGAGTAACCTGCCTGGCTTGCGGTCGACCATGCTCTGTTTCCTGCCCCTCAGCCCCGACGGTACGGAGACGAGAATGCCCGCGGACACACCAATGCAACCCCTTGGTATCAAGTGAGTTGCTCAACACGGGCGAGTCCATGGGCATACCCTGCCCGCGCTTTGACAACGAAATACGGAATTCAGTTTATGACTCATCAGGATGGTCGGCGTCCCACGGCGATGCGAATTTTTCTGCGCGGGCTGGCAATCAGCCTGCCGAGCGTGCTGACACTGGTGATTCTGCTCTGGCTTGGGAGCCTGCTGCACACGTACATCATTTCGCCAACGAACACCTTGATGACATTCGTCCTGGCGCAATTTGTGGACGATTCCGTCCCGGCGGGGAGCCTGGTGGCTTTGCCGGATGGTCCCGCCCTGCCCTTCTGCGGCAAGAATTATCGCGTGACCCCCGTCGCGCGGGGGCATTTTCAGCAGAAGTTACGGGAAAGTGAACCGGAGGCGTCGGATCGCCGCTCGAGCGAGGAATTGAAGCAATCGTGGCTGGATCCGGTCGATGTGTACGTGATTCTGGGGAATCGAGGCGTGCCCTACGAGGATTACGAAACGGTAGCCCGGCGTATCCCGGAAAGTCAGATGCCCCGCAGTCACACGGGCGTGTACATGGAACTGGTGGTGTCGCGTCACTTCCCGAGTCTGTTTCATGTGAGCCTGATCGCGGTGTTGATACTGATCGGGCTGATTTTTTTGCTGGGTCGATTCGTGACGGCACGGATCGGGGCCTGGATTGTCCGTAAATTCGAAACGCTGGTGATTAGCAGCGTGCCCGTGGTGCGGAATGTGTACGGTTCGGTCAAGCAGGTAACGGATTTTCTATTTTCGGAAAACCAGATTGAAGTGCGCCGGGTGATCGCGTTCGAGTATCCACGGCGAGGGATCTGGACGATGGGATTCGTCACGGGGGAAAGTTTGCTGGACATTTCCGCGAAGGCGGGCGAGCCGTGCGTGTCGGTGCTGGTGCCGACCTCTCCGATGCCGATGACGGGCTACACGATGAGCGTCCCTCGCAGTGATATTGTCGATCTGGATATTTCGGTCGAGCAGGCCTTTCAATACATCGTTTCCTGCGGGGTACTGGTGCCCGAACGGCAGAAATTCACCCCGGAAAGCTTGCGCGAGCAAATCGCGCGGCGGCAGACTCGCCGGTCGCTCCCCACGGAGGAGAAGCCCTCCGAAGTGCATTGAAAGACTACCGTTTTTGCGTGAGGCTGTTATGCTGAAAATTTGCCTCGGACAGCCCCCATTTCAGTACTGTCGGATTTTCTCGGAATGCCTACTCCTCCCGAAACCCTGCGAATTGCGACCCGGGCCAGCGAACTGGCTCTGTGGCAGGCCCATCACGTAGCGGACCTGATCCGCGCCGCGTATCCCGAAATCACGGTTTCCCTGGTGGACGTGACCACCCAGGGAGACGTGGATCAGACACAACCGCTATGGCAACTGGGGGGGACCGGAGTCTTCACCAAGGAAGTGCAGCGGGTGGTGCTTGAAGGCAAAGCCGATCTGGCGGTGCATAGCCTGAAGGATTTGCCGACGGAAGTCCTCGAACCCGAGTTATGCCTGGGGGCGGTACCAGCGCGGGAATGTCGCTGGGATGCGTTGATTTTACCGCGTGGAAGTTCCCTGGTAGCGGAGGCCGACGATCCGCTGAAGTGTTTACCGGAGGGATCGCGTATCGGCACGGGAAGTTTGCGGCGACAGGCTCAGCTGCGGAGCGTCCGTCCGGACCTGCAGTTACGGGAGATCCGGGGGAATTTGAACACCCGTCTCGGGAAACTGGATGCTGGCGAATACGATGCGTTGATACTGGCAGCGGCGGGAGTGCTGCGGCTGGGGTGGAAGTCGCGTCTCTCCTGTTTGCTGGTTCCTCCGGTGATGCTGCCAGCGGTCGGCCAGGGGGCACTCGGTTTGGAATGCCGCACCGCGGACACGTCGACCCGGCTGGTTCTCGACGGATTGAATGATCCCCAGGCCCGACTCTGCACACAAGCGGAACGCGCGCTGCTGGGTGCCCTCCGCGCGGGGTGTCACGCCCCCGTGGGAGTCGATTGCGACATCACGGACAATCAATTGCGATTGACGGGGCTGGTGATGAGTCCCGACGGAACACAACGTGTCCAGGCCAGCCGGGAGGTGACACTCTCGGCAGCGCCCGCAAACTGGAGTGCGCTGTTGGCGGAAGCCGACCGGCTGGGGACCCAGACCGCAGACGCTCTGATTGCCCAGGGCGCGCGGGAATTGATTGACCGCTAAGTGCAATCCGATTTCTCGCACTGTTGCCAGTGCTGCCAACGAGCCGCGTCGGCAGAGGCAGACGATCGCTTGAACACTTCGCGGCAGGTGCCGACGGCTCGGTATTCCTCGACGGCGCGAGAGCATGGCACCCAACGCCCCCACGGGTGCCCTTCGGGATTCCGTCATCCAATTTCCGACGCTGACGCGTACGGCTCGGAGTCAGGCTCGCACTGGCGGACAAGCCAGCCAGTGGCACACAGCCCGAAAAGTAAACCCTGACAACCCACTAGTATGTCGGGAGTTGTTCAATGGGAGCAAACGCAGTCGTGGGGACGGGCGTGCCGTAGTACGTGGGAGCGTAGTAGGCAGTGGGTCCATTCATGGGGACGCTCATGCCGGTCGGGCTGTAATACCCACCCCCTGCGGGGGCACCTCCCATGGGGGCACCATACATGCCTCCCTGAGGAGCACAGCAGCCTCCGCCATAACCGGCCCAGCGAGACTGGAAACAGCCAACGGAAGAAGTCAGCAGGACAGCAGACAAAGCAACGGTTGCCAGGCGAGACATGTTCAGGGTTCCTTTTGAGGGGCTGTTGAGCTTGGGCCACCGTTTCAGGGTCGGTCCGCTGCTCGTGTTTAGGTTCTTGTTGGCAACAAACACAGATCACCGTTTGTTGCGAAGACGGGCACATTGATTCCGGGAGGGATCTTTCTCTCTCCCACGAACGTGGGCGGAAAGTATCGGAAGGGAGGCGGGGAGGTCAACATTTTCCCAAAATTCCGCGGGCAGTTCCCAATTTTGACTAAAGTTTTGGCGTCAACATGCCGCAACAGGTGCATATTCAAGGGGTTATGCGGTATTGCCTCTCTATTTCGGGCATGTGTAATCGTTACAATCCGCCCGGGAAACGGGGCGTGGGGGAGAGTTCGCGACGGGGAGGGAGGACGTTTCGGGGGAACTCGACCTATGTTTGAAAGGATGGTTTGTCCGAATCCTGCCATTACCGAACCAGAAACTCCGTCGCGACCATGCCTGCTGAAACCTCGCTCCCCACGATCGACTGGACGGCGCTCCGCAAGGAGCTGTTGCTGGACGATGGCAAACTGGAATTGCCAGCGAACTGGAAACTTCCAATTCTGCCCAAGACGGTGACCCTCTTTCTGAAGCAGGCGAACCGCCCGGACGAGAACCTCCGCAAGTTGTCGCAGATTCTGGAGGTCGATTCGCATCTCACGTGTGAGTTGCTCAAGCACGTGAATTCCTCGGCGGTGGGATTGCGACACAAGGCGACCAACGTGCATCAGGCCCTGGTGACCCTGGGGTTGCGGCGCAGCAAAATGGTATTATTGACGGCCGCCATTCAATCGAGCATCCAGAAATTCAACAGCCGTCTGTTCGATTTGCATCAGTTCTGGGCCGATAATCTGGAACGTGGCCTGTTTGCCCGAGAAATTGCGGGGGAGATCCAGGCGGATCTGGATCTGGCATTCACGGGGGCGATGTTGCAGGATTTTTTGTTGCCCGTGCTGTCGCAATGGAATCTGCAGCGTTATATCGCGTATTGGCAGGCTCGGGAGGGTATTCCGAGCGACCTGACCGACTTTGAAATGAAGCAGTTTGGCGTGCATCACGCCCAGGTGGCAGCCGCCTGCCTGCTGCAGTGGAACGTGCCCGACGAATTGATCTGCAGCGTGTTGTGCCATCACATGCGCTACGAACAGTTGCGGCAGCTAGGCTTGCTGGGGAGCCATGTGCATGCCGTGGCTGCCTCGTCCCTGCTGCCGGTCACCATTCCCCAATATCGTGACGTGGGTGTCCGGGTTGCGGAATGGGATCAAGCGGACGAATCGTTCGATCTGTGTGATATCGCCGAGCGAGTCGACGCGCATTACCTGCATCACGAGACGCACGGTTCCGACCGGGAGCCGCTAGTGCAGCGGTTGGAGCGTTGCCTGGTCAGCCAGTTTTCGATGTCCTGCCAAGGCGAAACGCTGATCAACCGGCAGATCGGCAACTTCATTCTGGAGAGCCGGATAGGTGAGGGGGCGATGGGGACGGTGTATCGGGCCCGGCATACGCTGTTGGAGCGTCCGGTGGCCGTGAAGGTGCTCAACGGGAACAAATTGACCAGTCTGGACATTGCCCGTTTCGAGCGAGAAGTGCGGCTGAGCACGCGGTTGACGCATCCGAACACCATCTCCATCTACGATTACGGGCGGACTCACGACGGGTTGTTCTATTACGTGATGGAATACGTGGAAGGGCTGACGCTCAAGCAGTTGGTCCAACAGATTGGCCCCTTGCCGGAATGCCGGGTGATTCACATTCTGCGGCAGGTCTGCCAGTCGTTGCAGGAGGCCCACGCCTTGGGGATTATCCATCGCGACATCAAGCCGGAAAACATTATCGTGTCGGTACGTCGCGGGGAGGGAGACTTTGTGACGGTGCTCGATTTCGGCCTGGTGGCGGAAGACACAAACAGCGGGGGAGCAGCGGCGGACGCCTGTATTTCGGGCACACCGTTGTACATGGCACCGGAATCGATCAACCAGCCGGAAATCTCGAATCCTTCGTGCGATCTGTATGCGCTGGGCGCGGTAGGGTATTACCTGTTGTGTGGTCAGCCGCTGTTTACCGGGAACGACGCCCTGGATATTTGCCTGAAGCAGGTTTCGGAGCTTCCCATCGCCCCCTCGATCAAGCTGAAACACCCCTTGGCCGAGGACCTGGAATGCCTGATCATGAGTTGCCTGCAGAAGTCTCCCCAAAAGCGGCCGGCATCGGTGGCTCAACTCGCGACAGCCCTGGAGGGCTGCCGGGCCGCGGGCGAATGGTCGGGCAACAGTGCGCTGAACTGGTGGGAGCAACATGCGACTCAGCCGAAAGCCACGGAGGTCTTGCCCGGCGAGGCGACGGTGATTGTCGGCTGCGAATCGACAATGTAATCCGCGATTCAGGAACAGCGACGAGCCCCGCGGGACGATGCTCGTCGACCGCTCGGGCGCCGGCGGAGCGCGTCAGCCTGGGACATCGATGCGGTTCTCGCTAGGCGGGGATTTGGCATTGAAGGGAATGGGATGCCCCTGCAGGGCGGAGAGCGCGTTGAGGGCTGCTTTTTGTTCTGCTTCCTTCTTGTTCACGCCCCAAGCGGGCGGAAAGACCTCCTCGCCGACGACGGCTGCCACCAGAAAACACTTGGAGTGATCGGGGCCCGTTTCCTCGAGCAGGGTGTAGGTGGGCGTCAAGCCGTGGATCTTCTGGGTCCATTGCTGTAACTGGCTTTTGGAGACACGGACGTGAGCCGTTTGGGCCGCGTGTTGCAGCAGGTCTTCCAGCTTGCCGGAAATGAAGGCGTAGGCGGCCTGATATCCGCCATCCAGATAAATGGCGGCGACGACGGACTCGAAGACTCCCGCGAGCACGGAGAGCGGAATTTCCGGGGAGAGATGCAGCCCCTTCCCCATCAGCACAAAACGATCCAGGCCCAGCGAAAGGGCCAGTTGCGCGCAGGCCGACCGGCTGACGACCTCCGATTTCATCTGCGTCATCTGGCCTTCTTCATCCTCGGGAAAGAGGGAAAAGAGGCGATCGCACACGACGGCTCCCAGGACAGCATCGCCCAGGAACTCCATGCGTTCGTTCGACTGCAGGCGCGTCTGGGCAATGGAGGCGTGTGTCAAACTTTTGATCAGCCAGGCTTTATCGTGGAATTCGTACCCCAGCGCGTGTTCGCATTGGGCCAGCAATTCCGCAGTGTGAAACTGGGACTCGGGTTCAAACGACATATCGGAAGGATTCGCCAACAACAATTTCGAAGGAGACATCGTCATGGACTGGAACGAGACAAGCCCAATGCTCCAGAGTAGCCGATATCAGCCCGGTTTTCCTTACCAAAAGGGAGTGCCTGGAAAAATATCGTTCGTCTGCCGGACCGGCTCGCAGGCGGGGAATACGAAAATTCAGACTAAAAAATTCCAGCGCGCCGCGTACAATTTTCGTAGGAGAGAACGCTAATACGTTCCGTGACGTGCCCGCGACCGCCTGTGTGGCGGTTGTGCCGAACATCCTTCGGCGGGGCGGGTGGCGCAACATAATAATTGAAAGGAAACAACACGTGAAACGGATCAAACGGATACCGCAAGGGGCGCGAGTAGCGTTCGAGGGAATCAGCCCGGAGACCTCCCCGGGGGTTCGAGAAAGCAGCCGAGACGGGTCGGCGGGGACGATGGGTCTGTGGGTTGTGGCAGCGTTGGGTGTTGGTCTGCTGATCGGCGGAATCTGGGGAGGTGGCCCCCACGTGACCCAGGCACAGAACCCGGAAGCAAGGGTTCCGGTGCAGGCGGAACTGGCGCAGCAACTCTCCCAGACGTATCGCCAGATTGCGCAGGTGACGTTCCCGGGAATTGTGGCGATTGAAACCCAAGGGAAGGCCGTTTCACTGGGGACACGGCAACTGATGCCCGACGACCTGTTCGGGGGGGATCCGCGACTCGAACAGTTCTTCAAGAATAATCCGGAATTGAGGCGTTTCTTTGGCGAGCAAGGGAAATCGCCGCAACGCCCGTCGCCCCGGCGGCAGGTGCCCCGCGGTCAAGGTTCTGGATTCGTGATTGATCGCGAGGGTCACATCCTCACCAACAATCATGTGGTCAGCGGAGCGGAAGTGGTGACGGTGCGCTTGTACGACGATCGGGAATTCGTCGCGGAAATCGTCGGTGTCGACCCCCGTTCGGATGTCGCGGTGATCAAAATCGAGGCCCCGAACCTGCAACCCGTCCCGCTGGGAGACAGCGATCAGGTGGACGTGGGGGATATCGTGCTGGCTTTTGGCAGTCCGTTCGGTTTGGAAAAGACCATGACCCAGGGGATTATCGGCGCGAAAAGCCGAGGCCCGGGGATTAACGAACGGGAAGATTATCTCCAGACCGACGCCGCCATCAATCCGGGGAACAGCGGGGGACCGCTGGTGAATTTGAAGGGGGAAGTGATCGGCATTAACACCGCCATTTCCTCTCGGAGTGGCGGTTACGAAGGTGTCGGGTTCGCGATCCCGATCAACATGGCCCGCTGGGCGGCCGATCAGATTGTTGCCACCGGACAGGTGAAACGGGCCTACATCGGCGTGATGATTCAGCCCATTACGAATGGACTCGCCGAGCAATTGGGCGTGGGGGTGAATCAGGGGGCCATCGTGACCCAGGTGGTTCCGAATTCCCCGGCGGAAAAGGCCGGATTGCAACCAGGCGATGTGATTCGGGAACTGGATGGCAACACCGTGGGAGGGACCCGCCAACTGCAGGGGATTGTCGAGAAGCTGAAGATTGGCAAGAACTATCCGTTGCTGATCCAGCGGGACGGGAAGGAAGTTCGGTTGAAAATTGCGATGGCGGAAATGCCGGAATCGCTGACGGTGGGCAGCCAGTTGACCCCCTCGGAAGCGTCGCCGTCCGCCCCCGAGGAAGTAACCGATAACCAATTAGGCCTGCAGGTACAGGAACTGACGAAGGACTTGGCCGAACAGTTAGGCTACGGAACGCAGATCCAGGGAGTGGTGATTTCCTCCGTGCAGTCGGAGAGCTTGGCCGAGGAGCATGGGCTTGTGGAAGGGGAAGTGATTGAGCGTGTGAATCAGACGCGGATCACGAATGTCGAAACGTTTCAGTCCGCGATGAAAAGCGCCGATGTGGAGAAAGGCATCCTGCTGCTGGTGCGTCGCGGAGATGCCACCCGCTTCGTGGCGGTGAAGAAACGCTAGAACCGAACGTTACGAACGTATCGAGTAGTAATCGCTGAGTGAGCGTGCCTGTCGCCGATGGAAACATCGTAGTGGCAGGCACGCTTCGCCGTTTCCGGGGTTCTCGGTTTCTTCAGGCGAGCGGGGGACGTAAGGCCCCTGGCAGTTGTGGCTGAATCTGGATGTTGGTAGCCGAGTCGCCTCGAGTTGTAATGGACAAGGGACTGACATCCGACGCTGGCGCGAACGGCTCTGCAATCCAGGTTTTTCTGGTCCTGAGTACCTATCACGGCCGTAGCGAGAAATCCTAAACGCAGGTGTACGGAATACACCACGCTTAACGTTTCCTCCGAAATTTGCGCTTGTGTTAATTTGCGCAATTATTACGATGTAACGTTCCGTCCCCTTGTCCCCTCTCGATTGCGTCGGGAAAGGGGTCTTGAGGAAACACGTAGAACACACAGGTTTGGAAAATTGGAGCACACGCCATGTTTAAGCAATTGATGCAGGATGAAGCGGGCTTTATCGTATCAGCCGAGTTGGTGCTGATTGCCACATTGCTGGTGATCGGTCTGATTGTGGGGTTGAGTTCCATTCAACATGCGGTGGTGCAGGAGTTGAACGACGTGGGGGACGCGATAGGGGCGTTGAATCAATCGTACTTCTTTTCGGGTTTCTCCGCGACCAAGTTGAGTGGCGGAGTTGCCGCCTACACCCGGGGTTCTTCCTTCCTGGATACAATTGACGATTGCGATAACGATCAGTGCGATATCGCCTGCGATCTGCCCGTGGCGGAAGGCCCGAAATAACACGGGGCCATGCCCAGATTCCCCAGCGGGACCTGGAAACTCATTCCGAATCCCAACGGCCACGAGTCCCCCTCGTGGCCGTTTTCGTTTGCGGAACCACGACTTGCGGGTTCGATCGGCGCGTGCTCGCGCATGGATATCTTGTATCCCGGTGCATGAGAATTTTCCTGATCAGACGGGGGTGTTTTTACTAATATCTTGACAAATCCAACTGGAGTACATCAGACTACTGGGGTTGACTGCGTTTCCAGGCTTGTCTTTTTTTTTCGGCAAGCCGATCTCCACTTTTTCCAGGAATGCACCGATGAAAGTACCGGCCCGCGGGGGACACTCTGGATTCACGCTAATAGAACTACTGGTGGTGATCGCGATCATTGCGATTCTGGTGGCGTTGCTGCTCCCGGCTGTGCAACAGGCACGCGAGGCGGCTCGGCGAAGTTCCTGCAAGAACAACCTGAAACAGATCGGGCTGGCATTGCATAACTATCACGACACGCACAGCATTTTTCCTCAGGGAGCCTTCGGCAAGGATCAGGCGGTGTGGCCCACGAACGGTAACACCAACTGGCGGGCCTTTATCCTGCCCCAACTTGAACAGACCGCCGTGTATGATCAACTCGACTTCGAAGCGGGGGACTTCCGTGGTCTCACGCTCGCCGGCACGAACTCAATTCTACAGAATCTGAGCATCAGTGTGTTTCTCTGTCCCTCCAGCGCCCTCGATCCCTTCGATAATTCGGGAACTTCCAACAATGCCGCGCGGGCGTTGTGTCATCAGTACGTCGGCATTCAAGGATCGGCCCGTCCGATTCCTGGTCCCGATGGAAATCGGGGGACGCGCGATTGTGGGCAGGGCTGGTCCTGCAACAATGGCATGCTGTTCCAGAATGGGAATACCCGCATGCGAGACGCGACCGATGGCACCAGCAACACCATGATCGTCGCTGAGCAGTCCGGCCTGACGAACGGGCAGAATCTCACGTCCAACTACTACGGAGGCTGGCACGGTTCCCGGAACAATAATAATGTCGACAGTGCCACCTGCACGGACCACTGGACCACGGGTTCCACCTGTGTCCGTTTTGCCCCCAATTCGAACATTATCCAGGTCGGGGCGACCGACCAGAAATACCGCAACAACACTGTCATCAATTCGTTCCACACAGGAGGGGTACAGGTTCTGATGACTGACGGCAGTGTGCATTTCCTGTCGGACAATATCCACTTCGATACCCTGAAGCGACTTTGCACCCGCTACGACGGGCAGGTCGTGGGCGAATATTAAACTTGGTCGAAGGCCGACTACCGACTGCCATGCCGCGAGGGTTGTCCGCGCGGCAAGCGAGGTTTTTCCGGTTGCGGATCTCGCTTTGCCGGAGTTACCTTGCTGATTCTCGTTAATACCAACGAAAGCAGACTGATGACGTATTCACCGGCACGAATGGGCTTATTGGCGTGTTTCGCCCTGATTTTGGGATGTGGAGGGTCGGGTCCCGAAACGGGAACGCTAGACGGCCAGGTGCTGCTGAAGGGGGCACCCTACAGCAAGCCCGCTGAATTGGCGATTATCAGCATGGAAACCGGCCAAGCCGCGACGGCACCGCTGGATGCCGAGGGACGCTTCCAGTTCGCGGGCAAGATTGTCGTCGGGAATTACACGGCCTATCTAACGCCCGCAAAGCCCAAGGAAAATGCCGAGCAACCGATGTCCGTCACGATCGATACCTCGGTCCCCGATCAATACTGGAATGAAGCCACTTCCCCCCTCAAAATCACCATCAAGCAAGGGAATAACTCGGAAACGCTCAACCTCGAGTAAGCCAATTTACGGATCGGCACTGGCCCGGAATCCGCGGTACGCAGAGCGTGCCCTACCAGCTTTCGTGCTTGCGGCGTTTATAGGGGTAGAACCACACGCCATAGGGGAGAAACTGGACGGGGCGAGGTTGGGAGAACCGCTGAGGATGTGTCAGTACCCAGGCATATTGCGTCTGGAGCATTTCCTCCGGCAGACAGGCGGCCGAGGCGTCACGGGGAGTTACGGGACGGCAATCGATCAGGTGCACACTGCCGACAATCATTCCGGTGATCAGTTCATCCGGGAGGACTCGGTGCTGCTCGGCTGCCCGCCTGGCATGGGGTTCGGCGGCCTGCCGACGCGAAGCATACAAATAGATGGGACCCCGGACGTTCGTGGCGAGGCTGCGAATTTCGAGTGTTTTGATGCCCCGAAGAATCAACTCTACCCAAGGCTGCTTGATTCCCAAGGCCCGCCTGTCGATATCCAGCAGATTATCCAACTCCATTACTCCCGTGGCAGAACCATGAGACAAGCCGCGGCGTTTCCATCAAAATCACAGCGTGCGGAGGGAGACTTCGGTACGATGTGTTCCTTCCCAGGGAATAGCAACCGGGGGTCGTGAGTGGTTGCGAGTTTTCCGCAAGGGAGGCCGCCATCATTCCGAGTCTTCATAATGCACTTCCACCAGACGTTCGGGTAAACCGGTGCGGGGGAATTCGGCAATAATCGTTTCCGCGTCGGCATGCAGTCCGAGAACGGCCCGCGGTTTCTCCGCATATTCCAGATTCCGCAAGTACACCCACTGATGCTTGCCGATCCGCGCGCGGGTCGCGAAGGCTTCACCCGGCGATAGTATGCGGCGTTCCTGGGTCACGGTCAGTTGTGTCCAGTCGCACTCGGCATTTCGCCGCTCGGGAGACCAGTCGAGCAACAACGGGAGGCAGAGGTTCTGTTCGCCCCGCAAATCGGCCACCAGCGAGCCTTCCCGCGCCTGCACCTGCCCTGCCGCGCGATGAACGCGATCCCGAGGCAAGGCCAGGGGGACCACGCGGACATGTTGCCGTTTCTGTTTCAGCAGCAATCCCCGTTCTCCCTTGCTCTCGACGGATTCCCAATTTCCCGCCAGGGGGAGATTCCAGAACAAATCGATCCGGGCCCCGGGATCGTTTGTGCGGACGGAATCCGACAGCAGCGCGATGTGATCGGTGCGCGACAGGAACAGTTGCCGGTCGATCGTGATGTCGCCGCATTGCAGGCGGATTTCCAGGAAATCGCAGGCGGGTTCGCTGTACCAGCAGAGGGCCGACCAGGCGTCGGCCAGCGGGACAATGGTGTTGTTCACCTGCAGTTCAGTCCGCCAGATCCCGCGGAGTAGAGGGGTGCCCAGCACGGTCAGGTCGACGGGATGGGCGGGCTGCCGATGCGAAACCGCGAGGGAATCGGCACCAGGATACCAGTTGTTCCTCAGGCAGGCGAGGTGGGCCCAGTCGGACTGCGTGGCCGCCGATTCCGCCACGATCGGCTCTCGTTTCCGCCGTGGCGTTTTTCCCGGACGAGGGGCTTCACCCAGGATTCTCAGCGTGTGCGTGGCCCAATCCCGTTCTCTTCCCGGGGGCAGATCCTTCACGGCGCATCCCAGGCTCCGAGCCCATTCCGCCGGGGGCGTGGGGGTCAACACAAGTTGACCATCACTGGCGGTGAGGCTGGCGCACCGTTGCAGCAAATCCTGCCAGCGGCGGGAGTTTTTCCCAGATAAAAACTTGCGGTCAACCAGTTTTGCAATCCGCGCCTGTCGCGTGAACATTGTGATCCAGTCCGGCAACAGCGCCAGCATTTCGGCATGGGGCGTGCCATCATTGTCGGTGCAGGCATCCAGTTCCGCCGCGAATGCCTGCCGCCCCAGGCGATACAACTCGCGGAAGCCCTCGACCTCCTCGAACAGCAAACCGAGCAGGCAACACCATTCGCCCCGCAAGAACAGAGCCGGGAGGGGTGCTTCGTCGGGATGTCGCGGCAGTTCGGCAAGCTGGCGTACGATTTGGGCATGTTCAAACAAATGCTGCCAGACTTCGAGTTGCAGCGCGGGGGATAGCCGGTTTGCGGTCAACCCCCACACGGTCGCGAGCCCCATGCCGCACAGACCATGCAATGCCAGTTCGCCTGGGGGCAGCGTCTCTTTCTGGTGGTTGCCCAGGCTTTCCAGGAGGGCCCGCAATTCGCGTTCGATGCGTTCCTCCCGCTTATGTTCGGAACCCGGCTGAGCTTTGCGGGTACCCGAGGGCTTCAGCGCCAATTTCAGCAATTTCCGCAGAACGACCAGCGGGGCAGGCATTTCCCCGCCATATGGCTGACCCTGTGGTGTCGTCCCCTGAAATTCTGGGCGCTGCAGTAACTGCGCGAGCGTGGCGGCATGCCAACGCCAGTCCCCCTTGCCTGCGTCCTGCAGCAGCGTGACCTGCTTGCGCAACAGGTTGGCGACCTGCTTTTCCGCCCGACTTTCCAGCAGGGGCCGAAGCGCCTTGGCAAGTGACTTTTTCCAGGGGATGGCGGCCACCGCGGCGAGGGAATCGGTGGCGAGCGAAGCCGCCTGTCCATTGCGCGAAACCGGGAATCGGGAGGATACGGGTGCAAGCTTGGTCATCGTCTGTTATGCCCAGAAATTATGGAGACCGCCTCCTGCCTGAATACCGAGAGATTTCCTGCCGATTCCATGGGCAGCAACTCCCCGCGCCAGCGCGCGGAGGAAAGATCCCGTGCGGCCTGTTACGAAGTCCGGGAGGCGCGCTGTGAACTCGATCCGGAACCGACCGTGGCCAGGCCGTGGGGCTTGCCGAAGATCATACGCCCCGCACTGTTTTGCAACACGCTGGTCACTTCCACGTCTACTTCCTGGCCCACAAGTTCGCGTCCCTGCTCGCAGACAACCATTGTACCGTCGTCCAAATAACCCACCCCCTGCCCGAACGACTCCCCTTCCTTGATGAGTTGAATGCGTACATGTTCGCCGGGGATGAATTTCGGTTTCAGGGCATTCGCGACGTCGTTGAGGTTGATGACGTCGATCTGCTGAACGCCGGCGGCTTTGTTCAGATTGACATCGTTCGTGATGATGCGCCCGCTGACTCCCTTGGCGACTTCGATGAGCATCTGATCGTGCGAAGTGGACGTGGACAAGGGACGCTTGCCGTGTTTCGTATCGTAAATGCGAATTTCCGCATGGGGGAACTGTTGAATGCGGGCCAGGACATCCAATCCCCGGCGTCCCCGGCCCCGGCGCACCTTGTCGCCGCTGTCCGCGATCCGCTGCAGGTCCTCGAGTACAAAATCGGGGACGAACATCTGGGAATCGATCACGCGCGTTTCGACGAGTTCCGCAATCCGTCCGTCGATCAGGGCGTGACTGTCCAGGATCAGGGGGCGGCCACCCTTCAGCTCCCGCGAAAACTCGACATACGGAATCACAAAGCGAAAATCATCCTTGGTTTGCAGCAAAAACGAAATACACAGATAGGGGACCGCCATCAGAATTACCATCGAGAGCATGTTGTAGTAGGCCGGTCCATCCGCCACAAACCCCTGGTCGAACAACGGCACCACCGCCTGCAGGAACAGATACCCCAGCAGGACGCCGATCAGCAATCCGAAATACACCGCCGACAAATCCTCGATCCGCTTGTGGCGGATGAACAGATCCGTGGTGATGACTCCCGCCACGATCAACATCAGGCCCGCGAACGTGAGGAAGCGGTTTTCGGCAATCGCCTGGGGCAGATGATCATCCGGGCGATTCACATACGTGGCAAAGGCACCGGCGGCAATACAAACAAAAATCGCCCTGATTATGCTGAGTAACATCTTGGCTGATCCAATCTGGTGTAAACACTTCGATCGACCGGGCAGGCTCACGGGCAGCCCAAGCCAGGATACGGAATTCAACCCTCGGCCCAGGTATCCGTCTTACGAGACAGTCCTGGTCCAGGGTCTGCAACCTGTACCTGCCCAAGTTCATCGAGGTGGGTGTCGGCAGAAAGACAGAAGAGGCTCGTGACATGGTCTCTCGACGGGACATCCCCCAACCAGGCGGCGGGTTGCCGCATCGACTACGCCATTTCGCGAAATCACATTCCCGGACGGGACCCTGCGATTCACACCTGTTCTCTCCGGAATCATCATAAGCAGGCGGAAAGGGAAATTCCATACTCGCCGGTTTGTTTCCGGGAGTTTCTCCCGTTGCACCGCGACAGGCAGGCGAGAGTCCGCGGGAAAACCAGCGAATCCACGGGCGGCCCGGCAATGCGGGTTTCGGTTTGTCCGGAGGGATCGGGAAAGACCGGGGGAATTAGCGGGCCCACTCCGGGGCGTCACTGCCTTGCGAAACCGGCGCGGCTGGCGGTTCGGATTCCTGCCCCGAGGCGAGGCGGACTTGTCCGGGTTGATGCAGGGGACTGGAGGAACTTTCGCTGGGGGGAACCGAGAAGGCTACGGTGCGGGGGATCGCGGAGGCCGATTTTCCGGCTGGTTTCTTTTTGCCATCCTTCAGTTCTTCCCGCAGGCTGCCATCTTGATACGGTCCGATGCCCATGAAGAACCAATTGTTATCGTCCGATTCGGAGAGGGCCAGTCCGCCGGTTCCCAGGACGTTCTTGGACTTGGCATCGTAGGCCACCATGCCGATTTTCGCGATCCCCTTCTGGTTCTTGCGTTCGAGAAAACGGGCTTCCGGCAAGGTCAGCATGCCCGGCAACACAATCTCGGGAACCCCCACGAACATCGAGGACGTATGCGTGCCGACTCCTCCAGAACGCGGTTCGAGAACGATGTCTGCTTCGTCCGCGGGCACAATCCTGGCGCCGCTGCGCAACAGTCGGTGCCGGATCGACGCGACGACATAGTTCTTGTCGACGCACTCCAGGTACTTTTCCTCCAGGAAGACATTCCTGCCGGCAAAGGGCGAGAAGTCGACCTTGTTCAGCGATTGATCGATGGCGTTCGAAACAAGCAGTTGTTCCGTTCCCGTGCGTGCCGTGTTCGACGTACTCGAGGTGGCGCAACCTGCAATCAGTAACAGAAAGAACAGGACGACAATCAAAATCTGCCGCATGGAACAATCGCCTTTCGCGTACCAACCGGGGAAAAAAGCCGCAATCAAGGGGAATTTCAACGAACCACAGGGGGACGGATTGCATTTCCCTCCATGCCGGACGAAGATGCTGCCGGGAGTGTTAGCACAGTTTCCCGCGGGAATCAAAATTATTTTGAAATCCGCGCCCGTTGTAATATCTGCCATCCTTGCCTGTCCCGCGGGATAAAGGGGAAAAAGCATGTCGGAACCGTTCCGGTACGAAGTTCTTCCGCTGCCTGGTCAGCAAACGTCCTTTCTTGTGGATGGGGTCGAAAAGCTTCGCTGGCATTTCGGGACGGATTCACCCCGACCGTTTTTCTTTCCCTTTCATGGTCCTGCTAATGTCAGCCTGACACGCATGGGACATCCCGGGGCACCCAATCACGATCACCATTGCTCCATCTGGTTTGCCCACAATCAGGTGACGGGCGTGAACTTCTGGGCCAACACCTCGCCGGCTTATATTCGGCAGCGCGAGTGGCTCTGTTACCAGGAAGGGCCGGAATCCGCGGAAATGGCCGTCCTGCTCGACTGGTTCGACGGGCACGACCCTGCCCCGCTGCTGACGCAAACGCTGATTGCCAGCCTGCGGTTGCACGCCGATGGCGGCACCCTGCTGGAACTTCAGGCTGAATTCACACCCCAGGCGAGTCAACTCGAGTTGGGACAGACGAATTTTGGCCTGCTGGCGGTCCGGGTAGCCCGCGAGCTCTCCGCCCATTTTGGCGGCGGGCAACTCCGCGATAGCGAAGGCCGCACCGGAGAAGCCGAGATTTTCGGGCAACAGGCCCGCTGGATGGATTATTCCGGACCGGTCACCCAGGGGACGGGGGCCGACCGGAAAACGCTGTTCGAGGGGATCACCTACTTCGATCACCCGCAAAACATCAGTTACCCTTCCGCCTGGCATGTCCGCGAGGATGGCTGGATGGGGGCATCCGTCTGCCGCACCGCGCCGGTCCTGATTCGCAAGGAACAGCCCCTGGTCCTGCGGTATCTGCTGCATGCCCATCCCGGCGAACCAGATGCGGAAACACAAACTCGCCTCGCTCGGCAATTCGCCGACTCTCCATCCTGGTCTCTACGCAAGCCACTACGCAAGCATACCTACTGGGAAGTTGTACGTTAGAGCCTGTCTTCTCTATGCTATTCCTGAGTTCTGACCCGGCGATTGGTCATCGGCCGGATCATGCTGATGGTGATCAGGGCTTGGCTGCTGGCCGGGTTGTGTTCGTATCTTCACGTACATGGTGATGGTCGAAAGTGAGCCACGGGAAGGTCCTGATCCTCGCCCGGATTGCCTGCGCAGCAAGGGTTCAAGAATTTGCCATTGTGCTTTGGTCTGATCCGTGGGAAACTGCCCCTTCGTCATGGGTACCGTTCCTTCTTTGGAATAGGGTGTTCAAAGGCTGGTTCGGTATGCTTTTTTCGAGTTTTTGTCTATTTGAAGACTGGCACTTAGTTCCCGCTGTGTATATTCCCTCAACCCGGCGCCGGTGTTGTCGCAAATTTTTCCAGACGATAATTCAGGTGTCACCGTTTCTGATCTTGCATTTTGGAGAATTCGGCTCGGGCTGGAATCGAAATAACTTCCGGTTGAGCACAATCACGGCTTGTATCAAATGGACCTCGGAGTTTTTTTGTTTCCCCGGGGTGCTTCATGAGATCTCGGGATGAGTCGCATGTCACTTCGTGCGTGAAGCGCCCCAGGGGATGATCGCCCACGAGCGAGTCGAACCGATTCGGCTCGGAGGGGCTTTCTGGAATTCATTGGCAAAGTCGTTGATTCATACCACTTCGTTCAAATCGCGTGGCGACTTGCCACCCGATGCAAGCCTGGGGATTCATCACGTGGGGGAGGACCAGCGACCACAACCACAACCCGACAGCAGTCCGGAAAAACGGTCGAGCCATTCGACTGTCGAAGAGGCCACGGGACTGGCAATGCCTTCGCTTGCGTCCTTTCTCGCGGCGCTGGGTCACCACCCTCTGTTTCAAAAGTCCATCTTGGAACGCTGGGTGGCCCTGAGCCTTTTCCCGCTGACCCGTTTGTTTTCCTTTCGGGTAGCGCCAGTCCACTCCCAGGTGGTTCCCCAGTTGACCTTGTGGGAACGGTTTTTATGCCATCGGCAGCGCCGCGTCCGCCAAATGACGTTTGCGGTATCCTTTCAGGATCTTCGATGCCAGCATGCGGATTTCGTCCATCGCGCAACTGTTTCCCTGTGCCGTTTCATCCATGCCAGTGCCAAGGGCTGGGAGAATCAACCATTACTGATTCTGATCGAGGATTGCTGCCGAACCCGACGACTTGATCCTCGCGTCTCCGCGGGGAACTGTTTGCGCGTGGCGATTGCCCGCGCGCAGGGAGACGACGTGGTGTTCACGCTCGACATGCCCCATGCGGCCGGGTTGCCCGCGGAGGAATTGGACGACTATGTCGCGCGGCAGATCGCCGCGGCACGTCCGTCGCGCGAACCGGTTTCCGTCATCGTGAACGAGCACTCTGCCTCTTTCGAGGAACTTCAGGGCGAGTACGCCGCCCGGCCTGGTGCCTGGTTGCGTATCGCGGCCGACCGCGACACCGGGGGGTTGGTGGCCTCGGCGGACCATCTCGTGCTGGATGGGGCCATGTTTCAGCAAATGTTGATATCAGTAGCCCGAGAGTCATCCATCCCCGCGAATAACGATCCCCCTGCGTCGAGTTCGGGAGAGGCCCGCGCGGTCGTCGACTTGCAACTGGACGAGTCGTTCTCGATCTGCGAACTGTTGTATCACATGACCAACACGCTCCAGGATGCCGGGCTGAATTTACATTCCGGCAGGGAGTCGGTTCTGTTGGCAACCATCCCCCGCACCAGACCATTGCAAGACGAATCCGTGCCACATTCTCACCATCGCGCGTTGCCTCTGCTGCTGACGGTCGAGGCGGCGGATGGCCCCGAACAACTGCGCGCGAAAATAAGTGAACTCAACGAAAACGGTTGGAAATCCATCGGAGCATATACCTTGAGCATGGTGTATCGAGGATGCGTCTGCGGATGGGTGATCCGCTACATCGAACGCATTTCACCGTTTGTCCCGTTTCAAAGTACCGCGCGATATCTGGTTGGGGGAGCCCTGTTGACCGTGCTCCCCCCGGTGAATATCGCGGGAGAGGATGCAGCGCGGATTCAGGGCCTTTCGGTTCGAACTCTGAATCCCTTGTGTGGGGGCCCGACCATTGCCGTTTCGCAGGTGCGTGATTCACTGCAAGCAACTCCCCGCTATTTCATCTCAATCTCGGGAAGTCGCCAATGGGATTGTCCCGAGCGGCTCCGCGCGATTCGCGACGCGCTGGCCCTTCGCTTGAAAACCGCGAAAGCGGCAGGACCACCTCAGAACGCCCCCCTCCCCGCTAAGCAGAATCAACACCGCCCCCATGCCTCGACAACAGGCCTCGCCTGGTTACCCAAGGAGCCTGCTTCCTGAAGCAAACCTGTGAAGTCCAGTGCCGGTTGCCATGCTGCGTCGCGCAGCATGGCAAGACTATCGTATGGCAGTTAGCCCGGATTTCTCGCCCGGGTCAATCAATCAGGCCTGCTGACTTCGACGAACTAGCCGCGCCCGTCAGGAAGCGGGCCAGACTGGAATCGGCCTTGCCGCAATGCATTGCCAGGACTGATGTTGTGGCATAGTGATGCTCGTTGAGGAACTACCCGACTGGCCCGCTTCCTGACGGGCGCGGCTAGTTTTCTGGGCATTTTCGAGGCAAATTTACCGCATTGGTAAGTGTGTGAGAAATGTGGGTTAGAGCGGCGGGGGCTTCGAGAATCCGTCCGCCGATATCCGACGCTGGCGCGCAAGGCTCGGTGCCACACTCGCACTGGCGGCCAAGCCGACCAGTGACACCCGAGGGGGTCCACTGGGGTGGATGGATGCGAGTGAAAGAAAAATCAAACGTACCCTGCTTCCTTACCGGCGCTGCGAGTTGGTTCGGAGTGGCGGAAATTCACCAGTCTGCTCGCGTCAGTAAGCTGGCATCGGACAGTCCCCGCCAGTCTTCTCGCGAGGAGATCAGAGTTTGCCGCAGGCGTTGCGATACGGAGTCCATGTGCTGCTGGCAATGCGGACAGGCCTCCAGGTGTGCCTTGATGCGTGCTTGCAGTTCGGGTTCCAGTTCCCGGCGGACATACTGTTCGTCGCGTTCGAGCACTTGCCTGCAAGTCAGCCCGGCCAGTCTCTTGGGTTCCGGTCGACTGGAAATTTGCCAGACAAGTCCCACCATCAACAGGACCCCCGCACACGTGGCGGAAATCTGCCAGAGTTTCCGCCGGCGCAGGGCCTGCTTCCGGGCGGCGACCTGGCGTACGACGGATGCAATCTCGCCCGGCTGGCAAGGGCGCCAGTCGTCGGAATCGGCATGTGTTATGTCGTCTTGAACCATGTAGTCACCGGTCTTGCATCGAAAGGCCCACTCCTTCCCTCTTATAATATTGTCTTATCGGGGGAAAAAATGTGTGAACTGTTTCACAATCTGGTTGAAGTCCCCATTATTTTTCGGCGCGACCCGTTCCGACACGACCTATTTCCTGGGCGGTGATACTTGCCGACCGGAATTGGGATTCAGGAAAAGCCTTCGGAGGAGCGATTCACGGCCCCTTGCAGGACTGCCAGGTTGTGTAAAATGAGTTGGCGTCGATGCACCCGCACCAGTTTTTCCCGTTGTAATTCGCTCAGGGAGACGGTCACGCTTTCTCGCGTGCTGCCGATCAGGTTTGCCATTTCCTGGTGAGACAGCTTGACACTGAGCGCCAACCCCTCGGCATGGGGAACACCATAGCGTTTCGCCAACTCGAGCAACAGATGAATTAAACGCTCGCGGTTGGACTGGAACATCAGCGATTTGAGCCGTCTTTCGAAGATCTGGCGACGCAGGCCGATCAATTGCGTAAGACTTAAGGCCATATCTGGCTGTTCCTGCATCAGCGCGAGCAATTCCTGCTTGGGGATCTTGAGAATCCGCGATTTCTCCATGGTTTCAGCAAATTCTTCGCGTTGCTGTTGTCCGACCAGCGTCAACTCGCCGAACAGCTCGCCCGGATCAATAAAGGCCAGCAGGGCCTCTTTCCCTTCGCCAGTCAGGTGGTAGATGCGTACTCGTCCGGAGATCAGCAACAGTACGGAATCGCACTCATCGCTGGGCAGGTAAATCAGAGAGCGCCGTTCAAAGGTTTTGACGTGGCTGACCTGCTCCAGACGGACAACACCGGAATCATTCAGTCGCGAAAACAGGTCGCACCGTTTCAGATACCAGTATCGATCATCCATGATAAATGAAACTCGGCGATCAAGGCTCGACAGGGACGGCTAAAACGCCAGGGTGCTTTGCAGCATCATACGCAAAGACGGACCACTCTCCCAGTCTGTCCCGAGGGAGTTTCGCGGCGTCTGCTCCCGGAAAACATCAGCCCGGCAAGGGAAGCCGAGCCGGGCGATCCGAGTTTCCATCGCCGCTTTCCCGAAATTCAATACAGGCTGGCCTTGAAAGCAATGCCTCGCGACTATAAATTTCAGGTACACAGCCCGGTGGTGTAACGGTAGCACAAAAGATTCTGGTTCTTTTAGTTGGGGTTCGAATCCCTGCCGGGTTACTTTTGCACAGGCAAGACGGGATACGTTTTTCACCCCGAAAAGCCTGGAGAGAGAGGCGCCGTGCCATTAAGTTGTTGCGGCCAAAGCAGTTGCGGTGCACAAGCGTACCCCATGAAAAATTCACCGTCTGAATCATGTGGCGGCCTGCTTTTAGCCGTCAGGGAAACAGGGGAGCTTGCCTTCCCGTTTGCTGCCGATATGCATCGGTTGGGCCTTGAGGGGACACCCGCCCGGCTTTCATTGAACATTCCCCTTCGAGCACGGGTGGTTCGTGGAGAAATCGCAACATAGAGGAGGCATTCCGATGGAGCTTCAAGCGCTGCGGGCTTTTTTCGGTTGGTGTGCAGTCATCAACATTGGCATTCTGCTGTATTGGACAGTGATGATACTGCTGGCCAGGGAGTGGGTGTACCGGATGCACACGCGCTGGTTTCCGATCTCGCGCGATGCCTTTTATGTCGCCATGTACAGTTTCATCGGCGCGATGAAGCTGCTGGTACTGGTGTTTAATCTTGTGCCCTATCTGGCATTGCGAATCATCGGCTAACGTCTATTTCCAACCCACGGCCATAACCACGGGGCTGCCGGATTCGATCGTTCGAACCGGCAACCCTGCGCGTGGCCCGCTTATTCGGGTTGTTTGACGTCTGGTTTTTTCACGGAACGGACAGGCAGGCCCGGCTTGGTGACCTGCACGGTCACGTCGTCGAGGTGGGCATCGCCGCCCATGGTGCGAAAGACGACCGCCGGTTTGGCCACATGAAAACTGGGATGCGACGCGCGTAATTCCGCGGTTTGCGTCCCCTGCTTCAAGATCGCAACGACTTCGTTCCCCGAGGCGCGCACTTCGATGTGGATCCATTCGGAGCCCGCATTGAACGAAGCGGTCCCCAGGGTGGCATCCTTCGAGAGCTCATCCGCCTTGTTGCGATGTTTCTTCAAGGAAACCTGGCCGGGAGAAACGACCAGCGAGTAGAGATGCCCCTTGTGTTGCTCGAGCTGGCCGGTAACGGGATCGAAACCGATGTGAAAGCCCTTGGCACCCACGAATTTGAGCCGACAGGTGATGACGCCATCCGTCAGGGGGATCTGCCAGCGGGAGGCTGCGGGATGGTTGTCCGCATCGAGTTGCCGACAGACCAGTACGCCGTTTTCTGGTTCCCAATGTCCGAAGTTGACACTCCAGTTCTTCGGTCGAGCCCCCTCCTGGAACTCCGCAACATGCAGCTCTTCCGCGGAAACCAGGTTCGCGGTAACCCCCAGCAAGCAGCAGGCAACGAAGCATCGGAGAGGCATGGAACTGTCCTTCAAAAGCCTTGGGGAACGAAAGCCTTCACGGCGACGCCTGTAGCCTACCGCTGGAACGAGACCAATTCCAGCCCTGTAACCTCCTCGTCAGCAACTTTCCGGGGACCTTGGCCAGGGGAGATAAGCTCTTTTTATCCCGTTCATTTTGCAGTATTTGGTGAACCGAGGCGGCAGCGAGGCGAACTGCTCTCGACGAAACAGCCCTCCTCGGGCATACTCTGGTCCTGTTTCGCCCCCCCGGTTTCCATGGAAGGAAATATCTCATGCAGGCGTCACCGTTTGTCTGGACACTTTGCCTGACCATCCTGAGTGGTGGGTATCTTCACGCTCAAAGCCCTGCGGTCTTCTCCGTGGAAGCCCGGCAACTCGCCATGCACGAGGAAATCCTGCGGTCGCTGCAGCTGACCACCTTCGCCACGGCTCCCGCGGAACACAACACGGAAGGATTCGAATTTCTGGACGACGTGACATTACCTGCCGAGGGAAAGGGAATTCATCTGGCGGTCTCGCGTACGGTGGTCGAGAGTCAGCCCCCGGTTTCCATTGAAGGTCTTTCCGAGGAGCAGGCGAAGACGCTGTGCCATTCGCTGGAAAGCGATCGCGAATGCAACTTCATGGTCATGCCGAAGGCCTTGCTGGAAGCAGGAGAGATGGCAAAACTCGTCGACGAATCGACACGGGCTTTCGTCACCGGTTTCGTCCCGGGCACGGCCGGTACGGACCTGACGACCCTGAAACCGATTGTACGCGGCGTGCGCGAAGGAACCCGCATGCTGGTCCGAGTCCGTCCACTAAACGAGACTCTGTACCAATTCGATTGTCGACTCGTCCAGACGTCCCTTCGGAATGTGCGGGAAGCGAGCACGGGGCGCGGCAGCAGCATGGTCCAGGTTCCCGAAATGGCCCGCAATGTTCTGGAATTCTCGTCCCAAATCAAGGAAAACCAGCATTTGCTTGTGTGGTGGCCAGAGACAAAACTTGTCCGGCCCGAACCCGCCCGGAGCATTGTGCGAACATCGGGACTCTCCGAAGCCAAGCCCACGCATGATCGCCTGCTGGGTCTATTGATTCGTGTGACCCGGCAAGCACCCGAGCCCCAGTAAATGCGCGTACCGCGAAACCGTGTCTTAACGAGGGTGGAACTGACGGCACGCGGCACCCAGCCCTCACCGGGTCGCCTCAGGGTTCACTTACGATTTACCCCCGGCTGTTCAAAGAAAAACTCTCCTGATCCAGCGGACCAGGAGAGTGAACTGCATTGTCATCGCGTTGGGGATTATCCGAGCAGCGAAAGTACCTGCTGCGGATTCTGGTTGGCGATGGACAGAACCGAGATACCGGCCTGGCTCAAGATTTGTGCCTTGGTCAGTTCGGCGGTCGATTCAGCGAAGTCGGTATCGACGATCGCGGATCGAGCCTCGGAAATATTTTCCAGGGCGACACCCAACGAGTTGATGTTGGTATCAAGTACGTTTTTCTGGATGGCTCCCAACCGGCCCCGCAAGGTGGAAACCCGGTTGATGGATTCTTCCACGATGTTAACCAGCGTGCTGCCGGGGACATCGGAACCGACATCCAACAGGCTCTTGCCCGCTCCGGTGCCGAGTTCGAACAGTTTGCCGCTGATCCCGCCGAGGCGAGCCGTGTTCACCGCTTCGATCCCGATCCCGATTTGACCGGCGGAAGAGACTTCCTGGCCAATCTGGAACAGCGAGCCGCCTCCCGTGACGGTGACAACCGCACGGGTTCCCACAACGTTGTTCTGCTCGTTAAAGGTGATCGAGGCATCGAGGGAGGTCGTCTTGATCCGCGCCTGTAGCCCAGATGTCTGCACGGCCTGCCCGTTAATCACGGCTTGCAGATCCTCGCCGACATCCCGCTGGGACTCGGTGGAGTAATCTGCCTTGGTGGTGCTGAAGGTACCGCCGAGCACGTTGATCGAGACAAACTCCTTTTTCCCGAACTCGGCACTGGTCAACTGCAGAATGCTGCTGTCGGAATCGATTTCGGTGGCAGTCTGGGCGGCGACGAGGTCGCTCCCATCCCCTTCGTATTCCAGGTTCACCAGGGCGCGAGCGGAAACCGCGCCACTGCTGCTGTCGGTCAGGAAGAAATTCCGGATGTCAGCAGCGGTGGAGGACACGCTTCCATCCGCGTCGGTCGCCAGGTTGACCGTAATCGTGCTGTTCCCCGTGGTGGTGGTTGCCACGCTGACGGAGAGCGTGGAATTGGCCGTCGCGGGGGCGGCAAAGGCGACACTAATCGTCCCTTCCGAACCATAGGCCCGTGCATCGTAGAAGGTAATGTCGTTGTTGAGACCCAGATTCCCTCCCTCCAGTTCACTCGCCGTGGCTTGGGCGGAGAAGATAGTGGTGCTCGCCGTGGCAGCCGTAGTCGCGGAAGCCGAGATATAATCCCGAGCCGAAACCGCGTTGGACGAAGTGCCATCGTTCACCAAGTCCAGGATGTCGGCAATGGTGGAGGTGTTGGCACCGCTGGATCGGCCCAGCGTGATTTGAATCGTCGTGTTGCCCGTATCGGAGTCCGTGCTGACCGAGGAAACCGCCAGAGTTGCAGTGGTGGTGGCCGCTTCGATCAGTTGCACCGAGACCGTGCCGACGGAAGCATCCTCGCGGGCATCGGTAAAGGTGATGGCGGAACCGTCGGTTCCCCCCGCCAAGGCAGCAGCAGCAGCGGTGGTGGCCGTCGCCGTCGCCGTCGCACCGGATGACGCCGCGGAAATGTAGGCCTGAGCGGCAACGGCGTTGGTGGAGGTGCCACTGTTGATCAGGGTGACGATGTCGGCGACCGTGGAGGTCGGCGCGGCAGACCCGGCCAGCTCGATGGTGATCAACACACCGGTGGTCGTGGTGGCCACGCTCGAGACGGCCAGCGCGCTGGTGGTCGTGGCGGACGCATCGGCGAAGGCGACGCGGATCGCACCCCCCAGCGTGGCATTGGCTCCCTCGGACCCACTGGCACGGGCATCGGTCAGGGTCAGGGCGGCGGTGGTCGTGCCGAAGGTCACTTCCAACGTGCCGGCCACACCGTCGGTGGAGACGGCGGCGAACCCTTGCGTAGCACCAAATTCAAAGACAGCACCCGGATCGTTCGAGGCCACCACACCCGTCACATCGGAAGCAGCGTTGATGGCCTTCTTGATATCGGACGTGGTGCTGGCACCCCCCAGGAAGACCACCTGGGACCCCTTGCTGCCGGAGACTTCGATCGTCGCGGCAGTGGAGAGTCCGCCACTCCCATAGAACAATTCGGCCTTTTCGGCTTTCTTGGTGATGGCGGCTTCGATTTCGATGGTAGCCGCACCGAACAGCGCTTCATTGACCTGGAAGTCGCTCAGCTTGGCGGCATCGGTGCTCGTCGTTTTGGTGATGAACGCCTTGCTGCCATCGATCAGTCGGTCTCCGGCGAAGTTTGTGTTCGCGGAGATTTTGTTGATGGCGGAGAGGGCCGCGTCGATCTGAAGCTGGTTCGCCTCGATTTCAGACTGCGACAAGGCACCGCTGTTCAGACTTTCCTGAATCAGGCCACGAATCTGGTTGAGCAGATTGTTGACTTCTCCCAGGGCGGCATCGGCGGTCGCGATCACGTTGTTTGCCCGCGAACTGTTTTTGATCGATTGCTCAATTGCGGAAACCTGACTCCGCAACGTTTCGCTGGCGATCAATCCGGAAGGATTGTCCTTTCCGGAATTGATTTTGAGACCGGTTGACAGTCGAGTCAGCGACGTGTTCAACAGATCGTTTGCCTTGCCTAAGTTCCTCAAACCTCGCAATGAGGAAACGTTCGTGTTAATCCTCGTCATTGGGTAGCTCCTGTGTTACGTTGCTGGCTGCGCCGCACCTGTGAAATGAGGGGTTGTGCCAGAATCCTGGGATACGACATGTCTGGGAGACATTCTCAGACGTCTAAAATTAAAATTCGCCCTGAATCCTCCTCCAGATTGCCATCCCTTGCCTTCGGGCTCTGTGTGGAAAAGTCCGTCTATGCCAGGTGCACGCGCCCAGACTCGCACGATTACGAGACATTCACGAGTGACTTGCGGATTTGGCCTAACGGAAGGCAACGTAGATTTCCATCCGCGCTGCCAACTACATCGTCCACTGACAATTCCGACTATCGTCATTCAATCGGCAGTACGGATAAGCCACTTGAGTAGTTTTGGCAAGAAAAATAAAAAAAACAGAATCGGGTAAATGGGTGGGCGCAGAAAGACAGGGGAGGAGCAGCAGGTCTGCGGGGCGAGTCATCCAGCAAGTTGGGGTTCGGAAGAAATCTACGAGACCAGTTCAACCGTGGATGAGAGAGGTCATTAGCTAAAAGGGAACGGCAGCTTCCAGAGCGACGGCCTCTATTCGGAAGGCCGCCCGAGGGGATCATTCCGGGGCGTCGCCAACATTTTGTAATTTGTCGCGCTGGATCGCTTCGTAAACTTCCTGGCGATGCACGGCGACATTCGATGGAGCCTCGATCCCCAGGCGAACCTTGTCGCCGCGAATATCCACAATCGTCACCTTGATGTTATCGCCGATGATGATGCTTTCATCGCGTTGTCGAGACAGAACCAACATCCTGCGGGCTCCTTGGGAACAATGCTACTCTGCGCGACAACAGGGCTCCGAGGAGAAGCCGACGAATTCGAGCAGTATCGAGGACTCGGATAAAACGGAAAACCAGACAGCATTCCCGTTGCTTGACGTCCCTGGATCCCTGGATCCCCGGACAACAGAGGAATGGTTGTGAAGGATTGAGCAAGCGGAATCACTGCCCAGAGACGGGACTACGCCCCCAACTCCGCACGATTCCGACTGCAGGAATTTCGATGGGGAGATGGTGGCAAGCGTGAAACTGTAACAACGGTTAATCTGCTCAACGCCTACCAAATCGACACAATCAGCACGTGCAGCAAAGCAGGAAACACGTATTTTCGCGGACGACTCGAAAACGAGTGTTAAGATTTAACGGATTTGCCGGAAGGAGCGAATACAGCAACCACACCCATTTTGTTGCAGCAGTTGAGTTGCAGCGTACTAGCCGGAATCCTCCCGGCGAAGACTCGATGTTTTTCAATTCGCGGCGGCTGGTTCGGCGACTTCCTCGAAAGGCCGGTTGGCTTGTTTCAGGAGACCCTTGGCATGAGTTAATAGGGACAACCTGGTCTTCGTACGTGATATTGATCCGATCGATCACCAGCATAATTCCGGCCGTCCAGCCTGCAGGCTTGCCTCGTGTCAGCAATTCAGGGCCTTCGGGCAGGCTCCATATGTCGTCCAACATCCGGAGGGCAACCTCCACGTATTCCGGATTTGCGCGCTCCCTGCAAACGGTTTCGTCTTGTTTGGAATGCATTGTCGTGCCGCGATGCTTTTGGTCCCCGCCGATTTCATTTTGCAGGACTTCCTTGCAGGAGAATTCTGTAAGCCCAGCCTCTTATGGCGATGCCGTCATCAAGGTAGCGGAGCGGAAAACGAATGCCAGGCCGAGTTCCGTCCGGTTGCAAATTGCTGTGCTGGCTACATTAAACGGAGGCGACCGTTCGCCATGCTTGCTCTGCTTCGCGATGCAAGCATGGCCCCCCGCAAAACAGCCACGCGCGCCAGTGCGAGCACGGTTAAGTCTTGGCGTTTGCGGTAATTCTCCGAATATACCAGCCGCGCCCGTCAGGAAGCGGGCCACGCAGGTGCAACATCTTGTAAAGCACTCTCCGGGCACGCAGTCAGCCCCCATTGACTAATGCGTGACACGAGAATCTCCAACCTGGCCCGCTTCCTCGCGGGCGAGTTGATTTAATCTCGCGTTGAGTTTTTTCGCCGAGCGTTATTCACCCTCTGGAGGGTGAATTCATGGCTGATTTTGTGAAGCCGCCGGTGTTAACACGGGAGCGAATAAAAGGTTTGCAACGAATGGCCGTGGCTGGTCGGTGCCTTCAAGTTGCATCGGCTGATGTCGCTGACCCGCGGCGGAGTCGACCCGCCAGCCTGGGCAGCCCCGAATATGCCGTGAATTCAGACCTTCCATCATCCCTAGTCGCCCGCATTGGCCCCGCTGCGCCCTGCGGGCCACCGGTTCGCTGCAACGCGCACTTATACCGCCGACATATAATCCACCGGAGTAGACTACTGCGCGACGATTGAGGCTGCTGCGTGGCCCGATTCCTGACGGGCGGGGTTAGTAACCCCTGTGCGGAAAACACAAAAGCGACTGCCTTTTCGGGAGAAAAGACAGTCGCGATTGTCGCTCAAGGGAGATGTGGTTTCGGCGAAACCGATTCAGTTCGTCACGGGACCGGCACAGCGGATCAGGTGGTCGTGGTCGATGTAAACCACTTCCTGGGTTGCGTCGGTGTGCGAGAAGGGAATGGGCCAGGTGGAGATAATGGTTTTATCGAAGAAGACCGTGCATTTGTAGTGACAGTGATGCAGGCGTGCTGGTCCGACCATCGGGTAATGTCGGCATTCACCCAGACGATCGACGATCGGCTCGATGGTCATGCGGACGTTGTTGCGATTGGTTTCGGCGATGAACCAGATGCCCCCCGCGGTATCATCGGGCAGGTAGCGCATCACTTCATCGGCCGAAGGCGGATCCAGGCAAAAGATAGGAGCATTCTCCCCTTCGACGGGATCGAGGACCGGCACCTTCTCGTACCGTTCTTCCTGCCAGTAGCGGTCTTCGATTTTCTGGCTCCAGTATACGGGCACCGGAATGAGAGGCGTCGTTTCCCAGAATCGGCCTAGAATAAAGGCTGTCTCGAGGAAACCGCCGACAAGGGTGCAGCCGCTGTTGGAGACAGCCAGGCTGGCCAGAAGCACGCACATGGCCGATCGCCTGAGGATATGTCGCCAGTTGATCATGTTCACATCTCCGAATCCCTGAGGGCGATCGACGCCATGATGTTTTGTCGATCGACAAGTGTGTTGGACGACCAGTCCCTGGTCACATGATTGGGGGGGTGGGAAGCTCCGTGTTACGGAACTCCTCACATCACGAATGCATCGTGATTCCTACTGTTGTTATCGTAATTCTCGCGAACGCATCTTGTGAAAATATTCCGATTTTGAGGCTCGTAACGGAAATTCCACTGGTTCCCGCGGGGGGGCCTTTCCAGCTCCATCCGCAGCCTGGTACCCAAGCAAAAAACGCTTCCGATTCCAGGGGAATCGGAAGCGCCGCATCATTCAATTCCGGCAGCTGCCGGCCTCACGCAATTCGTTATCAGTTCCAATTCTTGGGATTGAAGAACCACCACCAGCGGTCGGTCTTCGGGCTGAATTTCAATTGCCATTGCCCATCATCCCATTCGAGCGTCGAACTACGCCATCCCAGCGGAACTTGCGGGTACGGGTAGAACGGGCCAATGTAAGGGAACGCACTGGCGGAATACTGTGTCGGATAGTTGACTGCCGCCGAGTTCGGGTAAGCCGCATAAGTCGGCCAGGCGTGTTCCGGCAGATAGGGCTGGTTGTAAACCGGATTCACCGGGCCAGGGCCACCGTGGCCGTACACCGGCCCACCGTGCATCGGCACGGGGGGATAGCCGGGAGGCATTCCCATGCCTGGCGGGTAGCCACCTTGCACCCCCGGGGCGGGCATGGTTTCGTAACCATTTCCCATGGGACCCGGAGGGGGCAACTCGGGTTGAAACGCGGTCTGGGCAACCGGCCCGGCGGAATACCGAAGCTGATTGTCGACCGATTTCACGCCCTGCACCTGGGAGGTAATCTGCGCGATCCGTTGTGCCTGTTCGGGAGTGCCTACGGTTCCCCCCAGCAAGGCCACGCCGTTCTTGTAACTGATTTCGACATCGTAGCCTGCCAGGCCGCTTTCCTGCAGGGTTCGGGCGATATTGTTCGCCACCTGCTGATTCTGGGCTTTGCTGCTGGCCTGTTGTTGGCCACCCGTCTGTTGAATCGGGGAAGCGATTGGCTGGGAGGCACTCGCCTCGAAGCCTGCCTGCTCGACGGTGCTGGAGCGGACCGGGGCTTCAAACGCGGTTTGCTGAACCGGTTGTGCCTGGTCGGGAGTAATCAAGCCCAGGCGATTGTCCACCTTGGTCACGTCCGCCACGGTGAGAGTCATTTTCTCAGCCAGGGCTTTCTGGTGGGAATCCTGAATCATCCCGGTGAGCGTTGCCGTCCCATCCTTGAATTCAATGTTGATGTCGTAGCCAACCAACCGAGCCTGACGGAGCGCGGCGGCAATTTCATTAGCCACATCCTGATTACTTTTCGCCGTGCTGGCCGAGGAGGCCGCGGGCGATTTCGTCAGGCTGGGCAGGCTGAAAGGATTTTTCGCCATCGCCAGACTCGGAGACATGGCGAGGATCCCCAATGTCAGGATCCACTTGCTTTTGATAGGCATTGGGATAGTACCTCCGTGTCCAAATGCTTTTCTCCCAATCAGGAGGGAGAGGCCCGTTCCCATCTCGGATGGGACATGGAATTGAATGATGCTTGGTTGGACGAAATTCCGTACGAATCCCATCCAAAACGCGTCGCCGTGATTTCATCCTGAAAACCGACGACGTAACCGGTCGAGCGTCCTGCCCGACAAATTGGTCGGCAACACCCCGCTGTTCGTTGGAAGCGATACCTGTAGGACACGCAAAACGATCGCGAAGGTGTTACTACGGTATTGATCGGACTTTCTGGTCCGTTTAGACAATTTATTCTGATTATTTCGGCTGAATTTTTCTGAAGCAGCCGGATTTCGCTTCAAATCGGCTTTAGTTCCCCCGTGTATGGGCCAATCTCTCCCTGATCTTGCCGGTAGAAGCAATCGAATCCGTGGGGAACGGGGCGGTTCAGTGGCATCCCAAGGCAAAAGTGGCTATCCTCCGGCTTAGAGTTGCTGAAGTCGTGCCCCTCTTCCTGGAGGTCACGTCATTTTCAGGCCCTTCGCTCATGGAAGCGGAGGGAATCGGACAAGAATTTGTGTACATTTGTGGCGGCTTCTCTGCCGTCGAGGGTGCAACTCATGCCTCGTAAGACAGCCAGTCGACTCGAGTTACGGAAGCAGGCGGAAGCTGCGGAAAAAAATCCTGCCGCCCCGGATGCCAAGGCCGCCAAGAAAAAGAAGAAGGCGACCAAAAAACGGGCGACCCGTCGCAGCAAGGACGAGATCATCGAGCGAAAGCGGATGGTCTGGGTAATTTACACTGCCACGCTGCGGGAAGAGGCCCGGTTTCCCTACGACCAGCGTGCAGAAGCCGAGGAACGTCTGACGCAATTGTTGGCCAAGGGAAAACGAACCTATTTCCTGCAACCCGTTAAGGAACTCCTGTCGGGAGGCCCCGCACGTCCTCAGGCCAGCGATGACGTCGACGAAGACGAACCCGCCGCGGTTGCGGACGTCGAAACTGAGGAATTCGACGACGAAGGGGACATCGAGGACGATGTCGAACTCGATGAGGATGATATTGCCGACGACGAGGACTAGGCAGCGTCGCAATACGGCCCCTCCCTGGACGGGGTGGGCGCGCAAGTCTTTTAATATCAATACGTAAAGATTCATTGGCAGCACTAACTGGGAGTATGTCCTGTGTTACACCGTGTTCTGGTGACTGATAATCTCTCCGCCGCGGGCCTGAAGGTTTTGGAAGAGAATCCCGAAATTGAACTGGTGATCAAGACGGACCCCAAATTGACCGTGGCGCAGTTGCGCGAGGAGCTGCACGAAGCCGATGGTATTGTCATTCGTAGCGACACGAAGCTGACGGAAGAAGTGCTCGAAGGCCAGACCCGCCTGAAGGCGATTGTGCGGGCGGGTGTGGGGGTGGATAACATCAATATTCCGGCCGCGACCCGTCAGGGGATTGTGGTCATGAATACCCCCGCAGGGAACACGGTAAGTACCGCCGAGCACACCATCGCCATGATCATGGCGCTGTCGCGCAATATAGCCCCTGCTGCAGCCAGCATGCGGGAAGGGAAGTGGGAACGTAAACTGTTTACGGGCACACAGTTAGCCGGGAAATCCATCGGTGTCATCGGCTTGGGCCGCGTGGGTCTGGCCGTGGCCCAGCGGGCCTTGGGGCTGGAAATGAAAGTGCTCGGTTACGATCCCTTCATTTCCAATGAACGGGCACAGGAATTCGGCGTGGAACTGTACCGGGATGTCGACGCGTTGATTCCGCATTGCGATTACATCACGATTCACACGCCTCTGACGGATGAAACCCGGGGGATCATCAACGCGGCTCGCATTGCGAAAATGCGCAAGGGGGTGCGGATTATCAACTGTGCCCGTGGGGGAATTGTGGATGAAGCGGCCTTGGCCGATGCGGTGGAATCGGGACATGTCGCCGGTGCCGCCCTGGATGTCTTCGTGCAGGAACCCCCCAAGGAAAACCGGCTGACCAGCCTGCCCGGCATTCTGGCTACCCCGCACTTGGGGGCCTCAACCGACGAAGCCCAGGAACTGGTGGCTGTCGAAGCCAGCGAGATCATCGCGGCGTTCCTGACCCGGAACGAAGTTCGGCATGCCGTCAACATGGCCCCCGTTTCCGCTTCGGAAATGGAAGGGATGAAAAAATACATCGACCTGTCTCACCGATTGGGCCTGGTACTCTCGCAACAGACCCGGGGAGAAGGGATTCGTTCGGCCGAAGTGCAGTATCGCGGAGACGCGGCAAGCAAGCACACCCGGTTGTTGACCTCCGCCTTCACCGCGGGCTTGCTTTCCGGTGCCCTGGGGGACCGGATTAATATCGTCAACGCCAATATGCTCGCCGAGGAACGGGGCGTTCCCATCAGTGTGGAAACCTCTCAAAAGGCGGGAGACTTCTCAACGATGATCATCGCGGAGGTAACGACCGATCAGGGGACCCTGCGGGTGGGGGGGACGATGTTTGGCCGGGAATATCTGCGGCTAGTGCTGCTCGACGATTTCCAGCTCGATTCCTATCTCGATGGCACCCTGTTGATCTATCGCCACAAGGATGTACCCGGACTGATCGGCGCGGTCGGCACGACGCTGGGCAAGCATCAGATCAACATCGCCCACATGGCCCTGGGTCGGGAAAACGATAAACCGGGCGGCGATTCCGTGGCGGTGATCAATCTGGATTCACTGCCCGATGAAAAGGTGTTCGAGGAATTGCGCACGCATCCCAACGTGACCGACGTGGAAATCGTGCAGTTGCCCCCGGCGGGAGCACCTCTCCCCTGGCTGGGGCTGTGATTTTATCGTTGGGTACGCTGTGGTTACCGTGTATACAGCGTGTTCACGCAGCAACCGAACCACAATACATACAGCGTGTTGATTTAAGGGATGCCACGTGGTGGCGACAAATCAGAATCATCCGCCCGGCGTGCAGTCCACTATAGTGGACTTCAATACGAAGATTGCGACTCACGCGTGGCCCACTTCCTGACGGGCGTGGCTCGTTTTGGGGCATATTTTGCGACTGGCTTGCGGGTTTTCAACGCAGCCAGGCAGGGCGCCCGGCGGGTTGCACCTTGCGGGAAAACACCTTGTCCTGGCAGGTGACGTACAGGGTTTTGAAATCCGGGCCGCCGAAAATCACGTTTGAAAGAAAGGCGGGCTGCGGTTTGTGGATGACTCCACTGTAGCGCCCAGTGGGATCGAACACCTGCAAGCCGACCGCCGAAGCCAGGTACAGGCGTCCGTCGTCGTCGAAGGCCATGCCATCCGAGCGGGGGAGTTCCTCGCCCGCGGGAATCTGCACCACGCCAAAATAGGGAGCGCGGCTGGAAAGTTGCCCGCCGTGCTCCACCCGAAACGCCCACAGCCAGGGTTGCTTCGCTTCCGTGACCACCAGCGTGCCACCACGCGCGGAGAGCACCACTCCATTGGGATTCACCTCTTCCGCCACCGTGTGCAGCCGTTTGCCCGGATCGACATATATCACGCGTGAATGCTTGGGATCGGTGAAATAGACACCCCCCAGATAGTCGACCGCCAGGTCGTTGACATCTACATCTTCGGCGAGCACTTCGACTTCGGGAGGGCCACTCTGCATCGGACTGGGATACACGACAATCTTGCGCCCGCCCATGCGGCAGGCATACAATTTGCCGCCAGGGCCGAAGCATAAGCCGCTGGTTTTCTCGGCCTGGTCGTCAAACACTCCAACGGTGCCATCCTGCTCGATGCGATAAATGGTGCTGGTGGGGACATCGGTGAAATAGACATTACCCTGCGTATCGGCGGCTGGCCCCTCGGTGAATTTGTAGCCTGCTCCCACCTGTTGCCAGTCTTCACCGGGAATCAGCACCTGGGAGAGGGGCATGTCCTGCGCGCGTGCCGGCAACAGCGCTCCCAGGGAAAGTAGCATCAGCAAAGCCAGTCCGATCGCGCGCATGATTCAATTCCTTGCTTGCCTGAAATCCGGGACCGTGGGACCGGGTAGACTGGCCCTGCCTCAACGGCTTCCCCTACCACGCCCGCGGGGGCTGTCATTTGCTCGCGGGGCATGCTTGATGGTAGGGCGTGGCGGCCACGGTCGTCAAACCAGTAGTACAGAGGGGGCAGGTAACAGGCGGGCGGCACGGGCGGCGGTGTAAAATAAAAAAACCCCCGGCGACCTGAACCCGACTCCACTGGAGTGCGGGGCGATTCAGGAAACCGGGGTTTTCAGCCGATTGGTGTCAAATTCCGCGTGTCATCCCTGACACGCCTGAACCCGACCGAGAGCAGCCTGAGAGACTGTGGATCCCTTCACAACATCAGGCCATGGATTTCTTGCGATTCACGAGCGTCCGGACACGTTCGGCGAGTAAGGCGACGTCGAACGGTTTACGGAAGGTTTCGTTGAACAGCGTGCGGTCGAAGCCGCTGGCACTGTCTTCGTCGCTGATCAGTCCGACGAGGACGGTATCGCTGTAATCGGTGTTTTTCTTGAGGTTTTGAGCGATCATCAGGGCTTCGTTGCGGCCCATGGCGAAATCGATGATCACCCCATCGGGATGCAGCGATTCGGCCTGAATCCCGGCTTCAAAACCGCTGGCTGCACATTCCAGCTTGAAGTCGTCCAGGGGCAGAATTTCGCTGAGCATGCTCCGCGTCGGGCCTTCGATGCCGACGAGCAGCAGTTTGCCCATCGCCTCATCTTCCAGCTCCCCCAGGGGCATGCCGTGTTCTTTCAAAAAGCGAATCAAATGTTCGCGTGGAATCCGGCGATCCTGCGAACCGGGAATCCGGTATCCGCGGAGTCGACCAGAGTCGAACCATTTACTTACCGTGCGTGGGGCAACTTTACAGATCTTCGCGACCTGTCCAGTTGTGAAGATTGTCCTCATATGCGGGCTCTCCAATCACTCATATGCCACTTGAAAGCAGACACTCCGCTTTCAAGGAAGCCCCCGATTGGTCGATGGTCGGCTGTCCGTGCCAATGTTTCCATGGCATCTCCATCCACGTGTTACGGGGTACTCTCAGGGTCAGGGTCTAATACTCGATGGTGTTGCCTCACTCGTGTTTTCTGTCGTGATGACGTAAAACACGCCCACGCGCAGACAAAACAGGATCACGATTTCCGTGCGTGGGCACGCACGTTATCAGAGTCCATCATGTGAGATGAGAATGATGCGCGATTGCCTTGGAGTGGCGGAGCGTTTCCCGCCCCGCGAACGAATCAAATTCGATCCGCTTCCGTCTCGGGATTGTCGTACAGCAGTTTCCCCCCGCTGACTGATTCCCCCGAATCAGCAATTCACGCCTGGAGCCTCCCGCTCGCATTGCTTGCGTCCCAGCATTCTTCCCCCTACATGACAGTCTCTTACGATACGATCGCTTCCCTGCAACCGCGGAACAGAATCCTCTGGGTGACTTGCGCCCGTCCATCTGGAAATCACCCACACTTCTCGACGAATCGAAAACGGCATTTCCACAACAGACCCCAGTTGGAATCGATTCCAACCGTCTAGGTTATTCTTTCGGTTTTTTCCGAACCCATTCTTGAATCCGATACAAAAATGGAGTCAAGAGGAACCGAATCTCCGGCACAATTTGCAAACTCACCCTGACCGCCCAACACGCAAAAAGGACATAACTCGTTAATCTGGAATGAGATAGAGAAACCGGAGACGCCGATTCAAGGATTTGCGATTGTCAAGCCGAAATTTCGCGGTCGTTGCCTATGCGGCAAAATTCGTCGCGTTCAGCATTTCTGCTTGATTGACCAGGGCGGGAAATCCGCGTTTGTTATGCAGGCTTCGTCTTGCGTGGATTGAAATGCAACGCAGAGGCGGGGAGACGCGGAGGCGCCAAGGGGCACACTGAGCATTTCACGTTTTCTCTGCGGCCTGGCGTCTCTCCGTCTCCGCGCTGACTTCTTCTTTTGATCCGAGCCACCCGATTTCCGTGCCTCCCTGTGGACTCGTTCGTTGCGGTCGGCAATTGTGTATTATTGAACGGGAGGGAAATTCGGGCTAACCCTCATTTCTCATCACATTCAGAACACAGGACCGCCAAAGCGATCGAGCGACTTTGGCAGTCACGGAGCATGGACCATGCGGGAAGCCCCGGCTGTGGTGGAAATCAAGGAGATTCTGATTCGCACCTCGGGATTTCTGGGACCGGTTTGCAGTCACTCGTTGCAGCCTTATCGCGGATGTGCCTTTGGGAACAGCCTGTGTGGCGTCGGGTGTTATGTTCGGCATAACCCCTTTGTGACGAAGGGCCGCCCTTGGGGAGCATTTTTGGAGGCACGTCTCAATGCGGCTCGGCGCTACCGCGAGACGTATCCCCGGGAACTTGCCTGGACCCGCCGCCAACAGCGGAAATTCACTATTTTCTGTGCCAGTTCCACCGATCCCTTTCCTCCCCAGGAGAGGAAACTGCAAATCACCTCTGCCCTGCTGCGAGCAATGGGCGAGTTTCCGCCCGATGGACTGATCCTGCAGACCCATTCGCCGGATGTTTGCCGCGAAATCGAAACCCTGTTGCTGCTGGCGGAACGGACCGCGCTGCGAATTCATCTCAGCATTGAAGGCGATCGCGACCGACTGCCCGGCTTGCCACCCCCCGCCGCCTCGGTGGAACGGCGTTTCCAGGCTTGCCGCAAACTGAAGGAGCAGGGTTTGAACTGCGTGGTGACCGTGGCCCCCCTGCATCCGCTTCAGGATCCCGAGCAATTTTTCCAGCGGGTCGCGGAGTGTGCCAGCGGGGTGATCATCGATCATTTCATCGAAGGGGACGGCAGCCTGCAGGGGAGGCGCACCCTGAAAACCGGATTGCCAGCCGCGATGCAGGCGATATTGCCGGAATCGGTGACACTCGACTATCGCGACCGGATGGTCGACATCGCCCGAAGCATTCTTCCGGGACGCGTCGGGGTGGGGCAGTCCGGTTTTGCAGGCGACTTCACCTGACTCCTTCTCCCCCGTGCCCGAGCACGGAGTGCTCCCCCGCGTTGGGGCGTGGGGCATGATCTGTCACGGGTTATTTTCCGGGCGATGTGTCCCTGATCTGGCCAGTGCAACCCGAACTCAAAGCCTGCCAATATACTCGTTCGTTGTGCAGACTTCGTGTTGCGTGGATTGAAATGCAACGCAGAGGCGGGGAGGATCCCCGGGGAATACGGCTACTCGGGCAGATTGAGTTTGATGTGCAATTCACGGAGTTGCTTGAAGTCGACTTCCGAGGGGGCGCCGGAAAGCAGGTCCGAGGCCTTCTGGGTCTTGGGGAACGCGATCACGTCGCGAATGTTGTCGTAACCACACAGCAACATCACCCAGCGATCCAGTCCCAGGGCGATGCCGCCGTGCGGCGGCGCGCCGTAGCGCAGTCCCTGGAGCAAAAAGCCGAAGCGGTATTCCGCTTCCTCGGGGCTAATCTGCAGCAGGTCGAACACTTTTTGCTGAATTGCGGAATCGTGAATACGAATGCTGCCCGAGGCGGCCTCGTAGCCGTTGACGACCAGATCATAGGATTGCGCGCGGACGGCACCGGGGTCCGTGTCGAGTTTGGGGACGTCGTCGGGGTGGGGATAACAGAACGGATGATGCTCGGCGACCCAGCGGTTGTCCTCGGCATCGAAATGTAACAGCGGGAAATCGACAACCCACAGGCAGGAAAATGACCGGGGATCGTAAAGTTTCAATTCCCGTCCCAGGCGATTCCGCAGTGCCGAGAGAGCCGCGCAGCTGACGGCAAAGGAATCGGCCACGCAGAAAATCAAGTCGCCGGGCTTGGCCTGGAACTTCGCGATGATAGCCGCCTGATCCTCCGGCGAGAAGAACTTGGCAATGGGGGAGTCGAGCCCATTTTCGTTGACTCGCAGGAATGCCAACCCCTTGGCGCCGTAGTCCTTTACAAACTCCGTCAGCTCGTCGATCATCTTGCGGGTGTACTTATCGGCTGCAGCGGGGGCAAGCAGTCCCCGGACACGACCCCCGGACTGAATGGTGCTGCTGAAGACACCGAAATCGCAGTGGGCCGCGATCTCTCCCAGATCGACCAGTTCCATGCCAAATCGCATATCGGGCTTGTCGGAACCGAAGCGCTCCATGACCTCTGCGTACGAATACCGGGGGAGCGGGAGCGGGTGCTCGATCCCCACCAGATTCCGGAGGGTTTCGCCAATCAGGCCATCGATCACTTCGAGCACGTCGTCCTGTTGGACGAAGGCCATTTCCACGTCGATCTGGGTGAATTCCGGCTGACGGTCGGCTCGCAGGTCTTCATCGCGAAAGCAGCGGGCAATCTGCATGTAGCGATCGTAACCGGCACACATCAGGAGTTGCTTGAAGATTTGCGGAGATTGCGGCAACGCATAGAAACAGCCTTCGTGGACCCGCGAGGGGACGAGGTAGTCGCGGGCACCTTCCGGCGTGCTGCGGCCCAGGATGGGGGTTTCGATATCGAGGAAACCCTGGCGGTCGAAGTAATCACGGACCAGTTTCGTGAATTTGTGCCTCAGGATCAGCGCCTGTTGCAGTTCGGGCCGGCGCAGATCGACCACGCGATTTTTCAGCCGGATTTCCTCGTTGGGCAAATCGCTGCCGCCCGGCAGAAACGGGGGGGTTGCCGATTTCCCCTGAATCGTTAACTGGGTGACGCGAAGTTCAATTTCCCCGGTTTCCAGCTTGGGATTGACCATATCGGCCGGGCGGGCGACCACTTCCCCCGTGACACTGATGACATCCTCGTGGCGCAGCCCCCGGGCTTCCCTCTGAATTTCACTGTTGTCTTCCAGATTGAATTTCGCCTGCGTTTTGCCATACCGATCCCGCAGATCGATGAACACAATCCCCGCATGATCGCGGTACTTGTCGACCCAGCCGGAGAGTGTTGCCTGCTGCCCGACATGAGTTTTTCGCAATTCGCCACAGGTATGGGTCCGTAACACGATGCAGTATTCCTGAATGACGTTCTTGATATTTCCGCCGAAGGTCGCTCGCGGTTTAATTCCGGGCTGTGTGCCACTGGCTTTACCAGTGATTTCTCCCTGTTGACGAGATACCCGCAAGGCACTGGCAGAGCCAGTGGCACCCGAAGACCAAGCCAGACAGAGCACTCGTTCCCGCGATGAAACGCACGACCGGGACGCGACACAGGCCGAGATTATAGTCGCTGGCAGGGGAGATTGAAGCAGCAGACCCCCGAAATCTGGCCGGGGAAGCGACTTCGCCCCTTATTGAGGCGTATTTCGGCTCGGATTTCCCGGGCGGCTCCAATGCGGCTGGCGAAGTGGAGAACTCGCGCCGGAAACCGATTCCGGGTCTCGTTTTCGCTCGACGATTGCTCCCAGGCCGCGGAGCTTTTCGTCCAGCCGTTCGTAACCTCGGTCCAAATGATAAATCCGCCGTATCGTCGATTCCCCCTCGGCAGCCAGGGCGGCGAGCACCAGGGCGGCACTGGCTCGCAAATCCGAGGCCATCACGCTGGCAGCGCTGAGTTGCGGCACGCCCTGGATGATGACGCTGTTGGCTTCGCGGCGGATCTGTGCGCCCATGCGCATCAACTCGGCGGCATGCATGAAACGCTCGGGAAAGACGTGGTCGGTCACAATGCCCACCCCCTCCGCAAGGCTCATGAGGGCCGTCCACTGGGCCTGAACATCGGTAGGAAAACCGGGGTAGGGAGTTGCGACCAGGGCTCCCGCCCGGGGGCGTGCCGTGCCGCGAACCGTCACGCGATTTTCGTGAACGAGGACATCCGCCCCCGCCAGGCGCAAGTGTTCAATTACCGCAGTCAGCGTCTCGGGCTGGCAGTGTTCGACCGTCACTTGACCGCGTGTGATGGCCGCGGCAATCATCCATGTGGCCGCCTCGATCCGATCGGGAATGATCGCATAGCGGCAGGGGTACAGGGTGTCGACTCCTTCGATCGTCAGCAGTGGCGTTCCCAGTCCCTCGATGCGGGCACCACAGGCTTGCAGGAAATGTCCCAGGTCGGCCACTTCCGGTTCGCAGGCCGCTGCTTCGATCTGGGTGATTCCCCGGGCCAGCGTTGCAGCCGTCATTACGTTGCAGGTACCCGTAACGGTACTTCCTTGGGGACCGCTCAAATGAATGCGGGCTCCACGGAGTCGAGCAGCCCGGGCCTGCACGTACCCGTTGCGGATTTCAATCTCCGCTCCCAGGGCCACCAGCCCCCGCAGATGCAAATCGATGGGGCGAAGTCCGATATTGCATCCCCCCGGCAGGGAAACACAGGCTTCCCCTCGACTGGCCAACAGCGGTCCCAGTACGCAAACACTGGCGCGCATTTTGCGCACCAGTTCGTAATCGGCGACAAAAGCCGCTCCGGAAGTGCTGGTGAACGCCAATCCGCCCGTCGCCTCGGGCTCGGTCCGCACGCCAAGTTGCCCCAGCAGTTCCGTCATGCTGGCGATATCTCGCAGCACCGGAATGTTTTCCAGAATCGTGCAGCCGGGAATCGCCAGCGTTGCCGCCATGATCGGGAGAGCGGCGTTTTTCGCACCCGAAACCCGCACGTGGCCGACAAGCGGCCGTCCTCCCTGCACGCTCAACATGTCCATGACGCATTCCCTGCCTGGCGGATCCGATCGTATTATGTCTGCAGACACAGACCGACGCAGCGTTGCCGACCGTGCAAATCCTCGTACACTTCCCGCGGTTCCCAGATCCCGGAGTGTGCCGCCAGTTCCAATACGGGCTGAATCTGGCTGGGATCCATTTCCAACAACACCCAGCCTCCCGGTTTCAGGTAAGCGGGTGCTGTTTCCAGAATGTGGCGGATGACATCGAGTCCATCAGCCCCCCCATCGAGGGCCGCATGGGGTTCGTGAGTTTGTAACTCCGGTTGCAAGGTCGCGATTTCCGCGGTCGTCACATAAGGGGGATTGCTCACGATGACATCAAAGGGGGGACACTCCGCCGGCAAGGCGGAAAACAGATCGCCGGACAAAATCTGGACCCGATCTCTGGTCTGGTGGCGTTCCGCATTCTTGCGGGAGACACGCAGGGGAATTTCGTTGCGTTCGATGGCGGTGACACGGGCGCGCGGTTCTCGAACCGCTACCGTGATGGCCACGCATCCGCTGCCGGTGCACAGATCGAGCACCCGCGATGCCGAAAGCCCCGCGATCCTATCGAGGGTTTTGATGACCAGCGTTTCGGTTTCCGGGCGAGGGATGAACACTCCCGGTTCCACGAGAAAATCGAGGCTGAAGAATTCCCGGTGTCCCACCAGATAGGCGACCGGTTCCCGCTGGACCCGGCGTTTGACGAGTTCCCGCATCTGGGTACGCGTCGCCTCGTCGACCACGTCGTTGAAGTGGGCGTATAGCTGAATCCGCTCACACTTGCGGGCATAAGCCAGCAGGACTTCGCTCTCGAGTCGAGGGGCTTCGCTGCCGTGTTTTTTCAAATGCTCGGTCGTCCAGGCGAGTATCCGCTGGATGGTCCAGGGTTGCTCCGCCGGGGAAATCGGTTTCGCGGGCGAGGAACGCTCCTGCGTGTTACGGGTTTCCACTACGTCCTCCTGACATGCTCGATGTGCCGCGGACTCGCCGAATGAAACAACCCCTGGAGCAAGGCAACACACGCGAGCCCTTTCCCGGGAACGCGAGGCGACCGGGAGGGAACCTGGCTTTCACAACACTCAAACGTTGTCGTTGTCTCCCCGCAATCGCTCCTGGCGATCGAATTCCAGCAAACCCTGGACCAGTTCCTTCAGGTCACCACTCATAATCTGGTCCAGCTTGTGCAGCGTCAAGCCTATGCGATGGTCGGTCACGCGGCCTTGGGGAAAGTTGTAGGTGCGAATGCGACTGTTGCGGTCCCCGGTGCCGATCAACGTGCGCCGATGACTGGCCCGCTCGGCATGCAACTGCTGTTGCTGAGCTTCCAGAATGCGGCTGCGGAGCACGCGCATAGCGGAGGCCCGGTTCTTGTGCTGGCTTTTTTCGTCCTGGCATTGTACCACGGTGCCCGTGGGCAAGTGGGTAATGCGAATGGCTGACTCCGTTTTATTGACCTTTTGCCCCCCTGGCCCGGAGGCCCGGAAGGTATCGATCTTTAAGTCTTCGGGCTTGATATCGATTTCCACTTCATCGGCTTCGGGCATGACCGCGACCGTAGCCGCCGAGGTGTGAATCCGCCCCTGGGTTTCGGTTTCGGGGACGCGTTGCACACGATGCCCACCACTTTCGAACTGCAATTCGTGAAAGGCCCCTTCGCCGGAAACGGAAAAGACCACCTCGCGGAGTCCCCCCATTTCCGTGGGATGGAAGTCGATCAGCTCCCGTTTCCAGCCCCGCTGATCGATGTACTTGCAGTACATTTCGTACAAATTCTGGGCGAACAGAGCCGCTTCGTCTCCGCCGGTCCCTGCCCGAATTTCCATGATCAGACCGCCCCGCGTGATGGAATCTCCCGCAGTGGCCAGGTCTTCCAGTTCCGTCGCCATGCCTTCCCGGCGTTGTTCGAGTTGATCCAGCTCTTCCTGGGCGTATTTCCGCGATTGCGGATCGGTTTCCTCGTCGAGCATCATCCGGGCGGCATCGATATCCGCCTCCAGGGCATGCCAGGCGCGCATCGTCTGCGCCACCTTCTTGAGCCCGCCGTATTCCTTCTGGATGGCGAGCATCTTGGCGGGATTGCCGAGCACGCTCGGATCCTGCATTTGCTGCTCCAATTCAATGAAGCGCTGATATTTTGCTTCCAGACTGGGAAACATGAGAGACTTCCGCCCTGAAAAACCGGATGGCAGGCGAGGGACACCCTCCGCTGCAGTCTCCGTGCGAATTTCGCGACAGACTGGCCGAGGGGAAATAGTTATGTGGGCAGACAAGAACAGCCGGTGAATGCGCTGGACACTCACCGGCCGATCGCAATTCAGGAGACACTCCTTCCGACTGGCGGTGGAGCAATGGAACTACTTGCCACCTTTCCAGTTGTACTTCTTCTGGAACTTCTCAACGCGTCCAGCCGTATCGACGTATTTCATCTGACCAGTGTAGAACGGATGGCTGTACGAACTGATATCCACCTTCACCAGGGGATATTCGTTCCCATCTTCCCACTTGATCGTCTCTTTGGACTTCATCGTGGATTGCGTGAGAAACTTGTCGCCGGAACCGGTGTCCAAAAACACAACGGGATGGTAATCGGGGTGAATGTCTTTTTGCATGGTGAAACCTAAAGGGGGGGAATGTACGGCGATACCTGCAGCGCCGGCTGATCCATCGGGCGGACCGTCTGTGCGCAAAACAAGACGCGAAGATGACCGGGATTTATGCAACTTATTGGTACTGAAAGGCTTGCTCAATACAAAGGAAGTTGCCGGGGCCCCAGACTCAAACTTTGACGAACCACCAGGAAGAAATCAGTCTATCCCCGCTGCTTCGGAAAGGCAAGCGATTTTCCGCTGGGCGGAGGGGCGAACCGTTCGTAAATTTCGGAAATTCCCCCCTGTGCAGAAGCTTCCTGCTCCCCGAATCGCTCCGCTCCGTTTATGATGCGGAAAATCCTGGACTTCGGATGCGGAAAAGCCATGCCCGTCGTCCCCCCCTTCTCCCCCCGCAGCGATGTGATGCCATGATCCCTCTGCGCGACGATATCCCCTCCAGGACAACACCTTATGTAAATTATGCGGTGTTGGTGGTCTGTCTGCTAACCTTTTTACAGCAGGTTGCGGATACACCCAATGGGAGCGCGATGATCGAGCAATTTGGCATGATCCCGGCCCGCATCACGCATCCGGGCGAGGTGGTGATCATTCAAGACTACGAAATAGTCCGCCAGCATCCCCAACCGGAAGTCAAGGTGATCGAACGCCCGGCTTTGCCCTCCGCCGTGCCTCCCGCGCTGACCTTTATTACGTCCATGTTTCTGCACGGGGGCTGGCTGCATCTGATCGGCAATCTGCTGTTCCTGTATATCTTTGGAGATAATGTCGAGGATTGTTTCGGGCATGTGGGGTATCTGCTGTTTTATCTGGGAACGGGCATCCTGGCGGGTTTGGCGCACTGGGCCGCCATGCCGGAATCGGCCATTCCGACCATCGGAGCCAGCGGAGCCATTGCCGGAATCATGGGAGGGTATTTCGTACTGTATCCGCATGCCCGAGTGCTGGCGGTGATTCCCATTTTCATCATCTTGTACACTGTGGTGCTGCCCGCACAGTTGTTTCTGGGGGTCTGGTTTCTGATTCAGCTGTTGCAGGGGACCAGTTCCCTGGGGGGGCTACAAACCAGTGGCGTCGCCTGGTGGGCGCACATCGGCGGGTTTTTCGCGGGCTACGTGCTGGCCCGATTCCTCAAAATCGCGGGTGTTCTTAAGCCCGTCGTCCACGAACGCCGCTACATCTCCTGAACGGATTAAATGCCTCCCCGGCATAACGAGCGGCGGGTGAGCATGCCGAACGATTGACCGCATGTCCGGGCGCCAGCCGCGGATGTTTCGTATCAAGGATTATCGCATCGGGGCGAGTTCCTTGATCGGGAGGAGGCCAGAGTTCGGATTTCTCTGCGTGGAACGTACGAGCAGGAGTCCCAGCAGCATGCAGACGGCCGAGACCACCAGCCAGCCCGCGGGCAGATGTGTTGTTTCCAGGTCGCCCAATTGCCAGCCGGACAACTCCTGTTGATAGCGGGCAATCGAGAGCAGCGTGGCATTGTGCAGGGCATGCAGCAGCATGGCGGGCAGGATACTCCCGGATTGCCACGCTACCCAGCCCAGAATCAGCCCCAGACAGGTGCTGGGCACCACGCGAACCGGTGCGGCTCCCCCCGCGACTACGACATGGAACAGGCCGAACGCCAGTGCTGCAAACACCACCGAGAAACCAGGCCCCAGGTGTTCCTTCAGGCCGTTCCGCAAGACTCCCCGAAAAAACAGTTCCTCGCAGACGGCGGGCAGGCCTGCCAACACCAGCAGAACCAGCGGGAAAGGGACGGATCGCCAGGCAATCAGCAGTTCCTCCACTTGGGCGAACTGTTCCGTCGCGATGCCAGCCTGCTGGAACTCGTTCAGCCAGACCACCATTTCGAAGACCCAGGGCCAGGTCCACAATCCCAGCAGCAACGCTCCCGGCCAGGCGCGAAGTCTCGGCCAATTCAAGGAGAGCGCGGCACGGAAGGAGATCCGTTGCCAGCCGAGCCAGAATAAAGGGAACAGGCCGAACAGCAGCAGGGTCAGGAGTCCCGAGAGGATCAGTCGCAATCCCATCGAAGAAACCTCCACCCGCGCGAGCAGTCCCGAAGCAATAAAATAGAGCGGGAATGTCACCACCAGCAGCAGAGTCGCCAGGCTGAAGGAAGGGAGAGGCCGGGTCGCGCGGGGTCGCGCGAACAGGTCGCGCCAACCTCCCGGACTGCCCGTGCCCGCGGCATCGGAGCCAAACAGCCGCGCGGCGAGCAGCAGCGAGCAGGCAGCATACAGCCCCGAGGAGATCCCAGTCGCCATGGCCGGGAGGAGCGGAGCCGTCCCTTCCAGGAATTCACGTGCCAACAGCAGCATGTTGAGCAGCGGCAGAGTTGCCGTCAGATAATTCAGGTTCCAGCCAGGCTGCAGCATCACCAGTCCCGGCGAGAAGGAGACCAGCAGCAGCGGTATCAGATAGGCCTGCGCTTCCTTGAAGCTGCGCGCGGAGCAGGTGATCAGCAGCAGCACCGTGGCGTAGAAGGTAGCAAAGCAGGCCAGCACCAGGCACAACTTGAAGACCAGCCAGGCAGTCAGACCTTCCGCCCCAAACAGCAGCGTTTCCAGTTGCATGGCATACATGGTGATGGACATCGCCAGGAGATTCATCAGGCCGGTCAACAGGGTGACGGTCACCACGGCGACAAACTTTGCCAGCAGCAGGCGATACCGGGGGACGGGCAGTGCCATCAGGGTTTCCAGGGTGTCGCGTTCGCGCTCGCCGGCGGTTAGATCGATGGCCGGGTACACACCTCCGGTAACCGTCATCAGCAACAGCACCAGGGGCAACAACCCAAGCAACGCGTTTGTCTCCCTTTCCGGCTCAATGGCCAGGGTGTGTTGCGTGACGGGCAATGCGAATTGCAGACCGGATGCCTGCGTCCAGTCCCGCAGCTGCCGCTCTCGTACCCTCTCTAGCCGCGAGACCACGAAATCGGCAGCTTCGAGACCGGCCAGCGACCCGTTGCGACGAATCAGCTCCACATGGGCCCCCGGGAGATCGTCCGCCAGGGAGGAATCCCGAAAGTCGACCATCACTCCCAGATCGGCGTCTCCCCGGGACACATACATTTGCAGATTGATAACGCCGGCCTCGGTCGGCACCAGGATCTGGACCGCGGGTGGAGGATCGAGCCGCGTGGATTGCGGGTACGCCTCGCGCTGGAACGGATCCCGTTCCAGCGGGAACTCACCTCTTCGCAACACCTCCCTGAACCACTGGGCTTCGAGTTCGCCTTGCAGGGCGATGCGATACTCCGGGGACTCGGCGGCGATCTGCTGCAAAGCCAGATAGCGTACTCCCAGACCCAACAGGGGATACAGCAGCAGCGGCATCGCTAGCAGCGTGATGATCGTACGGCGATCGCGGAGCGTTTCCCGCAGTTCCTTGCGGGTGAAAGCCCATTGCTGGCGCCAGGAGGGTCGTGCGAAGTCCGGTTCTGCCTGCAGGGGCTGGAAGGGAGGAATAGTCACGGTGTCACCTCGGCGGGCGGGGTTTCTTGCAACAGGGTCAGAAACATCTCCACCAGGGTGGACTTGCCGGTTTGGGCACGCAGGGCCGGCAGCGTCCCTTCGTGTTTCAGGCATCCGCGATGCAGCAGTCCGAAGCGATCGCAGAGCCGTTCCGCCTCGTCGAGCTGATGCGTGCAGACAATAATCGCCTTTCCCTCGGCACGCAGCTGGGCAACGTAATCGAAAACGATTTGCGAACCGACAATATCGAGTCCGCGGGTCGGTTCGTCGAGCAGCACCACCGGGGGATCGTGCATCAAGGCTCGTGCCAGGTTCACCCGCTGCTTCTGCCCGGTACTAAGTGTCGCGCAGCGCTGATCGAGAAATTGCTCCAGTCGCATCAGTTCCGACAATTCCGCCGTGCGGTCCTGAATGCGTTTCCTCGACAAGCCATAGCCTTCACCGAAATAGGCCAGTAATTCCCTGGGAGTGAGCCACTGGTACAACCCGGCACTGGCGGAGACCAGCCCGAGATGCTGCTTGATCCGGACCGGCTCGCGCGAGACGCGGCAGCCCTGGATCACCGCGTCCCCACTGGTGGGGGTCAACAGCCCCAGCACCATGCGGAGCGTCGTGGTCTTGCCGGCCCCATTGGGCCCCAGCAGCCCGTAGACTTCTCCCGCCGCAACCACCAGCGACAGTCGGTCGACCGCGGTAAACTCCTCGGCGAAACGCTTGGTCAAGCGATCCAGGGTGATCATGCAAATGGACTGGGTGAAAGGTTGATTGGCGGAATCCCGACAAGCGGGATGATCGTCCGCACGGGAACGTAGAGAAAGAGAATTGCAGACTCCGGCAGTTGATGATTCCGCGAGGGAGTGCGCACCCCAGAGGCAGGCTACCGCCCGGCCAAGGCAGCGCCCAGCCTAATCCGCAAGAAACCGATAAAATTCTCGCTCCCAAATTCCGCGGCGCGGTGCTTGTGATTGCCGAACAGGAGGTTTACAGTGAATACCGGACGTTGAACTCCAGAAACCGTCTCGACATTTATGCAAGGGGAAACGGGATGAACAGGTTACACGGGTTGTTGTCGCTCTGTGCGGGTTTATTCCTCGTCGTCACGGTCGGCGTGGCGGCAGATCCGATCGCGTCGGGAGAATTGCTGTTCTCGGATGATTTCGCCAGGGAGGAAGCCGACGATTCTCGGGAACAGATCGGCAAGGGCTGGCGGAGCAACAGTGCCAGTCGTGCCCAGGGAAATAAGCAGGTGGATTTGGCAGAGGGGGCGATGCACATCACGCGCCACCCCGTTGCCGACCACGGTGTCGCCCTGTTTCACGATGTCGCGTTTCAAGACGGAGCCGTGGAATTGCGATTCAAGCTGGGGAAAGGGGACGATCTGGGGATCGACTTTGTCGATCGCGAATTGAAAACGGTGCATGCCGGGCATTTGTGCATTGCGCGAATCACATTGACGGGCATCACGTTGAACGATTCCAAAACGGGGGCGATGGACCTGAAAATTCGCGAACGGCGCCTGGCAGGGGAGACTTCCCCCGAGCTGCAGGCGTTTTTGAAATCCAAGTCAGCGAAATTTCCGCTGAAGCTGGAGCCCGATACCTGGCATGCGTTGCGGGTGGTCGTCGCGGGGGACCGCATGCAGGCCTACGTGAACGGGGAATTCGTGGGAGACTTTCAATCCCCGGGCATGGCTCATCCCACCAAGCGGATGATTACCCTCGCCGTCAATAAATCCGCCTGGGTGGACGACGTGAAAATCTGGAAGCTCAAGTAACGATGCCGGCGCGCGGGGGAAGTGAGTCTGACTTCGACGAACTAGCCGCGCCCGTCAGGAAGCGGGCCAGACGGGGGTCAAGATTACCGCAACACATTCAAATTACTGAGGCTGTGCCAAAGAAGTGTTCCATGAGGAACCGCCCGCCTGGCCCGCTTCCTGACGGGCGCGGCTAGTTTTCCAGGCCCTTTCGAGGCAATAATTACAGCATTGGTAACTGTGTGAGAAATGTGGATTCGTGGCCGAGTCGCCATGCGATCGAAATAGGCTGGGAAGCGGGCCTTCGACGCTAGTCTCGCTTCGTTCATGGCAGGTGTCGACGTGTTGAAGGAAAACGCCGACGTTTCCAGGCGAAGAGACTCTACCGTAGTGGATCTTGCCCGGAGCACTATTCCGCCGAGGTCGCCGAGATTTGTTCCAGCAGATCCGCGATTTCCCGGTGTGCTCCCCGCGATTGAGTAATGATCAGCATGTTGGGGAGGATTTCAATGGTCGAGGTGGGGGGATCGGCGTAGTGCAGCATTTCGGTCGTGTAAAGCATGCCGTGAGCAAATGCCTTGGCCCCAGATGAAAACAAGGCCCCCATCGCTTTCATCGCCGCCCAGGAAGCCGATGGGTCCAGGCCGGATGAATTCGATTCCGAACTCGCATTCTCCCGTTCCTTTTCCTTGTTGACCGAAATCAACTCCCCCTGCCCCGAAAGATCGACTTGCAGATTTGAATTCGACAAATCGGGAAGCTTGAAACCGGGGGGCAAGTCAAACTCGACAATATCGATAACCTTGTCGATTTGATCCCGCCAGCTCCAGGGGCGGATCGTCTTTTTCACGCAAGCCGCAAGTGCTTCAGTGGTCAACCCGCTCGACTTGGGAAGCTTGTAAACCCTCACAACTTTATGCAAATTCGACTGCAGTTTCGTGGTAATGAACACCGTCTCGTCCCGCACCATCAAGTCCCAATCCCAGGCATGCGTGTAGGAGGACGGAATCCCGTGGAGTTCACCCGAGACATCCAGCATGGTGCCTATCTGGGAGATAGCCGCGCGAATCACTTGTTCGACGGTCATCGAATCATCGAGATAACTTGTGGGAATCGAGCATTGCTCGAAGACTTTCTCGTGTAGTCCTATCTGAATCTTCTTCTCTTCCAGAATTTCAGGAACGTTCTGAATGGACGTCGCCTGTTCCTCTTTCCCAGGCTCTGCTTCGGGCGAGACAGGCGGTTGAGACACAGGAGCCGGAGAAATCTCGGGAGCACTGGACTTCACGGGAGTGGCTGGAACAGATTCCACCTCCCTGGTGATTGGCTCGATTGGATAAGGTATCTCTGTCTGCACGGGGGTAGGTGCTACTATGACGGCTGGATCGCTGACAGCCAACGGATTCCCATAGGAAGGAGAGGGCGAAGTCACTGAAAAGCCATAATTCCCGCCGCCTGAAGGCGTTGGGGAAGAAATGGAATTCGGAGGATAGTTCGGGTAGGCATACGTCCCACCCGTCGTTATCGAAATGCCTGGCATTTGCAGGCCCGCCAAAGGACGAGTTCCAGCCGTCTGACCGCTTGGCCAAACGACCGATTCCCCTTCTTTAGCAAGGGATTCGACCATCAGACTGCTCACAACCCGATCCAGCCGGATGCGAATCCCGTGTTCCTGATGAATCCTCGCAAACAATTCGGCCAGCGTAATCGTTTCCGACTGCTCCTCGCCTGCCTGCTTCCATTGAAAGCGGGATTGGAGCCGTGATTCCAAAGATGCCTGATCTTCCGCACGCGCCAGCGAACATAGACTTAGCATCATTAAGCCGAATAAGACCGTCTTCACGTAGACACCCTCCTTGAATGGTCAACATCACCCAATAAACCGTTTGTTCACAATACTCATCGAAATTCGAGTCTGCAACATTATTACCACAAGAGGGCCAGAAACTCTTCATTAGGGCGGCGCAGCCGTGTGCTGTCCTGACAGACAAGCCAACCAGGGGCGGCCTGGCGACTCTGCGCTCTATTGATTCCAACAGAACCGATCACAGCCCGGGAACGGGGCTTTGCGGGGGCGAATGTCGTCTGATCGGCGGGTTGTGTTAGCTGCTTCACGGTAGCAGGCGTAGACGAACGGGACTATAACTCTCATGTTAGTTTGAGTATTTGAAGGGAGCAGGGGCGATGACTTGGTTAATCGTGCTGGCAGTTAGTTTTCTAGCGTACGCGAATGGGGCCAACGATAATTTCAAGGGAGTGGCTTCGCTGTACGGCAGCGGCATCTTGAGTTATCGCCGGGCGCTGGCGTGGGGGACGTTCTGCACGGGGGCGGGTTCGGTAGCCGCCTTGTTTCTGGCCCATCTGCTGTTAGTCAAGTTCAGCGGGAAGGGACTGGTCCCCGAGGCCGTTGCGGGATCTCCTGATTTCCTGTTGGCGGTGACGCTGGGAGCCGGGGGGACCGTGCTGCTCGCGACCAAGACTGGTTTTCCCATTTCCACGACGCATGCGTTGACCGGTGCGATGCTGGGGAGTGGGGGCATGGCGGTCGGTTCGCAGTTGAATCTGGGATTTCTGGGACGCTCGTTTCTGCTGCCACTGCTGATCAGTCCCCTGCTGGCGGTGTTGCTGGGGAGCAGCCTGTACCTGCTGTTCCGCTGGTGCCGACTCTCCTGGGGGATCACCAAGGAGTGGTGTATTTGTGTTGGCACGGAACGTCAACTGGTTCCGATCCCACAACCAAGTTCGGTCCTGGCCCTGCAAATCGAACAGCCTGTCCTGTCCGCCTGCGTGGCCAAGCAAGGCGATTGCGAGGAACGGTACGCGGGGACGGTGTGGGGCTTGAACTGTCAGCGGCTGATGGATGCCTGTCACATTGTGAGCGCGGGGCTGGTCAGTTTCGCGCGGGGGCTGAACGATACACCGAAGATTGCGGCATTGCTGCTGGTACTGCCTCTGGCAGCCGTTTGGCAGGGGGTCTTTCTGGTGGGGGCGGGCATGGCAATTGGGGGGCTGATATCCGCCCGACGGGTTGCGGAGACGATGAGCCATCGCATCACCGGCATGAATCATGGGCAGGGATTTTCCGCGAATTTAGGCACCAGTCTGCTGGTGCTGCTGGCCAGCCTGGGAGGAATGCCCGTTTCGACGACGCATGTGTCGGTGGGGGCTTTATGCGGGATTGGGCTGGTGAACCGGCAGGCGGACTTGTCCGTCATTCGCAATATTGTGTTGTCGTGGGTGGTGACGTTGCCCTGCGCGGCGGCGCTGGGCGCGACGGTATTCTGGCTGCTGGCTTGAAGCGAAATATCCGCAGGATGCATTAGAAGGTCGCGCTGCCTGGTCGAATGCGTTCGTACTCCGCCAGAAGCTGTTCCCAACTCGGGTTTTGCCCCTGCTCGTGGGCCGTGCGCAAGGCCCGGATCAGGAACTCCAGATCGACATCGCGCGACAGGGCCTGTTCAATATCGGCCATCGACGTGCGGATGCCAGACTGCGCTGCCAGCACTTGCCAGCGGACGATCTCGCGATAGGGGGCCCCTTTCAGTTTGAGCCTCAGCAGTTCCGTCATTAAGACCGGAGCGCCGGCAAGCAGCCCTTGCAGCCAGAGCTGAAATACCGACGCCATCTGAAACAGAAAAAAAAGCGTTGCCAGGCTGACCAGGGTTGCCAGCAACACAATCCACGCATTAAAGGGCATTTCTTCGGCCTGTCGGGGAGGCAATGGGCTATGGGCAGAGCAAACCACGGCAGCGTTCTGGCGGCAGTTCGGCGGTCCCCGGGAGGCTTCCGCGAATTTCCGCCATCGACCAGAACTTCTTTTAGCAGGCGGAACGCGAAAAGGGAATGGGAATGTCGAACGGAAACCGAGGGCTTCGAGACACTTCGCCGGAAATCGCCCCGTGACTTCGCCCGTTCCATTCGCTAGGATGCATCCCCGGAACCTGCACGTGCCTGAAACCGGTGCGGGCTGATTTTTCCTATTGCCTGGGATCGGATGTGCGTGCATGCGACAAGCGGACTTAAGTCAACTCGAGTTGTTGAGCCGGATCGACCGTCTGATCGAGCGCTGCGACGCCTGGCCCTCGTCGGCTTCCGCCTGGGAACCCGCCCGGCAGGCGCGACTGTTTCTGCAGCGGGTCCTCCCCCGGGTGCGCAGCGTGCGCGAGCGATTGGAAATGCCGCTGGTGGTGGCGATGTTCGGCGGGACGGGAACGGGAAAAAGCACGCTGGTGAACGCGCTGCTGGGCCGCGAGGTGACCCGTTCCGGGCGGCAGCGGCCCACCACGTTGCAACCTCAACTGCTGGTGCATCCCCAAATGAACCTCGAGTTGCTGCAACTGCCGCTCGAGGACTGCGAAATTCAGTGCCACGATCTGCCGTTGCTGGAAGACCTGGTGATTGTCGATTGTCCCGATCCCGATACCACCGAACAGGCGGACTTCGCCAGCAATCTCGAGCGGCTCCGGCGGTTTCTGCCCCACTGCGACGTGTTGATCTACACCTCGACCCAACAGAAGTATCGCTCCGCGAACGTACAGCGGGAACTCCGCGATGCCGCCGCCGGTTGCAAGCTGGTTTTCGTGCAAACCCATGCCGACCGCGACATCGATATCCGTGACGATTGGCGGCAACATCTGAGCCGCGAATATGAAATCCCCGAATTATTCTTCGTCGATTCGGTGGGAGGATTGCAACAGGAACTGGCGGGACAACCAAACTCGGGGGAACTGGCGCGCCTGCGCCAGTTTCTCCTGCAGCAGCTTGCCAGTTCGCAGCGAGGGAGCATCCGCCGAGAGAACGTGCTCGATCTGCTCTATGCCTCCCTGATTCGCATCGAGGCGCAACTGCGGGAGAAACTCCCCGCGGTGCGACAAGTGCAGGCCGAACTGGAAGGGAAAACCCGGGAGTTGCAAACCCGCCTGTCCGGGAAATTGCAGGAGGATCTGCTCTCGGCTCGGCAGTTATGGGAACGCCGACTCATCGAAGCGGTTGTGAAACGTTGGGGAAGTTCCCCCTTTTCCTGGTTGCTGCGAGTGCATGGCGGGTTGGGAGCGCTGCTGGGCTCCCTGGGACTCCTGCGAGCCCGGACGACGGCCCAGGTCGCGCTGCTCGGGGTGTCGCAGGGCATGCGGCTGTGGCGAGAGCACCAGAGGGAACAGGACTTTCACCTGTTGATTGATCAGCTCGACGAACTGAACATCACCGAACAGGATCTGACCGGTCAATGGCTGGTGCTTGGCGGATACGCCCGCACGGCGGGATTTGATGTAACGGGCCTGGGGCCGGCGCGGCCGGATCGAACTCAGCCCGCGGCGGGTACTTCGTTCCAGGAGGAATTCTTTCAGGATGCGCGCAGGGAAGTAAATCTGGCGGTCGAACGATTGGCGGTCCGCAATTCGGGGCCGATCATCCGGGCCTGCTACGATCTGCTGTTTCTGGTATTTCCGGGGTTCCTGTTGTATCGCATAGGCAAAAACTTTTTCTGGGATTCGCTATTTCAACAGGCAAGTATCCTGTCCGCCGATTTTTATCTGCCCGCGGGGATCTTTCTACTGCTGTGGTGCGGGCTGTTCCTGTTGCTATTCACACGTCGCCTGAATCGAGGTTTGCGCCGCGAAGTGAAACAGCTGGTGGAACGCCTGCTGGCACGCAAGTTTCGTCACGATTTGTTTCCCGAACTCCGCGCTCAAACCGACCTCGCCGGGCAACAATATGCCAGCCTGGAGGAATTGATCGAAGAGTGCCACGCCTTGCGTCTGGAACCCGCCACGCACTCGGCCCTGGGAGCGCCGCGTCGCATGGATTCCCTGGCGGCAGAACCCGCCTGACCAGACGGGCTTCCCGCCGAAAATTAGGCGCGCGGCTCGTGCTGACCGGAGTCCACTTAAGCGGAACACCACGCGAAGCAGGCGAGAAGCCAAGGATACCTCCAGTACATCGAGGATTCTCGTCACCTGGGGGTTTCACCGGCAAAGCCCGCGGCACACAAACCGAAAATGAAACCGTGACGGACCACTGGATTCATACGTCGGTTTCACGTGTCGTTTCCGCCTGGGGTGTCGCCGGGACGGCCAGATCGGCGGAGGAGACGGAATCGGTTTTGCCCGAGCCGAGATCGGGGACGAGGGCGATCACGGTTTCGCCAGGCAGGGGGGGAGGTGCTTTTTCGTCGGTACAGATGCGGAGTCGGCGATTTTCGCCGATCACAAACAAGAGAATCGCTTCGTCGCCATATTTTTCGCGATAGGCCGGATAGGGGAATTCCGTGGTCAGCCGGCTCGCCTTGACGGTAAAACCTTCATCCTCCATCAGATCCCGCAGGCGTGCGTGTGTCGTTCCTCCCGAGAAAACATACCGGGCCCGCTTCGATTCTCGGGAGAGAGCTTCCCGCTGTTTTTCGGGCACGTTCGGCTTGAACTGATACAGTTCGGCCCGATCAAACACTTCCTGGAATTCCAGTGCGGCCAGCGTATTGACCTGATCGTTGGGCGTCAGGGCGATGAATCGTCCCAGGCCCGCCAGATCGAGCTGATCGCGCGCGTATTCCGCCAGCACGCTGGCGTTCGCGGTGGAGAGCCCCTGCATGCGCGCGGCGGCAATGTTGCTGTAGTTGGTATCGACCAGCAGCGTCCGGAAGCCTTCCTTCCGCAAGACCACGGCAATCTCCCGAACAAAACGATCAGCCCCCGCAAATAGAATTCCCTGCGGGTTCTGCTCGGAAATTCCCAGGGACCGCGCCAACGGCCCCGCAGTCAGGCTATAAAAGGAAACCGTGCCCACGATCACCAGGAATGTGAGGGGGACCAGTTTTTCAACCTCGGTCAGCACACTGGCGTCAATCGCCAGGTCGGACGTGGCCAAATGCGAGAATTCGAGCGCAAACACACTCGAAACGGCGGCTGCCACGATGCCTCGCGGGGCCAGAAACGAAAGAAAGATCCGTTCGTTCCGCTTCAAATTCGTCCCCCGCGTGGAGAGCAGCACCGACAACGGGCGGATCAGGAAGATCAACAGCAGCAGAAACAAGCCCCCCTGCCAGCCGAGTTCCAGCAGTTCCAGAAACTGGTAGCGGGACGCCAGCAGTATGAACAACACCGAAATCAGCAGAACCCCCAGGTTCTCCTTGAATTCCACCAGATGCGAGATTGAAACACTTTTCTGATTCGCCAGAATAATTCCGAGGACCGTCACCGTGGCCAGGCCCGCCTCGGCTTGGATCAGGTTCGAAAGCGTGTAATTGGCCAGCACCGCAGCCAGCAGGACCGAGCTTTGCAGATAGTCGGGCACCAGATGCCGCTTGAAAGCCTGGATCAAAGCCGTGGCGGTGGCAAATCCCAACACCCCCGCAATGCCCACCGTTGCAAGCAGGCTGTAGACCACTTCGATTGCCGCCTGGGTCATGCTGCTGGAGGTGACAACCACCGATACCAGCACGGCCAGCAAGGCGCCGATCGGGTCGATGACAATCCCTTCCCACTGCGCCACCGAACTGACCGCCGGATTGGGACGCACATGCCTCAACAAGGGCCCGATCACCGTTGGTCCCGTCACGGTGTAAATCGCCCCCGCCAGAGCCGCCAGTTCCCAACTGGAAAAGATCAGGCGAGCCGCCAGTGTCCCCAAAACCCAGGTAATCAGGCAACCGATCGTCACCAGGCGGATCAACGAACTCGACGTGGTTTTCAGATCGCGCAGCTTTAAGCTCAAACCGCCATCGAACAGGATGATTGCCACCGACAAGGAAACCACGGGGAACAGCAGCGAATCATCGATGATGCGGGTCGGATCGACCCATAGGTTCGTCGCAAAGCCAAAGCCCAGCAGCAACAGAATGGCGGGCAGCTTCATCCGCCAGGCCAGCCACTGCGCGGCGATTCCCAGCACAAATAATTCCGTTAAATACAGCAACGGTGATTGCACGTCGGTCCTCTGTGGAAATGGTGACGGCTGTCGTCGGGACTTGTAGACAGTATTTTTTTTGGCAGTTCTTGCTCTATAATGACATCATGGGAATCCCGCCAGAGCAAACTGGGCGGAAGACTTGGCTCGCCCCCGTTGCCGCGAGGGATTCCGAGCGTTGCTTGGGCGTATCGGCTGCCGCCCGGCGGAATTTACGACAGGAGCCCCTCTCCGCGGGGATTGCGATGCAAGAATTGTTACTTCGAGAAAGTTCTGCCCCGGAACCGACGGGGCCCTTGTTGCGGTTAACGCCGGATCACGCGCGACCGGCGCTGGTCCTGCTGGTCTCCCTGCCGCTGCTGTGGTTCGGGTTCAAGGTGATTGAATCGGGTAATCCCGAAGGCTGGTTCCTGGTCGTGTTGTTCAGCCTTTCCGCGCTCTCTTCGCTGCTCATCCTGCTCCCTGGTTCCTCTTTTGTGCAGATCGATGCGGAGACCCTGACCATTGCGTCCTGCTTTCGAAAACGCGTTTATCGCTGGGACCAGATCGAACGCATGGGAATTTTTCAAATTGGGCTGATCCGCAGGGTGGGGCTCGATCTCAATTCCCGCTACTCCGGTCCGGAACGGGTTCCCAACTTCAACAAGCCCGCCAGCGGTTACCATGTGGCACTCCCCGCCATGGCGGGCATGCAACTGGAAGACCTTCTCGATCTCATGCAACAATGTCATGCCCTCCGAGGCAAGCCTCCCCTCCCTCGCGGGCGCGGCTAGTTTTACGGGCGGCATGCTCTCGCTGCTGGCTCGACATGGGCTTGGCACCCGGCGCAACATATTGTGCCCGAAACACGCGTGGATGCCACATATATGGAATTCGCAGCGTACCGTACGAAAATTCCAGCCTCGCGGCTTACCTTACGGAAAAAGGCAGCTCCTCCGGGGAGCGGGCCCATTGTAAAAAGCACAATCCGAATTGCGAAAACGCCAATATCTGGTGAAATTGGGGGCTCCCGGGGGGGGCTGCAATTCCTCTTGCCCATTTTGCGAAAAAAATGCTATACGAGTGCCTTAAAGTCCTACACGACTCGTTTTCAGGGCTTTTTTACGAGAATTGCACGTCTGTTTACGGTCGCTGGAGTGGGAATGGGATTCCTTCCTCTGTAGTCCGTTGAGGAGTTATCGACCGGGTAACTCGCCAGAGAATCCTTCAGACATAGAACTGGACAGCTCAAGGATGGGCTTCATGCCAGAAATTAGCACACTTACCGCAGCCCAAATCGCCGACATGGTTTCGGGGGAACTCCAAGGAAATCCCTCCGCCATTGTCCGAGATGTTTCGTCGGTTGCGCAGTCTCGGCCCGAGACGCTCTGTTTTCTTTCCGATGTCCGCGAGCTAAAGCAACTCGAGCAGAGTTCGGCCTCGGTGGTCCTGTTGCCCACGGGGTGTACTTGCGCGGGAATAAAAACGGCCATCGCGGCCACGATTGCCGTGGCGGATCCATTCGCGGCATTTATGCAGATCATTCCCCATTTTCGCCAGATCAGAAATCATGTGGCGGAGGGGATTGCGCCGACGGCGATCATCGACCCCACGGCTCAACTGGGCAGTGGCGTGAGCGTGGGGCATTACGCTCGCATAGGGGCGGGTTGTCAAATTGGTCCGGGTTGTCGAATTCACTCGGGTGTCAGCATCGCCGAGGACGTGGTGCTGGGCCGGAATGTAATATTGTATCCGGGCGTGGTGCTCTATGCGGGCTGTCGCCTGGGAGATCGTGTGATCGTACATGCGAACGCGGTCTTGGGGGCGGATGGTTTTGGGTATCGCTTTCAGTCGGGAGAATTCCGCAAATTGCCCCATTATGGCCGCGTGGTTCTCGAAGACGACGTGGAAATTGGAGCCAGTACCACCATCGATCGCGGCATGATCGAGGATACGGTGATCGGTCGCGGGACGAAGATCGACAACCAGGTGATGATCGGACACAACTGCCAGGTGGGACAGCACAATATTATTGTCTCGCAGGTCGGGTTGGCGGGATCCGTGACGACTGGGGATTATTGTCGCTTCGGAGGCCAGGTTGGCATAGCGGACCATGTCCAGATTGGAGCCAAAAGTTCGCTGGTGGCGCAGGCCGGGGTCTTTCGGGATATCCCCGCGGGAGAGACCATGGGAGGTTCGCCGGCGGTTCCGATGAGCGAACAGAAGAAAATTGCCCTGGCCACGATGAAGCTGCCCGAATTGCGGCAGACGGTTCGGCAATTGCAGAAACAACTCGAACAGCTGGAAGCACGCGTATGCTCCCCGACACCTGGCGCGGCCGAGAAACAGGCCGCTTGAAAGGAAGAATCCCAATCCCACGAATCGGGATTCACTTTCGCATTCAATCCCTATCATGACACACATCATACCCCTCGAACAATTTGATGCCGCCACGCGGTTTCGTCCGCGTGTCGGCAAGGTTGGACTGCTGGCAGGAGCTGGCCGTTTTCCGATACTGTTCGCGCGGGCCGCATCTCGGCAGGGATATCAGGTTCATGGCATGGGGGTGATGGGCATGGCTTCCGAGGAACTGGCGGAATGCTGTGGTCAATATCAGCCCGTCCCGCTGGCTCGGATCGGTCAGGCGATACGCTGGTTCAAGCGACATGGCGTGGACCATGTGGTGATGGCCGGCAAGATTGAGAAGACCTTGCTGTTTCAGTCGCGCCGCTTCTGGCGGCTGTTGCCCGATCTGCGAACCATTCATATGTGGTTGCGTTACGCGCGGGAAAACAAGAAGGATGACACCCTGCTGTTGGCGGTGATCCGCGAGTTCGAGCGAGATCAGATCCATTTCGCATCAGCCCTCGATTTTTGCCCGGAGTTACTTGTGCAACACGGTTTTCTGACGCGACGCAAGCCGAACACGGCTCAATGGAAGGACATATGCTTCGGCTGGGAAATGGCCAAGGAAATGGGGCGACTCGATATCGGGCAGACCGTGATTGTCAACGACACCGCCGTCATTGCCATCGAAGCGATCGAAGGGACCGACAAAGCCATTCTTCGCGCGGGGGAATTGTGCAAACGGGGAGGCTTCACCGTGGTCAAAGTGGCCAAGCCCCAACAGGATTACCGGTTCGATGTGCCGACCATCGGCGTGCAGACGCTACGCTCGATGCATGAAGCCGGAGGCCGCGTGCTGGCCATCGAAGCCGGACAAACCATCATCCTCGACGAAGCCGAAGTCATCGAACTGGCCGACAAGCTGGGTATCGCCATTGTTTCGCTACATGCCGAGGAAGCCCAACTCCGCATCGCCTGCTGAATGCCCGCGGGCAGCCGGCAGGTTGGCCCGTGCCCTTGTGCCCTGGCTTCGCGTCATGCTGCCCTGGCGGGCTTATGTCCTGCCGCCCGACTGGGAATGGATTTGCGGCGGATCCGCATTCACTTCAGTTCCCAGTGGGCTTGCCTCAGGACTGCTCGGGGGGAATCCTTGGTCAGCTCGTACCAGACGGTCAACAGGCTGCCGTCGGCCAGTTGCACGGTGGAGGGGTATCCCAGATCGCCCGATGCGCCGTCGTCGGAAATGGTCAGTGCCTCGGACCAGGTTTGCCCGTTGTCCGCGCTGACCCGGGCCTGATTGCCGAATGGCTTGCGGCGGTAGCCGTACGTCATCAGCAGACGTCCATCCTGGAGACGGTTCAGAAACGAAGGGAGTCCCCAGACACCGATGGGATGCGGTTCGCTCCAGGTCTTCCCGCCATCCTTCGATTCGGTTTGCAGCGTTTCCCCCGTATGATTGGTGTTGTGATTGCGGATATGCACGATGATGGTGCCATCGGCGGCTTCCACGCCATGCAGTTCGTGATATCCCCGGGCCACGCTGTCTCCGGACCGGGTGGGGATTTCCGCCAGCCAGTTCCAGGTCGCACCATCATCCCGGGATTCCGCCACGCCGATTCGTTTGCTCTCCGTCCATAATTCCTTGCCCGGATACAACAGGCGACCATCGGCCAACTGGATTGGACCATGGGGCGAATTCAGCGGCACCCGATACGGGGCGGAAAACGTCAATCCGCCATCGGTGGAACGCAGCATCCAGGTGCCCAGCAATCCTTGCCGCTGTTCCTCGTTGATGCGGTTGTGAGCAGACAGCCAACGTCGCATTTTTTCTTCGGGATAGGGTTTGACGGCCGGCTTGTCGCCGGACATCTTCTTCAGGTAATAGTCGTCGTAGGCCAGGGAAGAAAAGGTCGTGACCAGGATGGTACCCTGGGCCGTTTCCAGCACGCCCGCATCGCGATCGTCAATCGGCAAGTCGAGCAGAACCCGATCCCAGGTCCAGGTTTGGCCATCGTCTTGGGAACTCATCATTTCCACGCGGCCAAAGGGGCAGACATGGCCCTCGCGACTGCCCGACCAGACCACCAGCAATTCCCCGTTCTTCCGCCGCGTCAGCGTGGGCCAGCCGTAATACAATTCCGGCTGATGGGAGATCGTCTTCAGGCTATGAACGACAGCCGTCGGTTCCGCCGCGAGGCCGATGTTGCCCGCCAGCAGCAGGCCGGCCCCCAGGGCCGCCGATTGGCACAGCCAGCGTCGTCGAGACAGTGAATGATTAGTCAAGCGGAGTGGCATTGTCGTTTTCTCCCGGTATCGATCGAAATATCATGGCAGACACATAAGCAGAACCTGTTGGGTGAACATACCTTGTTCCCGGGGATGGAATCAAGCGGGACGCCAGAAGTCGTCCCCTGCCCGTCGTGACAATCTCGGCCGATCGGGTGCGCGTGGTTTCTTGGCAAGACCTGTTGAGTTGGTATGATGGCCGATCGAAAGGGAGTGACCATGTCGCACGAGGAACAGATGCCACTGAATACGATTGTGGCGGGAGATTGCATCGCCGGTATGCGCGACCTGCCGGCCGGGTGCGTGGACCTGGCCTTCGCCGATCCCCCCTTCAACATCGGTTACGAATACGATATCTACCGGGATCGCCTGGCCTGCGAACAGTATCTGGCCTGGTCTCGGGATTGGATTTCCGGAGTGTATCATGCCCTCAAGCCCGAGGGGGCCTTCTGGCTGGCGATTGGCGATGAATATGCCGCCGAACTGAAAGTCCTCTCGCGGGAGGTCGGCTTCCACCTGCGCAGCTGGGTGATCTGGTATTACACGTTCGGCGTGAACTGCCGCCGCAAATTCAGCCGGTCGCATGCCCACCTGTTCTATTTCGTCAAGGATCAGGAGCGGTTCACGTTTCTCGACGAGGAACTGGAGAATCGCATTCCGTCTGCTCGCCAGCTTGTGTATAACGACAAGCGTTCGAATCCCGCGGGTCGCCTGCCCGACGATACCTGGATTATTCCTCCCGGAGAGAGCGAACGGGAAGATACGTGGACGTTGCGGCCGCAGGATCTGGAAGGCTGTTTTCAGACAGCGGAAGATACCTGGTACTTTCCGCGGGTGGCGGGAACCTTCAAGGAACGGGCGGGCTTTCACGGGTGCCAGATGCCCGAACAACTGCTGGCCCGCATTCTCCGCTGTTGTTCCCGGCCCGGGGAACGGGTGCTCGATCCCTTTTCCGGCAGCGCCACGACGCTGGCTGTCGCGAAAAAGCTGGGGCGGCAATTCCTGGGATTCGAGCTTTCCGCCGATTACGCCCGGCATGGGCAGGCCCGGCTCGAAGGAATTCGGCGAGGGGATCGCATCGAAGGGGCCCCCGAACCGCTGATGAGTGTCCCCAAGACCGGCGAGGACAAACAGGCCTTCGCCCGGCAGGCCAAGGGGACCATTCCCGCCATCTGGAATAACGACGCAGCCCGCGAACGCGCTTATCGCGAGAGTCAACTTCAGTTGACCATTCAGGGAGTTCGGGAGGCGTTCGAGGGGACCCGCGACGGTTTCTCGGTCGATCGAGTGGTGGCCGATCCCGAACTGAACCGGAACTTCACGGAACGCTGCCGCACGCTCGGCCTGGCGGGAGACGTCGCGACCTGGAATCACCTGCTGTTTCGGCTTCGTAAAAGGAAGGGGTTGCCGGCCAACGCGACCTCTCGAGCGACGGAAGTCACCTGGGACCAGTGCGATCCCTATCTGGCGGCCAGTGAAATGGCCCTCCAGGGGCTGATCAACGACGAGCGGGCGAGCAGCCTGGATGAAATCCTGTGCGATCCCGCTCTGGCGGCGGAATTCGATCGGCTCGCCCAGGACATCACGCCCGGATATTCCCCGCTGGAATATCGCTGGGCCGCCTTGAAAATTCGCAAGCAGGCCAAAATCGCGCGGGGGCGTGGCCATGTCCTGCTGGACGTTCACAAAAACCAATTGTCCCGGCAACTCGCCAAGGCCTCTCCCTGGGCCGAGTTGGACTTGAACCAGCTTCCCGAACAGGCGGGGCTGTATTTGTTGAAGCAGCAGCGCAAGGTGCTGTACGCGGGAGAAACCCGGAATTTGCGGCGACGGCTGCAATCCATCCGCGTTGAGGCGGGTTCCACTAGCCCATTCGCTTCGCAACTTCTGAGCCTCGGTTACGTGACGAAGCCGCTGGAGTCGAGCGGGCCGCTTGCCTGGCAAAGCTGTCTGGTGACGAAATACAATCCCCACTTCAACTTTCACGAGTTAAGGGGGTAGGGCCCGCCTGCGGAAACAGGCCGGTTCTTCATGGCGTTTCACGTGAAACGGGTCCCCTGCGTCACGGTTCTGACGAGATTTGATTTGCATGCATGCCACGGAATTCTTGAATCAGCCGCATTCCGCCGAGATCCCGCCCCTTGTGGTGCTGATGGGCAGCGAGCGTTTTTTCAAGCAGGAAGTTCTGCAAGCCCTCTTGCACCAGATTTTCCCGGGCGAAAAAGCCCCTGCGGAACTGGCCTCGCGGATGGATGGGCGAACCGCCGAATGGCGCACGGTGCAGGACGAATTGAAAACCCTGTCCATGTTCGGCACGCGGCGTTGTGTCTGCCTGGAAGGAGCCGATGATTTTGTTTCCGCGCATCGAGCCTCCCTGGAACAGTATGCAGAACACCCGGCACGGAAATCGGTGCTGCTGCTGGATGTCAAAAGCTGGCCCAAAACCACCAAGCTGGCCAAGAAGGTGACGCAGGGCGGGCTGACGATAGAATGCACGGAACTGAAGGGGCCCCAACTGCAAGGCTGGGTAATATCGCATGCCCGCCAGCGGTATGAAAAAAAACTGGAACGACCCGGGGCCCAGTTGCTGGTGGAACTGGCGGGAACCTCGATTGGTCAACTCGATCAGGAACTCGGCAAGCTGGCCTCGTACGTGGGAGAGCGGGCGACCCTGACGACCGAGGATATTCCAGCCGTCGTGGGGGGCTGGCGACTCGAAACCACCTGGGCGATGATCAACGCCGTACGCGATGGGCAACTCGGGACGGCCCTGGCGGAAATGAACAAGCTGCTGACCGCGGGCGAGGCACCGCAGAAACTGCTCGGCGGAATTTCCTTTGTCTATCGCAAATTGACCCAGGCCGTGCGCTTGTCGGGGCAGGCCAAGCCCCTTGCCTCCGCCTTGCGCGAGGCGGGAGTATTTCCCCAGGAAATCGCCGCCACGGAAGCCTATCTGCGGAAGCTGGGGCGGCAACGGGCCGAACGCATTCCGCAACTGTTGCTCAATGCCGACCTGGGAATGAAAGGGGAAAGTTCCCTCCCCCCCCGCATTCTTCTGGAGTGCCTGCTGGTTCAACTGGCAGCGACAAAACCGAGCTGAGCTTAAAGCCAAGCGGGCTGCGCACGAGCTGCTTGCTTCGCGCAGTGGTCCACTCAGGTGGACTTCTCGCCGGGCAGGTTCTTGCGGGTTGTTGCACCCGCATGGCCCACTTCCTGACGGGCGCGGCTCGCTGGAGTACCGCGCCGACTTCCACCGCGATCCGTCGATAACCCGGCGGGCAATTTGCCGTCACGGGTGGGGCTGGGTCCCCAGGGTGCCGCGCAAGGTTTGAATGTAATCGGGGGAATCGATTTTTTCGATTTGCCGCAAAACCCACTCGCGCCGCGCGGCGATACCGATTTGGTCGGCCATCCGGTGCACGTGCGCCTGTTCCAGCCATTGGTCGATATAGGCGAGATGTCGGCGCATCAGCTTGAGTTCTCCCTGTTGCCGGGTTTCCAGCCGCTCCCGGTACCAGTCGCTGGCGAGCACGCTCTCCGCCGTAAACAGTTTTCTCAATTCCGGGTCGGCGATGGTGCGTCCGGCATGTTCGCCATGCACCATGATGTCGATCAGGCATTGCAGCGGGGGGCAAAGTTGCTCGTAGGTGCCATCCCGGAGGTATTGCTCCGCGACTTTTCTTTGCGACTGACAGATGTATTTCACGCCATCCAGGAAGGCCTCTTCGTCCTGCAGGTCGGGCTTGAGTATCTTGTCGTCGAATACGCTGAGCGGATGATCGAACACGCGCCCGAAATAATTTCTCACGAAGCGGCGGGTGATGCGATATCCCAGGCGGGAGACGGGGATGATTTCCCCGTTATGTTCGCGATCCTCGAGTTTTTCGAGGCTCCCTTCCTGGATCAGGTAGTCGGGGTCTCGTTCCTGGGGGGAGAGTCGGCACCAGATCTCGGGAATCAGCAGGCTGATATCGTGATCCACCTGGACGTCGGGCCCGATATGCCCGGCGGCGGAGGAATACCCCTTGAGTCCCGTCAGGGCATAACTGACGAAGGCGGCGTTCAAATCGGCGGCATACCGCAGCGCGTTGAAGGGGCCCTTGGTGAGCGAGCCTTCGCTGCCGAAGCCGGTTGTGGAGGGGCTTTTGCCGGTCAGCGAGCAGATCAGATCCATGAACAACTCGGGGAGTTCCTGGTAGTGAATGGGGTTATACACCGCCAGCGAGTGAATGCCTGCCTGCTTGTCCGGGGGGTTATTGCGGCGTCCCATGAGGACCGCGTGCACGGGAAACGGGACGGCCTCACCCAGGGGGATGCGGCGGTACATGCGCAAGCCCCGCTCCGCGACGTAGCGGGGGAAGGCGTTGACCATGTCCGGCCGCGATTGCAGGTAACGGGGGTTCTTGCTCGGGGCGCCATCGACCTTGCGGGGATTCGCCGAACAAACCACGTACTGGCTGTTCTCGTCTTCCAGCATGGAGCGGAGCAGGTTTTGCATGGGGGGGCTGAAGGCATCGAAATCGGCCACGTACTCGGCCATGCGGCGGACATCGTCCTTGGTGAGAGGTTCGAAGTTGGACACGAAATTATCGGGTCCCGCCAGGTCGGCCTCGGCCTGCTTGTCGAAGCCGCGATGGATCGCTTCGTCGGGTCTTTGGAACAACCGGTATTCGCAATTGATGGCGAATTTCAGGCAGCGATCCCGCTCGGCTTCGGAAAGGTGGTCGACCCGATTCGGGGGGACCACGATCGATGCGGTGATGTCGTCCTCGGTTTGAATTTTCTGCGCGGGGGAAAAATCCTGCCGCAATTTGAATGTCCTCCACTTGCGTGGACCCAGGAAGCCAACCCGCAGATAGGTCCCGACCAGCGTCCGTTCGCGGAACTTTAATTCGTGCCCCGGTTGCCCGTTGACAAGGTCGACACCGAACTGCTCGGCCCAGTTTTCTTCCCAGCCGGGTTCCTCGAAGCGTTTGATGATAAACAGCAGCGAGAGGAGATAATCGGGAATCGATTTCAGCCAGTTGTTGTATTCGTCGGTGTAGTCCAGCGAGGGAGTCAGCAGTTTGATGACGCTGCCGAGCGAACGTTGTGGGCCGAACAGAGGCCGCGAGCCGCGATCCTGGTAACTCGGTTTTTCCATGGCATCGTCGCGCCAGCGGAGGTGAAAGTCCTGCTTACCGATGATCTGCCTCAGTTGGGCGAAATCCTGTTCGAGATCGGAAACAAACAGCGGGCCGTAGTGCATGTAGTCGACCAGCGACTTGCTGATTTCACTCTTGCCCCCCCCGCTGACGGTACAGGGTTTATGACAGAAAATGCCCTCCGCGACGGTGCCGATCAACCGCCAACTGGGGGCATGGGGGTGTTTTTCCATGCGAATCTGATATCCGCTGGGAGCCATGTACACCTTGCCGGGCAACAGCGGAATGCTCTGTTCCGTCCCCTCCTTGTTCCAGAAAATGCGCTGGCCTCTCAGGGTGGCATGCGCGTCCTCGGGAATGTAAATCAGATCGGGAAACAGTCTGTCGATACCGTACCCTTCGGGTTGTTCGTCGATGAACTCGCTGTAGTTGCGGACGACATCGGTGAAACGCTGGCCGTTATACTGGGCACTGTTGGCCTGGAATTTTTCTCCCAGGCTGTAACTGCGAAACGTCAACGCACCGCCCGCGTGTTCCTCTTCGACATTGCCAAGAAGATTTGCCGCGTAACTGATTTGCGTTTTCACTTCCTTCTTGCAGTAGCCGAAGTAGTTATCGGCGATCAGCGTGACGATCACTCCCTCGGAACCCCGGCAGGTGAGCTTGAAGGCTTCCCCCTCGTTGTAGAGTTCCTGTTCGTGCTTCCAGCACATGCCGTCGCGCTGCTGACGGGGCGTGGCTTCGTCCCAGTGGGGCAAGCCAAGTTCCTTTTTGGTGCATTGCAACATCTGGGGGGCGAGAATCACGGCGCCGGTGTGTCCAGTCCAATGTTCGACATCGAGGGCTGCATCGTTCTGGGGAAGCAGCGGATCGCCGGCATTCCCAAAGATCGATTCCACGAAATCGAGGTTGCTGACCAGCGATCCGGGCGCGAAGAACCGGATTTCCATGCTTTTGTAGGGGGTCACGCCGGGAACTTCCGGGCAGACAAGCGGCCGCAGATACAGCGAGACAAAGGACCGTGCCGGTTCGGCCTGGCCTGCCGTGAAGGGGAGTTCCAGGAATTTCTCGGGGGGGTTCATGGCCACTTTGAACAGCCGGGCAAAGACGCTTTTTGGCACGGCTTTTTTGTCGTCGGCAATGGGAAGCCCCCCTTCGACGACATGAAACGTCCCCTTGGTGGTGCGGCGGTCGGCACGGGGATTGTGCAGCACGCCATTCTTCACGCGATAGGAACTGACCAGATCGTTGCTGTAGGTATCTCCCCGCGCTGGCAGCGACAGCATGCGTCCCATGCCATGACGGTCGAGCGTCAGCATTTGATCGGGCAGCCGTGGCCGATCCTTCAAAAAGAGCGATTGAAACTGGCGATCAAGAAAGGCTTCGATCCGCTGATCGACCGGGGTGCGGTTTTGACACAGCAACCGATTCTTTTCGCGATAGTTTGCCAGGAGCGAACCGGCGATTTCCTCCAGGCCCGTATCCTCCGCTGGGGTAACGCCCGGCAGATCGGCTGCCCTCAATTGCAGATTGGTATGCAGAAACAGCCGCGATTCGTACTCCTGGGAATCCCATTCCTCAGAGGAAAAACCTAGCGCGAACTCCCGTTCCAAGCCATGGGTTTTGACAAATTGGGCTTGCCTGGATTTCATCTGTACGACACCTCCGGGGATGACCTGAAACGGAGCGGAACCGACGGCAGCACGACGACGGTTCCCCCTTTTGATAGCTCTCCATTCTAAGTCAAAGCGGGGACCGAAACCAGCCTCTCCCCATGTCCCGAAACTCGCATCCACACATGCTTTTCAGGCCATGCGTGCCACGCCCGTGGAAACCTGGGCGGCGTCTCGCGCGGGGCGAGGCGTGACCTCGAGTCTACCACTGGCTGGGACGGTAAAAGGGTTTGCGTTACCATGGCAGGCGGGTTTTCACGGGGGAACCTCGGACTCCGGCAAGGGGATCGGGAATTGACAACGACGAATTAAAGGACAGGCAAAATGAGCAAAGAACGACCCCTGAGCGAAAAGACAGCCGTGATCACCGGCGGCGGATCCGGAATCTGCGCGGCTATCGCGCGGGGCTTGGCCGACCTGGGAACCCGCGTGGTGGTTGCGGGCAGGAATCTGGACAAACTGCAAAGCGTGGCGGCCCACCGCCCAGAACGGATTATCCCGATCGTGGCGGATGTCGCCAACAGGGCGTCGGTGGAACACCTGATTCAAGAAGCGACCACCGTGCTGGGACAGATTGATATCTTTGTGAATGGGGCGGGCATCAACGTGCCGCGGCGAATGATGCACAACCTTTCACCAGAGGATTGGCAGCGCATGCTGGATATCAACGTGAGTGGTGCGTTTCACTGCAGCCAGGTTGTGCTGCCACAAATGCGGGGCCGCCGCGATGGGATTATCATCAATATCTCGTCGATCGCCGGACTGCGATCCGCGCCGCTGGGAGGGGTCGGCTATAATGCCTCGAAGTTCGCCATGACCGCGTTGGGAATCGCCTGTGGCGACGAGGAACGGGTCAATGGGATACGGGTGACGAATATCTATCCGGGGGAGGTGGAAACGCCGATTCTGGAACATCGCCCCACACCCGTCACGGACGAACATCGCGCGAGGATTCTGCAGCCGGAGGATGTCGCCGCTGCCGTGCTGATGGTCGTGCAGTTACCGGCGCGTGCCCGCGTTTCGGAATTGACGATCATTCCGACGTCCCAGAGTTTTATTTGAGCGGGCGGGGTGGCCGAGATATTCACGGGGGCAATTTTGTGTCGAACTTGCCTGGGTGGCCTGGGTTTCGCTCCCTTTTTGCGGGTGTGGGTCGCATAATGGAGGGATCGTCGCCAGGCCGTTCCCGAGAGGCACGGGAACGGCTCGCTCCCTCCCCTTCCGGCCGACAGAACCGAAGCTGAAAATCAAATTGGAATGACCACCCAACGGCTGACATATCTGGGCCTGGAATCCTTCTGGTGGGGAGGCCTGCTGCTGATTTGCTTTCTCGTCGCCGTGGGAGTGGTGGTTTCGATCTATCGTTACGAGCGGCGCCTGGTTTCCCGCCCCGTGGGCTGGGGATTGCTGACGTTGCGGATCGGCGTGCTGGTGTTACTGTTGCTGATGGCGCTCCAGCCGACGCTGACCTGGACCAGCGACATCAAGCAACACTCGAAGGTAATCGTCGCGCTGGATGTTTCCGAAAGCATGGATCTGGTCGACAAGCATGCGACCGAGACGGAACGATTGCAGTGGGCCGTCGCACTGGGCATGGTCAAACCGGAGGTATTGTCTCTGCAGCATGGCCACCCCGGAGCTGCGATCGCGGACCCTCCCCGCGCGCAGGATGCGACTGTGGAAAGGGAAGCGGATCCCACCGACTGGCAGCAGTTCACGGAAACCTGGGATACCTTAAGTCGCTTCGAAATGTCCCGGCAACTGCTGGCGGCCCCCGGCATCGGTCTGATGGACCAGTTGAGTTCGGTAGCGGGAACGGACCTGGTGTTGTTTTCCCGTCGGCTGGAAAGTATCTCGCGGAAGGATTTGACGGGCTCTCGGGAGAAGCTGGCCGAGAATCTCATTCCCCAGGTGACATCTTTTACGGAGTTGTTGCAGGGAGTGGCGGCCCAGGACAATTACACGGCCCTGGTACTGATTACGGACGGAGTGGAGACGGCCCGGGAGCATCCCCTGGAGGCAGCGGCGCAGCTGGCAGGGCAATCTCGGCCCATCTACGGCATTCTTGCGGGTTCCGTCAGTCAGCCGGTCGATCTGTCGATCGAGTCGGTGGATTACCCGGACTCCGTTTACAAGGGGGATCAACCGTTGATCCGCGTGCGTGCCGGCACGCATGGATTCGAACACCAACCGCTGACGGTTACGCTCACCGATGTCGCATCGGGAAATCGCCAGACACGCGAGATCACGGGGGGAGCCCGGCACGTGGATGTCGAATTCGATCTTCCCTTGAAAACACCGGGGCGGCAGCGATTTATCGTGGATATCCAGGCGGCATCGGGTGTCCGTCTCGACCTCCTCACGGAACTGCAACTGGAAAACAATCAGCAGGAATTCGGAATACATGTGATCGACGACACGACCCATGTCCTGCTGGTCGATGGCGAAGGACGCTGGGAATTTCGTTACCTCGACGCCGCCTTCCAGCGGGATGAACGCGTGGACGTTACTTCCGTGCTGTTCGAGCAACCCTATTTGGGGCTGCTCCCGCATGCTTTTTTCGACAGCAGCCTGCCCGACAGCAGGAAACCGGGGGGGGCCTTCGAAAAGTTGGATCTGGTCATCTGGGGCGACGCAGACACCCGCGATGTCGACCAGGCCACGTGGGAACAACTGGAAAAGTTCGTGGCGGAACGGGGCGGTACGCTGGTAATCTCGTCGGGCAAGCGGCATTTCGCCAGTCTGACTCAAAACCCGGTGCTGGGCAGGTTGCTGCCGATCGATCATTATCGTCCTCTCGAAAACGTCCGCCAGGATGCCACGCTCTCTCCGCAGGACCGGGGCTTTCACTTGCAACTGACCCCGCAGGGGAAACAGCATGCCATTATGAAACTCGATACCGACGCCACTAAGAACGTTGCCTCCTGGGAAGCCCTGCCCGGTCATATGTGGGGACTGGCGGGTCACCCGAAGCCCGGGGCGGTGGTGCTGGCCACGGCGAAGGATGCCCTGCCGCTGGGATCCGACTCCGGTCCCCCGGCCGTGGTCGTGGTACAGAACTACGGTCTGGGCCGCGTGTTGTGGCTGGGTATCGACAGCACGTGGCGTTGGCGGGCGCGGACGGGAGACCGCGATCATTACCGGTTTTGGGGTCAGTTGTCTCGCTGGGCGGCGGAAATGCGAACCTCCGCGGGTTCCGACGACGTGCGGTTCGGGATTGACAAGTCGGAACTTCAGGTGGGGGAAGAAACCGTGGCGCGGGCTCGCTGGTCGCGGGCGCTGTCGCAGAATGTTGCGGAAATCAAGGCGTTTGTCGAGGTCTATCCCGCGGACAAACAGCACCTGGTCCCTCTGCTGAGTTTTCCGCTGGAGGCATTGGAAACCGAACCCCTGCTGCACGAGGCCCGGATTCCTCCGCTGCCGGTGGGGGAGTATCGCTTGCAACTCAAGGCGCGCGAATTGCCCCTTGGGCCCAAGCCGATTGAAACGGAACTGGTGATCGTGAGTCGAGTCAGCAGCGAAACGAATCGACTCTCGGCGGATCGCTCCCTGCTCGATCAATTCGCCGCGTTGACCAACGGGGCGGTGTTTCTCCCGCATGAACTCGCCGAACTGCTGGAACGTCTCCACCCAAAATATCGCGAGTTACAGGAAAAACAGGATATTCCCCTCTGGAATCATTGGACATTGTTTGTGATGATGATGATGGTGTTATCCGCCGAATGGTTGCTCCGCAAATGGCATGGGCTGCCGTGAAACCGGGAGTCCTCTCCATGCAGGCAATCACCAGGCGACCCTTGGTCCCTTGCCCTTAGTCTATCCGCCGTGAATCAGGAATGCCTTGGATGAGCCGACTCTCATTGCCCCAAGCCGCGGGGATGCCGCTGGAATTGCGCCGGGAATTGACTCAACTCGATTTGCGTCTCCGGTGGGTCAGTTTCGTAAAGGGCTGTGGCAGCCTGCTGTTCGTGGCGTTACTGCTATCGGCGATGTTTCTGGGCGTCGATTTTTTCTTTCCCCTCTCGGGAGGTATCCGCTTCGGACTGTTGATCATCCTGGCGTTGACGACGCTCTGGCTGGGATATCACTGGTTGCTTTCCCCCCTCACCCGTAAGCGGCAATGGCCGGAACTGGCATTTTTAATCGACCGCTCCTTCCCCGAACTGCAGGAACGGGTCAGTTCCACCGTGGAGCTTTCCCTCGTGCCGGAGGAAGCGCGCGGCATTGCCTCGGAATTCATGCGGCAGCGACTGCGTCAGGAAACGGATAAACGCCTTTCCACGATCGATCTGTGGGAGTGTCTGTCCCTCAGTTCGATGGCAGCGGCTCTGGCCGCGGGCCTGCTGACGGCCCTGGTCGCCTCGATTCCGCTGTTACTGAACTCCGGGGGGTACTCCCTGTTGTGGCAGCGTCTGCTGACTCCCTGGCAAAATCTCGATTCCGCAACCAATCTGACTTTCGTGGTGGAAGCAGGGGATCGCACTATTCCCCGGGGGGACGACCTGCTGATTCAGGCCCGGCCGGAATGGCGGTATGTCGAGGAAACGCCACCTCGGGAGATTCAGCTCACTTGGACCGACGCGCAAGGCAAAACGACAACGCGCGACATGGCCTACGATGGCCGACTAGGGGTGTATATCGGGAAAATCGCCCAGATCACCAGCCCCCTGAGCTACCACCTTTCCAGCCGGGGGGCGCGTTCCCGCACGTATCACGTGCAGGTTGCCGATCGCCCGCGCATCCTGGATGTCTCGCTGACCATCGAACCTCCCGCTTACACGAACCAGCCTTCCACGGTGCATGAGGGAGCCATGGGGACCCTCCGCGCGATTCAGGGAAGCCGTCTGATCGGCCGACTACAATTCGAACATCCCGTCAGCCAGGCTTTCTGGAACTGGAGCACTTCCCGAATCTCCCGTCCCGCCGAGACGGATATCGCGGAAAACGCCACGGCTGGTTTACCCAGCGAACGCCCCACGTCCTTGCCCGCCACGGTCTCAGCCGACGGGTATTCCGCCGTGGTCGAGGTGGTGGCCGACCAATCCGATACGTTTCAGTTCGATGTCGTCAGCAGCGCCGGGCTGCACAACATCAACGAACCCGCACGCATGATTCAAGTCATTGCCGACCGCCCTCCCCGTGTTGAAATTGCCGGCGACAGCGAGCCGATCAAGGTGCGCCCGGACGAAATCGTCCCTCTCGAGATTCTGGCCGACGACGACTTCGGCGTGCTGGAGTTGCAGGTCGTGGTGGAATACTTAACCACCGGTCAGGACAGGCCCCCGGTGCCGGACTGGAGTTCCGCTGCGACGGGCCCAACGGCGCGACTGGTGGTGGATCGCTACGAACTGAATCTGGCCCCGTTGAATCTGAAGAATGGAGATATCCTGGGTTACCGCGCGGTGGCCCGCGACGGGCGTCCCGATCCCCGCCCCAATGAAGTGTGGACCCCCCGCCGTGTGTTGCTGATCAACCAGGAGGTGAAATCGCTGGCGGGACAGGATGTCGAGGAGTTTTACGAGGCGATGCGGCGGCAGGCGGAAATCGTGCGCAACGAAGTGGCCGGGCATCGCAAGGAAGTGGAGCGTCAGCGAAGTGAACTCGATCCCAAACCGCGCGAGGATGTCCTGTCCACCCTGACCGAAAAAAAGCCGGCCTGGCTGCAACAAAAACTGTCGCTTTCCCTGCAACTGGACGACCTGTCCCATAAGCTGCAACAGCGTCCCATCACCGAAGCGCTCTCCCGCCTGAATGCCGAACCGGCCCGTGAAATGATCGATCAGGCTGCCCAGAGGCTCGAAGCCTTCGAAGCCGCGAGCGGTCAGGATGCCCTGGAAAATATCCGGGCCGATGAAACCGCGCTCCGCGAAGCCGAAGGATTGCTGAACCGGCTGGTCAATCAACTCCGCGACGCCGAACGCATCGAACAGGAACTGACGGAACTGCAACGCCTGGCCCGCCGCGCCCGCGAACTGGCACAACAGGCGGCTCAACTCGACCAGACCCCCAAGCAACCCCAGGAGGAACGGAAACCAGAGGACAACGCAATCCCGGAACAGCCCGAGACCGCCCCTCTCGATCAGTTGCAACAGGAATACGCGGCCCTGTCGCACGACCTCGACAATCTGTTGAGTCGTCGGCCCGAGTTGAAACAGGCCGCCAAGAACGCGTTACTCAGTAATCTCTCCGATGCGGCCGACCTCGCCGAGGCTTTGGCCGCCCAGCAGGCACAACTCACCGAAAGCTTGGAAAACGCGCAAGCGGAACAGCGAGAACGGCAGGCCCCGCTCGAGACACACCTGCGTGAAACCCTCGATCTGGCGGCGGAACTGGCTGCCCGTTCCGAGCAGGAAGCGGCGCGACGGGCTGCACCTGTCTTCAATGCCGACCCCACCGGGCAGGCCCTGGAACAACAGCAGGCGGCCAATCAGGGGAGAGCCGAACAGGCTCTGCAACAGGCCCGGGAAGCCCTCGCACGTTTTGAACAGACGCACGCGGAAACTCCACCCCTACCCGCCGATGCCGCTTCCGCCGCACGTCAACTGGCCGAACAAGCCCGCACGCTGGCCGACCGGGCCGAGCAACTGACCTCCCAGCGGAAATCCCTGGACAAGGAGCAACGGGCCGCCGAGGAAGCCGCCCGTAAACTCCAGCAACCGGTGCCACGCGAGCAGCAGGCCCTGCGCGAGCAACAGGCACAGGAACTTGCCCGACAGCAGGAACAAATCGCCGAACGCATTGCCGGCTTGATGCAGGCCACCGCGAACCTGGAAACGCCTCCCGCTCAGAAATGGATTCAACCCGATATCCTCGATTCCTTCGATCGGGCTGCCGACGAGCTGGCCCGCAGGTCGGACCAGGCAAGTCCGCGACTCAAGGAGGCCGCCAAGCATCTGGAGACGCTTGCCAAGAATCTCGGCACACCCGAGGACCGGCTGAAACGGACCGAACAGCCCCTGGCATCGATTCAGGATCAGGCGGCTCAACTCGCGAAACAACTGCGGGAGCAGCGTGCCAAGGCCGACGCGGGGGAAGCCATCGATCCAGGTCAATTCGAGGAACTGGCCCGCCGTCAACAGGATCAGGCCAAGCAACTGCTGCAACAGGACACGCTCGATCAGGAAGAAAAACTGGTCGAAGCGGTGGAGTCCGCCCAGGCTGCCAGCGATACACTGAAAGCGAAGGATCTGGCCCAGGCCATCGAGGCACAACAAAAGTTTGCCGAACAACTCGCCCAACTGCAGCAGGCGCTGCGGAACTCGGCAGCGAACGAAGAACCCGGAGAAACTCCACCCGTCCCTCCCGCCGCGGAACGAAAGACACAACAGCAGGCCTGGGAACAGGCTGATCTGCCCGCGGAACTCCGCAAAACCCGCTTCCCCCAGCGCGACGAGCAAACTCCCGACCTTTCGCAACAACTCGAACGTCTGTCGGCACAGCAACAACAGTTGAACGAAAAAACCGCGCAGACGCTCGCGGAACACACCACGCCCGAACAGCAACAGGAACTCCGCAACCGCTTGAGTCAACTGGCTGGCGAGCAGCGGCAACTCGCCGAACAAGCCGAGCAACTGCGAGGCAAACAGGCGGCGCTTCCACGGATGCAGTCCCAGGAGGCTCTGCGCGATGCCGCCGAAGCCCTGCAGCAAGGGCAGCCCGAACAGGCCGTCATGCAACAACAGCAAGCTGCGCGGCGTCTCGAACAGGCCCGGAAACAATTGCAGGAAGCACAAGCGTCTCCCCCGGCTGGCGCGGAAACGCCTCAACAGCAACCCGAACACCCCCCCCTCGAACAACTGACGGAAGCCCTGGCCCGAAAACTCGACGAACTCGATCGGCAATTTCAGCAGTCGAGCCAGGTGGCGACACCTCCGATGCCGGAGGATACCGCCAGCCGTCCGAATGAAAACGGCACGGAACAATCGCCAGCGGCCGCACAACAGGCCGATGCCTCCCAAAAGCAACCCGGAGCGCAAACTCCCCAGGATAATAACCAGGACCACCTGCTGCAGGCGCTACAAAGACTGCGGGAAAGCCAGCAGCGCATTGCCGAACAAGCTCAGCAACTGGCCCGGCAAACCGAAACCAGTACCCCCGATAAAAAAGACCTGGCCCAGGCCCTGAACCAGGCGGCTCAACAGGCACGCGCCGCCACGGATCAACTGGAAAGCGGCCAGTTGCAGGGAGCAGCCGATCAGGCCCAGCAGGCGCGGCAGCAACTCACCCAGGCCGCAGAGCAACCGCCAGCCAGCCCGGCTGCACAGTCGGCAACCGCTCAATTGGCGCAACAACAGCAGCAACTCGCCGAACAGATCCAGCAGATCGCCGACAATCCGCAGGCCGCCCAGGCAGCGCGTCAGACGTTGCAGGAGCAACTTAACGAACAGGCCGACCGCTTGACCGAGGCGTTGCGGCGCATCGCAAACGAAACGCAGGCCAAGCCGATTGATGATCGCCACAACGGTCAGCAGGTGGGACAACTCAGTCAACAGTCTGGCCAGGCCAACTCCACCATGCAACAGTCCCTGCGGGAAAGCCAGCAGGGAAATCTCCAGGAAGCAACCCAAGATTCCCGCCAGGCCAGCCAGCAATTGCGGGAACTGGCCAACCAGTCCGCAAAACTCGCCGACATGAAGCGGGATACCCTCGTTCCCGAGCCTGTCGGCGAGGAAGCCGCGGAAGCGTCGCGGCAGTTGACTCAAGCCCGCCAGGCCCTCGAACAGGCCCGGCAGCAGGCCGATCAGCAGGCCCCGCCGAGTCCCTCCTCGGAACAGGGGACTCCCCAATCCACGGGGCAGCCACAAGACAGTTCCAACAAACAGGCCACGAATCAGTCCACCCCCCCGGGACAAGCCTCCACGTCCCCCGACGCGCCCAGTTCTCCCGGCACTCCTTCCGATCAACCGGGCACTCCCGGTCAGGATCCCAACATGCCGGATACTCCCCTGCAGCAGCTCGCGCGGGAACTGGCACAAGCGGCTCAGTCGCTCCAGCAGGCACATCAAAACTTGCAACCGAAACAGCAATCCTCTCCTCCCAAGCCGCAACAGTCGCGGCAAGAGGAGTCCTCCCCCTCCGGCCAACCGTCGGAAAGCGCCGATTCCACCGCCGGGAATCAGTCACCTCTTCCGGCGGATGGGCCGTTGACCGGAGAAATCCTGAAATCGGCCATCATGCGAGACTGGGGCAAGCGCCAGGGTGTTCTGGAAGCCGACCTCACCGATTCCCGTCGGCGGGCCATCGACCAGGAATACGCCCCGCTCATTCAACGTTACTTTGAATCCCTCGCCAAGCCCGCGGAAGGGAATCCCCAGCCATGAGGTCGCTCGTCTGGCAGGCCTGCGTGGTGCTCGGGATCGCCCTGCTGCTGCCCTTGCCTCGCGCGGGGGCGCAGCCCAAATGGACGGATCGCGAGGTCGATCGCTCCATCAATCAGGCGCTGGAATACATCGCCAAGCGTCAACACCCCGACGGTGCCTGGAGCATCGATTCCATCGGCGAATCGACCGCCGCCACGTCCCTGGCGGTCATGGCGTTCCTGGCGGCGGGGCATACACCCGGCGAGGGACCGTACGGCGTGCAAATCGAAAAGGGGATCCGCTGGGTGATCGATCACCAGGAACCGAACGGGATGCTGATCCACAAAACCAGCCACGGGCCGATGTACAGTCACGGCATCAGTACGTTGATGCTGGCGGAAGTGGTCGGCATGCTCCGGCTGGAAGACGCGGCCCGGGCGCGGCGGGCACTCGAACGGGGGATTCGTTTGATTCTCGAGGCTCAGGCGATTCCCAAAAACGAACGTCACCAGGGGGGCTGGCGCTATCAACCCTCGAGCCGCGACAGCGACCTCAGCGTGACCGGCTGGCAACTCCTGGCGCTCCGCGCCGCCAAGGATATCGGTTGCGACGTCCCCGCGGAGGCCATCGATCTGGCGGTGGAATACGTCAAGCAGTGCGCCACCCCCGAACAGCGAGGGTTTGCCTATCAGCCCGGCGGAGGCTCCACGGCCACGCGCGCCGGGACCGGCATTTTATGTCTGGAAATTTGCGGCGTGCATGGCAGCAAGGAAGCCGTCGGAGCGGCCGAAATCCTGCTCCGCGAGCCGCTCAAATATGGAGACTCGTATTTCTATTACGGGGTGTACTATTGCTCCATTGGCATGTTCAAGCTGGGAGGAAACTACTGGGAACAAACGCGTAACCAGGTGTTTTCGATCTTGCTGGAGCGTCAGGAAGGGGATGGCAGTTTTCCGGCCCAGGATGCCTCCGAGCGGCGGCAGGGAGGCGTTTATTCCACCAGCCTGGCCGTGCTGGCGCTCTCGATTGAATATCGCTATCTGCCCATCTACCAGCGCTGAGACCCACGGTTGGAATCCCCGGGGCTCCCGGGCTGGGATTGTCTCCGCTTCCGCTTTCCCGCTATATTCGCGATTTGCAGCTCGAGAAATCGGATTTCGGGAGCACCAGCGAGAGGGAGTTCCCTTGGTATCTGCACAGGACAGGATGGCATGAATCAGTATGATGTTATCGTGATTGGCACCGGCCCCGGAGGCGAAGGGGCTGCCATGCAGGCGTGCAAGGAAGGCAAAAAGGTGGCCGTCATTGAACGCTACCACCAGATTGGGGGAGGCTGCACGCATTGGGGGACGATTCCCAGCAAAGCCCTGAGGCACGCAATCTTCCGCGCGTCGGAACTGAATTCCAGCGACCTGAACAAGGAACTGGGCGTCACCATCAAAATGGATTTTGCCACGCTGCGGCGTGGTGCGGGCGCGGTGATTTCCAAGCAGGTCAACATGCGGCAAGGTTTTTACACCCGCAACCGCATCGATCTGATCCATGGGGAAGCCCGCTTCGTCGATCTGCATACCATTGAAGTGTGCGAGGAAGGGGGCGGGTGCCAGTTACTGACTTCCGACGCCGTGGTGATCGCCACCGGTTCGCGTCCCTATCGTCCCCGGAACGTCGATTTCTCCCATCCCCGCGTGTTCGACAGCGACACCATTCTGAACATGGACGCGACCCCCAGCTCCATCACGATCTACGGGGCAGGCGTGATCGGCTGCGAATACGCCTCCATGTTCCGCAACATCGGCTGCAAGGTGAATCTGGTCAACAGCCGCGACAAGCTGCTCGAATTCCTGGACGATGAAATCATCGATGCCCTCAGTTACCACCTGCGGGATCGCGGCGTGTTGATTCGTCACCGTGAAACCTTCGATCGCATTGAACCACTCGACGATGGCGTCGTGCTGCATTTGCAGTCCGGCAAAATGCTCAAGACGGATATCCTGCTCTGGGCGGCCGGACGCATGGGCAACAGCGATAACATGGGCCTGGAGGCGATCGATTTGCCGGCCAACAGCCGCGGGCAGATCGAAGTCAACGAAAACTTTCAGACCAAGTATCCCCATATCTATGCCGTGGGAGACGTCATCGGCCCCCCCTCCCTGGCTTCCGCCGCCTACGTGCAGGGGCGTTATGCCGCCACCCACCTGATTCACGGGCAGGCGGATCAGGAAATGGTGCTGGATATCCCCACGGGAATTTACACCAGCCCGGAAATCAGCTCCATCGGGAAGACGGAACGCGATCTCACCGAAGCCCGCATTCCTTACGAGGTCGGCCATTCCATGTTCAAGAGCATCGCCCGCGCCCAGATCACCGGCCAGACCGTGGGAATGCTGAAGCTGTTGTTTCACCGCGAAACCCTGGAAATCCTGGGAATCCACTGCATGGGTGCCAATGCGTCCGAAATCATTCACATCGGCCAGGCGATCATGTCCCAGCAAGGTTCCGCCAACAGCCTCAAGTATTTCATGAACACCACGTTCAACTATCCCACCATGGCCGAGGCCTATCGCGTCGCCGCCCTCAACGGCTTCAATCGTTTATTCTAGGATGGCAGGCCAGAGACTCGACCCACGGAAAATGCACGCGCCTCCGGGAGTAGCGCGAATGACGCGTTGCCCTTTCAAGCCAGGCCACAACAGTTCATGGGCTGCACTGTTAGCTGCGCAAACAATGACGGCCCCGCGGGCGCTGCTCGTTTTCGCGGGCAGGCCGTGACGCAACGTGTTATGCTGAAGGCCGACGTGGTTTGTGTTTTGCCCGATTTGCCCGCGACGACTGGAACGTGACGCGGCATTGCCATACGAAACAAAGGATGACAGAAGGAATCTGGAATGACGTGTTACGCCGAGCGGCTGCAGCAGGCAATTCTGACCAAAGGGACGCCTGCCCTGGTGGGCCTGGATCCACGCTTCGATCAACTCCCCGAATCGGTGCTGGCGCAAGCCCGCGCGCTGGGGGGGAACGATATGGAAATTGCCGCCCACGCCTTCGAGGAATTCTGCAAACGCATCATCGACGTGGTGGCCCCCCTGGTTCCCGCAGTCAAGCCCCAGGCCGCCTTCTTCGAACAGCTCGGGCCGGCCGGCGTGCTTGCGTTGCAGCGGATCATGCAGCATGCCCGGCGCGCGAATCTGATCGTGATCTGCGATGCCAAGCGGGGTGACATCGGTTCCACAGCGGAAGCCTACGCGCAGGCCTATCTTGCGGGGGAAAACCCCGCCGCGGCCCCCTTCGCGGCCGACGCGCTCACGGTCAACCCGTACCTGGGGGCCGATACCCTGGAACCCTTCGTAAAACTTTGTGGGGAACGCGGTGCCGGGTTGTACGTTCTGGTCCGCACCAGCAATCCCGGAGCCGCCAGCTTTCAGAATCACGAGCAACAAGGGGAGCCGCTGTATCGGAAGGTGGCGCTGCATGTGGAAACACTGGCCCGCGCATCCGTTGGGGAATCGGGCCTGAACTACGGATCCATCGGGGCCGTGGTGGGTGCCACCTACCCCCAGGAGCTGCGAGAATTGCGCCAGGCAATGCCATGCACTCCGTTATTGATTCCCGGTTATGGCACCCAGGGAGGAAATGCCTCCGACATTGCTGCGGCCTTCGACCAGGAGGGGCAGGGTGCCCTCGTCAACAGTTCCCGCGGGATCAACTTCGCTTATCTGCGGGCCCCCTATCGGGAGCAATTCGCACCGGCCCAATGGGAACAGGCGGTCGAACAGGCAACCCTGGAAATGATACAGGATCTTGCCCGGCACACTCCCGCGGGAGTCTTGCGCCACTAATCATCTGCCCCCCGCGCGCGTCTGGACCTGCACAAAGGATACCCTGCCATGAACTACCCCATTTGCTGGAACCTGAACACTCTCGGAGCGGAACCTGGCACGGCCGAGTTCCGCCACGGGCTGGAGAGCCTCAAAACCACGTTTCGATCGCTGGCAGATCGGTTGAAAGACCCTGGAATATCGGTTGAATCCGCCGACCCGGTCCGCTTGCGGGGCTTGATCGACGACTTCAGTCAGGCCCGCGCCCAGTGGCATCAGGCCCAGTCCCTGCTGGAATGCTATCAGGCGGAACAGGCAGCCAACGCCGCCTACCGCACGGCATGCGGGGCACTGTCCGCGATCAAACCCGACCTCGAACGGGTCGAACATTTGTTGGACCATCTGTTGAAAACCCTGCCCGCCGACAGACTGCAAGACTGGCTGGACCAGCCCGGGCTGTCGGAAGTGCGCGACTTCGTGGAACGCCGACTCCGCGAGGCCCGCCTGCAACTCCCGGCGGAACTGGCGGATTTCGCGGGCGAGATGAACGTGAATGGTCAACACGCGTGGAGTCGCCTTTACGATCTGCTTTCCGGCTCCGTCCGGATCACGATCATGGAAAAGGGAGAACTGGTCCAGAAATCACCAGGCCAGATCGCCTTCGATTCCCCCGAGCGATCCCAGCGGGAGAACAATTTCCTGGCTGCTCAACGGGCGTGGACCAGCATCGCCGAACCGTGCGCCGCCGCCCTCAACCATTTAATCGGTTCCCGGCTCACACAGGATCGGTACGCCCGGCGGGAATCCTTTCTTTCCGTCCCGTTGATGCAAAACCGCGTCACCTTCAAGGCGGTGTCGGCCATGTGGCAGGCCATCGAAATTCACAAGTCCCGACTGGCCGAATACCTGCTGGCCAAGCAGCAACTTCTGGGACTGACCGAACTCTGCTGGTTCGATCTCGATGCACCGCTCCAGGCATCCGCCACCGGCCTGAACTATCCGCTGGGCTGCGACACCATCCTCCGCGCCTTCGCGGAATTTCATCCTCCCCTGCACGATTTCGCCGAAATGGCCTTCCGCGAGGCCTGGATCGAAGCCGAGGATCGTTCCGGCAAGCGACAGGGGGGCTTTTGCACCGACTTCCCAATATCGGGCGAAACGCGGATCTTCATGACCTACCGCAACACCGAGGACAGCCTGAGCACCCTCGCCCACGAACTCGGGCATGCCTACCACTCCTGGCAACTGCGCGACAAGCCGTATGTTGCCCAAAGCTATCCCATGACACTGGCCGAAACCGCCTCCACCTTCGCGGAAACCATCGTCGCGGAACAACGCCTGCAAACCGTTACCGATTCCCGCGAACGCCTGGCCACGCTCGATCGACTGCTCGGCGATGCCGTCACCTTTCTGATGAATATCCACTGCCGCTGGCTGTTCGACAACGAGGTGCATCGCATTCGGCAGGATCGCGAACTCGATGCCGCCGAACTCTCGAACTTGATGGTTCGGTCACAACAGACCGCCTACCATGGCGTGCTGGCCGAGCACGGCTGCAATCCTACGTTCTGGATCTCCAAGCTGCACTTCTACATGAGCGACGAACCGTTCTATAATTTTCCCTACACCTTCGGTTACCTGCTCTCGCAGCGACTTTACCTGGAAGCCCGGCAGTCTCCCGGTGATTTCCCCCGGCGCTATGACGAATTCCTGGCGCGCACCACGTCGGCCTGTGCCCTGGCAGCAGCCCGCGATTCCTTCGGGTTTGACCTGGAGTCCACTTCGTTCTGGCAGGAAGCGCTGCAACCCATCCTTGAACGAATCACTGCCTTCCAGGATCTCGTTTAAGCAAGTGGCCCAATAAACCAACATTCCATGACGGGTGTGTTGATTTACTGGGCGCCACGGCTCCACGAAACGAGCCACACCCTTGGGGAACCGGTGGCGTTTGCTTGGAAGAAGGGGCAGGTCAGCGAGCCGTAACGCCACGGTTAACCGGGCCGCAGCCATAAGACGTTGATTTCAGGAAACGTCCGATCCGCCGCTCCGCGTCCAACGCTTTGTTAGATGCTTTGCTTCGCATTTGCTGCGTCCGTCACGTGCAGTAAAAACGGGCTGAAGTACTTCGAGTATATTTCGCCCAGCAAATCATGTGGCTGGGATTCGTTGTCAGACCGAGCCGTGCAGTCGATCAGCTTCCAACGATCGTGATCCCATCGAAATCCGAAACGCCACCCGTCTCCGAGTTTCCCCGTCATAAGCAACTCGTAAACGGCTTTAGATTTTCTGGATGCGTCCCTAACTCCCGTTGTGAAGGAGACGTCGGCGATTAGTTCCTCTACCGTTTCCTCGACCGGCTCGTTCGGCGGCATCTGGAAATCGCCATTCTTGACAACTTGCCAGTAACTTCGAACAAATCGACCCGCGAACGATTTGAAGTTTTCTTCTAGGCTGTGCAACATGTTCCGCATCTAACAATTCGGTTCAATCGGCCGCCGCGATTGATCCTCCATTCAGAAGCAATCGAATCGGCGGCTCGATTGCATCCGTTTGTTAGGTGCCCCAATCCTCGGGTAAACGTCGTTGCTCCTTCATTGGATCGTGCTGGGCAACAAATACTTTTCGTTTCCGTTCGTATCGGCTACCGTTGTCCATTACGGCAGTTGCCACGAATTCAACCATATGTCCACCACTGCGGTGATTGCCTTGCCATCCCTGCACCATCTCGGTCTCCATGCAAGTCTTTAGATCGGCCGACCGGACCACAGCAACGTCAAGGCCAGATTTCGTGAGTTGTTCTTTAAATCGACGCACTGCAATCCGCCGTGCCGCCGCTTCTGGCGTCTTCTCATTGGGCGGCGTTGCCATCAAATCGATATTGATTTCAACGGTGTCGAACGGGAGCTGTCCGTGAAGCCAGTAGCCACGCAAGTCTGAGTAGCGGCTTGTGAAGGTTCCAAGGAAACCCTCGAGCACGCTTTTCATAATTCGACGGGTGGGCAATACGGGCACCTAACTAATGTGCTGTGATCGTGGGGAATGCTGATCTCACAACGCCCCAGACAGTGGTTGCCATGCGGTGATGGCCTGCCTGCGTCAAGTGAATTGTATCAACCGTCGAATCATTTGCAGCAAGAATTGACAGAAATACTCGCTTCGGTACAAGGGCGACGTCGTGTTTCCGAGCGAGCGAACGCTGAATTCGGCCGTATTCGTTCCGTAAAGGCGGAAGCGGCAATTCAAACATGATGACTTGACGTCCGGGGGCAGAGACGTACCCGAGCAGGGCATCCAGATCGCGTGAGAACTGGGCGGATGTGGTGTCGCCAAGCAAGTCATTTCCACCGATTTCAAGGATCACCACCGGAGATAAGATTTGCTGCGATTTGGCCCATTTGAGTGCCGAAGCTACAGTCTCGCCGGGATGTGAGATGTCCTGGATGTTGAGATTGTGTTCTTTGGCGAGAAGAGTTGGCCATCGCACGGATTTGTCGCCCGCGCCCATTCCCGCAGTGACAGAATCGCCAATGACGGTCAGAGATCGCGAGGAGGCTGGAACAAGGGAAGGGGTGACGTGGTACGGACGTTCGATTGCCGCAGCAATGCCCCAGGCAACGATGACGGATATTCGTGTCCAACGGCGCCAGCTCTCCAGGTGTGCGGAGACCAGCCATAAAACCGTGATGACGACGGCGATTCCGTAGTACCAGTACGGAATTGCAGTGGATGAAATTGCGATAGCGATGACACCGATCAGAAAGGCCAAGACCGTTAGGCGTTTCCTGATTGGCGTCGATTGAGTTGACGCGAGAGCAGCGACGATGATTAGCAACACGCCGGTGAAGAACGCGTGGCCGCTCGCAATGTGGTAGACGAGCCAGTTCATCGATGTGCCATTTATCGCAGAACGTTGCGGATCAGTGACCCCGAGCCAGTTATATACGAAATGAAACCGAGACGCCATCGCGGGGTTCACTGCATCCGGTTTGTTGGGCCATCCCGTCGTACTCAATCACAATCCGAATAACCAAGATGCCTGCCACAATGTAAACAACGGAAAACGTATGCAGTCGGGCTTGCGTCTCTGTCCAAAGCTCGAAAATATCCCTGCCAGTCCAGACCGTCCACCATGCCGCACTCCTGCTGAATGTATGGAATCGCGTCCGGCCACTGGTGCTCAAGCTCCTCGCGACCAGCTCGCCCAATGAATGCAGCAGCATCGCCACAGCAAGCAAGCCAATGCTCCTGCTGCCAACCGGAGAAACCCGGCGTCCGAAAAGCCAACTCCTCGATAACCGCGTCCGGAACGACAGGCGGTCTCGAATAGCCTCCGACTCCAGCCGCATCCGTAAACTCCGCGTCGAACTTGGCATGTGCTGAACCATCCGAGATGCACCACGGGCAAATGCACTCGGCCAACTCCTCGACCGAGAACACCGGGCCAACGTAGATGAAACCTCGCTGCTTGCCGCAACACTCGCACTGAGTGTCCGATGGCTTGACGTTGCCCGTTGCGAGGGGGGTCCGGATGATACTTGAACGTTGGAAGACTCATGGCGTGTTATTGGCCCAACAGGTATTCGACCGCCGAAGTGCGGTCGAGTTTTACCGCATTTCGACAGTGTAGTGTGGACAAGTCAATGCCGCTGCGTCAAGCTGCGAAACGAGATGCGACGGGGCGCTGTCCGGTTTTCCATGCTACACCGCACAAGGCGTCCGTGGCATGCCGCAGTCGTCATTATCGGGACTCTACCCGTCCGCAAACGCATCCACAAACTCGGCGAGGCTTGGGGAATCCGTCTGCCAATATCTGACGCTGGCGAGTACGGTTCGGCGCAACGGTCGCGGTTATCCGCGAATGCCGGAACCGTTCATTACGGGTGACTGCTGGGTTCGGGAATGCACCCTGATGGATGAAACACGACGATGCGCTTGTCTGGAAAATGCGGTTAAAAATCCAGCCACATTCCCCAGCCCAGAAACTCTTCGTAGTCTCCGAGGAACGAATACTGCAGCGATTGCCCGGCGTAGTAATGCAGTCCCGTGCGGAACAGGTGATTCGTTTCCGTCCCGCGCCACTGCATCCCCGCAACCACGTTGATGCCGCCGCTGTAATTGACTTCCTCGCGGAAATGCCCGTTGACTGCAAAAAACGGCTGGGGCCTCAGTAAGGGAGTGACACAACAAGGGGAGTAGTCGACACCCACCTGAAAATGCCAGGGCGCGGCTCCGCCATTTGTGTTGTAGGCGTAATCGACTTCCCCGTACAAACGCCAGTCGGGGGTCGGGAAGTAACCCGCCCCCAGCACGATGGAATCGCGCAGATAATCGAGGCGATTGAATCCCGCATTTTCGGGCCGCAACAGAAATTCATCCCCCACATGCGCGCTGATGTGATACCATTCCAGCTTGAACTGAAACGGACCCCGCATATAGGTGATCGGGACTCCCACCTTGAAATCGACCGCGTCCAGTTCCGTTTCATGCTTCATGTTCAAACGCGGAAAGGCACCGCCCCAGATATCCAACTGCCAGCCTTCCAGTTGTTGACCCGGCGCGGAACCATACCGCAGCAAACCGGCCCGGCCGCCCGCTTCCAGTTCCCACAGCCAGCCGGTCCCCTTCAGGTTCACAATGCTTTGGGCCAGCCGCGGCTCGCGCGGACCACCCAGATACGACTGCCATAACAAATCCTTGGGTAACACCGTCCAGGTATATCCCGCCTCGCCACAATACTCACAATACTCATAATCGATCCCCATCCTCTGCTGCGGAGTACCGTCGGTCCACGCCTGAGGGGGAATTTGCTGGGATGGCAGATCCGGAGTGTTCGCTTCCAGAGGGTATCCCGGTGGTATATATCCGTCGCCGTAAAATTCCGGGGTGGGCAATGATTCCTGATGCGAGTACCCACCAGGCAACGGCAAATAATTGGGCGTTTCCGCATTACGCAGAGCGTACATGGGGGGAACAGCGGGAGGCGCGGATGGAACACCGTTCACGCTGGATTGATATATTTGACCGGGACCGATCGGCTCCCGTACAGAGGGAGGCATCACATGATGCCCTGGCGCTGGCCCCACCCGAAACGGTTGCTGAGACTGTCCGTTCGAAGCGGGCGGCACCGTTCCCTGGTAGCGCGTAACCAGGCCCTCGGGCAGATGCAGTTGACTCCACGCCTGCAACCCCGTGCCCGATAACCAGAGGCAAATGCCCCAGGCCACGACCAGGCCACGCATTTTTACACGATGTCCCTGCTTCATCACTTTAAGCTCAACAGATGGGAACCACAATTTTGAGGCCTCGAATGTAGACTTTATCGGTTGTATCAGATCTCCTTCCACGCAAAAATAGGAACAAAATTTTCATCACAACTGGTAAAAATACCCATAAATCGCCCCGTTTTCCGTGTATTATTTGCAAAACAGCAGCGACATCGCGTTCAACAAGCCGTTTCGATAGGCTCGATGAGAGAACCGAGACTCCGCTGTCTCGCGGCAACGCCGCGAACGGTCACGCCACCTGCCCGGTTCGCAAAGGGCACCCAAGGCTTCACTGAACTGCTCGCCATCTGCGCACAACCAACCAGTTCCTTCCGTGACCTGCTCCACGAATCCCCCCAGCCGATCCACAATGGGGACACACCCGCAACGCATCGCTTCCGCGCACACGCGTCCAAATGATTCGGGATATTCCGGTTGCGAATACAACAGGGCATGCCAGCCGTGCATCCGCGAACGCGCCCCCCATCCCGCGGGAAAAAAGCAGACCCGGCCCCGGAGACATTCTTCCAGGCGACTCTGAAGACTTGCAGGGCAACCCACAAACTCCCAGTCCACTTCCGGATGCCTCTCCGCCAGCTTGCCATAAAAATCCAGTAGACTCGTCGGCCATTTGCGCCCCGTGGGCGTGCACAGCCGCCCTACCCGCAGCCGATCCATGATGCCGCGAACATCTGGACCCGAGACATAAGCCGGACACGGTACTCCCTGATTCAGCACCAGCGCGTCCTGCACACCCAATTGCTGTTGCAGAAACCGCGAACAGACAAGCCTGGCATCGGCACCGGCGGCAACGCCACCTGCCGAATGGCGGTAGTGCAGCACGCCTCCCGTCTGCCCCGGGCAGCCCTCACCCCAGGGGACCGCCTGGGCAGGGGTGTTGTGGAGCAACACAATGTCCGCCGCCAGTTCCCTCAGCTTGGATTCCGACAGGACGCTTCCCTGCTCGATGCGGCAACCTCGGAACGCCTCGTGCGTCTCGGCGGTCGGTCGACCGCGAAACCAGACGACATGTTCCCAGTCGGGCAGCGCCCGTGTCGTGCTCCAGGCACAGGCGGCCGTTCCCCCCACAATATTCCCCACATTGCACACTTGCAGTAGACGCACTCGCCCCCCTCCGATCGTCCGGTCCTGCCCAGACCTAAATCCCGAAAATCACTGCTGCCCCTGTTCCCCCATTCGAGGACCGCCCCACTTCCGCAGGAAGTGTTCCCTGTCCTGCTGCCATTGCTGCTGGCGCGTCGGCAATCGGCGCGTCGACACATGTCCGCGATGTCGCATGCAATTTTCGGGCAATAACCGCAACCCGATCTGGCTCCCATGCGTTTTCAGCCATCGCAATTGCCAATCCGTATCCGACCAGTACAGACACATCCCCTCGTCAAAATCGCCGACATCGGCGGCGGCCGACCGCGTAAATCCCAGGCACCAGCCTGCCAGCATACGAGCCTCGTTCGGCAGCCGAACGATCCTTCCCAATCGCCTCGTCGCGCTGGAACGCGCGTACTCCGCCCCCACCAGCGCCCGAGGCTCTGCGTGCAATATCCGGCCCAACTCCGGCAGCCAACTCGCCAGCGTTTCCACATCGTTATTCAGCAACACCCGCACCGGCGCCGATGCCAACGACAATCCCCGGTTCCAGGCCGCCGTCACACCACTTCGCGGCTGCTCGATGCACCACGCCATATCCCGCAAATAGCGGCGACTCCGGGCGCGATCCCACTCATTGCTGCCGTCATCCACCACCAGCAGTTCCAGTGCACACGCATGATGCCGTAACAGCGACGAACAACAGGACACCGTCTGCTCCCAACACCCGTGTTGGGGAATAATCACGCTGTATTCCGCTGACGGCTTCCTGTTTCGTACCATGATTTGCCCTCTGGTAACAAGCTGCGGCCAGCTTGCGGGAAACGCATGTTATCCGATCTCCTCCACCAGCACGTCGGCTGCCCGGGACCGTTCGATTTCCGCAAGCAACCCGGCACGCAAGGCGGATTCCCCGCGTGCGGGCGGCTGGACCTTGCCAGCCGCGCCATTTTCCTTCAACGGGGGGACATTCCCGGTTTGCGCCGGCCAGTGCGGAGGAGAAAAATCACGCATCCCGGCCGCGCTGGACGGCAGCCGCTCCTGTACTCCACTGTAGCGCCCCAATGTCCGCTCCCCCGCGGGATCCCCGCACGCGAACCGCGATTCCCGCATCGCCTCCCGCGGGTCCAGATACGGGAAATAGGCATTCAGTCGACTCCCGGGCGTCACCGATACCAGCCGCAAACCCGCCCGCGCCATCGCCCCCCGGCTCAACCGCAGATACTCCACGATCCGGTAATAATGCGCGTCGGTTCCCAGCGCCGCCCGTAGCGATTTTCGCTCGTCGAAGTGGTACAATTCCACCGGCTCCAACTGCTCCAACTCCTGGCGGCGCACGCCGCCCCGCTCGCAACACCTCGCGAATTCGGTCAATCCGGCCTCCTCGGGCACGGCAATACCCCGCCCAACCGCCAGTTCCCGCAGGGCGAGTGAAGGCTCTACCCGCAACGGACACCCCGCCAGGTACAGCGTGCGAAATCCCAGCCGATACAGAATGTCGATCGCTTGCACCAGGGAATCATTCCAGTCCACGATCGCCGTATGCCGGGGATCCAGGAAGTCCGAGAATCCACGCTGACGATCCCCCTCGAACAGGTACAGGTTGGGACACTCGCACACCTTCCACGTGGTTTCCGGCACCAGGTCGAACGCGCGGCGGCGATGCACGAATTTCATCACCGCCGGATCCAGATACGTCGAACGCGAAAACCGCTGGGTCGGATCGTATGCCGTCCAGAAATGCGGGCGCACCAGGCCCGTCCCCGCCAGGTTGATGCTCATGCGACCCACCGGGGTCCGTTCCAATTCCGCGAAATCCAACTCCCGCAACGCAGGGCCACCCCCCAGCACAAAACACGCGGATCCGACAGAGGCGGCAAAGACATCCTCCAGGGCGACCTCCTGAATGCGCCGATCCGTGCTCATGCGACTAAATATTCCCATGTTACACCTCGCCCCCTGCTCATTGACTGCATCACCACCCAATCGCCCCTGTCCGCGCCCGCCTAGGACGACGATGTACCCGAAGCCAGCGACGTATGATCCGAATCGTCGGAAGGGCTCCCCTGCGATGTCTCTCCCGTCGAGGTCTCCGCCATGCTGGTCCAGTCCGAACCGCTAGTCCCCCACGAGATCGATCCCGTTAGCCACGTATTGGTCTGGCCGATGTCGCTGGCCTGGGACCCACTCTCTCCGTTCACTCCCCCGCTGGAATTTGGTTCCCACGTGGAATCGAACTCACTCTCGGTCGAGGAGAATTCCGTTTCGCTCTGCGACAAGGAAGACTCAATGACAAAGGATTCCCCCACGCTCGTCCCCGTGGGAGCCCCAGAGGACCATGCCGAGGTCGCATCACTGGAGGGATACGCGTCCGACTCGCTGGCGGTTGCGCCGGAATCCCAACTTGAGCTCGAAAACTCGCTGCTAGCCGACGATTCCCATTCCGTCGTCCACTCCGCCGTGGAATCGGCAGGCTCCCCGGAGGTCCCCCAGACCCCGCTGCTGGCAGGCATCTCCGAGGAGGATTCGCACCATTCGCTCGGTGCCGACGACTCCGACGGTTCGGAATCGAGCGAACTCTCCGAACTTGCCGATGCATGCGACGACCCGGATTCACTCGCGCCGCTCACCTGGCTCTGGCCGGTCTGTTGCTGGTTCTCCGGATCCGTCAGGGAAGGGGTGTGCAGGGTCTCGTAATCAGAACCACCAAATCCCGAAGAGACGTGTTCCGGCAATTCCCAGCGCTCGTCGTGAGGGGGTTCGGGCCAAAGCTGTTGCGGATCGGCCGGTCCCAGTTCCAACCGGAACCAGGGTTCCCGATCGAACCTTACCCGCAGGCTTTCCGGTTGAAGCGTGGCGAGTACGTCTCCTGCGCGATCCCGCAACTCCACACTTCCCAGCCAGGGCCAGGGGAGGCTCTCCCGGGGCTTCGTCTCCAGCAGATAAGTGGCCGCCGGGTCCGCGTAAACGCGAAAGAATTCCGTCGCGAAGGCCCGCGCGTCCGCCTGCGTGCGAATCCAGGGTACCCACAAACGCAGTCGCCGTTCCCCGTGACGCGCCACGCTTCCCGTATGCCGATAGTTCCCACGCCAACGATACGATCGCCGCGCAATCTGCTGCGAATTATCCCGCCGATCATACACGTAATCCCCGGTCAACATCAGCCGATTGTACAGCCGATCCCGCGAACGCGTTTCCGTCAGGCGCGTCAGTTCGATGTTTTCCCGGTAACTCGCCAGCACCGTCGCGCGGGACTGCAGAAAAAAGAAACGACCTTCCGCATCCACCCCCCACGAGGCATTCCGTGCCCGCACCGCCAGATCCTTCAACACACTGCGAACCGTCTCTTCGCCACGAAGTTTCAGCGAGGTCACGTCGTGGCCCGCGGGACCCGTCTCCACCAGGCTGGCTTCATATCGGATCCGCGTGCGCGGCAACACGTACTGCTGCAGCAGTCGTTCAATCAGTTCCCGCGTATTCAGCACCACGTCCATCGATTCCAGCGCGCGGTCCGGGTCGTCCGAAAAATAATCTTCCCGCGCGTACAGATGCGGCTTCACCCCCGCGGCCGTCGGCAGCAGGGAACCGGGATACACCTCGTTCAACTCAATCGCAGGCCCCTCCAGTTGCACGCGCACGCCCGCCGGGCTTTCGCTATCCACCCGTTCCACGCGACCCAGGTACCAACGTGCTCCCACGCCATATTCACAGGCAATCCACTCCCCCGGCTGGATTCGCTGCCGCCCCGCGAATTCCGTCTTCAACCGCAACTCTCCCGCGCCACAGCCCCCCTGACGATGCAGATCGAACCAGCACCCCGCCACCGCTTCGTCCGATAACACCCCCAGGAACTCCGTCTGGTCATATCCGTAATGCATAATCAGCCGCTGGTAGCTCATTTCCGTTCCGCCCGCCTTTCCCCCGTAATCGCCGCTGACTCCCCACCATCCCCTGCCCCGCCTTACACGGGCCCTGTTCGGACCCTCGCCGGCCTGCCTCAAGACCCTATGTTCCCGGCCACTCCGCGTGCATTACCGGGTCGTCCGCATGCAAGGTCAGCGAGTATCCATACAACTCGGGTTGACTCAGGTCGCACTGAAACTTGACGACGCTGCAATCCCGGAAAAACCGGCACGACTCCGCAACTTCGTCGCGGTACAGGTAAAACGCGACTTTCTCCTCGGTTTGCGCCGCGAACTGGTCCCGCAATTCCTCGATCGCCAGGAACATCTCCTGCTCGCTCAACAGCAGCAATCCGTCGCGACGCGCCACCTGCCCCGTCACCGCGATATCCACTCCCCGACGCGTCAACCCCGCCGTGTAGTCCCCTTCGGCCAACAGCACCTGGAATCGCTCGAAGTCCCAGTGATCCTGCACCTGCAACCGCGTGATCGGTTGCGGCAACTCGCAAAAAATCCCGTCCCGTTCCACCCCCGGATTGAATCGCAGCCCCATCCCTCCCCCTCCCGCTCCGAAGTGTCCTGGTACCACAAGAGCCGTGTACGCTCCGGCAAGCCCCTATCCCCGTCGATTGCGGAGCCGATGCCCCTCGAACTGCAGATCCCGCAGCATCTCCCCCAATGCGACTGGCTGCGTCACATGGATCGAAATCTCACCGTACTGATGAATTTCCGGGCTTCCCGCCTGCTCCGTCAGTTCTCTCCCCCGCTGGCCCTTCACCCCCTGATTCAACAACTCCAGCCGCGCGCTCCCCAGTTCCTCCACCGCCGATCGGCTCAACACAAACTCCCCCGCCGACAGCAACGCCGGCACGCGATCCAGCCCTCCCGGGCCCGTCACAAGTCCACCTTGGTGGAGCCGGCGCGGCGGAGTCTCGCCTCCAACGCTTCCCCCGCCCGGCATGCCCGATGGCCCCGGCCCGCCCAGGAGACCCGCCATCAGCCCTCCCGCCAGGCGTGCTCCCCCGCCGCCCGCCGCTCCCCCGCCAGACAACCCGCTCAATTGCCCCGCCACTCGCTGAATCGCCGCGCTCAATTGAGACAATGCCTGAAGTGCCGGCGCGACATTCAACTGCACCGGCGTTTCGCTCAATTGCCGCACCTGCTGCGTCACCCGGGTCAATAGCGACGAGACTTGCGACAACGGTTGACTCAGCCGCTGCAAACCTCCCGCCAATCCCGCCAGGCCCGACTGCGCCCGCCCCAGTTCCTGCATCTGTTGATTAAACCGCCGCAACCGCTCCAGGGCCTGGTCCAGTTCCCGGTTGAATTCCGACCCATCGGCCAGTATCCGCACCGTCAACGATTCCGTCAGGTTGCTCATGTGATTCCTCTCTCCTCATGTGTCCGCCCTCTGGCAAATCGCGGACGGATTCGCCTCCGCGCTTCTCGCGGTCACCGCCCACCCGCCCCTCCGCCACCGCGCCCGCCTCCCCGCTCACGCCAGGCGATTCACCAGGGGCCGACGCATGAACGCGCGACCGGTGAAATGGATGACGTTGTAGTCGTCCCCCTCCGACATGCTCAGCGATTCCTGGTACACCTTCTCGAAAATCACCTGTTCGCTTGCGATACCCGCCGGATCCTGCACCGTGAACTCGAACGTCAACGTGTTCTGCTCCCCTGTCGCCGACGTGCTCTGCACTCCGCTTCCCGAGGCGAACACCAGGAACTCATACAACTGCAACGGATCCCCCGGCGTGACGGCCCGCCCCAGCAGTTGCGTCCACTTTGCCGAGAACGACACCGACACCGATTCCTCGTCCCCCTTGCGCAAATGGCCTCCGGCAATCCTGCCGCGATCCTTCACTTCGATCGTCCGCTGACGTTCCGTCCAACTCAAATCCCCTTCGTCGAGCACCACGGTCAACGTCAGGGGACTCGGACTGCTTCCGTCCCGCAACACCAACTCCGCATCCCGCAGATTGCGCACCAGATTCGATATCGCCATGCCTCTGCCCGTCCCCTTTCCCGTTGCTGTTGATCAGACTTCCGTGACGTGCGCCACGCCCCGCAGACTCACCAGATAATGCGCCAGCGGGCGACCACCCGCCCGCCGTTCCACGCGCGTCAAGTCGCGCACCTCCGCCTCGCCAAACTTCACGTAACCCACCGCGGGCAATGCCGACAGGCCGTAATCCCGCACCATCAACGTGTTCCCCGCGAAAGCGGCCCGGACCGCGTCCACCAACCGACGCACTCGTCCCGCATCCTCTCCCAGCACCGCAAAACAATGGGTATCCATCAGCAACTCCACGCTTTGCAGTCCCGTCCGGCGCTGCCGTTCTTGTCGCAGCACGGGAAATGCCAGTTCGATCCAACTCTCCTGCCGTGAGGCATCCCCCTGCAGGCCCGGTTCAATCAACAGGCAGTCTTCAGGGAACTGATTCCTCCAGTAACTCGCCACGCTTTCGATCAGATTGCCGGTCTCCAGCATCGTGTTCATCGCACGCCCCTTGCCTGTTAAGCCGTCTCTCCACCCCGCATCAGATCCGCCAACGCAGCGCGCGCGTCGCTGGCTGTACGCCACAGGGAGGCACGTACCATCGCCGCCGCGGGCATACGCTCGGTCCCGTATTCCAGGAAGGGGACGTAATCAACCGTGTTGACAATTTCGTACCAAGATCGCCCCTCCTCTTCCGCCAGGCGACCGGTCCCTGCGGACAACCCCTCGCTCATCGCCTGGGAATCGCCCCCCTGCCAAGCCCCGGCCACGTCCAAGCTCGCCTGTTGGCCCCCGGCAACCCAAGCCGCCCGCGACCGCCCCGTATCGACCGGGTTCCCCTCCACGATTCGCAGCAATGCCAACTCCGCGATCCTGCGTCCCAGAGCGAACCGGCGCCGGTCGACCCTGTCCCGCCAGTCTTGCAACCACTCCTCGGCCGACTCTGTTTCAACCTCGATTTTCAATCGCATGTTTTGTTCCCACGCACCCCGACCGCGTGCCGCCGACTAGCGCCTTGCCAGACGCAGTGCCGTCATTTCGCCCCGCGAGAGTTGCTGAAACGCCACGGTCTGATATTCCTGATCCGCCACCAGTATTCGATCCGTCAGTTGAGGCGCATCCCGGGGCAGATCGCGCGTACGTGCCACGAATTCCATTTCCGACTGCAAACTCTGCCCACCCGCGCGCCGATCAGGCACTTCCTGGCTGCCACCCGCCAACGCCAGCAGCGGGCTGTCCTCGCATGTCTCGCTCCAGCCTCCCGTTTCGAGATTCCGTTCCGTGGAAACCACCCGGTACGATACCAGCTGGCCCCAGTCCTGAAGGATCCGCGTCCAATCCGCTTCCAACTGATCCGGCATACTCATGTCGACGCTCCATTTTCCTTTAAGACGGCTTCCCCGTTCCCGCTGTCATCCCCCGCCCGCATTCAAAAAAAACGGTTGATGACATGCGTCGTCGTAATGCCCAGCACAAAAGTCATCGCGGCCAGTATGGGCGTCAGGTTGTGCTGCCAGCGCTCGATAGTCCGCAGACGCCCTTCATGATCGCACGACAAATTCTGCAGACCCTGCAATATGGTCCGCACGCTCTCGAGCGCGACATTCACGTCGTGCAACGCCATCACAATCCGTTCCAGTTTGTCATCGTGTCCCGCTTCCTTCATCGTGCCCCCCCTCGGCTTGTCTCGAATTTCACCCGGTTGCCAATGCGGCATAATTTGTCCCGAAACTAGCCGCGTCCGTCAGGAAGCGGGCCACGCAGGCGCAACATATTGAAAAAAACTCGCGCGGCACATAGTCATCCTGAGTTGAGCACAACGCGACGCGAGCGGCTCCAGCCTGGCCATTTCCTGACGGGTGCGGCCTGTTCGCCCAAGTCAGCAATCCTGTTTTATTGAGAGGGTGAGAAATGCGGGCTAACCCAACCGCTCGGCTTCCCCCAGGGCGGGCGTCATGATCCATGCGGGTGTCTCCCGCGCCGCGGATTCGCGCAGCAACTGTTCGTAGTGTTTCCGGGCCTCCAGCAGCGCCCGCAGGTTGCTGGCCCGATCCGTCGCGGCTCCTGCGCTGCCCGGGACGGCATACTTCAACGCCGCCAGTTTCCCATCCCGCGCCAGGTTGAGAATGTCCAGATCGATCTGATTCAAAATCCCCTGAATCTGCTCCGCGTTCAGCTCGGTTCCCGCCACTCCCGTTAAATCGGTCAAATCCGCCATCTGTTTCTCCCTCCGGTTGCCGTCGGTCTGCTGCCCCTCTTGTGTCAGGGCTCCGTTTCCCACTGCATCGCCGCTTCCCGTTGCCGCAACAGTTCGTATGCGAGATAACGAACCTGCTCACGATACGGCCAATTCCGAAACTCCGATTCCCGCAGCTGCATCCGCTCGCAGACCCGCAATATCCAATACTCGACTGCCCGCGGATCGGTCAGCCGGAAGTCGCCGTCACCCCGCCGAAAAAACGCCGTTGACTCCCCTCCGCATGGTTGCCCGCCAAATTGCTCAACGCGGCAATTTCCTCGCACAGCCACAGGATGTCCCCCGCCGTGAAACCCGCTTCCGCCAATTCCAATGTCAGGGCATCCGCAAAGTCTCGCCAGTCTCCCCCCGCTTTCGGTGGCTGACTGGCGAACTCGAGCGTCGCATCGTCCCGCAACGCTTCCCATACCAGCAGTGTCGCCAGCCGCTGATGGTAGCCATCCAACGCCAGACCATGGGCGGCATCCGCTTCGTCCCGCTGCATCAGCACCAGTCCCTCGCCATCGCGCATCAAACGCCCCTGGGAATCCCGCATCGGCTTCACGGGTGCAGTGGGAGGGACAATGCCCCGTTCCCGGAGCCATTGCGAAAAACCGAGCCGCAACGGGCGGAGGGTCAAGGCCCAGGTGGCTCCATCAGGGCGAGGCAACAACACGGTTCGCCGATACTCTTCCCGTAACTCTCGTCCACCCAGCCGCATCTGCATCCCCTTCCCGTTGGACTTGATTCCGAATTTCTCCGCTGCTCACTCGCGCTGCTCGACTCCACGCCTCAATCCGCGCGACCACCAGGCCGACGGTGGGAACGAGCCTGCCCCGCCCCCCTCGGCGGCCCGCTCTCATGCCGCTCCATCCACCTTGGTCACAAAGGCCGTATCGACCGCAGAAATTCCGCCGTAGTAGCGAGCCTTCACGCGCAGCACCACGTCTCGCTCGAAGGCGGCCTCGGAATCGGCTCGTTGCAGGAAGGTCTGCACCGGCCAGATTTCCGTCCACACAAACTGCCGCGAGAAATCGCCCAGGTACCAGTCGTTGGCCGCCTCCCCGGACTGCTCGTCGATGAAGGGCGAACTCAGCACCTCCAACATCCCCCCGAACGGATTCGCCACCAGCATTTCGCCATCCGCGGTCGTCTGGCGCACCTCGGTGGCATGTACGATGCTCCGTGCCGTCCCGCGCAGACGTTCCGGCACCAGCACGTATTTCGCCGGCGCGATCACCGGACGCGACTCGCCATCGATCCGGTCATCGCGCACCTCGGTTGCCCGGTAGTGCAGGACGTTCTCGATATCCGTCCAGTCTTCTAGGGGGACGGCGGTATTGAAACCCGGGGATGTCGTGTTCCCCGCTCCCACCCAGTTCCGCCGCGAACCATCGCCAGGATACAGCGCGCTTCCCGCTCCCCCCGGACGATACACGTAACGCCCCACCCCGGCATCCGCATCGGTCACTCCCCGCACGATCGTCCGTTCTCGCTCCTGCCGCAGATAATACCCCAAAGCCATTGCCCGCCGATTGATCTCCCCCGTCTGGTCGAGAACTGAATATCAAACTTCTCATTCGAGACACGATCCGGTTCAACGTAGCGTGAAACACATCGCCCAGCATGAAACGAGTGACTGGCAAACGGATTTATCTCGAACTTGATCATGCGTTTCGCATAGCATCTCGATCCGAACGCTGTCCTGCCCGACCTGATTTGACACGCCCACCGATAGCGTCGAACTGCTGCTGCGTGCCGGGCATTCCCCTGCATTCGGAAGATGGCTAAGAAACTCATCCGTGAGAATTTGCCGCCTCTCCGTCCTCGGCAGAAGGGCCAATCAGTCCGGCATGTGAAATCCCTTTTCGGTGACACCCTCGACCTTGGTTTCATCGGCGAGTGCTTTGATCAGCCCTCGCAAGTAGTCGTGCTCTCCCGATTGGAGAAGCTCCAAGACTTTCAAAAGATACGGCCAATCCTTGCTGCGAAGGTACGGCCTCATTTGATCAGATCGCCGACTCACACGTTCGACATCTTTGATCAGGCTCTCGGACCACAATTCATCCGTTGAATCGAGCAGAAAGACTCGACGAAGCCGTTCTAGTGGCTCCCGGTTCCTTTCACGGATTTGCGTCAGCCCACGTTTTGTGAGTTGCCGTAACCAGTCGTGTGAGACATTCGCACGCTTCGCCAGTTCAGCTTGCGTGCTGCCGGAGTGCCTCAACAAGAACCTGAGGTTCCGCTGGAACACTTCCCCATCCCGCTCGATCTCTTTCGGCTCTTCGCTCCGAAGATTGACTGGACGATCTTCAGATCGGCCACCAGACCGTTCCACGTTTTCAGCGTGTGCCACTTCGGGATTAAAGTTCTGCATTCTCATGCTTCGCCTCCAAATGCCAGAGTTGTCACACAATTGTGACAAACTCTCGGTGTACGGGAAACGGGACGATCTACCAATTCTGTGACAAAAACCGCATCCCGTCAGGACTAGTGAGGGGCTTATCGATTTCGCCGCTCAACCGAACGCCATCCTGCGGTGGGACGGCAATGCTCCAACCCACGCATTCACTTCGAGTGCGTGGGTTTCTTTTTCCCGAAAGGAGAGTTCACCATGAAGAAGTTTGCCATCACTGAAATGCCGTACCTGACTCGGAAAGAACTGATCGAGGTCGCCGACAGGGGCGAAGGGTGGGCCTACAACCGCCAACTCTGCTCGAATGCAATTCGAGGGCTTCCTGATGACCCGGAAATCGTCTACCCGGTCGAGCATCACTTCCACCATGACTTCAGATGCTTTGAGCCATGTGACACGCACATGCGGCTGGTAATTTCGATCCCCGGCTCCATCGCCATTGCTGATGTCCCGCTCAGCTACTTTCAGTCTCTCCCAAAAGCACGTTGCGTAGTGTGCAGAGACCAGATTGCCGCTGTACTTCTTTCCAAGGCTGACGGAAGCCCTTGGAGACTTCGATACCACGAGATGAACCGAGGCACTCGACGGGCGATCCGACATCTGATGAAGAAGTCAAAGGATCACCGCACGATTGATTTTCTCGCAAGGCATACACATGTGATGGCCTCAAGCATCTCCTGATCCGTTTCGATCAACACACTTGAAAGCCGTCCATTGTGGGCGGCTCTTTCCGTATTGGGGCATCGCTATTTCGCCGTCGTGTGGCAGCGGGCTGTGCCCATTTCACTTTCTCTCAAAGGAGACTGCGAATGCTGAATCCCTACTCACTTGGAAAACGGCTCTCGATGGAAGAGACCATACTGGTCTACGAATGGCTCAAGGAGCATGAAGACTTCGTCGAGGAGTCCCTTCCAAACCTAGAACGTATCTGTCGCCGAGTGAAGTCTGATCTGGGACTTCCTGTGGCACCCAAAGCCATTGAGCGGCTGGCGGGAAGGCGGATCGAGTTGCAGGTGCCATCGGATGTTGACAATTCAGTTGTGGAACATCTGGTTGATGCCATCGAGTTCCTTTTCGATCAACTCTGTGAGGAACGACAACACGGACTTGCGACCGCAAGAAAGATGATGTCGTCATGATCGATTGACTTCGGCCAGCACTAACCCATTTTTGTCAGATGGAAGCAACTTCGTAGAATCATACAAGTCGATTGGCACTCCTTAATCGCCATCGCACTTCCAGATTCTATGCAAGCGTCTATGGCCCACTGCACGTTGCCGTGAGCGACTCCAATTCGCCCGTGATCGGGCACTAACTGCGGTATCGGTACGCACCGACATCGCTCCATAACGATCCTCTACACCCTCTACGCCTCGTGGAGGGTGCGTTTCATCTAACTCGATTCCCTGCAAAGGAGAAGATATGCCAACAGCCGTCCAAGCAAGATTGACTGATGATGACAACGACTCGAAATACCTCCGGGTCTTTGATGCCGTAGAAGGTGAAGAAGGTGTAGAGGGTTCTGAGAGACCGCTGTTCGAATGGGAAGTTGAAGCCGGTCATGCTTACAACTTCGAGAACCTCGGCAAGCTGCTCTCATCGTTGCCGCTTGGCCTCTATCGGCACCGAGATGGTGGCCTTCTTCTCGATGACAATGGCACTGCCACCCGCATCACGACAGCGAAGCAACTGACGCCACTGCTTGTTGACGCCGTGCGAATGGCCGTCATCAAAGAAGGCAAACATAAGGGCGAACACCCCAGCGACAGCATCCTCAATACGATGCTGGCGTCTCGTGCCTTCCTCGACAACTTTGAAGAGGCTGCTCATATCGCCACGACGCCAGTCGTATTGGAAGACGGTTCTCCTGCCGCACCCGGCTGGAACACCGGAGGCGTCCTGTACCTCGGCTCTCGAACTGCCACCACAGACCTCGACTGCATCCCCCGCTTCCTCGACGTGATGCCATTTGACAGCGAGGCAAGCCGCACCAACGCTGTGGCCGCACTCTTGACTGTTCCATTCCGCCTTCAGTTCCCCGGTGGCAAACCACTGGTGCTGGTGTCGGCGACCAAGAGTCACAGCGGTAAGGGAACGCTGATCGAGTTTGTGAAGGGGCAGTGCCCCAAGGCCGAGATCCTCTACGAGTCCACCGACTGGCCGATGCAGCGGCAACTGCATGAGCAGTTGCTTCAGACGCCAGAAATCGGCGTCCTCTCCTTCGACAATGTGCGGACGGACTCAGCGGGCAAGGCCAAGATCATTCGCAGTGCCTTTCTCGAAGGCTTCGTGACCAACGCTGAGATCGTTTTGAGTTCTGCGACCAGTCGAAACCGACCGCTTCGCACAGCAAACACGTTCGTCGTGATGCTCAACACCAACGAAGGAAGTCTGTCGCCCGACCTCCTCAACCGGTCGTTGCCCATCCGATTGACGCCGACCGGCGACTTGCAGGAGCGGGTCGCTCGCACGAAGGAGATCCTTGGCGGCGACATCAAGCACGAATGGATTCCGCAGAACAGAGAGCGTGTCGAAGCCGAGATGCTCGGAATGATTGAACGCTGGGTTAGGCAGGGAAAGCCTCTCGATCAGGACGTGCGGCATCCTATGGGGCCGTGGGCTGCGACCATCGGTGGCATCCTGAAGACCAACGGCTTTGATGGCTTCTTGCAGAATTATGGAAGCACCAGAGCCACAGCAGACCCGGTGCGAGAAGCGTTATCGATTCTCGCATTCCGCTCTGGTGGGAAGCCAATGCGTGCTCGTGACCTTTCACAACTTGCCGTGCGTGAGGGGCTGCACAAAACCCTGATGCCCGGCGTGGAACATTCCAATGTTTCGGCCTGCGAACGAGCGATTGGGGTTTCGATCAGTCCATACACCGGTGAAACGGTGACTGTCTCAACTCCTACCGAAACGATCACGTATCGCCTCTCTAAACAGCAAGGTCGGTTTGGCGAGAGTCATCCCCACTTCCGTTACCTATTCAACGAAGAAGGCCGCACGGCATTGACCGAGGAACCGGACGGGCTGGTATTGGAGGAGCGGCGACAAAGTTCCAACTTTGTCGGAGCAATCGAAGCAGTTCTTGAACAGGACATCAAAACCCTAACCGAGGAGAAATCATGAACAAGTTTGTAAACACGATCTTCCACGCTGATGCACGTGATCTGCTGGCGAAGTTGCCGAGCGAGTCAATCGACGCTGTGATCAGCGATCCCATGTACGGCACATCGAGGAGTTACGAATACGAGTGGGGCACCGATCCGGCAAACGGTGATCCCGAATTGCATTGGGAATACCACCAGCCGATCTACGAGGAGTGTCGCCGAGTATTGAAGCCGAACGGCAGACTGGCATGGGCACAAAGCCCGAAGTTCTGCCAACAGTTTCACGACTGGTTTGGGGATCATCGGTTGTGGACGCTGACTCGGTTTCGACTTGCAGGCAAGAATGCTACCGGCCACACGTGGATCGTACAGACGAAAGAACAAGAACCGGTTCCGATGCCGGATCGAGACTCCCTCGTCATCTATGACAAAATTGGGCCACTCCGAAAGCTGCACCCATGCATCAAGACCGTTGAGGAACTGAAGTTCCTTGTCGAGGAACTTACAAAGCCGGGAGAGGTTGTACTCGATTGCTGCTGCGGCCGCGGTTCAACTTTGTTGGCCGCAGAACACCTTGGCAGACGTTGGATCGGGTGTGACATCAGCAAGCGGTACTCCCAGATCGCAAAGCTGAGGATGGATAATCTTCGGTCGCACATGCAGTCTCAAGGCAGCTTGCGGGCACCGACAGACTTCGTAGCCGACCGTTGTTAGCGGGGCGGAACTTCTGCCCCTGTCGGTTATCAGCCGCCACGGGCAGGTGCTCCCACATTGATAGTGGGCCTGTGCGTGGTAGGCGTCTTAATAGCTGACAGGAGCAGGTTCTCCCTAACTCCTTGTGGACTCGATGGTTGCCTGCCGTTGAACGGCACAGCAGGCGGCTATAGGCGAGGTCGGCCTGAAGTGCTCGCACGCAAATTCCTCTGCACGATCAGCAGAGTGTTTCTTCTTGTGGTCACGAGAAATTGAGTCGCCGCTGCATAGATAACTCAGAAAGGAGGTTGCCATGCAACAGCAGCTATTAGGACTCGGTGATGTCAGCAGTGTGATCGGCGTTGCTCGACATCGCATCGAGTACGCCATCGCCAACGGTTCGATACCAGAACCAGAACTGAGGATTGCTAACAAACGGGTCTTCACAACCGAGGATGTCCAACGGATCGCCGACTACTTCGGCGTCGTCATGAACGAGACCCGTGAAAGAAAGGAGGAGCCATGCGATTCACCACACCCTATATGAACATGGCTGATCTTGGTCGCCTGTTCGGAGTCAGCGGCCAGCAAGTTGGGAAGTGGCTCAAAGAACTCGGCCTCCGGCGAGACAACGGAACGCCATCGACAGCGGCGTATGACCAGAAGCTTCTGAGTTACGACTACGAGCGATGGGGAACGTACACGACGCTATGGCACACAGAGAAAGTAGTTTGTCTCCTCAAAGACGCAGGCCATGAGCGAGTCGTTGATCCGCCCTCCGATCTGGTCGAGTCATCGCCGTTGATCGGTCCATTCTCACTCCGAGAACTCGTTGGTGACCGATGGCAATTGGTCGGCAGTGATGGCGAAGTTGCAATGTTTGTAACTGGCGAGATCAATGCACGAGTCGTCGAGCGAGTCATGAACATCGCCCATCAGGCTGGAACGCTCGACGGAATTCGAGCACAGACGACGTAACCCACAAACAGAACCCCGGCGACCGCCTTGTCTTTGGTCGCCGGGGTCATTTCTTTACAGAAAGGAGACGATCATGCCCCCGCAGATAGATAGAGTTCAAAACAGCGATTTCTTACGCCGAGAGTCCAGCTACGACGGCTTCCTGATCTTGGATGCTGAATCGACTTAGATCCCGTCGCAGCAAAACCCGACATCCCCGCCCTTTACGTGCCTGAAGGGTTCGAGCCAGAGCGGTACTTGGCTCATGAACGTCGTCGATTGGGCGACAAGGCCAGATACTTGCTCCACACAATTCACACGCAATCGATCTTCAATCAACGGCACCGGAAGGATGGTGTGCATCTGAAGGCTGAATACCTGCGAAAGATCATGGGGCGACATTATCTCGGAATCATCAGCGACCTCGAAGGGCACGTCATCGAGGTTGATCGTGTCGCACGAGATGGTTTGTCGAACCGTTACCGTCTCGCTGCCCAATATCGTGCCGCACGTGTCAAGCGATATGTGCCGTCTGACTCGTACCTGATTCCAAAGTTGATCGAACGGAGAGCGGAACTGCAAGAATCGCCGACTTGCCCGACCCGCCAACATCTGTTGGAGCAGCTACGGCGGGTGCGAGTGGACTTGGATACTGCCCGCCAAATGCTCGAAGGGTTGTCGCTCGATGGTGAAAGGTTTGCGGCGAGCGAAAGCTGCCTTGAACGATTGAATGAGCAGGAGTGGTTCTTTTCAGCAGATCGCTTTGGCCGTGTTCATCACAACGTCACTTGCCTCAAGAGGGAACTGCGGGCTTGTCTGCGGGTTGATGGTGAGAGGTTGATTGAGACTGACATCTCGAATAGCCAACCCTTGTTCTGCGGACTGACCTACTTCCTTTGGGAGAAAAACCAAGGTTCGTTTGCTCAACTCTGGACAGAGGAAGCTTTCGACTCTGCTTTGGCATTGAAGGAGGAAAACCTCGAACAACTCATTCTCCTCAAACAACAAATCCAACAATCAACCACAACCTCCAATCCAACCACCCTTCCTTTACGCTGTGCAGGTTTGCACGGAACTAATAACGATTCATTGAAGTACCTGCTGCTCTGTGAGGCAGGACAAATTTACGAATACATGGCTCAAGCAGTCGGAGTAGACATCTCGGACAGTGCAGCACGTGGCGAATTCAAAGAGCAAGTCTACTCAGAACTGCTCTACGCCAAATGGAGAGACTTCAACAACCCCTTGGTTCAAGCCTTCCAAGCCGAGTTTCCGTCACTCTTCCATATGATCCTACAAGTCAATCACCGAGACCATCGCCGTCTGGCTCAATGGATGCAGCGAGTTGAAGCGAGACTGGTGATAGATGGCGTTGTGGCGAAGTTTGCAGAGGAAAGGCCGGAGGCGTTCGTCTTGACGATTCACGATTCCGTCCTGACCAAGCCAGATGATGCCACATACGTTAGAGACCTGTTTCGGCAGGAGTTTGGACGGTTCGCCGTCCACCCCACATTGAAGCAGAAGTAGAGATGCCCCGGAAAGGTGTCAAACACGCCCGAATTCGGGTGTTTCTATCAGCGAACGGACAATCAGACGTTTGCTGCCACAAACCACTTACTTTCGAAAGGAGAATGCGATGTCTGTACGAGTTGTTCATGGTGCTATTGATGGCCGTTGGGAGATGGTCGGGAAGACTCTTCGTGAAGTGAGAGGGCTACTGAACGACATTTACAATCTCCACCCCGCATTGATCGCTTGGGTCAATGGAATTCGCTGTGACGATGCGACCGTACTTCAAGAAGGCGACAATTTGGAGTTCGGAAGGGTCTCTGGGGAGAAAGGGGGCGTTCAGGACTTTTGGACCGAAAGTGAAGTTCGACAGTTGTACGGCGATGATGGCTTCAGGCGAATGACGGAAGTCGGCCTCACGCCAGCGATGCAACTCGTCTTCACCGGCCATGAAGTCGCCGCCTTCGGAAGGTCGCTTGGTTCCAACGAATCGACGTTGACGCCAATTCCAATCTCCGTGGATGTCGAGGCCGAGACTCTCGAATACAAAGGGCAGTCATATCATTGCGAACGGACCGAAGCTCTCGTGCTCAAGAGCCTGATACGTGCAGGAGGAGAAATCCGGTCAACCAGCGACATCAAGCGAGAGTTCCCAGAAGAAATATGGGAGGAACGACTAGACCTTACCATCAAACGCAAGTTGATCCCACACGTCTCTGGCGTCGGACGCTTAATTGAGTCGGTCAGCAAGCGAGGTTACCGGCTCCGAGTGGAGCCGACTGAGTAGCTACTCACAAATCTGCTCGTTCCTTTCGCAAGCGTGTTTGGAGATGATTGGTGTGTCTTGAGGAAAAGGAAAGAAGGTGCCGATGAGGTTTGCAGAGTGTCCTTCGTGACACGGTATCTATGCCTGCCAGACTCGGCACTCGCCCCGTGATGTCCATGAAATGTGTCCTTCGTTGACACAACCTAAACCATCGTCGGACATCACGGGGCTTCGTTTTCCATTTCGATTTGACGACAGCAATATCGCACTTCCCAGCACTCCAAGGAGCTTACGATTATGTCAACCAGAGAATGTTCACAATGTAATCGGAAATTGTCGGGCTTGCCCGACTCGAACCAATGTTGCGATGCTGCAATCATTAGAGACATTATCGAGTCCGCAATCAAAGAACGTGCCAGAGATGGCAAGCCGCTAGTGGTTCCCAAGAAGTGGGTATCGCTTGCACTCCGAAAACGAATCATTCCAATCCGGCTCTTTAACAAAGCCATCGAAACACATTGCAACACAAACGATGCGGAAGAGAACCTCAAGCGAGGGGCTGAGAAGGTGTTTCTGTCGGCAATGCGATTGTTGAAAGAACAGTTCGTCGTTCGGAAAAATGGACACATTGAAGTTCGGACACGCTGCCCGGATTGTGGAGTTGAAGGAGGTCACGTACACAAGCCTGATTGCGATATTCAACGGTGTTCCGTGTGCGGAAGGCAGTACGTTTGTTGCCAGTGCGATGGTCATGATCCAATTGAAACGATATGGCTTGGGGAGTGGCCCGAAGTGGTATTAACTGAGCAGCAGCGTGAACGACAGGATTTTGTAGACAACACGATCCATCACTGTCTCCAAGAACTGGCTGGTCAACCGCTCGAACGGGACATCTCCTTGATCGGCGTCGTGCGGGATGCTATCAGCGAGGAGTTCAACTCCTGTGGGATAGTGAATGAGGATGCGTTCTATCCTAGGATGGATTCGGTGTCAGTCCTTCCGAAAGGCGGCGATGGGCAGGCTCATTTGTCACCGAACTCCTGACAAGACAAACCGCCATTTGTGATCTTGCACTGCACGAACCTGATGGAGGGAATCGTTACCAAATCTTCTTGTAGTGATGATGCAAGCTCTCTTGCAAATGTTAGGTCGTTGGCGTTGCACGCATCGAACGATTCCAAAAACACGCAGATCTCGACGGTGGGATCGTTGATTTCGAGGGTGGAGAATACTTGTGGATACTGCTTTGCCAGTCTTTCAAATTGACTTGGAGTGGCCATTTGTGACGCATACATGAGTGCCTGAATCAGAGCGAATGTAGGACCGACAACTTCCGTATCAGCCTTGATCTCTCCAATTACCGGTCGGGGTTGTTCACCGCAGTTCGTTACCAGCAACATATCCATGCCGCCGCTTGCGGTTGAACTCGCAGGCCGACCCTGCTCGGTGCATGAGTATGTCGTCCGAAATGGAAAGATCTCGAAATCCACCAGCTTCAGATCTGATCCTGTAATTTGGACGGAAGATGTATTTCCGAGAAACTGAACGAGCTTACGTGCGTAATTGCTGCTTGTCCCACTGGCAGTTCGCTCTGGACAAAAAGATTCCTCAATGTTTCGGTAGAATTGTGAGTGTGAGACACTTCGCCGAAACAACTCTGAAAGAAATTCTGAGCCACAGGCACCATGCCTTTCAGACAACACACTGCGGACTGCTTCGAACTTGGCCTGCTTTGTCCCCACTAGCTTTCGCAATCTTCGATACAGGGATTCGAGGGGTATTGTTGGGAGTATTAGCTCTGCCAGATTGCGATCAGCATCACCAACTCGCTTCACTAGATCCGTTCGAACGAGTTGTTCCACGCCGTCCAAAATGATCCGAGTGTTCTGTGATCCCATTCGTTTGATCGTGCATTCGACATCTCGCTCGCCGTTGAAGTAGTACCCCGAATATGCCATCTAATTTATTCCCCAACTCAAATGTGACCGACGATTCACCTACTCCGACGCACGGTACGAGATCGGTTCATTCGGAAATGCTTTGATCAACTGGTCCATGGCTTCGATGCAGCGATGTCCCCACTGGTTCGTGAAGGCAAAGGTCTTTCCATCGAAGTGGAACAATTCACCCTCGTCGCAGTAGAAGCGGCGTTCCTCGAAGCTCTTACCGCCGTTAGCGGCATCTGCTTTCTGTCGAGCGACGAAGGCTTCTGAACTCAGGTCTCCATCAGCAATCCGAAACATTGAACTCTGCCGCCACGGGACAGCCGCCGCAATCTGGTCTGGTGAGTGCCCTTGGCTGGCAAGTTGCCTAACCACGGTGAAGATCGCCGTCCGCTTGGGCAACCGCTCATGAGTCTGCCCGTTCACGGTCACGTCGTACTTTGTGAAATCAGGATTGAACTTCCGGGCAGCACGCTCTCGCTGTTGTTTTTCCTTCAGTCGGACTCGATAGTCTTCAGCTTCGGGGAGGGGAATGATCTGCTGGATGTCTGCTAGAATTCGACCGTTGTCACTGTACGGCTTGATCCGCACGCACTCGATGTCCAAGCCACGTTCGTTGAGCCAGATGACCGAGGTCGTCAGTTCCTTCGAGAACTCGGCTGAGACAAGGACGATTCGCACGTCCTGTGCAAAGCGATCCTCATCTGGTTCATCCCATTCGAGAAACTCCAATAGGGACGACCGGGCGTCCTCAGTGCTGCCGAGCAGCTTGAGGAACTCGGTGTAGACTTCGACCGCACGCTCGAAGGTCATCGCCGAGATCATGGCGGCGTATCGGATCGACTGAAGCTCCATGTGTCCGCCATCCTCGGACCGCTTCAGTTCGATGACGACGAGATTTGCATCTTTGTCGATGCCGAGGAGATCGATTCGACGATTGCTGTCTTGCCACTGACTGAACTCCTCGGCAATGACGAGCGTATCAGGAGAAACAATCTCGATCTGGCTGCGGAGGAGGCGTTGCAGGTCTTGACGCTCACGCAGACCCGCACTGCTGAACGACGTTTCGTCGATCTTACGGAAGTTGTCAGAGGAGATTTCGTAAATTGCCATAATCAGACGAACTACAAAAAAGAGAAAGTGTTACCGGAGACGGGCGTAGTTCGGCATTTGTTAGTCACCATCATCCACCTTATCGGATATTTCCCCGTCTTCGGGAGTGATCCACGAAAGCGGTACAAGCTTCTTATCACCACGCCATCGCTCAATCACTGACTCTTGAAACCAGTCTTCATTCAGGTCTGCGTGATCGGTCACGATAACCTGCATGTGTGGAGTGAGGTCATTGACGAACGAATAGAAAATTTTGAATAGACGATGTACCGTCTCTTGATCCTCGTCAGGAAGTTCGTCAACAGAACGATCTTCGACACGCTCTGCCGGAAAATACACCTGAGTTGGTTGATCGAGTACAAGGATTCCGGGGACAGGTCGAGAAAACTGCCGTAACAGCTTGTGCAGTGATAGAAAGAAAGCGACGTGGTAACCCATCCAATTTTTACCGCCGCCCATTTGGAACAGGCGTATCGGCCCCGATGCTCTGTGGGCTACTACGGTCAGATTTTTCAAATCAAAGCCGATTGGCCATTCGCTGTGCTCAAGCTCCATTTCCTTAGCCCATTTACTCATGTCCATTCCAAGGAGTTGCAACCGTGAACTAAGTTGATCATCGGCGTTTTCTTCGGAAAGCTCATCCTCAAGTGCGGCGACTTGCCGCTGCAACTCTCGAATCTGAGCCTGCAAATCGCTATCCTCCTTGATGGCTTGGACACTTTCTGCAAACAGACTGATACGGCCCAGCACTCGTGCTTGTTCTTGCTGGCGAGTTCTCTCTCTTTGAAGTACTTCTTGCCTTTCAATGAGGTTGTCTATTGCGGCTCGATTGGCACGCAACTCCTGCTTAATTGTGGCGAGTGCTTGCTCCCGTTCGTTGAGAAACGAGTCGAGCCTTGGACGTTGCCGGGACGCCGCCCCGATCTGCCGCTCAATGTTTGAAAGGTTGTGGCGAACTGCATCTGCCTTGGGTACAGAGTCCGACAACTGACTTTCGCAAAGGGGGCATTTGTGGCCGGTTGCGTCCTCTCCAAAGAGATTCACAGCAGTTAGTCGATTTCGCTGAGTGTTCGCCTCAGATGAGAAGGCGTCCTGAGCGGCAGTGAAAGCTCGTGCTGCTTCGATTTCAGATTGAATGTCTCTCATTTGAGCCAAAAGAGAGTCTCGACGTTCACTCAAAGACCGGATCGCATCACTGGACTCTAATTCGGGAGCACGTGGCTGCAATGCGGAAAGTGGAGCAATCACTTCAACGATTTCGTCGAACTCGCTTGGTGCTGGTGCGGTCGAAACGATGAGGCCGCATTCCTGTGCCTCAGTGTATAGCGATAGAGCACGATTCGTTTCACGCCCTCGCAGTGCCTTTTCTTCGTCAAGCCGACGCTCACGTAGTTTCAACTCCCTCCGCAGGCGACGAAGCTGTTGAAGCCGATCATATTGATCATCTCCTGTCGCTCCCAGAAAGTACGGCAAACTATCCTTGATCGATTGTGGAATGAACTGTTCCTTCTGACGAAAGAAGAGAATGTCTCGGTCGGCAATGATGCTTTGGGGCTGAAAGAGAAGAAAACGTGCGTGGCTGACATTAGCCTTCAATGGCTGACGTGATTGGCCTTCGGAGGGTACGTGTTCATTGCCGGTAATGCCGATTGCATCCGAGAGGTACTGCTCAAGTGCAGACGTGTTGGAATTGACTTTTAGTGCTGAAAAGTCAGGAAGTGTGAGTTGGCCACCGACTTCCAAGAAGACGGCAGTTGTCGATGCTGCACCTTCAGGTGCAGGTCTCCCAACGATTATCTGAGTGTGTGGCAGTACAAAATGGGCCACATACCACACGACACAATCTGTGATGACACCAGAGGGCACAACATACTTGTCCCTGCCGAGACAGAAATCCAAGATGTCGATCAGTGCAGATTTGCCCGTTAGTGACTTCCCTGTGACGATATTCAGTTTGCCGGGACGGAAATGAACGTCACGGCGATCACCAAGCCTGTTGTAGATTGCGATTGAAAGTACCTGAAGGCTCATGGCTTGATCCCCATCAACATAAACACGGTGGATGTGCTGCCAGCCGAGGCAAGCCAACGACCGATGAACTGGCTAAGACGAAGGTGCTCTTTCGTTTCCTCCGAAAGAGCACGAAATGAGGTGATACCGGTAAGCTTCGCAATACCGGGGATTAGGTTACCTTGGTCAGAAAAAGCTAAAACCTGTCGCTGTGCGGCAAAGATAAGTGCCTCTTTCACAAATGGCACTAGATCCGCAACTCTCTGATCAAGCGTGATCAGCACATCACGATTGTCCTCGTTTTGTATCCATGAATGGAGAGTCGTCGCCACACTCTTTGGCAGTCTTGCAGCAGTTGTTGGATGAAGCACGAGGGCTGGAACAACAAAACAAAGCTCAAAAGGCATTTCGTCGTTTACAGCTTTGCAATACTCGTCCGCTGAAGAACGCAGGATTGCCCCTAAATATGCAGGATTCAGCAGGTTGGCAACGACCGTCGAACGGTCTTCCCAAGGTAAGCTCATCTGGCGTCCTCCTGAACAGTTTCGGCCATTAAGCCACTCTGATCGGGGCCGTCAGTTTTTAGACGCTCTGCGAATGCTGGATGCCATCCCACATGCAACGTATCTGCAAGTAAATGGAACGAACCCTTTACCATGTACTCGGACTGAAAATCCGGGCGAAACCAGAGATTGCTTCTGGAAGGTGCCTCCGTGGTGATCCACTGGTACAACTTCGAGCCACTCGAAACTAGCAAAGTCTCTTCGGCCCCTTCAGAGATCCCTTCTCGCATTATCTCGAACCGTTCGAGCCAGCAGTCTTTCAACTTCTTCTCGAATCTCTCTTCTTCATTAAACCCAAGTAACTGCTCTCGGACCCAGCGAGATCGTTGCGTAAACGCTCGGTAATGGTCTTCCTGAGCTATTCGTCTACGGGCTTCGGAAACGCCAATTAGCAAAAGCTGCTTAACGAAAACTCGATCATCCAAGTTGGGCGTGTGTTCGCTCGGCACCTGCTCGTCCAGAAGATGATCTGGAAGACATTCTCGTCTAAACTGTGCCAAGAGATCTTGAGCTTTCTGCTGAATCAATCCAATTGGAATTGGCGTTGCCGAGGGATCGGCGAGGTAATCGCAAAGCAGGTTAATCCACCAGCCCTCTAAGCATTCGACAAAGTGCGTGCGATGATGCTGCGGGACGAACCACAATTGCTTATGCAGTTCCGATTGAATCGCCGAAGTGTGGATCTCGCCATCGAGAAGAGAAATGTTTTGAAAAAGTAGTTTTCGCTGATCTTCGGATAGCTTTTGAAGTTTCTCAACGCACTGCTTCACCGTCGTGTTGTCCGAATCACTCCCAGCCGCTTCAAGTTGTTTCCTCGCCTTCTCGGTATCTCTCTCCGATTTTCGCAACCACTTAACCGCATTGGCCTCCGATGCAATCGATGTTGTCACGAGGCACAAAGCGGTTCGATTGAGATCAATCTTGCCGTCAACAATGGCTTGTGACCAGACTCGTAGCGACTTCCAGACATCGAGACTCTTGTCACCCAAGTTGCCATCTCTGTCCTTGTGGAGCTTGTATTGTCGTACTTCCGACGCAACGGCTTGGGGAGAATGTGATTCGTGAATGGACACATCATCAAGCTTCTCGATGCACAAGCAGTGATTTGGTTCCTCATAGCGTTGAAGACCTAGAAGGAGAGCACAGCGAAATTGATGAACGTATCCCAATCCTTGGAATGAGGCGTCAAATTTCGATGTGCTGTCCGTCATTGCATTTCCTCAGGCATGTTTTCTTTGGCTTAGTCCACCACGCACCCATTCAACCGCTCCCGTCGCTGCTCCCAATCGGGCATCAGAGTCTTAAGCAATCGGTAGAACGCTGGACCGTGGTTGTGTTCTTGTAAGTGGCAGAGTTCGTGGACGATTACGTACTCGATGCACTGCTTGGGGGCGATGATCAGGTCAGGGTTCAGCAGAATACGACCTTCCCTTGTGCAACTTCCCCAGCGATTCTTCATGCGTCGAATTTCAAAGTTCTCCGCCGTGATGCCGTGTCGTTCCGCCTTCGACACCATGTCGTCGAACAATTCTCGGAAGACAACCTCGGCACGCTGGCGGAACCAGCCTACGACGAGCGTCTTAATTCGTGCTTTCTTCGAAGAATCGGTCAGGTAGACGTTGATCTGCCCCCGTGACATCTTGACGGCATCTTTGTCTCCCTCGTGGACCCGCAGTCGGAATTGCCGCCCCAAGTACCGATGCGACTCGCCGCTGACGTATCGCCGTGCCGGGATCGGCGGGAGGTAGTTCTCGAAGAACCGCTGCTGCTGGACGATCCAAGCCGCCCGCTTGTGTATCTTCTGCTCGACCGCCGCATCGTCGGCGTCCTTGGGAGCGGTCACGACCACCGACAGATCGGGATGCACATCAATCGCCAATGTCGTGCGAGCCGAGTACAGAAGTTGGAACTCGATCCGCTTACGACCGTACTGGATCGCCAGTTGCCGAGGATGACCGTTCTGCTTTGGATCGCCGTCGAGTGTCATGGCTGCATCTCCCGACGTTTGGCGACCTGAATGATCTTTTCCAGAATCTCGTCGATGTCGTGGCCGGTCATAGGCAGATCGTAACGTCCTTTGGCGGCGAACATCAGATCGTCGAGGTCGTTGATCATGGCGTTGACAACATCCCGGTTGTCCGTCCAGTCCCGAATCTTTCGCTCCTCAACGATCTTCCGAGCCTTCAACGCCGTCTCCGCAGCGATGGCGGCGAGATCGTCCCGACTGTCACCAGCGACCTTCTCGAAACCCTCTTGCAACAGCCGGAAGTACGCCTTGGCTTCGGGATCACTCCGCAACTCGGCGGGCACCTTGGACGAACCTTGTTCCTTCGCCTCGTTCCAGACTTCGAACATCTTCTTGAGGTACTCTTCCTCACTCAGCCGCTTTTCGAGGTACGCCTTGATCGCCTCGTCGATGACCTCCGAGAGCTTCTGGTAAAGAACCGGGTCTTCCTCCATCTTCTCGACACAGGTCTTCTTGACCCGTGAAGCGATGAAGTCCGCCTTCGCCGCCGTCCCTTCGATCTCGTCCAGTTCCTCTTCGAGGTTGTCCACTTCGAAGATGTTGACCGGCTTGACGATTTGCTTCACTTCGTCGGCACCGATGTACTTATCGACCATGTTGCGAATCTGGTCTTCGTACTCCTTGTAATCGACCGCTTCGTTGTATCGCTGTTTGACCGCCGCTCGCAGGTTACGGAAATACTTCATGTCGTCGATGTATCGCTGCACGGTCGCTTTCGGCGTCTCCTCGTGGAATTTCGCCGACGACATCGCCAGTTGCAGCGTCTTCGAGAACTCGTTCAACGCATCGTAGAAGTCCTGCCGCACGTCTTCGGGGCGAAGGTGCTGTTGCATCGCTTCCAAGTCCTGTTTGTTCTGGACCCCGTTAAAGACCGACCAGACATTCGTGTGTCGCTCTTTGAGTTTGGCGATTTCTTCTTCGATCTGCGTGAAAGTCCCTTCGAGGTCTTCCTCGTCGAAGTCGCTCAACTTGTCGTACTTTTTGACCGCTGCGTCGAGTGCCCCGAAGATGCCTCGGTAATCGACAACAAGTCCGAAATCCTTGCCATCGAACAGCCGGTTCACACGGGCGATTGCTTGCAGGATGTTGTGATCTCGCAGCCGCTTGTCGATGTACAGCACCGTGTTGCACGGGGCATCGAAACCGGTCAGCAGCTTGTCCACGCAGATGATAATTTCCGGCTTCGGCTTCTTCTCGAAGTCGTCGATGATCTGTTCGAGGTACTTCTTCTCGGAGCCAAATTCCTGCATCATCTTTTGCCAGAACTGTTGAATCTCTGGAATGTCTTCCTCTTCGATGGTCTCGTTGTCTTCTCGTGTATCGGGAGCCGAGATGATCACACGGGATGAAACCGCCCGTTCCGGGTACTCCTTGCCGATCTCCTCGAACAACTGGTGATACTTCAACGCCATCGCCTTACTGCTGACGGCGAACTGCCCTTTGAATTTTGTTCCCTTGAAGTTCTCGCAGAAGTGCGTGGTGATGTCGAAAGCGATCTCGTAAAGCCGCTCGGAAGTCTTCGTCAGTTCCTCTTCCCGGCGAAACTTCTTCTTGAGATCGACCTTCTGCTCGTCGGACAAGTCCTTCGTGATCCGGTCAAACCACTTGTCGATGGCTTTCTGGTCGCCGTGCAGTTCCGACATCCGACCTTCGTACAGGATCGGCGTCACAGCCTTATCCTCGACCGCCTTCCGCATCGGGTACGTGTGGATGAACCCGCCGAACTTCGTGGCCGTGCTCTTTTCCTTCTTCAGCAGCGGCGTGCCGGTGAAGCCGATGTAGCAGGCATTCGGGAACACCTGCTTCATCTTGGCGTGAGCCAGCCCGTACTGACTGCGATGGCTTTCATCGACCAGCACGAAGACATTGTTCCCTTCGTCCCGTAGATCGTGTGCCGATGCCGCCGACTCGAACTTGTCGATGATCGTGGTGATGATGTCGGCTTTCCCTTGCGACACCAGTTTCACCAGATGACTTCCACTGTTCGCCCGCTCGACCGTTTTGCGGCAGGCGAGGAACGTCTTCCAGATTTGTCGGTCGAGATCGATCCGGTCGGTGACGATGACCACCTTGGGATTCTTGATCGTCGGTTCCAGCGACAAAGCCTTGGCGAGCATTACCATCGTCAGGCTCTTGCCGCTGCCGGTTGTGTGCCAGATCACGCCTCCCGGTCGCTGCTGATCCCCCTTCGACTTCGTAACCCTCGCCAACGTCTCGCCGATGGCGAAATACTGCTGGTAGCGGGCGACCTTCTTGATGTTCTTGTCGAACACGATGTATCGGTACGCCATCTCCAACAGTCGTTCCGGTCGAAACAGGCAGTACAGTAGCCGATCCTGTGGCGACGGCAACCGCTGTCCAGCCGCCAGCACTTCCTGCATCTTGGCGACCACCCAAGGCTTTCGGCTCTCGAACATCCGTGCCAACTGCTCAGCGTTCAGCGGCGTGTTGATCAGTTTGGCGAGCTTCACGTCGAGATCGTCGGCGTGGTCTTCTTTCCATGCCGCCCAGAACTTCTTCGGTGTGCCGGTCGTGGCGTACTTGCCGTGGTTCTGGCAGATCGATCCCAGCAGTTGCGAGTAAACGAACAGACCGGGAATCTCGTCCTGCCGCTGGTTGCGAAGATGCTGGCTGGTGCCAACTTCCACGGCATCATGCTCGTCGGGGCGTTTGCACTCGATGACCGCCAGCGGAATCCCGTTGACGAACAACACGATGTCCGGTCGCCGCAGTTCGTGCGAAGCCGTCCGCTCGACCTCGAATTCATCGGCGATGTGGTAGACGTTGCTCTCCGGGCGTTCCCAATCGATGTACTGAACCGTGTAGCTCCGCTTGTTGCCGTCGATGGTCTGCTCGATGGCTTTCCCCAGCGTCAGCAGGTCGTATGCCTGCTCGTTCGTCTTCACCAAGCCGTCGAAGGGGATATTGGTCAGAGCATCGGCGGCGGTTCTGAGGTTCGTCTCGGTGAAGTCGTGCGACTGTCCCTTGAAGGTGATCTGGTTCAGCTTGCGGAGTTGCTCAATGAGAATCGCTTCCAGCACGACCCGGCTGCGTTTGCCGCCTCGCAGATCGAGTGCTTCGGTCGGCGTGAGATACCGGTAGCCGACCTGTTGCAAAAGTTGCAACGCAGGTAGGTGCGAGACCAAATCTTCGAGGAATTCTGACACCGCCATTATTCGACCCACATCTACGTTGTGTTCACGCTTGTTCTCTGCGGTAGTTTTGCCACACATCCCGCTCGTACTTCATTTGAGCGTCGGTAACCACTGCGTCGGAAACCTCAGTGGCGAGCAACTCGTCAACGAACTGATCCAACCTTTCGGTCTCGTACTCCTTCAACGATCCGTTATGGCTCTGGACGACAATTCGACCTTTTGAAGGAATCACAGCAATGTGCGGCTTGCCGTTGCTGTCCCACGTTGCTTTCACCCCAAGTGCCTCATCCCAATCTTCAGCCAGCAGTGATGTCGTCCCACAGGCATATACTCGGAAGCGAAGCCTGTCGGTATTCAGCGTCGGAATCGACCGAGACAGTGGCGGGCAAGGCTTCCTTCCCTCTTCGGACTCGAAGAACAGCAAAAAGTCAACATTCCACTTCGCTGAGGAGGGGAAGTCTGAATGCAATTCTTTGAGGATGGTCGCCAGAGCATGGGAACTATGACCGCTGTCAGCCGTGTCTATGACAACAAACCGGGCGGAGCCGTCTATCATGCGAGGCTCAACGTATTGCTTGAGAATGTCCCTGATTTGATCACGGTTCAAATAGTTCGCACCCTGTGTGAAGGGAAGCCAGCATGGAGCATGCTTGAACTCGGTGAGCACGTCGAGTTGAGTGAAAGGCTTTATTCCTCCTCGAAGCGGCACAACCACGCCGTCGCACGGAAACCTCTGAAGCCATTCCGCTGCACGCTTCAGGAGATCACCGTACTCGGTAATGTCTTGCAGGCGAACAAGCTTTCCTTGCTTCTTGTTTCCACTGAAGAGATACTTGTCCGCATCGCCACTGCTAACTCCCTCTACCTGAACTGCGACCGTGTATGTGCGAGGCATCGGATTGCAGATTTCAATTGAGAGCGGTCTGTCCTTCGGTAGATTGTCCAACTCCGACAAGCCTTGTGGCATGATTGTCGTGATGTAATCAGAGGGTACGCCAACGTGAATACCAGACGGGATAATGTGATTTGAAAGTCCCAAATCGATGATCGGACCTTTGGGATCAGGTAGAGGCATATTGAGATTCTCCCTGCGTAGATGACACTCGAACCTTGCCGGTGAGAAGCTGTTGCATCAGCCCGTTCTTCTGCCGCTTCAACGCATCGAGTTTTAAGGCCAAGCGTAGAACCTCTCGCTCTGCCATTTCCAAAACGTCCGCAATCGCATGTTGCTCAGGTAAGCTCGGAAGCTTGATTTTGATATTCAAAAAGTCACGTGGATTCACCCGCCTCGCTTTTCGCCCACCATTCGCAAGACCTAAACCTCGACTGTAGAAGTGTTCTCGACTCACAAAGCCAAGAAACCACCGGGAGTCCAATTCCTCGCTGATGTCGAAAGCAGGGAGGTCGAGTGTGGACTCGAATCCTTCCATATCAGGCGGAATGATCCCAAACGCTCCGTTCAGGAAATCGAGCTTACTGTAGATGAACTGTCCCGCTGATCGACGGTAATACTTTGTCGAAGAACTCCCCTTTCTCGTCTCGATCTTGGGGAGAACACCTTTTCCGTACAGTTTGACGGTGATCTTTTTTGCATTCTCTCCGTCTGATCCGGCGATGCGACTCTCCGTCAGAAATTGTCCGATCTTTCGCAGTTGCCATTTCTGACTCTTGAATCCCGGCAACCGCACCTTGCCGGTGAGAAGCTGCTGCATGAGGGCTTGTTTGCGTTTCTGCTTGGCGGCGATCAGCTTCTCGGTCAATTCAATCGCCCGATCCCACGTCGAAAGAATGGCGGCGATCTTCTGCTGTTCGGGAAGAGGTGGCAGTTTGATCTCATATTCGACAATGCGATTCTTTTGCGTGTGGACCAATGCCGCCGCACCATGAGCCTCGTCTTCGATCTTCGCTGTGAGTAGTTTCAGCGAATCGAAGAGAAACCGACTGTCAATTCGTTCTGAAAGCGGAACAACTCTCCATGTGTGGTAATTAAGAACGGCTTTTGGTCCGTTCCAAATATGAGGTCCGAACGACGTGCCACGGCTACCAGACCACGCAAACAGAAGTTCTCCCGTTTGCACTTCAATCTTCGGGTTATATTCACCGTTGTAGTAGTTGAACTCATCACTTCCGTTCAAGTTCTGAATACGAATAATCGGTAATCCTGTGTCCGACCACTCGTGGGGTTTGAAACCCCGACCGTTTACGAACTCGGCGAGTTCACCCAACTCAACTTTCTTCCATCCTTTTGGAATCACAGTCCCAACTCCTTCAGATACCCCTGCATCTGCTCTTGGACTTGGGCTAACTCAGTGTCGAGTTCGTCGATCTCCTCCTGCACTGCCCGGATGTCGATCTCTTCCTCCTCCTCGAACGTGTCCACGTAACGGGGAATGTTCAAGTTGAAATCGTTCTCTTTGATCTCGTCGAAGTCGGCGACGTAGGCGTACTTATCCACGCTCTCCCGTGCGGTGTACGTGGCGACGATCTTCTCCAAATGAGCATCCGACAGCGACACCTGATTCTTGCCATCCACGTATTCACGGCTGGCGTCGATGAAGAGGACCGACTTGTCGGGCTTCTGCTTGCGGAAGACCAGAATGGCGGCGGGGATGCCGGTGCCGAAGAACAGGTTCGCCGGAAGACCAATCACCGCATCAAGCAAGTTCTCTTCGATGAGTTGCTGACGAATCTTCCCTTCGGTCGAACCCCGGAACAGCACGCCATGCGGCACGACGACGCCGACCCGCCCACTCGTCTCGGTGATCGTCTCGATCATGTGCGAGATGAAGGCGAAGTCCCCTTTGCTCTTCGGGGGAATGCCCCGGTGGAAGCGGTTGTAATGATCGGCACCCGCTTCGTCGGCACCCCACTTGTCGAGCGAAAACGGCGGATTGGCGACGACCACTTCAAACTTCATCAGCCGGTCGTCGGAGAGGAGTTTGGGGTTGCGGATCGTGTCGCCCCATTCGATGCGGGCGTTGTCCATGCCGTGCAGGAACATATTCATCTTGGCGAGTGCCCACGTCGCCCCGATGTTCTCCTGTCCCCACAGCGAGAAGTCCTTCGAGCCGACCTGCTGTCCGCACTTGATGAGCAGCGACCCGGACCCGCACGCCGGATCGCAGATGCGTTCTCCCGGCTGCGGATCGACGAGACGGGCGATGAGTTGCGAGACTTCGGGCGGCGTGTAGAACTCGCCCGCCTTCTTCCCCGCACCGGCTGCGAACCTGCCGATGAGGTATTCGTAGGCGTTGCCGATGACATCCATATTGCCGACTCGGCTGGGACGTAGATCAAGCCGAGGATCGCTGAAGTCTTCCAACAGTGACTTGAGCCGGTTGTTTCGCTCCTTCGTCTGACCGAGGCTGGCTTCCGAGTTGAAGTCGATATTGCGGAAGACCCCTTCAAGCTTTTCCTTGTTGGAGTCTTCGATCTCGTCGAGCACCGTGTTGATGACCTCGCCAATGTTGGCGGCATTCCGCTGCTCGTAGAGCGAGTCGAACGTGCAGTGGGCGGGCAGGACGAACCGCTCCCGTTTGAGCCGTCGTTCGATCCGTTCCTGTGCCGTCTTGCTCTTGGGGTCGCCGTATTCTTCGACCAGCTTGGCGTAATGATCCTGCCAGACATCGGAGATGTACTTCACGAACAGCATCACGAGGATGTAGTTCTTGTACTCCGAAGGATCGACGGCACCCCGGAAGGTATCGCACGCTTTCCAGAGAATGCCGTTGATCTCTGCTTGCGAGACCGTCGCCGATGCTTTGCCGTTGCCGTTCGCCATTGTGTCCTTTGCCTGCGTTTCAGTGCTTGCTCGACAGTTGCGATGAAACCGCTTGCCTTGTTGACTTGCCAGTGCAACAAAGTTACCATTTTGGGGTGGTACAAGCAAGCAGGTGAGCCGTCATGACCCTTGGTGAACGAATACGGGAACTCCGTCAGGCGAAGCAGCTTACGTTGCGAGACCTCGCAGCGAAGGTCGGCGTCGGCTTCACGTACATCTCGAAGATTGAGAACCACAAATTGGAAGAGGGGCACAGCCCTTCCGAGAACCTCCTCCACAAGCTGGCGGCGGAACTCGACGGTGACGAGGAGGAACTGCTCCTGCTCGCCGAAAAGGTGCCGGAGCCGATCAGGAAACGGGTTTGTGAGCGACCAGAAGTGTTTCGGGTGTTGGCAGGAATGGACGACGACGAGATGGATCAGTTTCTTGAACAGTACGGTCGGAGAGTTGTATGATGCCGGACTTTTTCAAGAGAAGTGCGAGTCATTGGAAACAGGAAATCGAATCGCTGCTGTCGCAGTCATCGAAATAGGACAATCATTTCTGGAAGGAGTCGCCAGAACAACAAGACCAACGAATATGATCGGGAGCGAACGTGGCAGGTGGGGACTACAGCAGCTTACGACCATCGCTAAAATTGTTGGCTGATCCCGCTGTACTCGTGCAGGCGTGGAAGAAAGCCCATGCCTTCATCCGCTCGCATAACTGGTTCGCTGACTCGCTTGAACTCGATCTTTCAACTATACGACTTCACGACCTCATCGCCGAGTGGTCTGAACTACTTGCTCCGTCGCAAATCAAAAATTACTCCCCTGAGCCGATGCGAATCGTCCCGGCTCCGAAAACCAGTGAGTGGAAAGTTGAGGATGGGTGGCGACCGAAAGATCCTGAAAAGTTTCGGCTGCGTCCACTCGCCCATTTGACCATTCGAGATCAGACGGTCGCAATGGCCGCTCTGATCTGTATGGCCAATCTCGTAGAGACGAAGCAAGGAGATCCGACGCAGACGATTACCTTGGAGAATCGACATAAGTGTGTCAGTTACGGCAATCGACTGGTTTGCAGCTACAGTGATGGCAAGGCGGACTTTCGCTGGGGAAACGCCAAGCTGTACCGCCAGTATTTCGAAGACTACCAGTCGTTCGTGCGACGGCCAGAGCGTATTCGTCAAGAAGCCTTTTCTGACTCGGATCAATGGGCAATCGTTCAAGCCGATCTCTCTCGATTCTATGATCGAGTATCAAGGGATGCTTTGGTTCTTCGGCTGGAAACTCTGTTTGGAGAAGCGTTTGGGGTTCTCAAGACACAAGAGCAACGATTCTTCAAGACGCTACGTCAAATGTTCAACTGGCAGTGGCACGACGATGACCGTGATTTAGCAGGCGAACTCTGCGGCACCAATCCTGATGGTGGACTGCCACAAGGACTAGCCGCCAGCGGCTTTTTTGCTAACGCATACCTTCTCGATTTCGATGCCGCCATTGCGAGCATGTTCGATCAACCAATCGAAGGTCGCAGTTGGAGGATCGTTGACTATTGCCGATACGTCGATGACATGCGATTCGTCATCAAGTTTACTGGCAAGAGAGCAAAGGGATTCCGCAAACAGATCGTTGAAGTAATCAACTCGTTTCTGAAACAGCACGCTCCTGAGTTGGACCTCAACCACGATAAAACGAGCGTCACCTACGGCGGATCGCACGAATCCAGTCTGCCAGTTGCAGACGCCATGCGTTCAGTGACTCGCTCCGTTTCCGGCCCTTTGGATACGGACACTGCCATTCACGCTCTTGAAGTGCTCGATGGACTTCTTGCAGTCTCGAATGCCAAGACTATGAAGCTTGACCCAACCGAGACAGGGGCGGACAAGGAGATACGACGGGCATTTGCCGTTGATCCCGATGTTCGCATCGATTCTCTTGAACGATTCGTCGCACATCGTTGGAGAAAGGTATTCCGAGAACTTCGTCTGATGGCTGACGATGGCGATGGCTCCGAGTCGGATCTTTGGTTTGGTCGGACGATGTTGGATCGCAGAGCGAAGACCTTTGCCGCAGAGTTACTTCGCAAATGGATGTTCGATCCATCGAACGTAAGGTTATTACGAGTCTCGCTCGATCTAGTTCCTGACGAAGAACATCTCAACCTTGTTCTTAAATTGCTTTCGGCTGTGTTGGACAATGACGAATGTTCGTTGGAGATTCGCAAATGCGTTCAATACGTCGCCGCTGAGGTTTTGCGAGCGGGGGCGACAGAAACAGGCTTTGTTCGAGATAGTGACGCACTTCCAGCAAACATCGATATTGAGGCTTATCGCTCACTGCTTCGGGAGTTTGCGAATCAGATTCTTGATTCTAAAGAGCCTCACCCGTGGTATCTAACCCAGCAAGCACTGCTCTTCCTTGCTGTCATTGATAAGCCTCATCAAACATCGTCTGATGACCAAAGCAAGTACATTGAGTTACACGGAGTCTTGCGTGGACAATGGCCGAGATCCCTCAACGAGAGCGAAAATGTTGGATTGACACTTGTCGCTTATCGAATCGTCGGTGCGACAGAGAATGTCGTGAGTGCTGTATCCAATTGGATCAAAGACTCAGAACCAACGGATGTAATGGAGCAACTTCACTATCTTGCCGAAGATGATGAGCTTTTGTGGCAAGCAATTGAGATGTTGCCGCCACGAAAGCGACAATTCTGGAAGACGCAAGTACGCAGTTTTGGCTGGAACGCACCTTCTTCTGAATCAGGGTGGAGGCAGGTCGAGGGCGATGAGACGAGTTACTCGCTTTCTCAGTTGATCTTGAGTCCCAAGAATCCGTTCCAAGATGAAATCGCCGCACTCCGTCTCGTCGATGCGTTGGCCCAGAAATGGTCTCAACGAAAAATCAGAAGAGACTCAGGCGACGGCATCTTGACTCCCTCTCGAATCCGCATCACATGCAAATCGTGGGATGGCCTGCGTGATCCGGCTGCGTCAGTTGATTTTAATTTGACAATTTCTCTGCCGGATGATTGGCAAGATCCACGATTCGATTCACCAAACTGGTGTAAGAACGCAGATCGGTGGAAAAGAGATATTGGGCAGATTCTTAGAGCAGCCGTCATCGGAAAGACCGACTTCACTCAGCCGTTCTTCACTCCACGTATTGTGCAAGGGTGTTCACGGTATCGAGGTATCTCGTCGGGCTGGTTCAAGCGAAAGCATGGTCTGTTCAGCGACCGACAGGGCTTAGGGCACCGAATGCTGGCGGTTTCGCCTTGGTTGGCCGAAATGCTCGGAAGGCTTCTTGAATGGCCGGGTACAATCCATCGATTAGAGCTTGTTGCTCTGCCATCGTCATTTACCGCTGGCGAACTTCGGGAATGCGTCAGTCGTCGCATTTCTGTGCTCAACAAGAACTACTGCCGATTGTCTGGAATGCCGCTGTATACCTTTCCGGTATCGAATCCTGACGAGCTAAATGAGACGAAGAAGCTGAGAGTCGCCTTTGTGCAAACTGCTCTCCCGAAGCAAAGTGACTTCAAGGGTGACCTGACACAAAGCTTGCCTGCTACTCGAACTCGGCACCGACGACATCTGACTTCAATGCTTCGATTGCTTTTGAGAAAGCTCGATGTACGTGCCAGCTACAAAGGCAAGCGAGAATCCATTGACCTCGTTCTGTTTCCTGAACTTGCCGTCCACCAAGACGACATATTTCATGTCGAACGGTTTGCCGATTCTCTCAAGTGCCTCGTGTTTTGCGGCCTTGTTTTCCATGACCATCCAAATGATCCAACAAAGCTGATCAATTCGGGCCTGTGGATCATTCCAACCAAGACCTCTGACGGACGCTCGATGCGATATGTCGAACAAGGAAAGATGCACCTGAGTCGGATGGAATCTGCTCCAAACGTCGTTGGCTATCGTCCGTGTCAGTGGCTCTTGGAGTACCGCCGCACGAATAGCCCACCTTGGAACCTGAGTGCTGCCATCTGTTATGATGCGACAGATCTCCGATTGGCAGCAGACTTGCGAAATCAGTCTGACGCTTTCATTGTATCCGCATTGAACCCGGACATCGGGACGTTTGATGCAATGGTAGCCGCCTTGCACTATCACATGTATCAGCATGTGCTGCTCGTCAACACCGCCGAATTTGGTGGAAGCACGACGCAAGCCCCTTACAAAGAACCATTCCGAAAGACCATTCTTCACCAGCATGGAATGGATCAGGCGTCAGTCAGTGTTTTTGAACTGGACTTAGACCGATTCAAGAATGGCCTTGCATTCGCCGAGGACGATGGTCACAAGCCACCGCTACCGATTCTTCATCCTGCAAAGTATCCACCTGCCGGGTTTGATCGCTCATAGCTTAGACCACTTGATATATCATATTCGAATTGTCACACGACCTGTGTTTCCTGAAAAGTTACAAGAGCGATGAAAGTTCTATTCCTACACGGCTGGCACAGCGTCGTTGGTGGCGTCAAACCAACTTATCTCAAAAACTCCGGTCACGAAGTCATCAATCCGGCCCTTGATGATGACGATTTCGACGCAGCGGTCCTTACTGCTCAGATCGAATACGATCAGCGTCAGCCCGACGTGATTGTCGGCTCATCTCGTGGCGGTGCAGTCGCAATGAACATCGAGTCAGGAGACACACCGCTCGTGTTGCTATGTCCTGCTTGGAAGAATTGGGGAACCACCAGAACACTCAAGGTGAACTCGGTCATCCTTCACAGCCGAGCCGACGACGTGATTCCGTTTTGCGATTCGGAAGAGCTTATCGCCAACAGTGGTCTTCCGCCTGAGATGCTAATCGAGATTGGGATTGATCACCGGCTCGCTGATCCGGAGCCGTTGGCGATGATGCTTGAGCAGTGCGAAGGCTTTGGAATTATTGATCCATCCCAAAACGCCTCAGCAAGTGAGAACAAGAACGGTATTGTACAACCGATGAGTGAAAACGCTGAACCTTCGATGGAGATGGTATTCAACTTCTTTGCCGACGTTGAACGTAAAGGACCGGGAAGCGAAGCCTCGACATTGAAAACACTTTCGTTGCTCAAAGATCTTCCGGCGAAACCTCGGATTGTTGAGTTCGGATGTGGCACCGGCGTTGCGTCGATCCCGTTGGCTCGAAGCCTCGACTGCGAACTGACAGCCGTCGAGATTCATCAGCCGTTTCTCGACAAGCTGGCGGAGAATGCTAGTCGGGAGGGCGTTGGTGATCGGATCAAGACAGTCCAAGCCGATATGGGAGAACCGCCATTCCCAGAGAAGTCTTTTGATGTGATCTGGTCTGAGGCGGCGATCTACAACGTGGGCTTTGAACATGGCCTACGGCTGTGGAAGCCGCTTTTGCGTTCGGGAGGGTACATCGCAGTCTCAGAGGTTGTCTGGCTGACGGAGGAACCGCCGCAAAAGGCCAAAGAGTTCTGGGACTCGGATTATCCCTTGATGACGACTTTGGATGCCAACCTCGCCACGATGCGAAAGGTTGGCTTCAATCCAATCGATCACTTTGTCTTGCCTTCCGATGACTGGCAGGGCTACTACGGTCCATTGCAAGAGCACGTCACCGCATACCGGTCGAGTCATGCTGGGAATCAATCCGCACAAGCTTTGGCTGACAGCTTGCAATATGAGATCGATCTGTGGAAAGAGTGTGGCGACAGTTTCGGCTACTGCTTCTTCATTGGCAGAGCGGACTAACGACCCAGAACAACAAGCGACAACAACTCAAGGGCTGGTCATCGTCATTGGTGACCAGCCCTTTTGTCGTTTCATGGTCAGTTGCAAAGTTGCAACTGCGGGACGGACCAATAGCAGCCATTGTCACCAACCAACCTTCAAAGGGAGAACGACAATGGCGAAGTCCACGAAAGACATTCAGGCAGAGATCACCAACAAGATCGTCGAGTCACTCAAGTCAGGAACGATCCCGTGGCGAAAACCGTGGTCGTCCTCACCGAATGGCGGAGCACCTGCAAACGTCATCAGCGGAAAAAAATACAGGGGGATCAATCCTCTAATCTTGTCCCTTCACCAAGAAGCTTTTGGCTTTACGAACCGATGGTATGCCACGTTCAACCAGTGGCGTGATCTCGGTGCCTCGGTCATGCGGCGACCGGACCCCGTGAAGCCGGGAGAATGGGGAGCAGCGATCATCTACTACGCCCCAATCAAGAAAACCAAGGAAGACCCAACAACCGGCGAAGAAGTCGAGATCGAGTTTGCGATGCTCAAGCAGTATACGGTGTTCTCTGCCGAACAAGTCGAATTGCCGGACCACCTGCGGCATCTGCATGACACCGAACCCGACGCATTGTCGCCAGTGTTCATCGACTATGAACCGGCTGAAATCGCCATCGCTGCGACACAAGCCGACATTCGATTCGGTGGTGACAGGTGCTTCTACGTGCCATCGAAGGACTACATCCAGATGGTTCCCAAGCATCGCTTCGAGCACGTGAAGGAGTATTACTCCACATGTTTGCACGAACTGGCTCACTGGTCGGAAAAGCGATGTGACTGGACCGGATCGTATGCTGAAGGAGAGCTTCGTGCTGAGATCGCAGCAGCGTTCATGTGCTCCGAATTAGAGATCCCACAGAGCGACGATCTGAGCAACACGCAGGCATATCTCGCTTCGTGGCTCAAGAGCCTGCAAAGTGATCCCCGCTTCATTTTCAAGGCAAGTGCCAGTGCGTCGAAAGCGGCTGACTTCGTACTGAGCTTCTCACGCCAAACCGAACCGGTCATGGCGTAACGCAACTCACAGAAGAGCCAGCGACTCACCCTCGCTGGCTCTTTCTGTTTCCACGCCATTCATTGTCGGACCAATCGCAGTTTACCGTGACGGTAACTCAACCCAAACGGAGAACAAGCGATGGCAACGGTAACTCACCTTGGCGACATGACCATTGAGGAAGCGGCGAAACAATCCGCTGGCAACTGGCGTGACTTCGATTGCTTTGTGTGGTGGCGGAAAGACGAACTCGAATCGCCCGACGACTGGATGATTCACTACTCGCATCATCGTGACAGCGGTCTTCTGGACCAGTCCAACGCAGAGCAGCTTCGACAGGCACTCGCATCGTTCACCGAGGGTGATGATCCCGACGTTGTGGAAGAATCCCACAGTCATTGGGCGGTCGGGCACATCGACGGATTCTCGATGCGAGTCTTCCGTGATGGCGAAATCACCGAGGCTCTTCGGACCTTTCACGGATTGATGGAGTCGCTGGCAGCGTACCCGATCCTCGATGAAGAAGACTTCTCGAACCGAGAATTCGAGGCGACGGTCGAGAACATCGCCGATGCCGCTTGGCGGCTGCGTGATGAGTACGAACTACCGGAGAACTGGCAATACGAGGTCTACGGCTGGTTGTCGGACCATGAGTGCAGCGAGATCGAAAGCACTGGCGATCAAGGCGGTTATCCATCTGAAGAGTCACTGCGTCGTGCGATGGACGCACTCTTCGAGCGAATCGAAAACGACGAGTGAATGGACCCACGACGAAGGACACCGATCAACATCGGTCGGTGTTCTGTATCCAAGCGAGCAACTCATGGCACAGCGAACCCTTCGACAATCAATTCGAGACAACCAGCGGCACTTCAAGTACGAACGGACACTGCGGCGGATTCGCCTTCGCATCTTCGAGTACGAAGACGCTGGTAAGCTCGAAAAAGCCCAGCGTGTGATCGCCAAGATCAAGGTCATCTGTGGACCACGATGGGAAGCAAGACAGAAGCGAATCCAAGATCGACATCTGCATCGAGTCTGGAATCGCTGACGGCTTGACAAATCCCTATCGGACCGGACCAATCGTGAGGATGAACCACTTCATGCCCAACACAGAACCAATCATCACCAGCCTGAATCACGTCGTCGGCCAACAGCGTACCGTCACCGTGCTTCGCACCGCACTCGATGCGTACTGGCACGACCGTTCCAAGAACAGCGGCAAAGAAGCCTTCCCGCATCTGCTGATGTGCGGACCGGGCGGCACAGGCAAGACTCTGCTGACCGAGTTGATTGCCAAAGAACTCTGCACGGAATGCCATGTCGAGTTGGCTCAGAACATCGGCAATATCGGGCAGATGCAAGGGCTGCTCATGATGCTCGAATCTGAGCACATTCTGTTAATCGATGAGATTCACGAATTGAGCGAATCCGTGCAGGTGTCGCTCTATCGAGCCATCGAAGAACGCAAGCTGTTCCTCGGTGGCAATCGCAAGCCGGTGACGCTGCCGCCATTCACACTAATCGGAGCGACAACGGATGAGTACCTGCTCACGACGAGCATGAGGGACCGCTTCAAGATTCTGCTGAGGCTTCAGCACTACAGCGACGACGAAATGGCTCGCCTGATCAAGCAGCGAGCGGATCGTTTGGGTTGGCAGATCGCCCTGCGTTGTGTGTACGCACTGGCTGGCCGCAGTCGTGGCGTTCCTCGTCTTGCCGTGCGTTTACTCGACTCGGCCAAACGAGTCGCATCGTCCAAAGGACAGGACAAGATTGAGACCGAGCATGTTGAGGAGATGCTTGCCATCGAGGGTTACGACTCGCTTGGATTCGATCCGGTTGAACAACGCTACCTGACCTTGCTGAGGGAGAGTCAGGGACCGGTGCGACTCAATGTTCTCGCCACGCATCTCGGCCTGCCCAAGCAGACCATCGAGATGTTCGAACGGGATTTCATTCGCCTCGGTCTGATTACCAAAGGCGACAAGGGAAGAGCGTTGACACCGAAGGGTATCGAGCATTTGAACGGGCCAAGTGCCTGATTTTTTTGTACCGGACCAGTCCGGTTTCTGTGAGGAGATCATTCGATGAGTGTGGGAGCAATGACCGACAATCAACCGAGAGCCGCAATCACCGTGTCCAAGATGTGTTCGCTTCTGGGCATGAGCCGCAGCCAATTCTACTGGCACGTTCGCAAGGGGACGTTTCATTCTCCGCTCAAGCTGAGCAACGGGCGACCCTACTACAACGCCAGTCAGGTCGAAGACAACATCAAGGCGAAGGAACTCGGCATCGGGGTGAACGGCGAATACGTCCTGTTCTACCAGCGGGACTCCGAGCCGTCCAAAGCAGCCACGCCAACGCAGCCGAAGCCCAAACCGAAGCAAGATCACACCGAGTTGATGGACGGATTGTCGGCACTTGGTTTGACCGGCCTGACGACCTCAATCGTGGCCGATGCGGTTGAGCAGTGCTACCCGCAAGGGACTGTCGGTGAAGACGAAAACGACATTCTCCGCACAGTATTCCGACACTTGAAGCGTGCGGGTGTAGGTTGATTGTCGTTTCGATTGTGGCTTAGGTCTGTTGCGAGACCGTCACTGTTCGTTCGGACCATGAACGAAGTGTGTCGGAGATTGCTCAGAGTCGGTTTGATCTCTGTTGGATGTGCGTTTGAAAGCTGTTTGATTCCTGTGAGAAAGGTGTGCGAAAGATGACAGAAAGCCAACCCGAAAGCAGTGCGGCTGAATGCTTGATACATTCTACTATCATGCGTTCGCCTGAATCTGGCAGCGAAGTCCTTGGACCGGTCGTTCAGCAAGCCGATACCGACAACCAACTCATTGAGCTTTGGTTGCACGGTCGCCCGAAGCACACGCAACGGGCGTACCGGCGTGAGATCGGGAAGTTCCTTGATGCGACGAACCTGCCTCTGCGGTCGATCCGGCTGATCGATATTCAGAACTACACGGATGACATTCCCTCGTGCCTGAAACCATCTTCGGTCAGGCGAGCATTGACCGCAGTCAAGAGCCTGTTCGCCTTCGGATTCCGCTTGGGCTATCTGAACTTTGATGTTGGACGTGCGATGAGGTTACCGACGCTTCGTGACGAACTGGCGGACCGAATCCTCTCTGAAGTGGACGTACTGCGAATCATTTCGCTCGAACCACAACCACGAAATCGGGCGATCCTGCTGACGCTCTATGCCGGTGGTTTTCGAGTCTCGGAAATCTGCTCAATCAAGTGGCGTCATTTGCAGGATCGAGACGCCGCAGGTCAAATCACCGTTTTCGGAAAAGGCGGCAAGACCCGGACCGTGTTGATGCCCCAAGCAGTTTGGGAAGCATTGCTGAAACTGCGAGACAGTGATTCATCAGAAGCACCGGTCTTCCGCAGCCGAAAGAAAGGGCATCTCGATGAATCTGCCGTCTGGCGGATTGTCAGCAAGGCGTCGGAGCGGGCTGGTATCGACAAAAACGTGTCCTGCCATTGGTTCCGCCACGCTCACGCATCCCACGCTCTGGACCGAGGTTGCCCGATTCACTTGGTTCAAGCCACGCTGGGGCATTCGTCCATTTCGACGACGGGGCGATACCTCCATGCCCGTCCAACTGATTCGAGCGGAAACTACCTGCCTTTCTGATTGTTTTGGGACCAACCGCAGTCGTCATCTCACCAACTCTCACCTTCAAGGAGAAAACGATGACGACGGCAACGAAAACAGCGGTGGCAAACGGAGCGGACGAGATTCAGCAGAAGGCGGCGAGCGATGCGGACGCCGTGCAAACGGGCGTGAATATCGTCGCCATCGTCGGATCATTCCACCGGCATCTGCTCGCTCTGCAACAGAGCGGCGTTCGTGGCGACGAACTCTTCAATCACCCGGTCGCTCTCAGCTTCACGAGCAAGCTCAGTTCTCTGTGTCGGATGACGCTTGATCGGGAACTCGATGCTCTCGGTGCCGTTCGTCGCATCGAGCGGGGCGAAGCTGTCGAGTACGAAGTAATCTCGCTCTGATGCTGCTTAGTCCCTATTCTGGATCAGGCAGAGGATGGCGTGCCACTGCCGGATTCTCAAACTGGAATTGGCGGCCAAGCGGATAGTCGTCTGGCCATTGAAATCGTCGTACTCTAGCCTGCGTTTCCGGCAACTGAAGCTTCTTCATTAAGTGCAGCAACAGTAATTGCCCGGAGTAATTTATTCCTTCATGCACGACCGGCCCCCATGAAACCCGCAATGGCAGAGCATAGTCGCCCAGCTGAATTCTGCCCAGAAACACATGGCGAGCGACGACCGTCAAGTCGGGAATAGCGAGAGACGGTCGAAATGGGCCGCTAATCTCTTCGTAGCGATTGTTATACGTCGCCGAAATGTGGTTACCGTTCGGAACCAGATCATCGTCCGCTTCAAATGCAAATATGCCCGTGAATGGTAGTCGGTGGAGAGTCAGCCCCCACTGCGATATTAGATCAACTGTTACTGCGAGGTTTTGTAGGGCAGAACGAAGTTGCCCAGATGTGAGTCGTTTTTTGACTTCAATTACAGCACGGACCGAGTCGGGCAACACGATGACGAACTCGCCAGTCCGAAGAACCGGCGAGTAGTTTTCTGTGTCATGAACGATTACGTCGATCTGGGGAGATGCCGTGGTCTCCTTCCAGTTGAATGCTTGTGCATTGGCAGTCCGCCACGGCACTCTCGTGTTGTTGCCCAAAATAAAACCCGTATCGACACTAAATCGAGAGGGAAGAGTCTCTCGAAGGAAAGCCCTTAGCAAATCCTCACAGAAATTCCCCTCAGATTCCAAATGATGTCCGGGGCGAATCAAATTCTCAATCTGATCAAAGCGTTGGAGCATTGCTAAAGTTTCGTTTGAATGAAACTGAGCAACTCCGAGCCAAGGCACCGGCTCGGCGGGTTCTGGTACGTCGATTAGGCCCGGTTGCTCCTCCTCATAATCAGCAGCGGGAGGATCACCATTCGACATTCGTCATCTCCGGCTCTAGGGAGTGCTTCGATCCAACATTACGACGCCTGAGATTCTATCTGATCTGGTGCGACTTTTCGACAGCCATTCGGCATCGGACCGTCCTGTCGTGGTGTTGGCAAATCACCTTCATCACGACAGCAGACGGAAATGACGAACACACGTTGCGAGCGACAGGGGCAAATGGAGATCGGGATCATCGAGCATGAGGGGCGAGAATTCATCGCCCTCGGTTCATCAGTGGTCGGTCGAAACATCACGGGCTACACCAAAGAGGACCGCTACGGCATCACGCTGACGACATGGTGCGGCAAGACCATGCTCGATTGTCGCTCCGAAATTGTCGAGCGGTACTGGACCGGATCACTCGCTCTGATGTTCCGTCTGCCTCGTGGTCGGTTCATCATTGGCTACGCACTCGGCGATGGAATGCTCTTTCGGGGCGAACTCATCGACAACTGCACCGATGATGATGCTCGTCGTCAGGCGACGTATCTCGCACAGTTCTTTGGTGAACTCGATGCCGAAGATGAGGAAGCATTCCAAGTCGCACTCGCTGAAGCATGACCGGACCGATGCCTGCTCGTGTACTCAATCCCAAACAGGAGACACGAGCATGGTAACGATCACTGCAAACGGAACTGTCCACGGGCACGAACTCAAGGAGATGCCGGTCATCAATCCGGGTGACTGGTTCGGTAAGACGTGGCTTGTCGAGATTGGGGGAAGCTACTCGCCGTTCTTTCTCATCGTCGAAGCCGACAGTATGTCGGACGCCATCGACGAACTGGCGGACAACGAAAAATATGGTCACCACATCATCGTCGAGGAAGCGGACCTTGGCGACTATTCCGAAGAGGATCGGCACTACGGTCCCAGCGGTCAGGTGCTCGATCTGGATCACCTGATGATCCACGGGCAGGAGGGAAGCAAGACGCCATTCCACTGCACGTACCACGGCGAAGGATTACCTGAAGAGGGCGTAAGGCCGAATGAGTTCTGTTGGGACGAACTCGAAGCGTAACGAACATCGAAGAGTGAGAGCCGGGGCAAGGATGTTCCGGCTCTTTGCATTTGTGGCCTCAATCTTGAACGGAATCGGACCAACCGGTTGAAGCATTACCAACCCCTTCAACAAAAGGAGCCACGATGGTCGCCACGAACGACAACAAGCCACGCTTCCCACTCGGTCAAGTCGTCGCCACACCTGCCGCCCTTGAAATGCTGCAACGGCATGGTCGCACGCCGCTTGTGTTCATCACCCGTCACCATCAAGGCGATTGGGGCGATCTTTGTGAAGAGGACCGGAATGCGAACGAGACGGCGTTGAACGACGGCAGTCGGCTTTTCTCGGCGTACAAACTGAGCGAGGACGACCGCATCTGGATTGTCACCGAGGCGGACAGATCGAGCACTTGCGTGCTCACACCAGATTGTTACTGATCGGACCATCGACCAACACCAGACCAATCAACTTCACCTTTCAGGAGACGAACACATGAGTGATCCGACCGAATCGATTCGACGAGACATGGTGGCCGAGATCAACGCCGAACCGGGAAGCCGAGAGTATCTCGAAGCGAAGCACGGGCAAGTCTGGGACACGACCGAACTTCAGCGAGATTTCGATGTGATTGGTTTCATGGCACCAATGGTCGTTGCCATTCGAAAGTCAGATGGGACCAGAGGGAGCCTAATGTTCCAAGCCAGTCCTCGATTCTACTTTGGGTGGTCTCCTGAGTGAGTTGGTTGGTGGAGGGTTCGCCGGGCTTCGGCTCGGCGGACCCTCTACTTTTCGTGATCAACAGGTGCGACCGACCCTCTACACATAACAGGAGTGCGTGACGTGAATACTGTACTTGTCATCGTCAGCGGTGGTGTCGTGCAAGAAGTCATCTGTCCTGCTGGTATCACCGTTGTCGTGCGTGACTTTGACGTAGAAGGTGTAGAGGACGAAGCGGTTGTCACTCAAGAGGACGAGCGGTTCATCGAGTCCGTCTGGTCAGCGGATCAAGGCGAACCGGCAGAGCATCGCTGCTGAATCAAACGGTGATCGTATGGAACCATGTCGTCCAAGTGACGACTTGGTTGCATTTCTTCAAACCCAACAATTCCAGTTGTTTTCTTCGTGGCGAGTACCCCACCCCCGGCCTGTGGAGCAATACCGCTGGTTACATTTGTTATAACTCGCAACTCGAAAGTTCTTCCGTGGGGCTGAAGTGTTTGTGAAATGCCGAATCAAAAAATCGCCGCCGCTGAATTCTTCTTCGATGCGATAGGGTCACAGCCGCTGACGCAAGAACCGCAGCAAGATGGCCGAGTGACCTGCCCGCAAGTCCTTCGTTGCCGTGACAAGTGTGATGGTGGAGTGTTCTCGAAGTGATGCCAGCAGCGGGGCAATCTCAGCGACCCGTTCGTCCAGTTCATCAAGGTATCGCTGTTCGAACTCAACCTGCCGAGACACGTCTTCGTGGAACCATTTGCGAAGCTCATTCGATGGAGTGAGTTCCTTGGCCCAAATGTCGATTGCGGCGGCGTCTTTGGTGACTCCTCTGGCCCACAGCCGATCCACAAAGACTCGCAGCCCATCATCGGGACTCGGTTCGTCGTAGATGCGTTTGAGGCGGATTTCTGGATTCATCGTTTCGCCTTGATGCCGAGCTTTTCCATCCGGCTCCGCAACGTGTTCGGGTTGATGTCGAGTATTCTTGCTGCACCACTTGGACCAGCGATCACGCCGCCCGTGTGTTCCAAGACCGACCGAATATGTTCCTCCTCGACTTCAGCCAGTGGGCGAAGCACGGAGTTTCGAGCGGATCTCGACCTGCGAACCGGCAACACGCCTGCCGGTAATTGCAGGGTGTCGCCTGATGTGAGAATCATGGCCCGTTCGATGACGTTTTCGAGTTCACGAACATTTCCCGTCCAAGAATAAGCTTGCAGATCTTGAAGGACCGATTTCGGAATCGTCTCGATCCGTTTACCGAGTCGCTCAGAGTGCTTTGTCAGAAAAAAGCGAACAAGGGTCGGAATGTCTTCCGTTCGCTCCCGCAGCGGAGGAACTTGGATGGGGAACACATTCAGTCGGTAGTACAGGTCTTCTCGAAAGGTTCCTTCGTCAACCATGTCGAGCAGATTGCGGTTGGTGGCAGCGAGCACTCTGGTGTCGATGCGAATCGTCTGGCTGCTGCCGACTCGTTCGAGTTCCTGCTCCTGCAACACCCTGAGCAACCGAGACTGAGCCGCCAGCGGCATCTCACCGATCTCGTCGAGGAAGATCGTGCCGCCGTCAGCCAGTTCGAAGCGTCCCGCTCTCTGCTGAGTCGCTCCGGTGAATGCTCCGTGCTCGTGGCCAAACAATTCGCTCTCCAAAAGCGATTCCGGCAGAGCCGCACAATTGACTCGCACGAATGGGCCACTGCTCCGTTTACTGTTCTTGTGGATTGCTCTGGCAACGAGTTCCTTGCCTGTTCCTGTCTCGCCGAGGATCAGCACTGTGCTGTCGGTCGGAGCGACCATGTCGATGTTCCGCAGCACTTTCCAGATGCCGTCACTTTCGCCAACGATCTCGGCAAAGTCGGATCGTGCCCGTAACTCTTCTCGTAGATAAGCGACCTCAGCTTCAATTCGTTGACGCTCCGCACGCAAGCGATGTTCTCGCTGGCGACTGTCAGACAACTCTCGCTCCGCCTGCCTCCGCACCAGTTCTGCGGTCGCACGGGCGGCGAAGATGTGAAAGATCGAAAGCTCTCGTTCATCCGCATGGAGCGGTTTGTCGTCGATCACCGCCAGATGCCCGACGACTTCCCCAGAATCATCGGTCAGCGGAATGGCGAGATAGCTGCGGGCGTTGAGTAGCTTGAGATGATCGTTTGTTGGAAACAATCGCTGCACGTCGTCAGCGAAGTGCTGGATTGAGCCATTAAGGACGTGCTTGCAGGGCGTTCCTTCGATTCCGAAGTCGAAGTTCGGGACGTGTTCGCTGTTCACCCAGACGGCGAGCGTGTGAACATGAGTCCGTTCCGGGCTGAACTCGGCGACGAACGACGATTTGACCTTCAAAGAAATGGCAAGGTACTGCACCAGCGACCGGAAGAAGTGATCTCCTTTGGCCCCAGCAGTTCCTTCCATGATCGATCTGAGAGTGGCGTCTGGATCGCCGGTAGGCGTCAAGACTTCGGGCGTGGCAGGCTGATTCATAGTCGGTTCTCCTCGCCTCGATAATACGACATTTCATGTCGAGTTGCGATATTTCGTATCGCCATAAACTTGAGTCACAACACCAAGGAAGCCGCAAGTCTCTGTGATTCAATGACATAGCTCGCTTCATAAACTTCTTGTGAGTCTCTGGCACTCCCATTGCGTTAGCGACCTCCGTGCCAACTGATCCATGTCGGTTCAGGGCCAACAGTCATTCCTTTTGGAGGTCTCGAAGATGAAGCAATTTCAACTCGGAGCACTGGTTGTGCTCCTCGGTGCCAGCAGTAGCCTTCCGCTGTTCATGGTCGGTTGTGGCTCCTCAAGCTCAGGTATCGCCGCACCAGCCCAAGCTGCCGATCCACAGTCGGCCATGAAGCAGCCTCTTGCTGCCTACAACGCTGAAGGGGAACTCATTCGCCCCGCTGATCACCGAGAGTGGGTTTTCGTGGGAGCACCGGTCACGCCCAACGACATGAACGACGGGAAGGCTGCTTTTCCAGAATTCCACAACGTCTACATCGATCCGGTCAGCTTCGCCTCGTACAAGCAGACCGGCCTGTTTCCAGATGGGACGGTGATCCTAAAAGAGCTTGTCTCGGTCGGGGGCAAGCAAATGGATAGTGGCAACGGCTACTTCCAAGGCGAGTTCATCAGCCTCGAAGCCATGGTCAAGGACCGGCAGCGGTTCAGCGATGAACCGGGGGGCTGGGCGTTCTTTCGATTTGGCGAAGCACCGAATTACAACCCGACCGGTGCCCGCATGAAAACCGAGTCGTGCAACACCTGCCATGCCGGGGCCAGCGAAGACTACGTGTTTACCGACACCTATCCGGTGCTGCGAGCGGCGAAAGCCGAAGTCCAACGGTAGTCCGTCGATCAGCTTCCTACATCAGCAAAAACTCAGCAGAAAGGTCAATCATCATGAACGATCAACTCACTCCTGAACTCAATGGCTTCTGCCCGGTCGCTTACTTTGCCGTGGGCGAGCCAATGCAAGGCCACTCCGAGTTCTCTTCGACCTACCAAGACAAGCTCTATCACTTCGTCAATGCAGAAGTAAAGCAGGAGTTTGATCGAAATCCTGAGAAGTACATCCCGGCCTATGGCGGACTGTGTGCGTTTGGGATGTCCATCGAGAAGGAGTTCGATCCAGATCCAACAAACTTCAAAATCATCGATGGCAAACTCTATCTGTTCCTGAAGAACGATGAGACCGACGCTCTTGAACTCTGGAACAAAGAAGACGAGGCCAAATGCCTCGCCAACGCAAACAAGCATTGGCAATCGAGAACGACTACCTGAAGCCCAATCAACTCAACAACACATCTACTTTTCATCAAACCGGAGAAACACTATGAATCCCAGATTTGTGACCAAGACGATCCACGCCTACCTCGACTATCCTGTGGCAGCAGCACTCATGGGACTTCCGTTCCTGCTGGGGTTGGGTAGTTCAAACTCTCTCGCCCTGTGGCTTTCGGTCGGAACCGGAGTCGCCGCCTTGCTGCTCACGATTCTGACCGATCACAAGACAGGTCTGATTCGTGTGCTACCGTACTCCGTCCATTTGGCAGTCGATGCCCTCGTCGGTGTCGTGTTCGTCATCGCCCCGTTCGTGTTGGGGTTCACTGGAATCGATGCAGCATTCTACTGGATCAACGCTGCTGCCGTGCTGACCGTCGTCAGCCTGCACAAGCCCGAAGAAGCACTGACACCGGCAATGGCGTGACACTGAGCGGTCACCGGTTGAGACCACTTCCTCTCAGCCGGTGGACCGCATCACTTCAGACATCAATAGCGTTGTCATCGACGCTCATCCCGCAGATCGTGCAGTGAAGCAACCCACCACGCTTCAATGCAGCAAAGTCCTTTCTGCTGACGATACAGCGTTCAGCCTTTGGACATTCACGCACGTGAAAATGATTGATTCCGATCAACGGAATGTTGTGGCATCGAACTGGCTCGACTCCACAGTTTTCCATCGCCTGTTGCCACTCGATGCCGTGTGGTCTGATCTCTTTGCCATGCAAGTGAAATGCAACGATGTGGCACGCCTCATGAATGATCGTTTCTCGACGTTGCACAAGAGTAGCTCGCTCCCAAATCATCGGGCTGATGCGGATACGTCCACGAGGCGGACACGCTCCGTAACCTGCATCGGCGAACTTCCGAACGAACCTCTTGTTCCACCGCACTCGGATCATACTCGACAAGTAGCTCACGTCGTTTCGTTCGAGGGCAAAGTCGATCCAGTCACGAATCATTTCATGGCCTGTCAGATGTATCTCCTCATACACGGGCAACGAACTTCTGAATGGGAGGATGCTGGTTGAGAAACCCGTTGATCAACGAACGCATCTCTTCCATCGTCGCCTGAAACAGTTTTGTCGCCTGTCGTCGCTTCTCTTCGATCTCAGCATTTTCTGCATCGATCTGCTGATTGGCCTTTGCGACCTTGGATTCTTCGAGTTGCTTCTTGTTGTTCCACTCTTCTAATTTGCGACGGTTGTTTTGTTCTTGCTGGCGTACCGAATCTTCCCGACTCTGCTCCGCCTTCATGAGCAAATCTCGTCGGTCGTTCTGGCCCCTGAAATACTTCAGCAGCAAATAGCCGCCGCCCAGACAGAGCATCCCGTAAAACAGAGCAGACCCGCCGACCCCTTTCCCATCACCTGCTACTATCATGGACAGAACAATTGCGAGTCCCATCACACCGATTGCGGAGAGACAACCACCACATCCTGCTTGAAACACGGCCTTGTTGTCTGCTTCGTTTGCCTTGGTTTCCAAGGCAGTCTTCTTTGGCGGTGGTGGAGTAGGAGGTTGCTCCCGAAACTCCTTCGGCAACTTGACGTGGTGCTTCTTAGGAAACGCCTTTTCCGCATTGAACCCGATGGCTCGTCGCTCGTAGTAGACACCAAGCAACTGTTCGAACTCTTCGAGTTCTTTGAACTGCTCCATCGAAAGTGAGGTCAGCACTCCCTTGGCTCGTGTCAGTAACGAATCGAAGTGCTTTTTGTCGGCGAGGTCTGTCAGGTCAGCCGTCGAGAAACCGTTCTCTGGTCGGTCCAGAATCTCGAACAACCGCTTCATGCCGAAAGCCGCAGCGATTGCATCGCCCTCTGCCTCGGTCTCGTCGAGGAACTTCTCGAACTTGAAGATGGCCTCCTTGAGTTCACGTTCTCTCTGAACTTGCCCAAAGTGAGTCGCCTGCATGTGGGCGATCTGGTCGAGCTTGCTCACCATGTGGCCGAGGAACTGATTTGTGCGGCACGCTTCACTATGAACCTGAGCAAGGATCTGGTTTGTCTGAAATTGTTGGACGTTCTGAGCGACCAAGAGTCCGATCTTGGCTGCGTCGGTCATCTTCCGACGCCGGATCTCCTTTTGATATTCGTTATCCCGTCGAATCAGATCGTAGTCACTCATGCGTTCGTATCGTCCTCTTGGTGTTGTCCGTGATCGAGTTCAGGCGTTGTTGGTCCACAATCTCCTCAATCCTTTGAGCGGGGGCTGACGCTGAGATGGCTCATTTTGGACCATGACTTCACGCATTCTTCATAGAGACGTGAGCCAATCATCGGTCGGGATTCGCTCCTAAAGGTGAAGGAGAACTACCATGACAGTCGAACACCTACCGAGCCTGCTCCGATTGCTCGCTGACCCAATCACGCCGCATACGTCGCTCGAACTATGGGAACGAATCACCGCATTCGGCTGGGACGAGTGCGTATCGTGCCTGATGCAGGAGCTTGAGACTGGCGAACCCGACGTGAAACGCCTCGTGATGGGCGTTCTCTGGCAAGAACTCGAACATCTCGGATCAGAACGGGTTCAGCCGTTTGTTACGCTCATCCTTCCTCTACTCGGCGATTCCGACCGACTTGTTCGCATGGCTGCGGTGCAAGCTGTCCGTGACCTTCGTCTCGAAGAGTCGTTACCGCAGCTTCACCGGATCGTTTGCGAGGACGAACGACCGCTGGCCGCTGAAGCTTTGGTCGCCCTGATGGAGTTGGACGACGATTTGCTCGATGACTTGATCAAAACGGTTCGAGAGAAACTCGACTGTCAGAACTGATCATCGTCCCATTCGGATGACGATCCACTTTGAGCCAGTCCATTGCCACCAATTGTTTTCGTGCCAGTGGGCATCGCATTGAGGACAACGGAATGGTTTATTGGCTTTCACACGAACTGGCTGCTGGCAACCGGGACAGTTTGTGTTCGGCTTCCGACCCGTCACCCGGACTTGCTCACTGTCGTTGTTCAGCGGGGTGCCAAGTGAATCGTAAAATGGGTCACCGCCGCTACGTTTTATTGCGTCATGAGCCTTTGGATCAACCAGCTTCACAAAGCCGTTCGTGAATAGCCTCGATCCCTGCCAAAAGAGGAACAACGTCCCGAAGAACACGGGCAGCACGATGATCGCCCACGGTGCGAGGATCAACGCAAGTATGATTCCAGCGGGCGAACAAAGCAGCAGGAACCGGAGTTGAATCAGCCAGTGCGGTGTGCGGTCGTTGGGCAAGCGTGTCTCCTTTGGTAGCGGCCTAAAACGGGATTTCGTCAGGGTCCATTTCTGGATAGTCGAGAGGCATGTCGAGGATGTAGCCGACGCAATTACATCGCTCGCATCGCTCGGCCCAATGCGTTGTGAAATGTTCATCGCATCCCCAGACTCGCCCCTCGCCGCCACAGTCAGCACAAGTTTCGATCACTCGGCGTCCGAGGATTTGCGAAGGAATGGATTGGTCTGCCGGGTCATTCATCTCGATCAGCCTCCAAGAGTCCGTCGAGAAGATTTGCCGCTTCCTGAGCCTTGGTCGAACGAAAACCGCTGTTCACAAGTGATCCGTCGAGCAGTTCCGTCAAAACGGAGTCGCATAGACGCTCAAGCTTTGATCGTTCATCTGGCGAAGCCGTCGAAATCTGGCTCGCCAATCCAGAGAACACCGAGCTTTCAACTTCAGAATGGTTTTGGCTGCGGAGAAGGTAGAGGCACGCCAAAACACGGACTTCATTGCAAAATTGATCCGTTTGATCGTGGCAAAGTGCCAAGTCCGCAAGTACCGACTCACCTTGCGAAAGCTTCAGCCCCAAAGCAGCCCGAAACAACCGGGCATCGGGAAACGAAACAAGCTGGTCATCTTCGAACGACCAGCCTCCCTGAACGGCTTCTTGCTCATCAAATGGCTCGCTGAATTGGACGCAGACATTGACCGCTTCCATTGCCTTTGTGTGCTTACCTGCCGCTGCATGGGAGACCGCCAGCCGAAACAGAAGGGCATCACAACCGCAATCGGGTGTGCCAGTGGGAATGAGGTCTTCACCGTGACTGATCTCCATGATGGCATGATTCAGACGCAACACTTTATCGCTGAGTCCAAACCACTTATGCCAATCGAGGAGTGACATCAATTGTCCGGTTGCCGTCAGTGGCTTTGGGTGATCGCTTCCGTCTTGAACACCATCCCAGCAACGCTGAAGGTATGCAGCAGCTTTCACGAACTGCCCAGCATCGAAATAGAGCCAGCCAATCCAGCCGTGCAAACGTGTCAGGTCAAGTGAGCATGACCAATGGGTTCTTGCTGAGAGCAGTCCGGCTTCAAGCATGTCGGCGGCAAGCTTGGTGTCGCCGACTAGGTAGAGAGCCAATGAGATCTTGTCTCGTGCAATACCGGTCAGGTCGATTATGGCAATGTCGCATTGAGGCAGAACGGCCACATCAAGTTCTGCGACTCCAAACAACGCCCATACCCTGTCGTCAATATCAGGGATACTCACTTCAACTTCCCCAACGGTCAGTACAGGGCATGGTTGCACCGCTGAATCGAGGAACGCCTTCAAGTGAGCGATAACCGACTGTGCGTTTGCTTCAGCGTGGACACAGCACGACTCTTTGGTCGGGAAACCGTCCTGCCAGAAAACATCGCTGTACAAACACCCCAGCAGAAAATGTGCAGCGGGCGACCATTCGGTTCGCTCACCCTGCGTAAGGCTACCGAGAAGCCCTTCCAGCTTCAGTGCGGACTCTTCTGTCAGCCGTCCGCCATCACTGGTGGCGATCTCCTGAAACAGTTCTTGAGACGATTTGGTCACGTGGCTGCATCCTGATCGGGTGAAAACTCCTTGCTCTATCGGGTTGAGCGAGTGCCGAGCCTCTGGTGGCTCAGCCTTCACGGAAATCTCGCAATTCGCTTTCGGCGTGAGCTACTCGCCTCCCGGCACTCGCCCTTCTTGATGGAGGCGGACCAAACCGGACCCCGTTGTTCGCCCACAAAGGGATCGTGCAGCGGAGAGCGGTTTGGGACACACCACGGACTTACAGAACGAATTGCGGCGGCTTAGCGAGGGGTGCCCCGAATCTCGACGCACCATCGTGGAGCTTTGCTGCCAACGACTTCGGACAATGGCAAGACGAATGCTGAAGAGCTACGGACATGTGCAGCGGTGGTCCGACACGGACGATGTGTTGCAAGCGAGTCTATTGCGACTCCATCGAGCCTTAGCGTCCGTGCAACCGGAATCAGTACGGAAGTTTTACGGACTGGCGGCGACTCAGATTCGGCGTGAACTGATCGATCTCGCTCGAAGTCAATACGGCCCGCAAGGGATCGGTACCAAGCACGACAGCGATGGCGGCAATGCATCGGAACGATGCGAAGATCCCTTTGAGCCGGAATCGCTCGCCGCATGGACGGAGTTCCATGAAGCGGTCGAGGCACTGCCCGAAGCGGAAAAGGAAGTCGTCAGCCTGCTTTGGTACGACGGCCTCAATCAGTCCGAAGCTGCCCGTGTGCTTGGCATTTCCCTCGCCACGCTGAAGCGTCGTTGGGTTTCGGCCCGTCTCCTCCTGAAAGAACAACTCGCAGGAGGACTATCTTGACTGATGACGACAAAGATCTGATCGCCGATCTGCTCGTGCGTTGGGAGGAAGCCTTTGATCAAGGTCAGGACATTCCCGCCGATGAGCTTTGCACCGACCATCCGCATCTAACGCAGACCGTTCGCTCGAAGATCGAGAGCCTGAAGACGACTGCATGGACAAAGCGTGATCCGGCCCGTCCTCTGACGGACGAACGGGACAAATCCATCAAGGACATTTCCGGCACCGTCTTGGCCGACAGGTATCGGCTTGATTCACTGTTGGGATCAGGCGGATACGGACAAGTGTATCGAGGACACGATTTGAAGCTACAACGGCCCGTTGCGGTCAAGATTGGGCATCAACGAACCTCGTGTGACCTGCTCTTGGACGAGGCCCGTCGAGTTGCTCGCCTGAAGCATTCAGGAATCGTCGGCGTTCATGACTGCGGTGAGCACGACGGGCGGATGTTTCTCGTGTTTGAACTGGTCGAGGGTCAGAGCCTCTCGGATTTAGCTCGAAAGAAAAAGCTATCGACACACGAGTCGGTCGTGATCGTCGCCACGGTCGCTGAATCGCTCCACTACGCACACGAAAAGGGTTGCTTCCACCGAGACATCAAGCCGGAGAACATCCTGATCGACTCCAATGGCAAACCACTCATTGCCGATTTTGGAATTGCCTGCACGCTCGACGAGTTGGAGAAAGGGAGGGCGTTGTCATCAGGGACACTCGCCTACATGTCACCGGAGCAGGTTTCGAACGAAGTTCAGCTACTCGATGGTCGATGTGATGTTCACGCACTTGGCGTCGTGCTGTTCGAGCTTCTGGCTGGTCAGTCACCATTTCCGGCAAAAGACAAGCAGGAGTTGCGAGAGCAAATTCTTTTCCGACAACCAAAACGACTCAGGGACGTTGATCCGTCGCTTCCTGAAGAGCTTGATGCCATTTGTGCGAAAGCTATGGCGAAGCATCCCGGTGATCGCCATCAAAACGCCTTGGAACTGACGAATGACCTGCGAGCGTGGCTCGAACCGACCAAGCTACGTCGCCGAAGATGGTTGTGGGTGCTCTTCGGACTCATTGCAGTTTTTGCTCTCGTTGCGGGATTGATCCTTTCGTCCATGCGATCCAACGAAGGTTTGATTCGAGATGGTGTTCTCCATTTCGATGGACACACACGAATCGTCACAAGCGTGCAACGGACGCTACCCGTGACACTCGAAGCGTGGATCAAGCCAGAGGGCTATCGAGATGAGAACTGCCAGTTCATCATCGGTTCAGACATCCCCGGCGAATACGGCCTTGGCATCGCCATCTGCGGCTCAATGCTTTCGGTCGAGCACATTGAAGGGATGGTGAATTCGACCACTGCTGTTCCACCAAACCGATGGTCGCACATGGCTGCGGTCTTCACTGAGTTCGAGACACGGCTCTACCTGAACGGCAAACTCGTGGCGATGGCCCCCGGCTCGAAGCCGGGAGGCGAAACTCGATTCGTCATTGGCAATGTCGGCGAAAACAACCTGATCAGCTTCTTCCGGGGACAGATCCGGTCAGTGCGGATTTCGGAGGGCGAGCGGTACGACTCAGATCAGTTTGATTCACCGTCCGAATTGGTCGGCAACGAATCAACCTTGCTGGTGGTCTCGGAACCTCGCCTCGACCGGGACTCAGTGCTGATGGATGCCGGAGCGGTCGTCGGAAGGGTCGAGCATATGGATGAGGAATGAGCACTTCTAAGAGAACTCAGCTTGCTCGATCCCCTTCCTTGAAGTAGACTTCTTCACCTGTAGTTAGTATCACAACTCTCGTTGGTCGGGAGGCAACACATGAAGAAACAGTCTAATTCGTCTCCGGCAGTTGCTTACGTTCGGATGTCATCAAAGAAGCAGGACAAATCCCCTGAACAGCAGCGAGCCGAAATAAAGAAACACGCCCGAAATCGCAATTACCACATAATCCGGTGGTATGAAGACTCCGGCAAATCGGGCGGAAAAGAAACCGAGAAACGTGTTCAATTTCTTCGCCTAATCGAAGATGCGGAGAACAAAGGGGATTTCGTCGCCATCCTTTCTTGGAGCAAGGCTCGTCTTGATCGTTTGGATTCGCTCGAAGGTGCTGAATACAAACTTCGGCTTCGAGACTGCGGTGTAATTCTCGACACTGTGACAGATGGAGTTTTCGATTGGGCGACTGAAGAAGGTCAGTTGCTAGACGCCTTCCATTCAATGAAAGGGCACCGAGACCTAATTCAAATCAGCCGAGAAGCCATTCGAGGGAAAACTGAGGCCATACTCGAACGGAAGAGGCTGCACGGCGGGCAACCCCCATACGGGATGGCTCGTCTCATTACTGATTCCAAAGGGAAAAAACACAACATTGCCCGTGGGGAGAGTTTCCGAACTCCAAAGGAATGGAATGTCATTTATGTCAAAGGAAACCCTGACGAGCTTGCCGTGCTAAAGTGGCTTTTTACCACTTTCGACTCCAAAGATGTATCTTGCCACTGGCTTGCGAAGGACTTGAATGAAAGGGGAGTGTCATCACCAAATGGTAGTCAGTGGCGTGACACTACCGTCCGACGCCTACTTACGGACGAAGCCTATATCGGAAATTTTGTTCTTGGAAAGAAACGCACAAAGGAATCTTTCTATCGGATCACAAACGAGGGTGCGAAAAAGAACGTCGGTCCTAGAGGAAGGCTGGCGAAGACCTCCACTGGCGATCCTTCAGAAGAAATTCGCTTGGATGGACTTTGGGACGCCGTAGTTGATCCCGCTCTCTTCCTACGAGTCAATCGAAAGCTCAACTCAAACAAGAAATCAGGTCGGAAACCAAGGGCAACAGACGGCGGGCACGCACTGTCGGGAATTCTGCACTGTGGTCATTGCGGTAGCCGTCTCTTGGCAATGAAGAAAGTGAAAAAAGCTGGTCCGGTAACCAGATACCACTGCGGCACGTATCTCAACACGCCGGGGAACTGTATTGGTGCAAAGATCGACGAGGGAGAGGTCATTGACAAGGCACTGCTGAAGCTGGGTGAGATGTTGAGTGGTGATCGTATTTCGGAATTCGGTAAGGCAGTCCGAGAAGAAGAGCCAATTCGGAGCGAATGTATTCAGCGAGAGATCCAGAAAGTCGAATTGCAGATCGAACGAGGCTCCGCACGCATGTGCATGGTCGATTCTGATAAGGTGGCTCAGAGCATCCAAAGGCAGCTTGCGAGTCTTCATTCCGAGAAGGAGCGGTTGGAAGGCGAACTTGCTTGTCTGTTGAAGCCGGAAGAGGTTCCGGCTCTGGTTGACCGTTGGGCATCCAAGCACAGGTCGCTCCTCCGTCTTTACAGTGTGCCCTTGCTTGAAACCATCAAGGTTTCTGAACACAGGACTTGGTATGGAACGAACTTAGGAGTTGTGGAAACGCAGCCATTAGAAGCGTTGGCATTGCGTGGTGCATTCAACGAGATTGGACTGCGACTGGATGTCTTTTGGAGAAAGCGTGAGAAAAGGACTCGTGAAGGGATCTATGAGCTTGATCGAGTTGAAATCTCCGTAAATATCGGGGAGTTGGAGAATCACTTCTCGTCTGATCGAAGGCGATCAATTCCTCCTGGATCGACAGAATCCGGCCTTGCTTGGCCTCCGAGGTGGTGACGTATTTCTCCTCGAACGTCGATTCCTCGTAGGGATGCCCTTCCGCCACTTCCGTCGGTCCCGCCAAGGCCCGGAAACCAGCCAACTTCTGATTTCGCAGCGACGAGGGAATCACCGTCACCAGGCGATCTCCAATGAAACCGTCCGTGTTTTCGTAGCCCTCGATCACCTTGCGGCCGATCAGTTCCCCTGTCATCACCTGAAACAGGTGCGTCGTCACCCCCGGGTTCGACTCTCGCAGCAACGCCAACGCGGGCCGCTCCCCCGTCATCGATTCCCGCACGCTCCGTAAGCGGGGCAGCACCCCGCAGGCCTCCGCCAGTTCGTAATAACTGAAGTCGTCCGCGCTCAACTTTTTCTCGTTCAGTAGTTCGCACGCCTTCATATAAAACTTTTCCGGGCCCAGCGATTCCACCAGCTCCCGTACATTTTGCCCCTGCATGTTCGCACCTTTCCTGAATCTCAATTGTCGCCTTGATCACCCTGCCCCACACCCGCCACTTCCGCGATTCCTCACCCCAAGCTGGCATTCACATTCGCCGAGCCCACGTGAAACGCAGAGGCAAACGAGACCCGCAACCGCGTGCTCGACGCGGGCGTGTATTCCACCGCCCGCGCGATCGCTCGCCCATGCTCCGATACCTTTTCCAGTTGCTGGCTCGTCAATGCTGTCGAAACGCTGTCCACGCCCAGGACATCACCCACTTCGTAAACCGCTCCCGCCACATCGAACTCGTACACCGAGAGCGGGCTCACATCGACCGAAATCGGCTCCTGTTCACCCGCCGGCGATGCCTGATGCGCCACCCCCAGAAACACTCCCGCGAATCCCTCCTGCGTCGTCGCCAGGTCGGTATCCCACGGAAAGTCCGACGCGGGCTTCGCGTTGTCCCCATCCAGAAACACCAAATCCCCCGCCCCGATCACCGTCGCCCCGTCCACCCGCACCTTCTGCAACTGCACCTGACCGCTACGAAACCGAAGTCGATTCGACATCTGCCTGTTCCTTCTCTTGGATCACTCATGTCCGGGCAGACACCTCGTCCGCCACGCCCCCTTCCCTCAACGCCGGTCTCCTCCCGGAAATCAACGCTTGATCGCGCGAATGAACCGCGCGTCCTCCACTCCCGACTGCTCCTCCGCGCGCCCTCGGCTTTCCGGCAGCCGCCTGTCCCGACCCAGCCACCACCGAGAACGCTCGGATATCAACTCGCGTTGACTACGCTCCTCCAGCGACTGCACCAGTTGACGAAACTCCGGTGTCACCGCCTCCGGGGGCAAGCGTGATTCCCTCAACAGACGTTCGCCCCGTTCGCGGTTTTCCCGCAGACGGCACACCGCGCCATAGCGCTGCAGCAGTCGCCGATAACGCCGCTGCAGGGACTCCAGTACCGCTCCATCCGCCCGTTCCCGCTGCCCACCTCCAGCGGGTCCGCTCCAGTCCACCAGGGCGCCCGCGTCCGACTCCAGCCGTTCCGACTCGCCCGTCAATCGTGGCCCCAGCGAGGCGTCCCGTTCCCAGGCCAGACATTCCCACGTTTCTCCGGTTACTCCCTCCCCGGGACGGGTCACGATCAGGATGCTCCCCTCCCGGGTCGCCACGCGCCGGGGAGAACCCGGCCGTTCCGCCAGCAACGCATCGAGTCGGCTCAGCTCGGCTTCCCAGCTGCCGGGCACCTGTTCCGCAGGCAGGGCGGCTTCCCGTTGTTCCTGTAGCGTCAATGTGGTCGCCGGGAACACAACCGCGTCCACGCTGATCACCTCGTCGATCCGCTCGACTATCTGCTTGTCCGCGCTCCGCGCCGCCAGCACGACATGGCTCATCCCCACGGAAACCGAGTTCCCCTCGGCCAGAGCCAGAAAGGTCCGACCCGATTCCGTATCGAGCACGTCGATGTCTCCCCGGATCCGGCCGGCTTCGTAACGCACATTCGCGATGGAACCGACCAGGTCGCGGGCACTCCGCTCCAGCGGGCGGGAGATGTTCGCTGCATGATCCAGGAACACCGGACGCCCCTCGTACAATCCGACCGCCTCCCGAAGCGCCGACTCGGTATAGGTATAGCCATTCCGCGAATGGCGACCCGTCAATGCCACGTTCCGCACTTGCCGGCGCGCCCGATCCACGCGCGAATCCTCGCGCCAGTCACCAATCCGTTCGTTCAACCGTTCCACCGTTCCCATTACATCTCCCCCCTAGCTGGCTCGAGTTGTCCCGTCTCCAACGTCCGCTCCCGTTCCGGTGCGGTTTGTTCCCGCTCGCTCGCGATCTCCGTACGCATCGTGCGCGGGTCCAATTGCTCGCGCCGTTGCACTTCCGCCCGGCTCAGCACCCCTGCACGAATCAGTTCCACGTCCGCCTGCCGCTCTCGGGGACGATCCCGACTGATCAGTTCCGGATACGACCAGCGCGATTCCACCTGGGCGAGTTGTTCCGAACCGATCAGTCCCAGGCGCTCCGCCTCGGACATCACCTCGCGCCATAAAGCGGTGAAGGCACGCGTGAAGAACCGCTGTTCGCTCTGGAACAGCTTCACCGCCGGGCCTTCCGCCACCATCGTCGAGGCATAGTTCCCGTTGGCTGCGTCCGATGTCAGCATGAATTCCGGAATCCCCGCCCCGGCGGCGATGCCCAGTAGAATCATCCGGCCCAAAGGGACCGCGTCTCCGAAATTCGTGTCCGGTTGCAGGTACTTGATCTCGGTCCCGGCCGAGGTCGTCAAGATTGTCCCCGGACGAATGCGTTCGTGTCGCGGGTCCGTCAGACGCCCATCGCTTCCTCCCTGAGCCCCCTCCGCAACCGCCCGTGCCTGGGCAGGCCCCCCCTGCACGCGACGCCAGAGCACTATCGAAGCCTGCAGTTTGCGGGCCTGCAACTCGGTTTCCTGCCATTGCAGGAATCGCTCCAGCGGTTCCAGAATCGAAGCAAAAAAACTCCGGCCCCGCTTTTCGTTCGAATCGGTCCCGTACTTGGTATGCAGGATTTCTTCCGCCGGTATCCGTTCCTGCAACTCCCCATTGACGGGACTCACCTTCAAATAGGCACGCGGGCTTTCGATGTCTCCCGGTTCCGTTTCAATCCCCCCACTCTCGGGACTGCCGGACGGGGAATCGATCCATTCGGGATCGATGAACCGGACCCGCGGGGGCCACTCGGACTGCGGAAATATCCGCAAAAAACATTCCCCATCGCGCCAGACACGCCGGGCATATTCCACGTAAGAGAAATGACCCCGGTTCGCGTCGAGAAACTCTTGCCACAAGCAGGAGACCATTTCCCCGGCATCACAGCCTGACTCCTGGACGCTCGCAGGGCACGAGGCAAACGTCAACTGCAACCCTTCTCCCACCACATATGCTTCGAGCAGGCGCAGTATGTTGCGGGCATGCGGATTCTCGAGCACCATCCGCCGCGCCTGCCGTCGCTGCTCGGCTCGCTCGGCGGGAGTCTGGCGCGGCGCATGTTGTCCCAGTAGACGCCAGTCCGCGGCTTCCTCCGCCACCGGTTGTGTCTGCTGCCGCTCCAGCAATTCCATCATGCGTTCTCGCAACAGGCGTTCGTATTTTGCCTGAATTCGCAGGCAGGCCAGCTTGTCGCTCCAGTAGGAAAGCATTCTGCGTCATCTCCCCGTATGTATTTGCTTTACCCTGTCTCAATAACCCGTTTCGCTTGTCCTTCTATCCCACCCGGGCACGGTGCGCAAAAATCAGAAAACATCAAACCGCGGGGGCTTCCGAAGGCAGTAACCATTTCCCCCCCCTGCTCTCTCCTGCCGTGTTGAAAGCAGGCGTCGTCCCCTTGAGACGACAGCCCTGGCCCGCCTCGATACACTGCACAAGGACAGTGGAGCCTCTGGGATGCAGGCCCGCCGATCAAAACCGGACAGGACACGCGGAGTGAGAACCCATGGAAAGTTTGTATCGCGGGCGTTTTCTCGAACTCGTAAGGGATGGCCACTGGGAATACACGCGGCGCTGTCAGTCGCGCGCCGTCGTCTGCGCGATCGCCGTCACCGAGACCGACCATGTGCTGCTCGTCGAGCAATATCGTCCCCCGGTCCGCCAGCGCGTGCTGGAATTGCCCGCCGGTCTCGTCGGGGACGAAGCCGGCCGTGAAGCCGAACCGGATCTGCACGCCATCCAGCGCGAATTGCTGGAGGAAACGGGCTTTCTTTCCTCGGACTGGAAATTTCGCGGCGAATACGTTTCCTCGGCTGGACTGACCAACGAAACCACTGTGTTTTACGAAGCCCGAAATTGCCGCCGCGCCGGAACGGGGGGTGGGGTGGCCGGGGAAAATATTCAAATTCATGAAATTCCCCGGCAACATGCTCCATCCTGGCTGACGGAACGCATACAATCAGGGAAACTGCTGGACGCCAAGATCTGGGCGGGATTGTGGTTTCTCGACCATTGAACATTCCGTCTGGACCATGGGCTGCCGTGTCGCCATCCCTGCCTTTTTTCTGGTGAAAACGATGCGCATCGTTCTCTTGTTTGCCCTCCTGCTGATCGCTCCGTGGTTTGCTCCAACCGCAATCCGGGCCGATCAAAAGCTCGATAGCCTCTACCCTCCCGCCGAGGGAACCACCGATCCTGGGCTCATCGCCCCCCCGCAGGCGCGCCTGAAGCAGATCCAGCAGCTGTTTCAACAGCGTAACCTGCCGCTCCCGCCCGCGCTGAATTTCGACGAAGATGGCATCGCCTGTCTGCTGGAATCGCCCTACCTGGCGCAATTCAACACAGGGCGACAGCAGCAGCGGTTTCTCTCGGGACGCCTGGTGATTTTGAATCAAAGCCCACGCGAGGTTTCGTTTCCCGTGAAGGAGGTCCGCCTCCGCACCAATGGACAGCAATTCGCGGTTGGCGAACACCAGGATCAAATCCGCTACGCTTCTCTGCAACTCAATGGCCAGCGCTACAGTCTGTCGGAATTGAAACCCGCGGAAACCCTTACCGTCCCGCCGGGAGGTGTCGCCAGCAGTTGGGTGGTCTTCAATGGACTCGACGCCGGGAGCGATATTCCGTCGCTCTCCCTGCACTGGCCGCTCGGAGAGAAATCGATTGAACTGGACCTGAGATTGCAGCATGAAGCCCTGCTGGGCTGGCAGCGGGAACGGATTGGACCCGCCGGCATCATTGCGATCGGCACGATCCACGGCGAATTGAACACCATCAACCTGGGAACGATCTTTGACGACGTGGTAGCCCTGGCGACCGATAACGTGGCCCGCGTCGTGATTCAGTTTGACGAGCAAGCCAAGCCCGTCGAGCCCCATCTGATGCAGTGGTTCTTCGAAATCGCCCGCCGGGCGGGAGTGGACAACCAGAATCTGCAGATGGGCGAGTTCCCCGCCTTGCCTTCGATGATCCGCGAATTGCATCTGGTGGCAGTCCAGGGAGATCCCCCCCAGCGTTCCCCGCAAGGACCGCTCCGCGTGCATCAAACCCTGGCCGAAGCGGTCCTGGCGGCGGGCGGTTCCGCGTACGAAGTCATCCCCATGAAGATGTTGCTGGAGGAGCTTCGCGGCGGGCATCCCCTTTCTCGCTGCGCGGCACTCCGTTACGGGGCAATTCGTCTGCCCGCCAGCGTTCTGCCCGAAGTGATTCAATTGGCACGGAGCATGCCGGACGAGGCCACTCCCCATGCGTCCGATATCCAGCAGTCCGCCATCTTCGCCCTGAGCGAATTCAACGACCCCCGGGCCGTCGCCTCGCTCGTGGAACTGGCCCGGTCCCCCGAGGAATCGACGAGCAGCCTCGCCCTCACCAGCCTGGGCGCTTCGCGTTTTCCGAGTCACCAGCACGAACTGATGCAACTGCTCGACAGCCCCCCCGAACTGCAGCAACGGGTCATTCGCACGCTCGCGCGGTTTCCCCGGAGACTGTGGGCGGAAACCCTGTATGAATACGCCCTGACGCAGGACGTTTCCCTCCGCGTGGAGGCCATCCGGGCCTTGAATGTCATCGGACACCCGCAACTCAACCGGTTGCTGGAGACTCTGCTCGACGAGGATCAACCCGCCCCCTTGCGCGAACTGGGACTGGAATTACTTTCTCAACGCGACGATCCCCACAGTCGCGAGCAGGTCATCACGCACGCGCTGCAGCGGCTGAAAACCGCTCCCGACACCCAGGCCTTGAACGTGGTGACCCGCTTCAAGGTGCAGCAGTCACTCCCCATCCTGCTGAATCTCCTGCAAACCGAAACTCCCCTGAGACTGAACATTATCCAGGCCTTGAACGTCATCGGCGATGAACGGGTGCTAAAGGACCTGATCTCCATTTACCCCAAGCTCAACCCCCAGGAACAAACAGCTGTCTTGAGGACCATCGCACAAATCGATCCGGCGCGATTTCTGGAGTTCTCGCGCGAGGCCTTGAAGTCGGACAATTTGCAAGTGGTCTCGACGACCGCGCAGTTGCTGCAGGAATTCGCCAGTGTCGATGCCGTGGATGTGCTGATCGAAGCCCTGGGACGACACCCGGCCGACGAATCCAAGATTACCAGCCTGACACAAGCCCTGGGAAATCTCTCCACGCCAGAATCCCGCCGCTTCCTGATCGAACTGCGAGACAACGGCAGCCAGATACAACAGCAGCGGGCGCGCACCGCCTTGGAATCGCTCTATTATCGCTCCCCCGCCAACCACATTCACCAGCAGGCCGCGCAAACCGCGCGCTCCGACAACAAGGCCCTTGCCATCGAACAGTTCACGCTGGCGATCGCAGCCGATCCCACCTTTCCCCACGCCCTGCAGGGACGAGCCGAGGCTTATGCCGCCCTGCTCAAGCACGAAGAAGCACTGGCCGACTACTCCAGACTGCTGGAACTCGATCCCCACTGGCCCAATGCCCAGGGAGCCCGAGGACAAACCCTGACCGCCCTGGGACGCTTCCAGGAGGCCCTGCCCGATCTGACGCGCGCCATCGAACAGGATCCGCGCAACCCCAACTGGTTCTCTGCCCGCGGGCATGCCTACTCCATGCTGGAAAAGTTCGATCCCGCGGAAGCCGACTATCGCAAGGCGCTGGAGTTGAACCCACGCTTCATGACGGCCATTACCGGCGTGGCCTTGTCCCTGGCCATCAGGGGGGATCTCGATGCCGCCATGGCGATGCTCCAGGAAGGCCGCGCCGATCATGCCGACAATGCCATCTTTGCCTACAATTCCGCCTGCACCTATGCCCGGGCCGCCGAATTCCTGCAACAACAGAATCCCACCGCCGATACCAGCAAGCAAAAAATCATCAAACTCGTTGAGGCCGCTCTCGATGAACTGGAACGCAGCATTGAACTCGGCTACAAGGATGCCGACTGGACACGATCCGATCCCGATCTCAAAATGCTCCGTGAACACAAACGCTTCGCCAAGGCCCTCGAAACCATGGCGGATAAATCGGAACAAGATGCCCCCAAAACGTCCCCCCTCAAACGGGAAGACGCCGGCACACCCAAGCCCTGAAGCCTCCCCCTGATTGTTTAAGTGATACTCTCCCGCGGTTCCTCTGCCCAATCGGCCGCCGCGGTCCTCTGGACACCTTCATTATGGACGGAAAGCCTCCCGCTATGACCTACACCCCGCGAACTCTTGGAACCTTGTTGACGCTGTGCGGTTTAATCTGCCTGACCGGGGCGGCCGTCCTGCAGGAATGGAAAAGTGGCATCCCCTGGTCGGAACCGGTCGTTGTCACCCCCGGAGAAACCCCTCCCCTCCCCCCCTCCGACGCCATTATCCTGTTCGCCGGCGATAACCTCGCCGCCTGGGAAGGAGGAGACGGCTGGACCATCGCGGATGGCGTGGCAACCGCCGGAGGCAAGGCAGGCATCACCACGCGACAACAGTTCGGCGACTGCCAGCTGCATCTCGAATGGGCCGCCCCCGAGGAAGTCCAGGGAACCGGACAGGGACGCGGAAACAGCGGCGTCTATTTCATGAACCGCTACGAAGTGCAGATTCTCGATTCCTACGAAAACACCACCTATTTCGATGGTCAATGTGGTTCCATCTACAAGCAGTTTCCCCCCCTCGCCAATGCCTGCAAAAAACCGGGAGAATGGCAAACCTACGATATCGTCTTCACCGCCCCCCGGTTCCACGACGATGGGTCGCTCAAATCCCCCGCCTATCTCACCGTCTTTCACAACGGCCTGCTCATTCAGAACCATGCCGAATTGCAGGGGGGAACCTTCTGGCATAGGCCACCCGCCTACGAAAAACATGATGCAACGGGACCACTCCACCTGCAAAACCACGGGAACCCCGTCCGGTTTCGCAATATCTGGGTCCGCGAGGTGCAACAACTGCCGCCACGGGACGACCAACCCCTTCCGGCCGCGTGACCCTTCGGGATTGCGCGTTTCATTGCCTGCCAGGGCTGCCTGCACTTGCGTGCCACCGCGCTGCGAGCCTCAAGGCTCCAAGCAGATCCGGCACGGCTGGCACTGCCGTGGCCCCCATGAATGCGTAAACCAACACGCCCTGACGGGCGCGGCCAGTGAAGCGGTCGGGGGGCACGCCGCTGGGGACGGATTGTCGATATCGTCCCTCGTTGACATCAATGCACAATGTCGACAATCCGACCCCAGCCACCCCTTTGTTGAGTACGATGCAGCCACGGGCACAAGGCGTGGGGAGGTTGAAACTTTTGCGTCTGGCTTTGAATTCGGAATTCTTTTCCGTAGGATTGAAACGTGAGTGGACTTGCCGTGCCTGGCGTGGTTCACTGGAAATGGTATCCAACTCTCCCCGTCACCCTGCCTGTGAAATGCTGGAGGAAGTTCCATGTCGATCAACTTAAGTACGCGCGGTCTACTGCTGTTGAGTCTATCCTTCTGCCTGCTGTCGCTGGGAAACCAGGAGACGTCCCGGGCGGCCGAGCCGAAGCCTCCGGAGGGTTTCCGGGCCTTGTTCAACGGGCGTGACCTGACCGGCTGGTATGGCTTGAATCCTCATTCGGTCGGCAAGCTGGAGGGGGAAAAGAAGGAAGCGAAGCTGAAGGAAATGCGTGACAGTTTTGCCAGCCATTGGTTTGTGGAGAATGGCGAATTGGTCAACGATGGAACGGGCCCCTATGCGACCACGGACGAAGAGTTCGGGGATATCGAATTTTTGCTTGAATACAAGACGGTGGCCAAGGCCGACAGTGGCATTTATCTGCGGGGGACTCCCCAGGTGCAGATCTGGGATACCACGGAGGCAGGTGGTAAGTGGGATCGGCACGCGGATAAGGGTTCGGGGGGGTTGTTCAACAACTCGGCCGGGGCACCAGGTCAACTGCCGCTGGTGCATGCGGACAAGCCTTTTGGCGAATGGAATTCCTTCCGCATCAAGCAGATTGGCGACAAAACCTGGGTCTGGCTGAACGATAAGCTCGTGGTGGATGGCGCGGTAATGGAAAACTATTGGGATCGCAGCCAGCCCTTGCCTGCCCGCGGTCCCATCATGCTGCAGACACACGGGGGCGAGATTCGCTGGCGCAACATTTACGTGCGTGAACTGAGCAGCGACAAAACCAAAACGGCGGACCGGTAAACGGCAAGGGGAGCCCCGCGAGAACGGCCTGTTCTCAAGGGGCTCCAGCCTCCCATCGTGTTGCATTCACTGGGGAATCGCGTGGCAGTTTCTGCGTGCAGAGAGGAAGGACTTCCGGAATGTTGAATCGCCTGTTGCTGTGCCTGGGGATGCTGCAGGTCGGCCTGGTGGGGACCAGTTTGGCCGGGGAGTCGTCTTCTTCCGGACTGGAACTGCCGCGGATCGCGGGAGTCAAGCCTCGCAGCGTGTTGTTCGTGCTGACGGATGATCATCGCTACGACGCGCTGGAGTTTCTGGGACATCCGTTTTTGAAGACGCCCCACATGAACCGGCTGGCGGCGGAGGGGATCCATTTTTCGGCCGGATATGTGACCACGTCGCTCTGTTCACCCAGTCGCGCATCGATTTTGACGGGCAGGTACGCGCACAATCATCGGGTCATCGACAACAACAACCCGACGCCCGAGGGGACAATTTTCTTCCCTCAATACCTGCAACAGGCCGGGTATCAGACAGGGTTTTTCGGCAAGTGGCACATGGGAGGCGACAGCGACGCGCCCCGCCCGGGCTTTGATCGCTGGGTGAGTTTTCGCGGACAGGGGCACTATCCCCCCCACCCGAGTGGACTGAATGTCGATGGCCAGCGCGTTCCTCGCAAGGGTTACATTACGGACGAGATAACCGATTATTGCATCGACTGGTTGAACGCGCGGGACCGGGATAAGCCGTTTTTTGCCTATTTGTCGCACAAGGCCGTGCATGCCGAGTTCCTCCCGGCGGAGCGGCATCGGGGAGTGTATCGCGATGCGGAAGTGAAGCCACCCGTCACGCAAGCCGATACCGAGGAAAATTACCGGGGCAAACCCCGCTGGGTGAAGGATCAGCGCAACAGCTGGCATGGTGTGGATTTTCCGTATCACAGCACGCTGGATGTCGCCGAGTATTACCGCCGCTATTGTGAAACCCTGTTGGCGGTGGATGAAAGCCTGGGGCGTGTCATGCAGATCTTGGCGGATCAGGGAGTGCTCGACGAGACACTCATCATTTACATGGGCGATAATGGGTTTTGCTTCGGGGAACATGGGCTGATCGACAAGCGGACTGCGTACGAAGCCTCGATGCGGGTTCCCTTCCTGGCGCGCTGTCCGTCGTTGTTCGCGGGGAAGCAGGTGATCGACAAGGTAGTGGCGAATATCGACATTGCCCCGACAGTGCTGGAAGCGGCCGGTCTGCAGGCTCCAGCGGGGATGGATGGGCGCAGTTTTTATCAACTAATGCAGGGGAAGGAGAGCGAGTGGCGCGAAGCGTTGCTGTATGAATACTACTGGGAACGCAACTTCCCCCAAACCCCGACCATGTTCGCAATTCGTACCGATCAGTACAAATTCATTACGTATCAGGGGATCTGGGATATCGACGAATTGTACGACATGCGTGCCGATCCCCTGGAACAAAACAACCTGATCCATGACTCTCGAATGGAACCGGTTATCGCGGGTCTCAAGCAGCAACTGTTTCAGGAATTGCAAGCGACCGGTGGCATGTATATGCCGCTGTATCCGCATCGCGGTCGACAACAGAACCTGCGCACGCGAACCGGCAGCGAGCCCGGGGATTTTTCGCGGGAATTGTATCGCGAGTAACGGAAACCGTAGTGGTTGCAACAGGGATGCCTCCACGCTCTTCTGAAGATAGTCTGGAGCCGACGTGCCTTTGGAAATACGCCCCTACGAGGGAACGGCTCAGGACCTGAGCCGTTTCGTCGTGGAAAACTGGCTCGCCTCCTACCAGGGGAAAATGGCTGTTCCCGACTGGACGGCAGAGTACTTCGACTGGCAGATGACCGGCCCGTTATCTGCGAATCGAGACAGTTTAATCTCGGCCTGGGATGGGGACAAACTGGTCGGCACGCTGTTGTACATGCCCTTTCCCCTGTGGGTGCGAGGGCAGGAGCATCCCGGCTGCCTGGGCAGCTGGTTGACGGTGGCCCCGGAATATCGGCGTCACGGCGTCGCATCGCTGATGTCGTCGGCGATGCGCGAATGCCAGCAACAGCACGGGTATTACGCCCGGCTCGGCTATGCCTTTCAGGGGGCGCGGATTTCCCTGGGGCCCCGTTTCTGGTGCCGGTCCGCTGCGAAAACACAAACCTTGATGCTAAAGCCGTTGAGATTGTGGGCTCGCGTGCTGAATCAAGCTGCGGTCGCCGACTGGTCCAACAAAACCTGGGAGCGGATCCTGTTGAAGCTGCTCCCCTCGGTCGCCTGCCAGGTGGCCCGGCCAGCCCAGGATGTGCGCGTGCGTCCCTACGAACGCCAGGATCTAGCCACCTGCCAGGAGTTGATCAACCGTCAGGCCCAGCAGGCCGATCTGGCAATGCTGTGGACCGAGGAACGGCTGCTCAGGTATCTGTCCTACGGTTCCCTGGCTCATACACTGGTGGTGGAACGGGCGGGTCAGGTAGCCGGATTTCTGAATTATCACTTACTGAGGCTGCACTTGCGGGGGAGTCTTCTCTCGGCGGTGATCGACATGCTGGCCTGCCAGGAATTGACAGCCCGCGAAGTGCGTGCCCTGCTGAATACCGCCTTGCGCACCATGCGCGATGAACAGGGGGTTTCACTGGTTCTGATGCGAGAGTTTGCTGGTCAGCCCGTCGGGGGACTCCTCAATACCCGATTCCTGCCTCAATTGGCGGATTCCACACTGATGTTGACGGGAGCCACCACGGAGGCAGCGGAGGAACTGCTTCAGTGCAAAAAAGTGCATGTGTTGTGGCGATAAACGGGACTCATTCAGCAATAATGCCAATTCTCGGACCGTTTCCCTTCGCAACACCGGGCGATCCCGTAAGATAGTTCCTGTTATCTCGTCCCTGAAGAGAAAGCCGGGCCTGGCTGCACGCTGGTGCTCCTTCAATCATAAACGGTTCCATGACTACGCAGATCAATAATCCCTCGAACGATGGTTCGGGGGCCTTACCGCATAAGGTACCCCTGGTAGAATCCTGCGCGTTCGAACATGGTTGTTATCCCGATTCCTACCTGATTACGGAGCCGGATTACGAGCATTTCTGGGATGCGGAGCGCACGGGTTGTATTGGTTATTATCGGGACGGGCAGTATCTGCATGTGGTGGGTGGTGTGATTGCCCCGCCGGATCGACAGGACGAAGTTTTGCGTCAGTTCACGGAATTTAGCGACGCGAACCGGTTTCTTTCTACGTTTTTTTCCATCTCCGAAACGGACCTCCCGCTGTTTCGCAAGTACGGCTATCAGACGACGAAGTTCGGCGAGCACACAGATTTACCCCTGGACAACCATTCGTGGTCGGGCAAACCCCATGCCTGGGTCCGTCGTCAGGTCAGTTTTGTCTCGCGGCAGGGTCTGGTGGCCCGGGAGATCCCGTTGCACGCGCTTTTGCCCGCCGAGCGGACTCGCGTTTTTTCACAGCTTGAGGAGATCAACCGCGAGCATCTCTCGGCACGGGTGTTTCAGCACGAAATCGGGCTGCTGGAGGGTCGGCTCTTACCCGAACACTTCTATCGGCGGCGGCTGTTCGTGGCCAGTGAAGCGGACAATCCCGAACGTTGGCAGGCGTTCGTGGCCTGCACGCCGATGCGGGGAGGCCGCGCCTGGGCGACGGAATTGTACCGCAATCGCAACCAAAGTGTGCGGGGTGTAATTCCCTTTCTGATCGCCGCGCTGATCGATCAATTCAAGGCGGAAGGGAGCGAGAGTGTTTCGCTCTGCATGGTCCCGGCGATTAACTGCGGGGAGCCTTTGCCGGGCGACAGCCGCCTGGCACGATTATCGCTTGGCTTCTGGGAAAAGCGTCTGGCGTTTATCTTCAACTCCCGGGGGCTTTATCACTTCAAGAGTCGATTCCGCCCGGTGTTCTCTCCGGCTTACCTGTGCGTGCGCCCGGGTGTGAGCCTCGGTTCCACGTGGTCCTTCATGAAAATGGCGGGGCTCTTTCAGTTCCGGGCCTTTGACTGGAAACGCGTGTTATTTTCGCGCAAGGGGGGAACGCGTCCCTCCGAAGAGAGCTAACCGATCGGTCGGCCTTATTTCGGGGGAAGGAACTCGAGGGATTCCACGATCGCCAGATCCTGGCTGTTCAGCGATTCAAGATTTCCCTGTTCGACAGCGAAGACGAAGGAAATCTGGCGTCCATCGGGATGGGCGCATAAATAATAGATCCAGACCATGGCCAGTTCGTTGGCTTCACCGGCGGCGACCACGCGATAGATAAAGCGGCCATCCTCGGTGGGGACCTGCTGGGTATCGACGATCTGAGTGAGTTGTTCACCCAGGGAGGTTTTAATATCGCGTTCGAATTTCTCGGGCGAGACATGCTCTCCCGCTTTCATTTTGGGAATCCGCGCGATGTTGCACTGGCTGATCAAGCTGCCCGAATCGACCAGTCGGAGCACCGCGACCTCGGGAATTTCCTGAAAGACATGCCAGTTGCGATCATGCATCAGGCTCACATCCCAGAACTTCGATTGCAGCAGCAGCAGCCGCGAGATCGGAGGAGGATCGAAAGGGACTGCTCGCACCAGGGCATCGGTCAGGGGACTGCTGCCGGCGAAAGGCTGCCGTTCCCACTGAATGGTGGCGGTAACTTCCATCCCCGGCGAAACCGTGCTGATTCCCCGTTCCTCCTGCTGGATCAACTTTAGTGAGCTGACGTAGTTTTGCTTGAGGTCGAAGGTAGCGGTCGCGTTCAGCGTTACTTTGGTTGCTGCTCCGGTCGTGGCGCCCGCCACTTCGCCGATGAATTGCAACCGGGCCACCTGTTCCTCCACCGCCAGCAACTTGCCGGTCAGACGAGTTGTGGTGGCGGCCTCGACTCCCACGAACATCTGGGCGGCCCATTCCGGGATGGACCAGCTTTCCCCCACTTCCACGTCGGCCACGGGGAGCGCCGCCATCACGGTCAGGGGATCGCCCGGCAGATTGAGCAGGTCCACATCGCGTCTCTGCAAGGGGAGGTCACGGGCATACAGCCACAGGCCACTCCGTTGCCCTTCCACCACCACCTCGCGCACATGGGGCGAAAGCTGGAGTTGCGTGGTCTGTTCCTTGACGACGATTTTCGAGCCTGCCTGTTCATAGTGTCGCAGCGAGCGCCAGGCTCGGTCCTCGCGCCCCGCCGCGGGAAGTCTTCGTTCCAGGTAACTCATGCGGGCGAGCACATCGAGGGGCAATTCGGCTGCCGCCAGTTCCTTGACGGGTGTCTTCAACTTTCCCTTCGCCTGAACCTGCACGGCAATCCGATACGTGCGCGGATCATTTACCTGCTCCCGCAGCGAATACGATTCCGCGTGGAGCACTCCCACCGCGGACGGGAACAGCAGCCCACTCCAGAGCCAGGCCAAGACGATTCGCGTACGGATCGCATCCATGTCAGTAGTCATCCTTGAATGGCCAGGGGTACGGGCCAGGGGTTTCTTATCGATCAGTCGCCTTCGGTTGCGGATTCGCCTCTGCTGATGCCTTCCCCCGAGCGGGTCTCTCTTACGTTCCGCCGCAACAGAAACCGGCCAGGCATGGGGTGGTGAAAGGACCGGTCCCGTCATCCGCCGCCAACAACACGTCTTGTACCGGGATTCGCGACTCCAGTGCAAGGTTTCTTCCCGTGTCGACCGAAACCGGGCCGGCGAGCCTGGTGCCGTTACGACCGGGTAAGCCGGGCGACTGCGGGGAAATGCCTGGAAATACGCGAACACTAGCCGCGCCCGTCAGAAAGCGGGCCTCGCTTGAGTCGCATACGCAGCGATCCAGTCCACTATGGTGGACCTTGGATGGGAAGAGTGGTTTCGAGTAGTTTCGCCCGAGTGGCCCGCATCCTGAACGGCGCGGCTAGTTTTCGCCGGGTGCGAAGGTCGGTCGGGACCGGAACAGGGCGGCCAGGGGAACGTGCTGGCGACGCAACAGGGCCAGCGGTTCGATTGTCGCCGAGGGTCCGGCAAGCGCGGAACGAAACGGCTCGGGGAGGTCGGCGTAGCGCGCAAACACCAGATAATAGCGGGGCTGAGTGGAGTGATCGTCCTCGGCCTTCCGTTCAAACGGTACGAAGCGAACCTTCCGGGCGCGTACCAGTGGAGATTGCGTTACAAGTTCCTCGCACTGAAATTGATGCAGCACGGGAGCGACCTGTACTTCACTGCCGGGAGGAATGTGGTGCAGACATTCTTCCAGAAACGGTCGGGTGAGGCTATCGCCCCAATAGGTGGCCTCGAAGCCGAGTTTGCGTGCTCCCGCTGGCCCACCCACGAGCAGGTTGTAATAACTCAACTGGCACGGATGTGTCGCCAGCAGGCCGTAGCCCTGCAGCAGAAACAGCAGGCACAGGCAGCCGAGCGCCTGGTGCGCGGGGAACTTCCGGCACAGGCGGGCGTAAATATCAATGGCGCCCCGCCCGATAAACAGCGCCCACAGCGGAAAAATCATCAGAAACAGGCGTGTCCCATCATAAACGGGTCCGCGGGTGGAAAAGAGGACCAGCGGAAACAGCAGACAGGCGAGCGGCAGAATCCCTTCAGGCCGCTGCCGCCATTCCCGGACCGATCGCCAGGCGCCGAGCATGCCACACGCATGTAAACCAATCGGCACGGTCACCAGGAACATCACCCAGGGGTAGTGCCAGGGGGTATCGACATCGGCAAAAACCGTCCCCACGTAATAATTGTGCAACGACACCCGATCCGTCGCGGAGCCGAGAAACTTCCCGGCATGTCCCAGCGGGTCCAACCAGAGCCAGGGCCAGCCCAGGAAAAAAACCAGCCCGCCCACCACGCCCCAGGTCAACATCGGCACGAGGGCCTGGCGCCGCCAGTAACAGATGGCCCAGACCAGACCGCACGGGAGGATCAGGAAGCCCTGGATTTTCGTCAGCAGGGCCAGTCCCAGCATCAGACCCGGAAACAGACCCGCCCGCCACGAGAGGGGGAGCGTTACCTCGGCATCGGCCCCCGTATCAGGCGCTGCAGTAGACTTGTTTCGCGTGAATCCGTGTGCCAGGCACAAGACCGCCAGTGCGTAGGTCAGGTTGACCGCGGATTCCAGCGAGGCCAGATGGGCGTGTCCGAACAGACGAGGCATCAGCAGCACTGCCGCCGCCCCAAACCAGCCGGCCAGTGGTCCCTGCCAGCGTCCGGCGGTCATGCCGATCAGGCAGATCGTTAAGCCGAACAAGAGCGCGGAGCCGGCACGGGCGCAGGCGGTGACCGCGGGCCCTGCGGGACTTTCCGGCTCGAGCAGTGACCACATCGCATGATGGGCTACTCCCAAGATCCAGCGGCCCAGGGGAGGATGATCCGGCAGATAAGGAATACCTCCTTCCCCGCCAAAAATCTCCCGGGCATTCATGGGATCAAACAGAAACACGCCATAGGCCCGAAAGGCCTCGACCAGCAGCACACCCTGTTGCACATTGAACGATTCGTCCAGCGTGATGCCTGGCCCCGCCCCCAGTTGCGGATAACTTCCCAGCGGATCGAGCGTGGCGAGCACCAGGATCGCGCCGCACAACCCGAGCAGGAGGCCTCCGGCATAGGGGTGTCCGCACAGTCGCCTGCCAGGTTGTCGCCGACTTTCTTGCATGAACGCTATCCTGCTTGGAGCCGCACGCGGGTCTGTCTATAATCAAAATGCTGGAGCTTCGCAGGCCAGGGCACATGCCTGGGGCCGGGAGGATTCCCGGAAGGGGAACCAGCCGCGCCCCTCCGCCGAACGCGTATTCTGCTGAACATACCACGCCCAATCCGATCTCGCCATGGGGCAGGGGGAGGGGGCTGCCTGCTGCACGAAAATCATAACGAAAACCATGGTTGCCAAGCATCCCGACGAAGCTGCCCGATTTGTTGCCGACCTGGAACGCGCCCGCTGGCACGATCGAGCCTTGTGGTTCGTCCGCGAAAAACGGGACCGCATGGCGCACACCGTTCCCGAATGGGAGCAGTTGCGGCAAACCGCCACCGAAATCAAGCAGTATGTGCTGACGCATCTCGATCAACTGCTGCTGCAATTCGCGGAAAACGCGGAAAAGAACGGCATACATGTCCACTGGGCCCGGGACGCAGCCGAACATAACGAGATTCTGCTTTCGATCATTCAACGGCACAACGCGCGGCGGATCGTCAAAAGCAAGTCGATGCTTACCGAGGAATGCCAGCTCAATCCGTTTCTCGAACGTCACGGACTGGAAGTGGTGGATACCGATCTGGGCGAGTGGATCGTGCAATTGCGGCAGGAACATCCCAGCCATATCGTCATGCCCGCGATTCACATCAAAAAGGAGGAGGTCGGCGAAACCTTCCATCGGCATCTGGGGACCGAGAAGGGAGCATCCGATCCGAAGTATCTCACCGAAGCGGCGCGGCAACGATTGAGACAACAGTTCCTGCAGGCGGAAATCGGGATCACGGGAGTCAACTTCGCCATTGCGGAAACCGGCGGGTTCGTCGTCTGCACGAACGAAGGGAACGCCGACCTGGGTGTCTCGCTCCCATCCGTGCACATCGCCTGTATGGGGATCGAAAAACTGATTCCACGCGCGTCCGACCTGGGCGTGTTCCTGCGATTGCTGGCCCGCTCGGCGACCGGCCAACCCATTACAACATACACGTCGCACTTTCATGGCCCGCGCGACGAGGCTTCGGAAATGCACCTGGTGCTGGTCGATAACGGTCGCAGCGAGCTGCTGGGAACGCCCGAATTTCAGAACTCGCTCAAATGCATCCGCTGCGGCGCCTGCATGAATACCTGCCCGGTTTACCGTCGCAGTGGTGGCCACAGCTATCATTCGACCGTGCCTGGCCCCATCGGCTCGATTCTGGCTCCCAGTCGCGATCCTAAAGCCTACTCCAGCCTGCCCCATGCCTGCAGCCTGTGCGGTTCCTGCACGGATGTCTGCCCGGTGAAGATCGACCTGCATCATCAGCTCTACACCTGGCGGAATAAACTCGCCTTGAAGGGTCTGCTCTCCGCCGATAAGCGGTGGGGGATGAAACTGGCGAGTATTGTGATGCAGCGTCCTCGCTTGTTTGCCTGGATCGGGAGCGTCGGACGCTGGAAACTCCGCCATTTCCCCCGTTTTCTGCTGTACAATCGCCTGCTCAATCCCTGGGGACGACAACGCGAGTTGCCTGTCGCCCCGAAAAAATCGTTTCGAGCCGAGTATCGCCAAAAACAGAAGTAACGATGACCGGCGGGGCTGGTTGAATTACATATGTCGCGGCTCGAAATGCGATCCAGGGCACCCCGTTCGCTCCCGTCGCGGTCTCCCAAAGTGAGGCAAAACGAGAGCCAGGCATCTATTCTGCTTGATCCCTCGGGGCGGGATGGGCATAATTGCCGATATTATTCTTGAAACGACATCTCGTTTGTGAAACATCGAGGGCCATTAGCCATGGGGATGCGCTGGAATCGTCGGGAGTTGTTGCGCGTCGGTTTGGGGGGGTTTACCTCGTTGAGCCTGCCCGCGCTGTGGCACTGCCGCGCGCAGGCCGCCGCGCCTCCCTCGGAACGGACGGCCATCATTCTGGTCTGGTTGCGTGGGGGAGCCAGTCATCTGGAAACCTTTGATCCCAAGCCCGAGGCGCCCGTCGAGTATCGTGGGCCCTTCGCCCCGATTTCGACGAATGTGCCCGGCATACAGATCAGCGAATTACTCCCCCGGCTGTCGCAATGCGCGGATCGTTATGCCCTGGTTCGGACGCTGTCGCATACGGGAGGGGGGCACCCCGCCGGTTCGCTGCAAATGCTCTCGGGCGACCCCGATGCCCAGGACAAGCGGGTGCCAAAGTATCCGGACTGGATGACCATCGCCAACTACCTCCGCCGGGGCCACCGGGGCGATTTGCCGAATTCCATTACGATCAACCCGATTGATCGTTACGACAGCTTCACCATTGCCGGGCCAACCTATCTGGGGCCAGCCTATGCCCCGTTCCAGGTGCTCGGGGACCCAAGCCGGCCCGATTTTCAGATTCCGAACGTGGGCGAAACCAACAGCAGTCAACGGCAGCGTCTCTCCAGTCGCGTCTCCCTGAGAACCTCGCTCGACCAGCTCAGCCGGCAGGTCGATCAGCAGGGAACGATGGAAGCCATGGACTACCTCGAACAGCAGGCCGTCAATTTACTGCTGAGCGATAAAGCCCGCACGGCGTTCGATTTAAGCCAGGAAGACCCCAAACTTCGCGAGCGGTACGGCATGCACGCCTGGGGCCAGCAATGCCTGATGGCGCGACGTCTCGTCGAAGCGGGTGTGGAAATCATTACCACGGAATTCGATGGTCCGTTGTGTGGGCGCGTCGCCAACTGGGACGACCATGCCGTCAATCATCACGTGTTTGACGCGCTGCAATTTCGGCTACCCGTGTTCGATCAGGCTGTGTCCGCCCTGATCGAGGATCTGTATGCCCGCGGGCTGGATCGCCGCGTTCTGGTGGTCGTCACGGGGGAGTTTGGCCGCACGCCGAGGATCAGCCATGTCGCCAGCAGTGGCGGAGGCGTGGCCAGTGGAGCGGCTGGCACCGTGCAGCCGGGCCGCGATCACTGGCCCCGGGCGGGCTCCATGTTGTTCGCGGGAGGGGGCATTCAAACCGGTCAGGTCATCGGCGCCACCGACAAGAAGGGGGAAGGCCCGATTTCCGGGAAGGTCAGCCCCGAGGATTTTCTCGCCACCCTGTATCGACATCTCGGCATCGATTACGCCAATACCTTCCTGCAGGACTTTTCAGGCCGACCCACGCCGATTATCCGCGAGGGAACGCCTATCGCGGAGTTGCAACGCCATGCCTGAACCCTCCTGCCCCTCGTCGTCCGAACCGCAACTGACCATTCCCACCTTCGCGGATGTCGTGGCTGCCCGCGACGTGCTGCGGCAACACATATCGCCCGCACCGTTGATCCGCTCGTATGCGTTGGAGCAACACCTCGGGTTGGCGGAGGGGCGGCGGGTCTGGCTCAAGGATTACGGCTGGACACCGGTTGGGTCCTACAAGCTGATGGGGGCCTTGAACTGGATGGCCCATCATGCGGAGGAAATCGGGGATCGTCCCGTGGCCGCCCATTCCTCGGGAAATTTCGCCTCGGGGATCGCCTTTGCGGGGATGCGTTACGGCAAGAAAGTGATTGTGGTGATGCCCGAAGACGCGCCCCGCATCAAGTTCGAACGGACCCGTTCCTTCGGGGCGGAAATTCGCACGTATGACAAAGCCACCGATCACCTGACGGGACAACGGGATCGGCTGACGCGAGAAATCGCCGAGCAGCAAAACGCGGTGCAGGCCTCTCCCTATGATGATCCGCATGTGATCGCCGGGAATGGCGTGGGGGGCTGGGAAATCGTGGAAGAATTGCAGCGGCAGGAACGCAGCGTGTCACACTTTCTCTGCCCGGTCAGCGGTGGAGGGTTGATGGCCGGACATGCGTTGTCGATTGCCCACGGTTTTCCCGAGGCGACGATCACGGGCATCGAGCCGGAACATGCCGCCGATTTCGCCCAGTCGCTGCGGGCAGGTCACCGCGTGCGTATCGATCAGCCCGAGAGCATTTGCGATGGTCTGCTGTCGTACGATGTTGGTCGGCACAACTGGCCGATTCTGCAGCGGTGTGTTGCCCGTTCGGTCGCCATTCCGGACAGTCAAACCCTGCAGGCACTGCGCTGGCTGTATCAACATCACGGCGTGCGTGCGGAACCCTCGGGCGTAATCTCCCTGGCAGCAGCCCTGACGGGCGCGGTTCCGCTGGCGGGGACGGGAGACATTGTGCTGGTCGTGAGCGGTCGGAATGTCGACGAAGCGACGTTTCGCCAATGGCTGAACGAATAATCCCGTTGTCGCGGAAGGCGGCCGGCCCTGCGGGATTAGCGAGGGAACAGGTGTGTTGATTTACGCAATGTTGCGTGCCACGGCTCCGCGGCACCCTTAAATCAACGCGACCGAACGGGCTCGGAGTATTTCTTCAAGGGGCGTCAGCGGGTAGAATCACTCTGGGTGTCGGGCGTTCTCGGGAGGTAAGGGGACGAAACGGGCAACCCGTCGGATACTTCGCGCACACTTTAATTCATGGATGATCGCAAACCATGGACGTCTCGCCATCCCGGTCCATTCAGCTCACGGCCAGTCAGCAGGCCGCCGTGGAGCATTTTGAAGGTCCGCTCCTGGTACTGGCCGGGCCCGGTTCGGGGAAAACGCGCGTGGTGACGCAACGGATTTCCCGCCTGCTCGAACGGGGGGTGCAGCCCTGGAATATCCTGGCAATCACGTTCACCAACAAGGCGGCGGCGGAGATGTCGGCGCGATTGCAGGAATTCACCGATACCCGCAACCTGTGGGTCAGCACGTTTCACCGCTTCTGCGCGCATGTGCTCCGCCAGCGAGCCGTAGCTGTGGGGCTGCAGCCGAATTTCACCATACTCGATGCCACCGACCAGAAGCAGGCCATCAAGCAGGTGCTCGCCTCGCTCGATTTCGACGCGGCCCATTATCCCCCGGGCAAGATCCTGGCCACCATCAGCAACGCAAAGAACGATCTGCAAACAGCCGAGATGTATGTGCGGCAGTTCGAGGAGTCGGTGGCGGACCATTTCACTGCTGTCGTGGCGAAAGTGTATCCCGCCTATCAGAAATTCTTGATGGAATCGAACGCCGTCGATTTCGACGATCTCCTGCTGCACGTGGTGCATCTATTCGAGGAATACGAAGAGATCCGGTCGCGTTACGACGATCGCTATCAGTATATCCTGGTCGATGAATACCAGGACACCAACGAAGCGCAATACCGGATCGTGCGGGCGCTCTCCCGGAACACGCGGAATCTGTCGGTCACGGGAGATCCCGATCAATCGATCTACGGCTGGCGCGGGGCTCGCATCGATAATATCCTGCGATTCGAACAGGACTTCGAGGATGCGGTGGTGATCAAGCTGGAGCAGAATTTCCGTAGCACTAAAACGATCCTGGCTGCCGCCGATTCCCTCATCGCCCACAATCGCCTCCGCAAGGCGAAGGAACTCACCACCAACAATGCCGAGGGGGAACCGGTCGAATTGCTGCATTTCCCGGACAGCGGTACCGAGGCGGACAGCCTGGCCCGCCATCTCCGCCAGTTGGTCGAACAGGAGGATCGCAAGTGGTCTGATTTTGCGATTTTCTATCGCGTCAATTCGCTTTCGCGTCAACTCGAGTTGGCCCTGAGCCGCCATCATGTTCCCTACCAGGTCGCAGCAGGAGTGGCGTTTTACCAGCGGGCCGAGGTGCGCGACGTGCTCGCCTATCTCGATCTCGTCAATAATCCGCAAAACCGTTCCGCGTTTCAGCGCGTCGTCAACGTCCCCCTGCGGGGCATTGGACGGACCAGTCAACAGCGGTTGATGGCGTACGCGGAGTCGAAGGGGCTGAACTACCTGGATGCCGCCCTCGAGGCGGACCGCGTCCCCCAGATGTCGAAGCGGGCAGCCGCCTCGCTGAAGGCCTTCGCCAGGCTGGTCCAATCGTTTTCGCTGTCCAATTCGGGTACGGTAGCGGATCTGATTGAAGACGTGGTGGAACAAACCGGTTACGCCCGGCAATGGTCCACGAATCCTTCCGAACAGGATCTGCAGCGGCAGGCGAACGTGGAGGAACTGATCGCGGCGGCCCGGCATCACGATTCCCTCTTTGAAGCGGATACCAGCCTCGAAGGCTTTCTGGAATCGACCAGCCTGGTTTCCGACCTGGACGCCATCGAACAGGAAAGCGAGCGGGGCAAGGTGACACTGATGACGCTGCACGCCGCCAAGGGACTCGAATTTCCCGTGGTGTATATCGTGGGGGTCGAACAGAATCTCCTGCCTCATGAACGGGCTCTGCGGGAGGGGAACCCCCGCGAATACGAGGAGGAACGCCGGCTCCTGTTCGTGGGTATCACCCGCGCGAAACAGCGATTGTTTCTGACGATGTCGCGTTCGCGGGAAATGCACGGCCGGTCGATGCCAACGATTCCCAGCGACTTTCTCTCGGAAATCGACCTGGTTCAAACCGATGGAACACTTCTTGCAGCCCAACTGCCCGATACCACGCCAACCAGTCCACTGAAGCGACTGGGGATCAACGAGACCGACCTGAATGCCATCCGGTCGGCGCTGAACCGGGCCGACGGGCCGCGACTCATCACCGGGGCCGCCTTGCTGAACGGCACGCAGGCCTCTGCCAGTTTGCCGTTCAACTTTCCGATCGGTTCTTCCGTCCGGCATCCCCGTTACGGGGTGGGGACGGTGATTTCAGTGGGAGGCTACGGGCACCGCCGCACCGTCAGCGTCGAATTCGACGAAGAGTCACGCACGGAAACGTTTATCGTCAGCAAGTGCCCGCTGCAACCCGTGGGGAATCATTAAGTCCCGCCCGGGAAGAGTCCATCCCCTTGAGGCTGGTCGCTGCACGCAGCGGTCCCTTGAAGGCGTTTACGCCCGAATTTTGCAAGAACTACAAAATGATCTTTCCCGGAATGGGAAAAGTCGTTACATTCGCCGGGCCAAGACAGGGGACGGAGTTTCCCTGCGCCAGTTTTCGCATCCCCCCAGGGAGGGGCAAAAGCAGGAAATCGCGGTAAAATCCAGGGATTAATTCGTCCGAGGTGTCGCCCGCGGGATGCAGCAAAGGTCGGCAGCAAGAGGCGTTTTTCAATTTATTTTTTTGCGTATCAGGAAAGGAATCCGATATGCACGGCCAAGATCGGCGGGTGCTGGTGGCGGGACATCTCCGCCTGGATGCTCCCTTGCGGGATCTGTGTCACGCCCAGGCGAAACATCTCGAGACCATTCGCGATGCCACGTTGTCGGCATTCGAATTTCTGGTGGAATCCGCGTTCGAGCAGGCCGTCGATGCCGTCCTGCTTCTGGGACAATTGCTGGATGAACATCCAACTCCGCGGGCCTGTTCCACATTCCGCGACGGGATCGAAGCTCTGCGCGAGGAAGGCATCGAGGTGCTGTGGGCCGCGCCGAGCTCCGCGGAACCCAATTTGCTCAAGGAACTCAACTGCCTCCCCCCAGGCGTCGTCCTGCTGAACGATGCGAACCCGCAAGCCGCATTCCTGGCGAACCGGGAGACACGGATGGAATCCCGCCGGGAAGTGGTCCGTTGCGATCTGATGGATCCACATTCCCTTCCCTCGCGAGAATGGGACGGGCATGAAACTCAGACGCTGCTGCGGATCGGTATCACCCAGCGACCGATCGGACATTTGGCGCAGGGGGATTCGCTGGGGGGCGAACCGGATCGGCAATTCCAGCTTGTGCTGTCGAGTTCTCCCGATCGTACCCATACTACCCGGCATCAGCAGACCATCTATCATGCACCGGGTTGCCTGCAAGGCCTGGATGCATCCCTGCAGGGCCCCTGTTCCGCCACGCTGCTGCGGATCGGCCCGGATGGCAGCGTGGAATTGCTGTCGCTGGAAACTTCGCGGGTACGGCGGGAACACATCGAATTCTCGTGCGATGCCTCGGTTGACGAACCACAACTTCTGGAGCAGGCGGAACTGGAACTGCTGGAACTCTTCTCGCAGGTTGACTCGGGACCTGCCCGGTTGCTGCACATTCACTGGAATATCCGGGGAACCCTCGACTGGTCCACCGACTGGTCGAGCGAAAAAATTCAAGAGACCCTGGCAAACCGCTTACCATACACTCCCTCGGGCATCCCCTTGCTGCACAGCGTGCAACGGATTCCCCTGATGTCCGGGCAAATTGTCGCCTGCGGCGAATTCCTGGAGGAACACCTCGCCGAGCAGTATCTCCAGCAACTGGGCGAACAACTCGCCAGCGACACTTCCCAGGACCTCGAACAGGCGTGTCGCGAATTGTTCCTGGCCCACGAACCAAGCACACATTTGCCCTGGCAACAATTACTGGCGGAATCGAGTCTCCGCATGCTGGCCCCCCGCGCGGGCGAACTCGGCGTGCGGGCCTTGCAGGATCAATCCCGCGCCGGATAACAACACTCTCCGACCACGAGTCACGCTGAATTCCTCGGCCCTGGAGCAGGTAATGAGAATAACGGATATTAAGATTGAACACTTTGGTGTCTGGCAGAATCTGCACCTGCCCACGCAACATCAGGGCATCACCGTGGTGCAAGGCCCCAACGAAGCCGGCAAATCGACATTGCTGCGTTTCATACGCGGCATCCTGTACGGGATTCCCGCACAGGGTTCGGTGCCGAGGAACGGCACGGCTTCCCGCTCGGGCTGGGGAGGTTCGCTGCAGTTGAGGCGCGGGGGAGAACTCTACCACGTTTCCCGCCGGGTCGATCCGCAAGGCCAGACCCACTTTCGCTGCCAGCAGGATACACGAAATCTCTCGGAGCAGCAGTTCGAGGAGCAATTGCTGCGCGTCGACGCGGATGTGTTTCACTCGATCTTCACGCTGGGCCTGAAGGAACTCCGGGAGCTTGCCACGTTGCAGACCGACCAGGTCAGCGAATACATCCATGGCACGTCGCTCGGTACGGTGGGACTGCGGTTGCTGGCAGCCGAGCGCCAAGGTCGGGAACATGTACGCCTGCTGGGCGATCCCCAACACCGTACCGGGAAACTGCTGGACCTCTCGGGCCAGTATGATTCCACGCGGGACGCGTTGATCAACGCGGATCAGGTCATGAACCGATACCGCCAGGGCCTGCGGGAATGTGAGCGACTGGAAGAACATCGCCGACAAGTTCAGAAACAGCAGGAACTGCACCAGAGGGAACGCCGGGGATTGCAGTTCCTGCAGCGCATCTGGCATCCCTGGAAGCGGCAGCGGGAATTGCAGCAGGAACTGAGCCTCTACCACGAGATGGCCCATTTCCCCGCCGACGGATTGCGTCAACTCGAGAGCCTGGAACGCAAGCTTGCGGGTATCCAGCAGACACGGAATGCTCGCAAGGCCGAGACACGCCAGTTGAAGCACCGGCTCCAGGCGGATCGCGCGAAGTACGAGTTGCGCGATCACGCCAGCGGCATCCGTGCGTTGATTCAGATGAAAGGTCTGGTGGAAACGGCGGAACGCCATCTGGCGGCGGTTTCCGCCGATGCCAGCATGCTCAAGGCGGAACTCGATGAGAAATTGAAGGGGCTGGGTCCGGACTGGACCATTCATAAGCTCGATGCCGTCGATACCTCGCCCAATGCCCACCTGCAATTGGTCATGTCGGCCAAGAATTATCAGAGCGCCCTGGTCCGCCGGGCCCGGCATCGCCGCACCTATCGCAAGGTGTCCGACGCCAACCACATTCGGCAAACGGAACTGCAGGAATCGCTGAAGAAACGCAACATCAGCGTGCTGGAACTGGCGATCAAGCAGGCCCAGCAACGTCTGCGTGACCTGGAACAACTCGTCCAGCTCCGCATTCAGGAATCCGAATACGAACAGCGTATTCGCAGCGCCAATACGCTGCTGCGGAAGTATCGCGAAGGGGCCGAACTCCCCTGGTGGGCCTCTTTCATGCTGACGATCTTCGCCATGGGGGGCGGATTCCTGATCGTTGCCGGACTGCTGAAGGGGGTGCAGACAAGCTGGCTGATCGGTGCCATTTACATGTTCACGGGAATCATGGCGGCTGGACTCTCCTGGTCGCTCCGGCAACATTACGAAACCGACGACCACAAAGTTCATTCGCGGCTCGAAGCCGAACTGAGCGAATGCCAGCAACAACTGAAACACGTTCGCGAACAGATCACACGGATCACAGGCATTCCCTTTAACGCCCGCGCCGTCTATCGCGATCCCGCATCCCAGCGTGCCGCGCACCCCGAAGTGGAACTCTCGCGCGAAGCCCAGCGCAAGCTCGCCGAACTGGAAGCCCTGGCTCGGACCCAGGAACGAATCCTGAAAACCCGCAAAAAACTCTCGATTCAGCGGGGTAAGCTCTCCACGTTTCAACGCGAAGTGAGCATGGCCCGCCAGAACTGGTGTGAACTGCTCCGCAAGATTGGACTGCGAGAATCCGTCCGTACGTCCGAAGCCTTCCAGAACTGGCAGCTTGCCGTCGATTGCGCGCAAACCCTGATGAAATGGAACGCTGCCCGGGAAGACATGCAACGCCAGTCCGAAATGCTGGCCATGTTCCGCGAACAGATGGATCAAATCGCGGGTACGCTGAAGTTGAATGGTCGACCGGAACACTCCCTGACCCAGGTGCTTTCCGAATGGCAACGCGCGCTGGAGGAATACGAACGGGTACGCATTTCCTACTTGAAGCACCGCACGCAATACAATGAACTGCGGAAACAACTGGAACACTCACGCACCGAACTGGAACACACACGCGGCGAACTGGCCGATCTGCTGCGGCGGGGTAATGCCCATTCACCCGAGGAGTTCCGCCGAAATGCCCAGAAACTGCAACGGGCCGGCGAAGTCCGCGCGCTGCTCGCCGACGTCGCCGATCAACTCAACTCCCTGGTCCGCGAAGAACCGGAACTGGCCATTGTCGAAGCCGACCTGCTCCACTTCAATCCCGCGGAAACCCAGGAACGACTCGACCTGCTCGGGATGGAAATCGAAGACCTGGAGCGGTCCCTGGCGCGCTGTCACGAAGAACTGGGACGTACCCGCCAAAACCTGGACCTGCTGGAAAGCGACACGACACGCGCCGATCTGCAAACTCGCCAGCAACGCCTTCTCGATGCGAGTCGCCTCACCCTGCAGGATTGGCTTGCGGGAACCTGCGCGGTCAAGACATTGACTCACATGACTCGGCAGTTCGAGCAGAAATTCCAGCCTGAAACCCTCGCCCGGGCCTCACACTATCTGATGCAACTCACCTGTGGTCGCTACGAACAGGTCCGCACGCCGTTCGGCTCCCGAGAGCTGATTGTCCACGAAGCCTCGGGCGGGAAACGGACGATCGCGGAATTAAGCGACGGCACGCGCGAACAACTGTTCCTGGCAATTCGCCTGGCGTTGGTCGATATTCTGGCCGAAGAACAGATCGAACTGCCGATGGTGCTCGACGATATCTGCGTCAACTTCGACCAGGAACGGACCGAGGCAGCCGTCGATACCATCCTCGAATTTGCCCGGCGGCGACAGGTGTTGTTCTTCACCTGCCATCGGCATCTCGCAGCCCTGTTCGAAGCGCGCGGCATCACGCCCACCCGCCTGCCGGGGCCAACCGGCACCGAACGCGTTCGCGAAGAGGTGACTCTCGCGAGCAACCGGCCTGTGCCTGCGTTTGCGCGGGCACTCGAACAGAATCCGCTGGACGAGGAATTCGACGGCGGCGTCCTCGATGCGTGCGATGAGACACTCGAGGCGGACCCCGGCGACTTACGTTATTTTCTGAGGCTGGACTCCTCGATCGTGGATGCCCCCTCGATCGGCCCCAAGACCGCAGACCGGTTCCACCACATTCATATTCATCATGTTCACGAATTCCTGGCCAGCGATCCCCGGAAACTCGCACAGCGGCTCGATACCCGCTGGATCACGCCCGAACTGGTCAGGGATTGGCAGCAGCAGGCGCGCCTCATGTGTACGGTTCCCGCCCTGCGCTGTCACGATGTCCAGATTCTGCAGGGAGTCGGCGTGCAGGACGACCAGGATCTGGCGCAGGCTGACCCCGAAGATCTGCTGTCACTCGTCAACGAATTCCTGACCACAAACGAAGGACAACGGGCCGTGCGAGGGGGCAAAAGGCCCGATCTCGCGGAAGTTGCGTTCTGGATCAACAACGCCCGGCTCGCAACCCAGAATCAGGCCGCCTGACCAGGAATCCACTCGAGTGGAATAATAACGGGACACACGACTGTTGCTCAAACTAGCCGCGCCCGTCAGGAAGCGGGCCAAGCGGGCGGTTCCCCGAGGAGCACTCCTTGGACTCAACATCAATTCTGGCAATGTGTTGCGATAAACCGGGCCCCAGTCTGGCCCGACTCCCTCACGGTCGCGGCTAGTTGGCGTGGCTCGCGCGGTTATTCAAATTCGTAGGAGACCTGTCCGTGTCGCTGCGCGCGGCTGATGCGGTCCAGCGAATATAAACCGGCCAGCACGAATTCCACGCACGAAGCCCGCATGGCGGGATCCTCCGCCGCGTTAACTTCAAATGCCTTGGTCCAGACGGGTGGCACCCGCTTGAGGCGATCCGCATAGTGACTCGACGGGAGCAAATCGCCCACCTCGATTTTCACCCCCCGCGCAAAAATCTCGCCGATCTCCACGAGGCTGTGTCGTTCCACGTACTCCTCGAACACCACGCGAATGGCTTCCCCCACGATTGCATCGAGCACCTGGGTTTCGCTCATCTGGTGGCTGCCCATCAAATCGAGCTCCAGCTTGCCCAGTGAAGAGGCATACAAATGCCCGAGATCGCTAATGCGGGGCACGGCCGGAGATTCCCCCAGCAGCACGGCCCGTCGGCGGGCACTGGCCACCATCGTGCGATAATTCGCAATCGAAAAACGGGCGGAAACGCCGGATTCCTGATCGATATATTTCGATTTCCTGGCCTGAATGGTGATCTGCTCGATGATTTCCCGCATGAAGAAGGGGACCGCCACCGGGTATGGCCCGCCCAGATCGAGGGCCGCTTCCTGTTCCACCATCTGTATGCCCAGGTCGCGATCCCGGGGATAATGCGTTTGTATCAACGCGCCGATACGATCCTTTAACTGGGGAATCACCTTGCCACTGCGGTTGTAGGTGGAGGGGTTGGCTGAAAACAGAATCATCAAATCCAGGTCGAAACGGATCGGATACCCTCGAATCTGAACATCGCGTTCCTCCAGTATGTTGAACAGACCGACCTGGACCAGTTCATCCAGTTCCGGTAGTTCGTTCATGGCAAAAATGCCTCGATGCATCCGCGGGATCAGACCAAAATGCAATGCCTCCTCGGTCGCCATGCTGACCCCGCCAATCAACTTTGCAGGGTCGATTTCTCCAATAACATCCGCGAATTTCGTCCCCGGGGCCAGGCGCTCGGCGTAACGTTCCTCGCGAGGCCACCAGGCGATGCGAACCTCCTCGGCAGGCTGGCTGGCAACATACTGTTTCCCGACCGCCGATATCGGGTGAAACGGATCTTCGTGAACCGGTATGCCGGGACCGTCGAGGTAGGGAACATGGGGATCCAGAAAACGGATCAGCGAGCGCATGAGCCGACTCTTGGCTTGCCCCTTTTCTCCCAGAAACAGCATGTCGTGCCCGGCAAGCAACGCAATGCTGATTTCCGGAATGACGGTGTTGTCGTAACCGATCACGCCGGGGAACAAGACTTCTCCATCCGACAGGGCACGCAGGAAATTTTCCTGAATTTCCTGCTTCACGGATCGAGATTTCCAGCCGCTTTCCCGAAGTTCTCGCAAATTCCGAGGCATTTCCATGCTGTTGTTTCCTTGAAATAAACTCCCTCGGACGCCGTGGCCTGAATGGCCTGAATCTGATTCTTGCGGAATAGAGCTCCGCTGCCAGGCTGTGATTCTTTCGCGGGGCATGCCGTGCATGCCACGGATTACGTGTTGGGTTCAAGCCAAGTCACAACGTCTCGAGGATGTCCGGACAGAGGACTTGTCCCAGCTTTGCTGATCGCGACGGCGCCAACGCGTCGCATCATTGTACCGCGTATCCCGGGACTTGTCCCCATCCTACGGCTCTGCGTCGACGGGCGTCACCGGAAGCAACACTTCAAAATACTTCAGGAAGCTCGGCATGAACGGGCTGTTGTATCCCAATTTTCGTAGCGGGCCAGACTGTGTGTACCGATCGGCGTTCTCTTGCAACCACTGATTCAGTTTCTGTTCGGCTGCCGCGACAGCCTGATCGTTCATCTCCCCGCGACAGCCAATCGAAAGGACGGTCAGTTCAGGCACGTCAATCACCTGCACATGGGGATCCCTGGGATCCTCGCCAACCGTTCCCAGTTCCGTGGAGCGATACAGAAAGGCCATCGATCGAGCCGCGTCGGTCGTTCCCCGCTCTCCATATTCGATTTCCACGGGAGCCGTCATCGCAATGTCGTTCCGCTTGATGTGATTGAACAGGCTGTAGAACGATGAATTTTCCCCAGTCCGGCCCGGTCGATCCATCTCGACACGCGCTAGCCGACAAGCCGGTAATTGCTTGACTTCAATCTGATGGAGAGGGGTGGGAGCAGGATACCCTGCCGGAAGTTTCGCCTCCAGAATGGGACGAAACGCGAGAGACTCCTGCACGCGGGTTAAACCCTCTCGCAACAGGCGATGGCGGACAGCGGGCGTTTCGGCTCGATCCACCTGCTTCTGCAATTGTTCCAGCATGCCGGAGGCATAATGTCCCTCCCCCAACAACTGGCGGGCATTCCGAAGTGCCTGTTCCAACGCAAGAATCGATTCCTCCGCGGGTTCGCGGTACTGTCTCACGACCGTCTTCAGACGGGCCGAGACGACGCGGTCTCCATTCTCCGCCGAGGTGTCCGCCAAGACCAATGTGGCATATCCCAGCAGACAGCAACTCAGCAGCCCCCCCCAAAACCAGAACGGCGACTTGATGCGACACATAATCCTCTCCCGAACAAAGGAAACATCTCCAATCCCTTGTGATTCTAGTCGGCTGATTCCGAAACCCAATGCGATTGTTGTAACGAAAGGCGTTCGCCGCCTGATACGCCACGGCTTCCCCTCTCGTGTGGACCACCTGCTTCGACCTGCCCCGTACGGCATAATTTTTCTCGCAACTCATTATCCCCGTGGATGTTGCGATTCAGTCGCTGTTCCCTGGGGTAGCACCGTGGCTTGTCGGTTGCTCGTCAACATGGGGTTTCACGGAGCAAGTCAATGGCACACCGCGGATTCACCTTGTCTCAACCATGTTACCGACCCCATGAATTTCACCAGAAATGCGGGTTGATGCAGGGAGTCGCCGGCAGCGCACAGGCAGGGACCCGCTGGCAATGAATTTGTGATCGCCTCGTAAAAACAAGGACGCCCCGCCCCGCGGAATGGGCGATTTTTTCGTGGCCCGGATTGGACGCTGGAGAACGTCTCGGGTATGTTGGTGCCTCGTCTGGTCCTGCTGACCTGCCGAAGTCCATCGCGTCCGCTTGTTTGTTGCACGCCACGTCGATCCGTTGGCGAAATCGGAAAACCCCATGAAAGCTCTTGCCGTTCGTCCTGGTACGCCTCACAGTCTGCATCCCCGGGAAATTCCTCCTCCCACGCTCGATTCCATTCCCAACGGTCGGGGAGTGCTGGTGAAAGTACTCCAGGTTGGTCTGGACGCCACGGATATGGAAATCAACGAGGCTCAGTACGGGAACGCCCCCGCGGGTGACGATTATCTCGTGATCGGCCACGAGGTGTTCGGACGCGTCGAGCAGGTGGGGGCCCACGTGAAGCATGTGCGACCCGGCGACTACGTCGCCTGCACGGTAAGACGTCCGGGAAAATCGATCTACGATCATATCGGCCGTTCCGATATCACCAGCGAAGAAACCTACTTCGAACGTGGCATTAACCTGCTGCATGGCTTCATGACCGAATACTTCGTGGATGATGCCGAGTTCGTTGTCAAATATCCCGAAAAACTGAAACACCTCGGAGTGCTCGCCGAGCCTGCCAGCGTGTGCGCCAAGGCCATTCAACAGGCCTACAGCGCACAACATCGCCTGCAGGTGTGGGAACCGCAACGGGCCTGGGTAATGGGAGCTGGCCAAATCGGCCTGTTAACCACCATGATGCTCAAACTGCGCGGCCTGGATGTCTGCACCATGGCCCGAACCCCCGCCGAGGGTAATCTGAAGGCGGACATCGTCGAACAGTTCGGGGCGCGGTATCTCAGCACCAGGGAAACATCCCTGGCGGATATTGCCGCCCGGCATGGCCGCCCCGACTTGATCGTGGAAGCGACGGGCAACAGCCACGTCGCATTCCAATGCATGAACGTGCTGAACCTGAACGGGGCGCTGGTGTTGACCAGTGTCACCGGGGGAACCCGCGTCACGGAAATCGAATCGGATCGCATCAACCTGGAATGGGTGCTGGGTAACAAACTGCTGCTCGGTTCGGTGAACGGCAACTTCCGTCACTTCCAGGAGGGAATCGCGGCCCTGGCGCTGGGGGAGGCCATGTATCCCGGCGTGCTCGAACGCATCCTCACGCACCCGATTCAGGGCTTCGAGAATTACGCGAGGCTGATGCCGCTCCTGGCGGATGCCAACGTGCTGAAAGTTTATGTCAACGTCGCCGAGTAACCTGGGCAGGCCGATTTCGAGAAAACGGGCACGGTTCAATCCAGGCGTTTTTTCGCGCGATTCTTGGCCTGGGCAAAAACGTCGACCTTGGGCTTTTCGGGCGCGGGGGCCGCTGTTGCCGCCGGTTTGACGGGCTGAGGCATGGGCTCCTGCCGACCCGCAGCCGAAGGGCTGGTGCCGCGGAACGGTTTCGTCGAGAACCGAGGCCGCGTGGCGACCGGCGCCGGTGGCGGTTCCCGTTCCAGGCCACGCCCCGAAATCAACTCCCACAAAGCCAGGCGGCGCCCCCCGATTTCCATAATCAGCAGCAGCAAGGTCGCTATCAACAGCGGAGGCACCAGGGAAACCTTCTTCGGACTACGGGGCGCGTTGCGAAATACTTCCAGAACATTGTTGCGCTGTTCTCCCCCAGTTAATTCGGCCAGTTCCACCAGGGTTTCCTGGCCAGAGGGGAGCCCCACCCGCGGCGCGAATTCCGGCGAATAGGGGAGCGACAACGCCGGGCCACGCTGAAATTCGCGCGGCCCCGTTTGCAGCAGCGTGCGGTAGGTTCCCATGCGTTCCATGCGGAAGCGGGCCTGCAGGGTATCGGGCCCCGTCCAGGTGAATTCCGGACTTAGCGTCTCCTGCCGTTCCTGGCCCGGTGGAACCACGATCAACTGAGGAATTTCCTGCCCGCCCCGATCCCGCCTTTCGGGATCGAGCTCCACCGTCGCCACCGCATCCTGGCCGTCCCGAGTCAGGGCAATGTAAACCTCGCCCGGGGCATCTCCTCCCAGCAACCAGCGAACGTGGGTGATCAGAAAGTCCGGCCCGTCTTCCCACTGGGAGAAACCACCGGAAAATTGACCGTCGACCTCCATGGTCAAACCGGCAACCCGCCCCAGGCCACGATACCAGAACGCGGACAACGGAGCCCGGTAGTCATCCTGCGTGACCACGCCCATCGTGGCTTCGGGCTTGAGGTAACTCAAATTGTAGCCATCAATGGCGGGAAACGGCGAATTCCCCCAATCCCCGATCAGACGGGAATCGGAAACCTGCTGGGCGGCGATCCCGTCCGGTTGCGTTTCGGGATCCTTTTCGATGAAACTGCTGCGGGCGACGGACATGGTGTCTTCCGTGAACAGGCGGGGGAGTTCGGCTGCATCTTGCGTGAACATGACGCTCCCCGAGCCCAGGCGGGCGATTTCCTCCAGCAGTTTCGCATCGACATCCGAAGTGGTTCCCAGCGCGATCACGCTCACGGTGATTCCCACCTGTTCGTAATCGCGGAGCAACGTTTTGTAGTTGCCCGGTTCCTCGCTGTCGGCTGCGTCGGAAAACAGGATGATATGCTTGGTCGACTGCTCGGCCTTCACCAATTCATTGCCGGCCGCCACCAGCGCCTCGTACACGAAAATCCCCCCTCCCATGCTTTGAATGCCTAGCACTTGCCGGGAGATGGGACCGGGGTCGGTCACGTTCGTCTGGGGCACGATCACATGCGGGCTGGAGTCAACCGCGATGACCGAAACACTATCGCCCGGAGACAGCAGCCGCACGCATTCCGCGGTCCCCAGGTTGGCCAGATCCATCTTCGTTTTCCCCCCCGCGACGGGAGCGGTCATGGAACCCGAACGGTCCAGGGCAATCGCCAGGGCCAGGCGGTTCTTGCGGTGCTCCTCGCGCATTTCCATCGAGACCGGCAGAATGTCGTCGAGCGGGCTGTTGAAGTACCCTCCCACGCCAAAACTCCGCTGGCCGCCTGTCAGCATCAACCCGCCTCCCAGGTCTTCAACGTATTGCGCCAACTGTTCCATCTTCAGCCGCCCCAAACTGCGCGCGGGCACGTTTTCCAGAATTACCACGCGGTAGGGATCCAGACTGTCCTGGGTCAACGGAAAACTTTCGACGCTGGCAACATCCACGGGCAAACGCCCCGCCCGCAGCGCCTGCACCAGATTCCCCGCCTGGCCATCGTTGGTCAGCACCAGCACGCGCGGCCCGGCATCCACCCGCAAGCCCGACTCGCCCCGATTGTTTTCCTCGACGGGATCGCCAGGCACGATCAACTCGGCTTCGTAATTCATAAAACCTGGGAGATCAACCAGATCGCGAAATAGAAATCGATTCCGTCCCGGATGAAAACTTCGCTCAGCGGAGGCAATGATCTCTCCATTCCGGCGGACAACGATAGTCCCCTCCGCGGCTCGATCGGCCTGGATCATCACGGAAAACTGGAATGGCTCGCGCGGCGACACCTTTTCCGGCAGCTCCAGCGAATCGACGGCAATGTCCCCTACCCGAATCCGCTCGAACAGGCGGAAATCGATGGGCACCCCCACTTCCCGGCTGCGACGCGCTGCCGTCACGGGAGACAAGCCATTCGCTTCGCCATCGGACAACACCAGGATTCGCGTGGGCCGCTTCTCGTCGCTCAGGTTGATTGCCAGTTGCAAGGCGGCGTTCAAGTCGCTGCCATCGGTATTGACGGGACGGGAGTAATCCTCGAACACGGTCGTCTCCGAGGGAATGCGATCCACGATCGCCTCGGCGGCAAACCCGATCAAGCCGACCCGATCTCCCCGCCCCCGATTGCGGTCCAGGTTGTTGATCAGCTCGCGGATGTTGTCGTGAACGGCGGGAGACAGCGAACGCGAGCGGTCCGCCACCACAATCACATCGACCCCTTCACCCCCCAAATTGTACAGCGGTCCGGCCAAGGCCAGCAGCAGCAACAGCGCCATCCCAGCTCGAATCCAGTTAGTCGCCTTCCCCCAGCGCGCGAACCGCCAGAACGCAAAGGCCATCGGGATGCCGATCAGCAATAATTCCGGGTAATAAAACTCAACCATGTGCGGACCTTCCCGATCGCGAGACGTGTCTGCCCATTTTACGTCGAGTGGCCGGGGAAAAACCAGTGGCAAGCCGCGGTTTGCCTCCGCCCGATCACTCCGGCCCCTCACTCCACGAACGCTGTTCGCATGCCCTGCCGGCGACAAACCGGCAATTCACTTGGCCGTATATTACCGGAGCCATTATCATTAATAACTGGTATTGTCGCGCGGGAGGGAGCACCTCCGTCCAGATTTTTTCGAGGTGCATGTGTTTAGCAAGCTGCGAAATCTTGGCCAGGCGTCCTCGCGGATGCTCGTGTCCGCTGGCATTCGTTCAGAGCAACAACTACGTGACATGGGGGCCGTCCCGGCTTATATCGCCGTCATGGCGGCGGGCTGCAAGCCAAGCTTGAACCTGCTCTGGGCAATTGAAGGCGCGCTGACCGACCGAGACTGGAAAGAGATCTCAAGGGACGAAAGAACGTCTCTACTGCTTCGGCTGGAAGACTATCAACGGGACAACTTCTGAAACAGGCCCTCGGGGGCGACCTGTTCGGAGCCGGCGCTAGCCGCGGGTTTTTCCAGACTCCGTCTGCCATTCTCCGACACTGCGCGTGCGGCTCGGGGTCACCGTCCCGAAGTAGGTCCACAAGGGTGGATCAGTTCGCGAAGCATGTGGCTCAAACGTGGCCCACATGCTGACGGGCTGGCATTGTTATAATTCCATGGAATACCTTCGCCAGGATGTTGTGCCTTGGCTTGAAAGGCAACCCGCCATTTGTGGCACGCACAGCGTATCCTGCGAAAAGATGACAGACGCGACGTTTGGGCGCAGTTTCCCATGGCGCTCGTGCATCCCGGCAGGGGCTTGTTATGATGGCGGCCGGTTGTTCTTTCCCCCTAGCCTGCGGGTGCTCGCCATGAACCTGACGGAAACGCGCGGTATTGTCAATCTTCTCTTGCTGCTGTTGCTGATTGAAGCGACCGTTGTGGGGACCCTGGTGGCGAGGCGGATGAGGCAACCTCCGCCGCCGATGCCCGCCGCCGAGTGGCTCGATCCCCTGTCACGAGAGGACCTTGCCGAACTGGCTCGACTTGCCCAGAGCGATCGCGCCGAGGATCTGCTGACATTGGGGAACGCCCTGCTGGGAAAGGGGTTTTATTGTCATGCGGAACTCTGCTTTCAACGCGTGAGAGACCGGGAGCCGGATAACCGCGAGGCCGCACATGGCATGGCGTTTTGCCTGGATCGCACCGGACGCCTGGCCGAAAGCATTCGCGTGTACGAACAGCTCGTCCCGAACGAAACCGGTGAAAAACGGCAGGAATGCCTGTTTGCGATCGGGCGTAATTACCTCCGCGAGGAAGAGTCGCTGAAGGCCGAGCAGGTCTTCGAAGAGAACTACGATTACATTCCCGCCAAGCTGCTGTGGAACCGCCTGCTGGTGAAGACGGGACGAGCCGGGCAGGCCTTGCCTTTCATCGAGGATTTTTTGCGCACGCTCCCCAATTCACTCCGCTTTCAGCAACTTCGGCTCGAAGCCTGCCAGCAGCTGGGACAACTCGACAAGGTTCAAGAAGCAGCGGACGCCATCGAACGCTCCGAATTGTTGATTCCCGTGAACTTCAGCACCGATTTCCTGACATTGCAATCCCAGGAGTACGGACTGGAACGTCACTGGGCCGAGTTCCAAAAACTGGAACCCGTGGTGGACCTCGACCAGCAACAGAGGATTATTGCCGAACTACGCGACAGCATCCGCGATTATCTTTCCCCCTACACGATGGTGCTGCTGACAAAAGCGGCGGAAATTGCCTCCGCGCGGGGAGACGCCACGCTCCTGGCAAGCCTGCTTGCGGAACTGGAAGCCCTGGGTGAGGAAAATCCCACGCAACTCAGGCTGGCGGGAGACCTGGCCCTGCTGCGGGGGAATGCCCTCGAAGCCGAGGAGTTGTGGCTGCGTTCCGCCTCAATGACTCCCCTGCGGGAGACACACGAGCGGCTCGCGAAATTGTACGAGTCTCGTGGAAACATAAATGCCCGAGATGGCCAGCGGGCACGCATGAGCCTGTTGCAGGGGAAGCAGCACTTTTGGGAAAACAAACTGGCGGACGCCACGACCAGCCTGGAACAGGCGGTGGAACTGGACCCCTCGCTGACCGATGGCTGGTTCTATCTGGGGGAAATCCGGCGGTCGCGGCAAGATGCCGACCAGGCCCGCGACGCGTATCGCAAGTGCCTGGAACTCCGCCCCAGCCATGGGCGGGCGATGGCTAGACTGGCCCTGCTGACGGAATAACGGCTGCGGGCCAGAAGCGGCATTCACGCGCAAGGCTGCTTTTTTCTATGGGCCTTCCGAGGTTGTGCATTGTTTATGGCGGAGGCAACCTGCCACTCCATGTTGTGGTTCAGTGCTGCGTGCATACCACATAAATCGTATGCACACCGTACCCTGCAAACCATTTACAGCCGCTCGCGGGCATGGCTCATTTCCGGGATGTTTTCGCTACAGGATTTCCAGCGGAACCAGGGGATGCGCAGGACGCGCCGTTGGGTTTCGATCAGCATCATCCCGACCAGGCAGGCTACGCTGGCCCAGGCCAGCCAGGACTGGACCCCGTGCGAAGCATGGACATGCATGCCGGGCGATGTGATCGTCTCCGGTAGCGCCGGCAGGATGAGATGATCCAGTAGAAACCCGGCCCCCACGGCGATCACCAGCAGCGCCACGAAATAGTAGGTGGCCGTTTTCCAGCCGATCTGAGCACGCAAAGCGTTCATTTCTCCGAAATTCGTGGCGGGGCCGGCAATGATAAAGGCGACAGCGGCACCCGGGCTCATACCCGCCATCATAAAGCTGAAGACCACGGGGATGGCAGCCATCGAACAGGTATAAACGGGCAAGGCAACCAGGATGACCAGCAGCAACGACCAGACCGTGCGGCTGCCCGTCAACAGCACGATCCAATCCGTCGGCACGAGTGTCAACACCGTGGCGGCGAAGATCAGCCCGACCAGCATGTCGAGACTCACGGAGGGACCAAAGTCCCAGAAGACCCAGTGTATCATCCGTCCCAGGCGCTGGTGTAGACTCCCTGCCGCGGCCGAGTGGTGATGGTCCCCCGCGGCCGCCGACTGCTCGGGCATTGCCGAGCCACAACACGCAGGCGATGTTGCCGGCTCGGAATGCTCGTGTTCCCGCGACGCGCAACACGAGCGCATGGCCGGGACGGTTTCCAGTTGCACCAGCATCGGCATGGGGTTGTGTTTCTCCAGGTAACCGCGAAACAGGCGATTGCCGAACATGCCCAGGACAAACGATCCCACCACGACGAAAATAATTTGCCACAGCGTCAATTCCACGCCCAGCAATTTGATGGAAAGCAACACGGCGGCGGGGGATAGCGTGGGAGCCGCCGTCATAAAGGCCAGGACGGTTCCCACCCCCGCACCCCCCTGGTAGGCGCCGATGCCGATCGGTACGACACCACACGAACAGATCGGGATCAACGATCCCAGGCCGATCGCCCGCAGTAAAGGCCACACACCCACGCGGCCAAAAATGCGGCTGAACAGCGACACCGGCAGCAGCACATGCAGCAACCCCGCGATCAAAAAGCCCAGCATCACATACGGGCCAGACTCCGCCAGGATGCCGATCAGCTTGAACAAAATGTCCTGAAGCCAAGTCATGCGAACGCCCATCAATGATGAATCAACACTTTCCGCCACGGGGCACGTGCCGTTGCATTCTACGGGGAGGCGGTCAGCCGGCAAACACCTCTTCCAGGGCCCGGCGCATCACCGCCGCGTCTGGAGTGACACCCGTCCACAAGCGAAATCCGATCACCCCCTGATTCACCAGCATCCCCAAACCATCGAGTACCTGGCAGCCCAGCGCGCGGGCTTCGCGCACCAGCCTTGTCTCGGGCGGATTCGGGATGACGTCGGCAACGACCATCCGCGGCGTAATCGTCTCCAGCCGCAACGGGATCCGCGCCTCGACATCCGGATACAAGCCGATCGACGTGGCATTGATCAGGACATCGGTTTCCGCCGGTACTTCGTAATCCCCCTCCCAGGGAACGAACTGTGCCGTGATGTCCACCCGCTCCCGCACCGGGCCATTCAACAGTTGAACCAGCGTTTCGCCTCGCTCCCGCGAACGATTCACAATCGTGATCTCGCGGGCACCCGCCAGCGCCAACTCGACCGACATGGCGCGTGCCGCCCCGCCCGCCCCCAGCATAACAATCCGCTTCCCCACCGGGGAACAGACCGCCTGCAGCGATTCCACAAACCCTTTCCCGTCCGTGTTTTCACCCACCAGTTCGGATCCCTCGCGGACGATACAATTAACGGCCCCCATCAGCTTCGCCGCCTCCGAAAGACGGTCCAGCAACGGTATGACCGCCACCTTGTGAGGAATCGTGAGGTTGCCGCCACGAAAGTTCATGGCCCGCATCCCCTGCACTGCTGCCGGCAGATCCTCGGGAGAGACCTCGATGGTCAGATACCGCCAGGCGAGTCCGTGATGGCGGTAAGCCGCCTCCATCATCGCCTGCGTCGGATTCTCCGCCACCGGTTGCCCAAAAACGCTCGTCAATTCCTGCTTGAAATTCAATTCCGCCATTATTCTGGTCTTTCCGGTTCGCTTTCGGATTGGGGGGCTGGATTGAGCGTCGGAGGTTCGGGAACATCCGGACGTTCGGGCCGGCCCGAACGAGTCTCGGGAGGCCTAAAATCCCCCCGTCCGGGCGGGATCCGCGTGGCAGGTCCACGCAATCGATCCAGTTTTTCGTGCATTTCACGCATCTGCACTCTTAATTCGGCCACTTCCCGGCGCAGTTGCTGAATTTCCCGGAGCAGGGGGTTGTCCTGTTCCCACGGCGGTTCGGGCCGGGGACGGGAGGATTCCCGGCGGAGATGTTCGGCCTGTTCCTGCAGGTCTCGAATCATCCGCTCGACCTGCTCGGCCATCTCTCCCAGGCCTGCCTGCTTCAGGTTGCCGACGGCTACGCGTAACTGGGATATCTGCCGTTCCAACACTTGTACCCGCATCTGCGGAAGGGCCTCGAATTCTGGACGTGGCCCGGGTTCGCGAAATTCCGGGGGACGGGGAGGAGCCGGTTCATCCCCACGGGATGCCGAGAGGGGCAGGAGCATCAACGCTCCCCAGAGAACCGCCTGCAGACTCGATCGAGAGCGTATCATCGCATTGGTCTCCTGAATGTCGATTGCCTGAAACTTCCGGTCCACAACTTCCCGCCGGAATGATTGGATCATAACGCATTTTTTATCCGTGTGGGAATCCTTCACGCAAAACTCGATCGCCGAGAGGAGTCCCCAACCCTTTCCTTTTCCCTTCGGTTCCGTACAACAAGCGTTCGCTGGCGGATGTGCGGCGTAAGAGCGTCTCCAGCGTCGAACAATACCAATCCGCCTGCTAAACTTTGAGAATCCCCAACAGTTGTTAAACTTCGGATTGGCAACCAAGTACCACGAGAGCCATAACATGACAGAAAACACAAGCCTCCTCGAACAACTCCGCTGGCAAAAGTTTCCCGTTCTCGACGACGGATTTGTCTGTCTGGTGGATGTCATGGGGAACGATTCCAGCGTGGTGCAGGCCGCCCGCGTCAGTTATGGCGAGGGAACCAAGCAGGTTTCGGATGACCGCACGCTGATTCGCTATCTGCTCAGGCATCGCCACACCACTCCCTTCGAAATGGCGGAAATCAAGTTGCTGGTGCGGGTGCCGATGGACTGCTGGAGACAATGGATTCGCCATCGCACGGCCAATGTGAACGAATACAGTACCCGCTACTCCGTGGCGATCGATGCGGCCCAGGGAACTCCTCCCGATCAATGGCGGACACAATCCCGTTCCAATCGCCAGGGCAGCGATATTCCGCTTCCCGTCGAACAGGGCCAGAAACTGACGGAAACAGAGCGGGACTTTCACCGGCAGGCCCGGCAGCTTTACGATGATCGCCTGGCCGCGGGCGTGGCTCGCGAACTGGCCCGCAAGGATCTTCCCTTGTGCACCTACACGGAAGCCTACTGGAAAATCGACCTGCACAATCTCCTGAATTTCCTGGCCCTGAGGATGGATCCGCACGCCCAACTGGAGATTCGCGAATACGCCTCCACGATCGGCGAGAATATCGTCAAGCCGCTGTTTCCCGTCGTCTGGGAAGCCTTCGAGGATTACCGTCTCGGCTCAATGTTTCTCAGCCGACTCGATCAGGGTGTCATCCAGCGCATGGCTCGGGCTGCCAGCGAACATCCACGGACCGCTCCCTTCACCGAAGCTGCGTTTCTGGCTGCCCAGGATGAAAGCTGGAAAAGCCTGACCCGCTGCCGGGAACGCGATGAATGTCGCGAAAAACTGATCGCCCTGGGATTGCTGCACTGGCATGAATCCGTCGATTAGGACCGTTACCCTCCCGATCGATAATTCACAGTTGCCGCATTCAAAGTTCTGAACCGCGAATGTCGCGTTGTATTCCACTCCAGTGGACTTTGCTCCCTGCGAGTGATTTCGGTGTTCCGCGCCAGCGTCAGCCCCATTGCAGGGGATCGGTTTCCCTGAGGCTCGCGTGAACCCGCAGGCTCGGAAATTCCTGCTGCAGGCGGTTGGCCAGCCATTCGCAGGCAAACCGTTCCGAGGCATAATGCCCCACCAGCACCAGTCCGATTCCTTGCGCGCGGGCTTCCAGACAGGCATGAAAACGGGCCTCTCCGGTAAGCAGCACATCGCAACCCAGGCTGCAGGCCTCGGGCAGAAATTCCGCTGCGGAACCACACGCCACTCCAACGCGCCCTACATGCCGCGACGATTCCCCCACGAATTGCAGCCGCTCGATTCCAATCGCGGTTTTCACCAGCTCCAGAAACCGTGGCAACGATACGGACTCCGCAAGGTCTCCCGCGCGACCCGAGCCGTGGGGCATGCCGGTATCCTCCATGGTCGCGAATGGGCGCAACGGTTGAGTCTTCCGCAATTCCAGCCGCTCGCACCACTGCTGGTTAATTCCCTGCCGGGCACTGTCGAACGCGGTATGCGGGCTGTAAACGGCAATTCCGCGACCTGCCAGCCGCAGCAGCATGGCTCCCTCGCTCGTTTCCGTCGTGATTTTCCGCACCGGGCGAAACAGCAGCGGGTGATGCGTCACCACCAGATCGACCTGTTCCTCCAAGGCCTCTTCCGCCACGTCGGGTGTCAGCGTGAGACATGTCATGACCCTCGAGATGTCCCCCTCGCGATCCCCCAGCAGCAGGCCGACATTGTCCCAGTCCTCGGCGAGGCTCAAGGGTGCAAACGCCTCGAGAAATTCCAGCACGGATGTCCGCTTCATGATGTGGCATTCCTCGGTTGGGGTGGTGTTACCCGCAATGAATACGATTCCGCCCCGCCCCGTCGGCTCGCTAAGCCTGGCCCGTTTTCGCCAGTATTGCACGTCAGGCGATTTCCGGCACCACAAACGGTTCGCGGTAGGTTCGCTTGAGGAACGGGTTGGCCAGTTCGGCATGCGGACCGACGAAGCGTTCCGTGGCGGGATCGTGCTGCAACAGGGGGCTAAGGCGAACGGCGGCATCATTCATCTGGTACCCATGGGCCTCGATGTGGGTTTTCATCTGATCCAGCAACACCTGCCAGGCGGCCTCGTGCCCATTCAGTTCCCGAGACTGATCGACCGAGTAGGCCCCTCCCGCACGGAAGCCGATGTTCGCCAGATTGCACCACCCAGTGGAATCGTGTCCGACATCGATGGGCGATTTCAGCAGCGCGTTGTCCCGGGCGCGCACGGCCTGAATGAAGTTTGCCCCATGCGACGAACCCGCATCCCCCTTGAAACTGCGAATCACCTTGCCCGCCGTGTCGTAGGCCTCTCCCCCGCCACGCCGACCGGCATAATGACCCCCTTCGCATTGCACAAGATACCCCGTGGAGACTCCACGGTAGTTGAGGCTGGACTTGGAATTCGGCTGGGCAGGCAAATTGCTCAGACCGATGAACGTGGGAATCTTGCCCGTGTCGAAGTAGGCGAAATGGACGTTCGGCGTTTCCCCCGCATCATTCCAGGCCAGGCGGCCTCCCCCCGCGAGAATTCGCGTGGGGAGCGTGATTTCATCCCGAAACACCGTATTGCGGACATCGTCCAGCACATGCACGCCCCAGTTCCCCATTTCTCCCGAACCGGTATTCCAGTCCCAGTGCCAGTCGTAATGGAACTTCTCGCGAAACAGGGGACGGTCCTCGGCTGGACCGAGCCAGAGATTGTAATCGACACCCGCCGGTATCGGCAGCGGCGTCTCCCGCTTGCCAATGGTCTGGCGGATCCCATAACGGCAAACCTGCACGAATTGGATTTCCCCCAGTCCCTGTTCCTCGTGTAGAAATTTTCTGATCTCCGCCTGAAATAGTGAGGATCGTTGCTGCGTGCCGTGCTGCACGATGCGATTGTACTTGCGGGCAGCCGCCACTACCTGCCGGCCTTCCCATTGACTGTGCGACAGCGGCTTTTCGACATACACGTCCTTGCCCGCCTGCATCGCCCAGATGGCGGCCAGGCAATGCCAGTGATTGCAGGTCGCTATCGAAACCACATCGATGCTGCTGTCGTCGAGCATATTTCGCAGGTCGGAATAAACCCTGGACCCGGGAAACTTCGCCTGAAAGGCCATCTGCCGCGATTCGTCGGGATCGACCAGTCCCACAATTTTCACCCCGGGGACCGACCGAAACATGTTGGCATGTTCGCCACCACGTCCCCCCAGACCGACGATCGCCAGATTGATTTCCTCGTTGGCGGCCCGGAGAGCACGGGAATTCCCTCCCATCGCTGCAAACAGGCCCGCTGCCAGGGAAGTTTTGAGAAAGTCGCGGCGAATGAATTGGCTCATGGAAGGCCCCCTGAAAGCGTTTCTGTCAACCTCTGCAGCGCGCGGCCACATGCATTGACGATTCCTGGCTCATCAATAATCCAATATAAATGCTTTCGCTCGCGGGAGCAAGTTTTTCCGAAAGAGGACTCCGTCCGTTTATTTCCAGTCCTTGGCTTGTTGCCATGCCGATCGGCGGTTAGATCGAGCACGATATCGATGGCGCTGGTAAATCCGGGCTGCGCCGACCGCAATGGTGCCGTCCCTCCGCGGAAAGCTCGAGATGTTCCCACGTCACAATCCTCCGCGGTTTGCATCCGCTCCGAAGACCAGTTTGCCAATGTCGTTCCCCGTGGGCAGGGCAGGGGGGAGGCTGCGGGATCCGTTTCCGAGGTTCAGTCGGCTTTCTTGGTTGCAAGGACGCACCGGAAGCGGAAGAATGGAGTGTTGCCTGTTTTGCTTCCTGCTTCACCTCCTACCGGATTTCGTCTCGTGAAATTGAGTCGCCTACGAGAAGTCGCCTTGAGAAATGCCCGCAACTATCCCTTGTACGGGATCGAGGAGTTGCAGGGCTTGCGCCGGGCGGCCCGCTTCAATGCCCAATTGATGGACGAACTGAGGCCCCATGCGCGGCCGGGGATTACGACCGAGGAATTGAACGAGATCGCCCATGAATACACCGTGAAGCACGGACACACCCCGGCCTGCCTGGGATACAAGGGATATCCCAAATCGATTTGCACCAGCATCAACGATGTTGTCTGTCACGGGATTCCCGGGGCAATCCCCTTGCGGGAGGGGGATATCGTCAATATCGACGTCACCACGGTGGTGGATGGCTGGTACGGCGATCAATCGGAAACCTTTCTGATAGGTAACGTTTCCGAGACGGCCCGCGCGGTGACTCAGGTGGCGTTTGATTCGCTGTATGTTGGCATCCGGGCCGCAAAACCCTACGGCACCGTGTACGATATTGCCCGGGCCATCACCCACTTTGCAGAGGGGCGGGGATACGGCGTGGTGCGGAATTATCAGGGACACGGCATCGGGCGTGAATTTCATCAACAGCCCGGAATTCCGCATTACCCGCATGCGTCCACCAAGAAAAGCGTGCTCTTGCCGGGCTGCTGTTTCACCATCGAACCGATGATCAACGTGGGAGGGGCGGATACCTTTGTGGAGCAGGATGGCTGGACGGTCCGAACGAAGGATGGTTCACTCTCCGCCCAGTTTGAACATCAGATTTTCATGACGGAGCAAGGACCGGAAATCCTGACGCTGACCGAACACGGCCCCCAGGAAGGGCACCTGTTCCAAACCTGCGGAATTTAACGCGGGAAAACCGGAGAAATTGGGGCATTCCCCCGATTTTTTCCGATTCGTCAGGTCTGAAATGCGGCGGGCCGAGTTAGATCCTGTAGTGCCTGATGTTTTGCATGATCCCCTTACCTGGCAAAGTCCATGCGACGAATCGATCCTATCGAAGCGGGCGGCAAGAAAAGCCGGAGCGGTTTTCTGCTGGTGGTGGTGCTGGTGGTGATCATGCTGGGTTCCCTGGTCTGTTACCAGTTCGCCGATCGCATGACAACCGAGCGGCAGATCGTCAGTGCCTATAAAATGGAGGCCCAGGCGCAGCAGGCGGCGCAATCCGGAATCGATTATCTGCTGGCGCTGGTGACTTCCCCCGATTTCGCTCCCTCCACCTTCGCCACGCTCCCCCCAGAAGAGTACGCCTGGCAACTCGTGATTCCTCCCGACGAAACCGACGAGCGGCCCAATGGGTTGTATTGCGTGCTGGTTTCCCGCGAACGGACCCAGAGCGATGGCAGCCTGGGGTTTGGTCTCTCCGCAGAGGGGGGCAAAATCAATCTGAATGGCCTGGTGGAACTCGATGTGCCGGAAGATCAGCAACGCGACATCCTCATGCAGCTACCCGCTATGACGGAAACGATTGCCGACACCATTCTCGACTTCATCGATGCCGACGCCTCCCCGCGCGAATATGGCACGGAATCGGACGATGGCGATTTTCAGGTCCGCAACGGTCCACTGATCTCTCTGGACGACCTGCTGCAAATCCCAGACATCACCCCAAGCCTCCTTTATGGGGAAGATGCAAACCGCAATGGCCTGCTCGACCCCGAAGAAGACGATGGGCCCCTTCGCGAACCCTTCGACAATGCCGACGGCCTCCTCGATGCCGGTTGGAACAACTGGCTCACCGTCTGGAGCCGCGAATCGAACCTGCAAAGTGATGGCTCGCCCAAGATCAACGTCAACAGCGACGACCTCGAAACATTGCGGCAGGATCTCGCGGGACTGTTCAGCCAGGAGGTCGCCGATTTTATTATCGCGTACCGTCAGTCCGGCCCCGCGGAGAGCGAGACCAATGGTTCCTCGACCGGCGGAGGGAACAGCGGTTCGGGGGGAGCAGGCGGCTCCGGCAGGGGATCGACCAATGCGGGCGGAGGCAGCAGCGGGGGCGGAAGTAGTGGGAGCGGAAGCGGCAGTGGCGGAGGTACTTCGGGCAGAGGTGGCAGTCGCTCGGGAGGGAATAGTGGCAGTACGCCTGCCCCTCCCGTGACGGATTCTCCCCCAGCCGAGCTATCTGCTCCTGTCCCAGTGGATTCCGGCGACGGGGGGAGTTCCACCGGAGGGGACTCGGGAAGCGTGGTCGGCAGTACCGTGAATGGCGGGAGCAGCGGGAACCAGAATTCCGGATCGGGACGCCAGAGCGGAACAGGCGGATCGGGGGGTGCTGGCGGCGCCGGTTCGGCAAATCGCATGAGCGCAAGCGAAGAAGGGGGAGGGGCAACCGCCCAGGTACGGATTCGCTCGCTGTATGAATTTGTCGATGCCTCGGTAAGAATCGACGACCAGGTTGTCAATAGCCCGTGGGTCAGCAGCGATTTGTCGTTTCTGCAGGATTTGGAAGCCTATCTGACGATTGACGACACGGAAACGCGCACGGGCCGAATCGACCTGAATTATGCCTCGTACGAATCCCTGGCGGGGCTGCCCAACATTTCCTCGGCTCTCGTCGATGAAATCCTGAATGGGGCAGGCAACTGGCAATCCGTGGGGGACCTGCTGAGCAAGGGCGTGGTGGATATCGTCACCTTGCGGGAACTGGAACCCTTTCTGACAACCTCCAGCAGAACTTATCGATTTACCAGTATTGGCCTCTGGCAAACGGGGGGACCGATTGTCAGAATGGAAGTGGTGATCGACGCGGCAGCTGCCACCCCCGTGGTTCTGACCGCGGAAAATCTGACCCCCCTGGGTCCGGGACACACCCGGGAAGAGCTGTTGCCTGCGGATCTTATTCCCTGACTCGACTGCCTGAATGGGCCGCACAGGGGGTGTTGGCAACGGGGCCACGCTGCAGGAGACCCCTACGGAACACCGGCGCCACGGACTTTTGATGACCATTGTCGAGACACGATTTTCAGCACCATGACCGAACAGTGGATAGTCTTGTTTTGGGATTTACCCCGGCTGCGAATTCTTCGTGGCGAGCGGCGGGGAGAACGCTGGTGTCTCCTGTCGCTGGAGGATCTGCTTGTCCCGGAAAGCCTGACGTTGCCGAACGCCGGGCGGGGCATCGCCGAATGGCTCAGACAGGAATCCCCCGCATACTGCTTCTCGTCGGACGATGCAGAGAATCTGGTGCATGCGGCCATCGTGCTGCCGCGCGATCGGGTGACAATCCGCGCGCTCTCGTTTCCGAATCTCCCCCCCGAGGAATTGCCGTCGGTCGTCCCGTTGCAGATGGCCCTGCAGTTGACGACCCGCGCGGAAGATCTGGTGGTCGATTTTCTTCCGGGCGAACGGAACTCCGCCGCGGAACCCCAGCAAGTGCTGGCCGCCGCGATTCCCCTGGTTAGCCTGCAGAACTTTCAGCAGTTCGCCTCGAGTCTGCATGTCCACCTCGGTTCCGTGGGAGTCAGTTCGTGTGGCTGGCAGGAACTGGCCAGGCAACTGGGACAGGTTCCCGAGGCCCAGGGTCTGCTGGTTTCCTGTTTCGAGCCCGATCATTTGGAATCCTTGTGGCTGCGGGGCGAATACCTGATCGGGAGCGGATACCGCCGACGGTCCGCCGAGTCTCCCCTCGCCAGCAAGGAGTTGCTGGCGGAAATCCGGCGGTTGCAATCGCAGGAAGCGGGGGGAGCGACGCAACACGCCACCCAATGCCTGCTCCTGGCGGAATTGCCCACGAGCGACGGAACACTGAAACACCGGATGCTCGTCGAGGAGTTTTCCAAGGCGATCTCGCTGCCGGTGTTTCTGGCGGATTGGGACGCGTTATCCACCCGGCTGGAGTTTTCCCCGTCCACGGGGCTTGCCCGTGCGAGCGAGCTGTCTGCTCGGGGCGGTCTGGGACTGTTGGGTGCCTGGATGGCTGCGGCAACTCCGCTCACACCCCAGGTCAATTTTGCCGCGCCGCGTAAACCCCGACTGATTCCCGACCGCCGCCGGATGTATGCCCTGTCTGGCGGGTTGGCCGCCGTGCTGCTGCTGGGACTGGCCTGGTGGGCCTGGTATCAGCAATTGCAAACACTGGACGGGGAAATTGATTCGGTGCGGAGTCAACTGGCGTCGGTGGAAACGTTTCTGAAGGACAAGGGAATCTTGCGCAAACAGGCCAGCGGGCTCGATGCCCAGCGGGCGCGGAGCTTGCGGATTTCCGCGCATTGGGAAGATCTGGCACGATCGATGCCCCCACAATCCGAACTGATGTTCAATTCCTGGCGGGCCATCCCGCTCACGGGAGACAACCATACGCGCGTGCTGGCGCGGGGCCTGGCCACCACGCGTCGTCAGGTGGAATTGCTGGCAGAAAAACTCGATGGAGTCGGGTTGATCGTACGTTCCCCCGTGATTCGTCCCCTGGAAATGGCCGGGCCGTATGCCTTCGAATTTGATCTGGACTACGAAATTCCCGTGGCCCCCCGCGAGATTCCCGGTTCAGCTCAAGCCGTCCCTGCCTCCACGTCCCCCTCCAAGGCGGGTTAACCGCTGATTTCTCCGAGAATCGACGATGCAGAAACGGGAACGAATATTACTGGTCTTGCTGATTGCCACGCTGGTCGTCTGGTGGGGACGCCCCGTGCTGTTGAGCTGGTTTATCGCGCCGCTGCAATCGCGGACCGAAAACCTGGAGGCCCTCAGAAGTCAACTGGAGTTGAAGGAAGCCGAACAGCTTCAGGTCCTGCAGGCCACCCGGCGGCTGACCGAATATCGCGCCCAGGGACTGCCGCCCGACCCCAACGCCGCGCAGCGTGCCTACACGGCGTGGCTGACTGACCTGCTGGATAACAGCGGCTGGCGGTCGCAAGAGGTCTTGCCGGGAAAAATCACCCGGTTTCTGGACCTGGGATCCGCCGTCCAGGTGCGGATCGACGGGGAAGCCACGTCGGAACAGTTGGCCCGGTTCCTGTCGGGCTTTGAAGAGTCGGGCTTGCTGCATCGCCTCGAACGACTTTCGGTGCAGGGGACTTCGATCGAACCCGATGCCGTGTTGAATATCTCGTTGATCGCCGAGGCGATCTCGCTCAAGGCCGCCGAGCGGGAATCGCTGGAAGGCTTGTCCGCCAAGCCTCGACTGGCCGATTACTGGTCCCGTTTCGCCCAAGCCAGCCTGTTCACAAAAAGCCGCCCCCAGACGGTCCTTCAACCGGACATCGCGCTCCCCGCCTCCCTGGCAGTGGACCGGGGTAACCGTCTGCAGCAGCGCGTGGAGGTTTCGGGGTTCGCGCCCGAACTGGAGCCGATCCGGTTGCGGCTGGAAGCTCCGACCGCGAACGATGCCAGCTACGACCAGGCCAGCCGCAACCTGATCTGGCAAACCTCTCCGGAAACCGAGCCGGGAGATTATCCCCTGACCCTGGTGGCGGTATCGGAAGCTTCCAGCCAGGAATTGCTCCGCAAAACGGTTTCCATCAAGGTCCGGATTCCGAACACCCCCCCGCAATGGACCATCACGCCTGCGCCACAGGTGCTCTACCCCGCCCAAAACTGGTCGCTGCCGCTCGCCGCACGCGACGGCGATCTGCCAGAGCAACAGTTAACCTTTTCCCTCTCGGGGACCACCCCGGCGGGGCTCGCGATCGACCCCGCAACCGGACAATTGAACTGGAACCCGCTGGCAACTCTGGCGGGGCAGACGTTCAGCGTGACGGTGGTGGTGACCGATAACGGGGATCCCCCTCTCAAGGCCAGTTTGCCGTTGTCCCTGCAGGTGGCCCGGGATACGGAAAAAGCAACGGAACTGATCGGCTGCATTCAGGTGGATGGCGACTGGACCGCCTGGTTTGCCGATCGTGAACAACCGCGGCGTTTCGCGGTGAAAGCCGGAGAGACCTTGCAGGTCGGCCGGTTCCAGGGACGGCTCGAACGCATCGAAGTCGATCGAATCGTACTGCAATCGGCGGACGAGCGGTCGGAACTGCTGCTGGGCAAAAAACTTGCAGAACGCACAGTGCTGCCGCCAGTTGCCCCCGTACCACCCCCGCCCGCTTCCTGACGGGCGTATTGCTTTGAGGAGTGCCCCGGCTCGACGAGGCCGTGCAACTAAGGGAAAATGTTTGGATAGGCGCACGCAAACTTGCGTAACTCAACGCAGCGTTCCCCCCGCAGCAGACTCGCATTGACCGAATCGAATTCCGTCGGGATAATACTCCGCCAAATTCCACGGGCATGTCGACATCGCAGAGAATGGAACCCTGCCATCTTGGACATGCCTCCCTTTATCCCCGGGAAGGATCCCCCCGTGCCTATTCACTCCACTGCCATCATCGATCCGCAGGCCCAGATTGATTCCTCGGCCGTAATCGGCCCGTATGTGTTGATCGAAGGCCCGGTTTGCATCGGCGCGGAGACAAAGGTCGGGCCGTTCTGCCATCTCATGGGTGAAACGACGATCGGCGAACGCTGCCGAATTCACGACCGGGTCACGATCGGCGACATCCCACAGGACCGGGCCTTCCGAAACGAAAAATCCTATTGCCGAATCGGCAACGACGTGATCCTGCGCGAAGGGGTGACGGTGCATCGCGCCACCGGCGAAGGGGCGGCGACACAAATACAGGATGGCTGCTTTCTCATGACGAACGCGCATGTCGGCCATAATTGTGAACTGGAAAAGGGAGTCATCATGATCTCCGGTTCGCTGCTGGGCGGTCATGTGCATGTCGGGCAGCGGGCTGTCATTTCCGGCAATTCGGGAGTGCATCAGTTCTGCCGGATCGGCACACTGGCCATGCTCGCGGGGCTTTCTCGCATCACGCAGGATATCCCGCCTTACATGATGGCCGACCAGTTCGGCACGATCGTGGCAATCAACCTGGTGGGGTTGAAACGGGCAGGATTCAACTCCGAGGAACGAAATGAGATTAAGGAAGCCTTTCGCATTCTGTATCGCGAGGGACGCACGCAATCGAAGGCGCTGGAGATCCTGACGCAGAAGCAGAATACTCCCGTGCTGGCACCGCTGATCGAATTCCTGAGCGAAACCAGCCTCCGCGGAATCAGCAAGGGTGCCGCCTGACTCGACTCCCCGAAAACAAGCGGCGGGGGGCGGACCCGCCGCTCTAATGCGTCGCCAGAGACATCAGGGCCTGTTCGCTGAGTTCCGCGCGGGGGAGTTCCCCGGTGAGGCGACCTTCGCGCATCACCAGGACACGGTCGGAAATACCGATGATCTCCTCCAGTTCGCTGCTGGCAAACAAAATCGCAATTCCCCGGCCCGCCAGTTCATCGATCAGGTGATAGATTTCTTCCTTTGCCCCGATATCGATGCCCCGCGTTGGTTCATCGAGCAGCAGTACTGATGGCCGCAGTGCCAGCCACTTCGCTAGCACCACCTTCTGCTGATTCCCTCCCGAAAGCAAGCCCGCGATCTGTTCGGGACCGGAAGCCCGTATCCGGAGCGTGCGCATCGATTCCTCGCAGAGCGCGCGCTCGTAAGCGGCATCGATCAGACCGCCAACCTTCGCATGCCCGGCCAGACTCGCCAGCGAGGCATTCTCCCGGACCGACATTTCCAGTATCAGACCCTGCTGCTTGCGATCCTCCGGCACCAAGGCCATCCCCGCGGCGATCGCGGCACGAGGCCTCCCGCCCGGCAAGGGGCGGCCATGCAGCTTGACGCGGCCCGACAGCCGTTCGTCCACGCCAAACAGGGCCCGCAGCAATTCACTTCGACCCGCGCCCACCAGGCCCGCCAGACCCACGATTTCTCCTCCGCGCAGGGAAAAATCGACGGCCGCGCCCGGCCAGGTCGTGGTCACCAGACGCTCCACTTCCAGGACTGTCTCACCCGGTTGATGGGATGACCGCTGATAAAAACGCGAGACATCCCGGCCGACCATCAACCCGACCATGGCGGCATGCGAGATCGACTGCCGGGGCAGATCCCCCGCGTTACGGCCGTCTCGAAGCACCGTCACGCGGTCGGCAATCGCCTCCACTTCCGCCAGACGATGCGAGATATACAGGATGCCGACCCCCCGGTCGCGGAGTTGCCCGATGACGCCCATCAGTTGATCGGCTTCACGCTGGGACAACGAGGAGGTCGGTTCGTCCATGATCAGTACGCGGGCATTGATCGACAGGGCCTTGGCAATTTCCACCAGTTGCTGCTGACCAATCGATAAGTCCCGCACGAGGCGTCCGGGTGAAATCTCCAAACCGACTTGCCTCAGGTAATGGGTGGCCCGCGCGTGAACTTGGCTCTGCTGAATCCAGCCCAGGCGGTGAGGTTCGCGGCCCAGAAAAATATTCGCGGCGACATCCAGGTTATCGGAAAGATTCAATTCCTGATGTATCAGCGCGACGCCCGCTGCAAGTGCCGCATCGACGGAAGCAAATTGGATCGGCGCTCCCTGCATGCGGATTTCGCCCGCATCGGGCTGCTGGACGCCCGCCAGGATTTTCATCAGCGTGCTTTTTCCCGCCCCGTTTTCACCAACCACCGCCAGCACTTCCCCAGCCGACAACGTCAGGCCAATCTCCTCCAGGGCCTTTACGCCGGGAAATCGCTTCGACAACCCCCGAACTTCCAGCAAGGGGGCGTCCACCGCGGTGGAAACGGGAGAAGCAGCGCTCATTGCGTCAGTTCATTCAAACGGGCGCGGAAGGCTTCCACTTCGACCTCCTCAATCTCCAAGCCGTGCGCTGTGGTCCGTCTTTCGGCTGCGGGCTGCTTTTTCACCACCCGAGCCGGGAAAAATTTCTTCTTCTGTTCGATCATGGTGATTCCTGCCTCGCCGGGCAGGGCTTGTTCCAGACTGTTCCCCCGTGCCAAGGCTGCCAGCACCCGGACCGAATCGTACCCATACATGTACGGGTTCTGGACGACGGTCCCGTGCACTTCTCCATCGATAATCCCCTGCAAGGTCGTCTGGTCCTCGTCGAAGCCGACGATCTTGATCTGGTTCAGCTTCCCCGCTTCCTTCACCGCTTCCAGACAGAGCGGAGGATTATAGGCAAACAGCCCCACAAAACAGGAGAGATCCGGATACTTGGCAATCGAATCGACCGCGTCGGCCTTCGCCTTCGCAAAATCGAACCCATCGACGCGCGTTTCCAGTATGGTGTAGGCCCCTTCCGTGATCGGCTTCCCGGGCTCGTCGAACCGGGTGGCATCCGGGGTGCGGCCCAGCACGGCATCCACCACCCCTTGCCGACGCAAGCGGGCGTTCAACTGGTCGAGCCGACCTACGCAGAGGATGATTTTCCCCCCCGCGGGAAGGGCCTCGCGCACCACTTCGCCACAGATCCAGCCGGCGTCGTAGTTATCCATCCCGATGTAACAGAGTCGCTGCGATTCCGGGGCGTCGGAATCGTGAGTCAACAACAGCGTCTGTTCCGCCGCGGAATTCAGCAGATCGGTCTGACCGGCTGGATCAATCGGGCTGATCGCAATGCCCGCAATCCCCTTGATCAACAGGTCCTCGACAATCCGCTTCTGGCCGGCCACATCGTCGGTCGGCATGAAGACATCCACCTGCACATCGAAGTCGCGCCCTGCCGCCTGGGCTCCCTTTTCCGCAACATCCCAGAAGGAAGCAGGCCCATTCGTGATGTAAGCAACCCGAATTGCCTCGCCGTTCGATTTCCGGGTTCCCCCGCCGTTCTCCCCACCCGGCTGACATCCTGGCAGCCCCGCCACCAATAACAGCACAACAAACATTCCTGTGACAGATTGCAGACGATTCATGGCGCTATTGCTCTCGCGATTGGCAGGACGGGAAACAAAAACAGCGTTCTCCACTGGGGAAACGTATTGATTTCTTGATGTACTCTACCAGCAACTGGCCTGAAATTCACCTTTCCCACGGGATTCCGCCCTCTTTCCCTCCGACAGAGACACAGGTCGGGCAGGTTGATGATCTCCCGTGAAAATCGCGTTCGTTGTGTAGGTCTCGGTAGAAACTTGAACGGAAACGCAGAGGTGAGGAGTCGCAAGGGGACACAGAGTGAATCTTATGTTCTCTCGGCGAACATGCGTCTCTCCGCCTTCGCGCGGACTTTTTTGTGATCCGGTGACAACCCGCTGGGGTGCTACTCGGAGGTGGTCCGCCAGTGCGAGCGTGACTCCGACCCGCACGCGCCAGCGTTGGACGATGGCCGGCGGCTCGGGTCTCAAGCGTGAATGGGACGCAAAGCGGACCCTACAAAAAAATCACGGCCTCACAGCGGACCGACGGGTCATGCTACGGCCCAGCCGGCATGCGGGTTGCACGGGCCAGCAGTTCGGCTCGTTGACTTTTCAGCATGCGCACCAGGGACTGTTCCAGTTCGGCGATGCGAATCGCCGTTTCCGCCGGCGAGACACCAGCCTCGGGCCCCAGCGACTTCAGCGCGGCGAGCCCTTGCCGGCTGGTTTCCAGCGATTCCTTGAGATCAAGCATCAGCACCTGGGGAGGAATCTCCTGACGACCCGCTCGAACCTGCCAGCGAAATTCGAGCAATTCGAGCAGGGTATTGATGTGATCGTAACGCTCGGCGGATGCAAGACTGGTTTCCGCTCCGGCCAGCAGTTCCAGTCCGCGGTGAATGCCACGCACGGAACGTTCCTGCTGCGAACCGAAATACAACGCATGCAGACAGTGCTTTAATTCCAGATCGGGTCGCGGAGGATCGCAGCGTTGATACAACTTGGCTATTTCCGGATGCAGGAAATAACTGATCATCGGATCGTACGGGGCCGCATACTCTTCGACACGCCCCAGGCTTTCCAAACGGCAGGGATTTTGCTGTGTCGCCTCCCCCAGGGTTTCGAAATAATCTAGCCGACGTTGATCGTCCGGATGAAGCCGCTTTTGCAGCCCTTCCCCCTTGACCGGCTCGATGATCGTCCTGGGCTCGTCGGTCAATCGCTTCTTCACCGATTTGCGATACACCCAGAATTGATCGGGATGCCGCGCCAACACCTGCTCCCGGGCCGCCACGTCGGAGAGCCGACGCAACACATCCTCCATCCGCGGTTCTTCCGCGTACGACTCCATGAGACGCTGCGTGTTGTCCGCCAGGGTGGCACGGACCGCTTCCCATTTCTGCCCCCAGCGCATCATTTCCCCTGTCAGCCGAAACACGCCTGTCCCTTGCCAGGCATTCAAGCGTCCAAAGCTGGAAACACCCGCAAGTTGTGCCGGCTCGAACCGGGAAAGGTTCATGACCACCGACCAGTCCCAGCCAACCTTCGCCAGACTGCGACGCGTCTGTGGCGCGGAGACCCGCTCCAGAAATCCCGCGGTGAAAACATCCTCGATCGACCGGGCAGCTACGAACAACACTTCGCCCGGCGCGGTATCAAACGCGGTGACATACCCGAACTCCCGCTGCAGCGTCTCGGAAACACTCCGCAACACGGCAGGACCGTAATCGGCAAACGTGAACCGTTGACAGTACAATCCCCCGTCCGCAAGTCGTTGGGCAATCCAGCGGTAATGCGCCTCCTCGAACCGGGCCGCGCTGCGGTAGATGGCGGAATGACCAGGATTTTCGATGATCACATCATAACGGGTCCGCTCGCGGCGCAATGCCAGATGACGATCCGCCTGATATAGCCGAACGCGATCGTCGGCCAGCGACGTGGCCATCACGTCTCCCAGCACCCCCTCGCGCGCTTCGTCGATCAGCGTTTGATTCTCCTCCAGACATTCCACCTGCATCACCGGGAATTCCAGGATGGTCTTCAAGCCCAAACCCGATTCCAGCCCCAATAGCAGCACCTCGCGCGGGGCGGCATGCAGCGACAGCGGCAACACCGCGCTCAGGATCCCTGCGGTCGGTTGCGGAACCAGGGTTTCGTTCTCGCTCAGCCGGCCCGCCGGAATGCCATTCTCGCGAACCTGGCAATGGCTCCCCTGATGCCGCCAGTAGGTCAGTGTCCCCGTAGCCGATTCCCGAACCGCCAGCAGACGGACTTCGTCCAACCCCGTTATCTGACTCAATCCCTTGCCGTTTCGCCAGGTCTGAAAAATCTGCGTGGAAAAGAGCGTTCTCGCGGCGAAATCCGGTTGATACGTTCCCAGAATCATCACGCTCGCCAGCAGACCCACTACCGCGCCGCTCCCCCACGCCAGCCGAGAACGCGAATGAGATCCCCTGTTCCCGCGCTGTTCCACATAACACACTCCCAGCAGGGAAAGCAGAAGCAGTGTTGCCAGACGACTCGTCCCCAGGAAGGGTATCCACACCGCCACCGTGGACCAGCCCACCAGAATCAGCAGACTGCACACAAGGCAGGTGACGCCAAGGGAAACAGAAGAACGAGGCGTCGACGCGACCAGAAAGGCCCGCGACGCGGTCCCCAGAAGATAACCGGCGGGCGCGAAAAAGGCCATCACTCCCAGCAACCGCAGGACGAATGACAGGGGCAATACGGAAACCAGTGCGGCAACCATCAGAAAACCACGCAACCATAGGGGAAAGGCCGCCAGCACCAATGCCAGGACAATCACGCCCCAGCCCCAGCGCCGCGAACCTGTTGTTGTGCAGGATAGCCCGATTCCCAGAAAACTCGCGGCCAAGGCTCCATACATCAGCAGGGTTGTTTCTGGCTGCAACTGGGCAAGAAAGCGATACACCAGCGGTAGCAGCCCCGCTGTCACCAGTAACCTCGTCGCCAGTAGCATCTGCTTGTTCGAGAACATCTGCCGATTCGAGGAACTCCCCTGTTCCGCGACATGAGAGGCACTCAAGTCCATGCTTACGCATAGAGTCCGTTCCCTCAGGACATAAACCAGCCCCATCAAACTCACCAGACACACACAGGCCAAGGCATGGGTGGGGACAAACGGTGCCAGCAGAAACGCAAACACCCCCGTGCCTATCGCCATCCCATGCCAACTGGCGGAACACTGCCAGGTTTCCGCGGGTCCGCCGGCACGCAGGCTCGACAAGAGCACGCTCCCCGCAAGCACTCCATTGAACACCATCGCCAGGGGCAGTCCCAGCCAAGACCAGCCCAGCACTTCCGCCAGGGCCCGATCCCACACCGTCCACCAGGCAGGCAGACTGACCGTTATCAGCAGGCTTAACAACAACAAGCCCAGCCTGAAGGTACGTGGCAGCGGTTTCGACCAGAATGAAATTCCAGCCACCACGATCAACCCGGCGCAGGCCAGACTCCCCATGCATAGCGACGAACAACCCCAGGTCGATATCAGCAGATGCAGCCAGAACAGCAGCAGACCCGCCTGCAACGCTCCTCCCAACAAGGCGAGTCCCTGTTCCCGGGAAGGAAGGAATCTGTCACGTGCCCAACGATAACGATATGGTCTGCTCGGAGTTGCGGCTTCCATGCCTGCCCTCGACTCTGGGGAATTACGATTTCGTTTCCGGCACACGCCTGTGCCTAACTGTTCGTGAAGCCCGGTTTTGTAGCCGATTTCCCCATTCAAGAGCAAGACCGACCCCCACCCACCCTGGCACTCCACATGCTCCATGCGTCCCCCCGCGAAGGCCTTTTCGCGGTTTTTCCGCTGCAGGTTTCCTGATTATCCCGTCCCGAACAACTCGGCGGGAATGGGAAAAACCGGCCTCGAAGAAAAATTCCCCATGCATAAACAGACTCCTTGGTTTGAAATGAGTCGGTAATGGCTTAAAATCTGGCAACTCGAACCTTCCCCCAAGTATTGAACGATGGGACTAACTCCGTGAGTAGCACAACCCTTCCTGCCGATGTTCAGAAACTCTCCGCAGCGGCAAAGGCCGCGCTGGATCGTCAGACGGTCGAAATCGTCCAATTGCATTTTGATCCGGAACTGGGTGCCCCGTTCTGGCTCGATAAAGCCAAAACCTACGATTTCAACCCCCTGACGGAAGTTCAATGCTTCGAGGACCTGCGGAAATTCCCGCTGTTCGAGGACGACTGGCTGCGCGGGGGACCGGTGCGACGGTTCCTGCCGAAAAAATGGTGGGACAAACCGACTTATGTCTTCGAAACCGGAGGCACCACGGGCATTCCCAAAAGCCGCTGCGTCGTCGATGATTTCCGTATCGACTATGAAATGTTCAGCGAAACCCTACCCGACGAATCCTTTCCCCGCGGCGCCAACTGGATGATGCTCGGCCCGTCCGGTCCGCGACGGCTGCGACTCGCTGTGGAACATTTATGCCAGGTCCGCGGAGGCATCTGCTTCTGCGTCGACCTCGATCCCCGCTGGGTCGTGAAACTGCTGAAAAAAGGCAAAATCGACGAAGCCAAGGATTACAGTGCCCATGTGATTGATCAAGCCATGACGATTCTTTCGGCCGGCCACGAAATTCAATGCATGTTCACAACACCTAAATTGTTGGAAGCATTGGCGTTGCGGCTGATGGACGAAGGCAGCAGCATCGAGGAAGCCGGCATCAAAGGGATCTTCTGTGGGGGTACCGAATTTACCCAGCAGTGGTATCGCTTTGCCCGCGAAGAGTTGCTCGGGCCGAACGTCTATATCACGCCAACGTACGGCAACACGCTGATGGGTCTGGCGTGTGGGAAGCCGTTTGTCCCCGAGGACAATTTCAAAATCACGTATTTCGCGCCCCAACCGCGAGCCGTCGTGGAAGTGGTCGAATTCGACGATCACACCAAGGTAGTGGATTACGGTCAAACGGGTCGCGTCAAACTGTATACGCTAACGCATGAATTGTTCATTCCCGGATTTCTGGAACGGGATGAAGGTGAGCGGGAATTGCCGCACGAAAAATATCCCTGGGATGGTGTCAGTGGCGTCCGCCCGTATCACGTCTTCGCAAAAACGACGACGGTTGGCGTGTACTGATCGCTGGAAATTTCGCCTCCGCGGAACCGCCAGGCGAATATTGTGCGAAAACCCCTGTCTGGAGCTGTCTCTCTTCGAGGCAGAGTCTCTAGGGACGCACGATGCGCGCCGTTTTCCGGAGCCGGGCCACATTCTGGTTCCATAACTCCTCTGCAAAGTGATCCAGGATTTCCCGGCGGGCATCCTCCAGACTCAACTGGCCGGGCACTTCCCGAGTCACCTGCAACAGATGCACGCCGAAGCTACTGCGAAAGGGCTGACTCAGGCCTTCCACCGGCGTGGCAAAGGCTTGCCGGGCAATTACCGCGGGCATCTGGCCCGTAAATGCAAACGTCCCCATGTCTCCCCCCTGGGCAGCCGAGGGTGCCTGGGAATGGGCCTGCGCAAGTTGGGCAAAGGTCTGCTCGCCATTCACGACCTGCTGCCGATACAACTGCAGGCGTCCCAGGGCCGCATTGACATCCTCTTCCGGAGCATCGGGGGGAATTTTCAGAAATATCTGGGCGACTTGGCGTTTGGTCCCATCCAGTTCCGCGCGGTGTTTTTCAAAGTAGTCCGTAATTTGTGGTTCCGTCACAACCTGTCTGACGTAGCGTTTCCAGGCCAATGGCAAGGCCAGCTCGCGTTGCAGTTGTTCGCGTGTCATTCCCAGTTTGTGCAAGGTTTCCTCGGGCGTTTCCGAGCCTTTGAGCGCCTGTTCGAGCAGGGCCAACTGACGATCGAGCGTGGCGGAGGGTGCGGAAACCTTTCGCGAATCGAGCAGTTCTTGAATCAGGGTTCGATCGATCAACTGTTCGAGTGCCTGATCTTCCCACTGGGCCCATTGATCTTGAGGGAGGCCCTGGCTCTGCAAGTGCAGATGCACCCGCGCCCGGGTGATGGCCGTCCCATTCACTATCGCCACGGTTTCCGATTTTTGCAGCGCTTCCGTCGGGGTTCCCGCCAGTATCACCAGAGAGAGACACGAGACCAGCAAACCCAATACACGCTTCACGTATGATTTCATCACTCTTGGCCTCGGGTTTTTTCGGGAATGACGGGGAATCCGGGCAATGGTTCGAACTATCGCGCTCCCGGGAGTTTATTCGTTTTCTCCACTTTTCGCGAGCCGTGATTCCCCCTCCTGGATCTTGCGGACACTCGGTCGCGGTTTTGATCCATGAGTGGCCGCCATGCCCACACCGCCGAAAACTAGCCGCGCGGGCCGTGTTCCACTGGCCGGCTTGTCCGCCAGTGCGAGTGTGTGTTGACGCAAAACCCGAAGCACACTGGCAAAACCAGTGGCACACGCATTGGATGTCCGTTCCTTGTCCATTACGACCACCTGGCGAATCGGCCACCAACATCCGGATCCACCCGCAACTGCCAAGGGACTCACGTCCCCCGCTCGCCTGTTATAAAAACCAGAGCCGGATTCTCGGCCCGGATGCATCTTCGTTCGTTATTCGGGAAGTGATGCGACAAATTACTAGGCAGGGGGTCGGCTTCGGCATACGATGACGGTATCGAGAGGCGGAACCATGGACCTTGTGGAGGGCAGAGAGATGTTTTTTGCGTTGAATCCCCCGAGGCGGCGTATTTCCTGGGGAGTGCTGTTGCTGGTTCTGACAAGTTCCCTGGCCTCGGCCGAGGAAAGGCGCGTGGGTCCCCCTGCAGCGGAACTCCAGCAGATGCGCCAGCGAGGCATTGAATATCTACGCCTGCATCAGAATGAAGATGGCAGTTGGAGCGAACCGCGGGTGATTGGATTCACCGCGCTGGTGGTCAGTGCCCTGCTGGAAAACGGGCTTTCGCCCAAGGAACCCGTGGTCGAGCAAGGATTGAATTTCCTGCTGAAACATGCGCAGCCCGATGGGGGCATCTATCACCCCGAAACCAAACATCGCAACTACGAAACGTCGATCACGTTGATGGCGCTGGTGGAAGCCAACCGGGATGGCAAATACGAGTCCCACATCACGCGGGCCCAGAAATTTCTGAAAGGTCTGCAATGGGATGAATCCGAAGGCCTGAGCGAAAAAGACCCGGCCTATGGGGGAGCAGGTTACGGCACGCACTCGCGACCGGATCTGTCGAATACGCAGTTCATGCTGGAAGCCCTGATGAAGTCGGGACTCTCGGTGGACGACCCCGCCTTCCAAAAGGCCCTGCTGTTTGTTTCCCGTTGCCAGAACCTCGATTCCGAACATAATCAGACCCCCTTCGCCAGCCGCGTGAACGACGGCGGTTTCTACTACACTCCCGCAGCGGGAGGTTCTTCCCAGGCGGGTACCACTCCCACCGGAGGCTTGCGGTCCTACGCCAGCATGACGTACGCCGGGCTGAAAAGTTATCTCTATGCGGGGGTATCGAAGGATGATCCCCGCGTCAAGGCGGCGCGGGAGTGGTTACAGGCCCATTATTCCGTCTCCGAAAATCCAGGCATGGGAGAGCAGGGACTGTATTATTACTATCATGTCTTTGGGAAAACGCTGGCGACGCTCGGCGTGGAAAAGTTCGCCTCGCAGGATGGCCAACTGCACGACTGGCGGAAGGATCTCGCCGATAAACTGCGACTCGAACAGCAACCCGATGGAAGCTGGATCAACAAATCCGATCGCTGGTACGAAGGAGATCCCGCCCTGGTGACTGCCTATGCCTTACTCGCCCTGGCCTACTGCGATCCCTTGCCCGTAATTCCTAAATGAAACTTGAAACCAGACTCTCCTCCCAAGCCTGGCATGCACTCTCCCACTCGATCCCCAATCAGGCGGACCGGGGATTCGTTTCGTCTCGCGGTTCGTTTCCTTCTCGCTGGAGCGCTCCATGTCTGTCATTTCCCCTGAAGAATTGGCCCACTGGGAACAGGAGGGATTCCTGTTGCTCGAGAATCTACTCGACGCCGAGGAAACCGAACTGCTGCGACAGACGTGCCGGGCCGACCACCTGCTCCGCCAGGCAGCCATGGACGTAAAGGATGCCTCGGGACGCAAGACCAATCTAACATTGTGGAATCATCCTGGCGATGATATTTACGGCGTCATTTCCCGTAGCGAACGGATCGTAAATCGCATGGAGGCCCTGCTGGGCGACGAAGTGTATCACTATCACTCCAAACTGAGCGCCAAGGAACCCCATGTGGGGGGAGCCTGGGAATGGCACCAAGATTACGGGTACTGGTACAAGAACGGCTGCCTGTTGCCGACGATGGCCAGTGTCTTCATCGCCATCGACCCCGCCACACGCGAAAATGGCTGCATGCAGATTCTCAAGGGTTCCCACCGCATGGGACGTATCGATCACCATTTCGCCGGCGAACAGACCGGAGCCGACCTGGAACGGGTCGAACTGGCCAGGCAACGGTTTCCCCTGGAGTATTGCGAAATGAAACCGGGGACCGCCCTGATCTTTCACGGCAATCTGTTGCACCGCTCGGACGCCAACCTCAGCGACAAACCCCGCTGGGGATTGATCTGCTGCTACAACACCCGCGGCAACGATCCGCTGTTGCCGCATCATCACCCCGGCTATACCCCACTGGACAAACTCCCCGATGACGCCATCAAAACCACCGGACTAAAAACCGCAGAGGCTCACAAGAAATTCCTGGTTCAAGCCGAGGACCGCACCGCCCGCATCGAGTCCAGCCTGTCATGAGGGAACGCGAACAAGCCGACGAACTGAACTTCCTGCCCGTTCCCCCGCGCGATTGTTCCGTGCCGATCGGGTGTATCGGCAGCGGATTCATCATGTCTGATTGCCACCTGGTGTCGTACCGCCAACAGGGCTTGAACCCGGTCGCGATTGCCTCCCGCAATCCGGAACATGCCCGAGCCGTCGCGGCAAGACACGCTCTCCGTCCCGTTGTCGACGTTCGTGATCTACTGCGTGACTCCTCGATTCCAGTGATCGATATCGCGGTCCCCCCCGATATTCAACCCGATATCATCCGTGCCGCCCTGGAACAGCCCCACATTCGCGGGATCCTGGCGCAAAAACCGCTCGCTGTCGATTACCGCCAAGCTCGGGAACTGGTGGAAGCCTGCGAACAAGCCGGGGTGGTTCTCGCCGTCAATCAGAATATGCGGTACGATCAATCGGTGCGTGCCTGTCAACATCTGTTGACTTCCGGACGACTGGGGGATCCCGTTTTCGCCACCATCGAGATGCGGGCCATTCCTCATTGGGCACCCTGGCAGCGGCGTCTCCACTGGCTGACGTTGCGCATCATGTCCATTCACCATCTCGATACGTTTCGTTACTGGTTTGGTACGCCGGAACGGGTGTTTGCAAGCCTCCGCACCGATCCGCGCACGGCCCGGGATTTTCCTCACGACGATGGCATCTGCTCCTATATCCTGGAATACGCCAGCGGGCTGCGGGCCTGCGGCTGGGACGATGTCTGGGCCGGTCCTGCCCGGGAAGGAGCCGCAGCAGATCTCGGAATCCGCTGGCGCGTGGAAGGAACCTCGGGGTTGGCGCTGGGAACCATCGGCTGGCCCGAATATCCCCAGCGTTCCCCCAGCACGCTGGATTACAGCCTGTGTGCCGATGGCCCAACCTGGCAGCGCCCCCGCTGGAAGGAAGTCTGGTTTCCCGATGCCTTCGCAGGCCCCATGTGCGAACTGCTGCAAGCCCTGGAAGAGGGAAAACAACCCCACCTCAACGGGCGCGACAACCTCGAAACCATGGCCCTCGTCGATGCCTGTTACCAATCGGCCCGGGAACACCGCGCCATCCCCCTGGCGGAAATTCTGAATGCCCCTTGATGCCCCACCGAACCCGGCGGACTTCAAGCAGATCTCAACCGCTCCAACTGTTGCCTCAGGTGTTCCTGTCCGCTTTGAATGACCGCTTCGATCCGCAAGGCACGGCATTCCACATCCGCCGGCATTCGTCCCGCCAGTTTCACCAGATCCTTTTGCGTCGTCAGGAGTATGCCCCCGCTGGCTCGCGCCTCCCGGCATAGCTCCGCAATTTCCGTCTCGGTGTAATGATGATGATCGGGGAAGGCCCTCCAGCGTTCTTCCCGCACCCGTACTCCCAGGTGCTCCAGTTGACGCCGAAAATTTCCCGGGTTCCCGATTCCACAAAAGACCACCGGATCCTCGGGAATCTCGGCCAAATCAGCCCGCTGCCCCTGGGGATCGATCCAGCCGACCGCCTCAAAGCGCATTTCCACGATCGGAGCGCGACTGAACACTCTCAGCGTCTCCTGGATCCCTGCCAGTTCCTCTAACGTCACCTGATCCACTCGTGTGATCACCAGCAGATCGGCACGTCCCAGCGAGGTCAACGGTTCCCTCAATAACCCGCGTGGCAATAAATGCCCATACCCCAACGGATTTGTGGCATCGATCAACACCAGATCAAGATCCCGTGCCAGTCTGCGATGCTGAAAACCATCATCCAGCACGATGCGATCACAGCCGAATTCACGAATCAGTTCCCGCGCCACGCGTACACGATCACGATCCTGCAGATGAGGCACTTCCGGACAGAGTTGATGCAGCAACAACTTTTCATCATTCGCCATCTCGCTCCCCGTCTCTCCAGACAGGGTTCGATAACCCCGACTGGCGATTCCCGGTCGATATCCCCCTTCCTGCAACAGTTGCGTCACTAAAGCCACGACCGGAGTTTTTCCCGTCCCTCCCGTGGTGATATTCCCCACACTGATCACCGGCACGCTGACGCGCACCACTTGAAACAGCCGCAGGTTGTACAGCAACCGAATCGTGGTCACCGCAATGGTGTAAAAGGGCTCCAGGAAGGACAACAACAGCCGCAGCATCGCCGCGGCAAATGTTTGGCGTTCTCCCGAGAGCAGTGCGTCAAGATCGCGAGGATTCACGCAGGCATCCTCGGGGTTTCATGAGGTAATAAGTCTGTACACATGTAATCCATGTTTGCAGGCCATGCAGAACTCCTGAAAATGAGCCCTTCCGCAAGTCCACCTTCTCACAAGAAGTGTCCCATTCCCAAGAAATTCACACGCTGTCTTGTAAAGTGTATCAATTGAATAAAAGAAATTAAAACAGTAGTAGTATTAGTAATAGAGAGAGCTGAAAAATGTGGAAACCGTGGGGAACGATGTTGTAAGTGATTGATAAATAGTAGGATAAGAATTTATAACGGGATAAAAAATGTGTAGAAAACCTGTTGATTAAGTATGGGAAGTTCGTGGAGAGACGGCTGATAAACGAGCCAGTTATGAGCAGGCCCAGCGAGTGAGCCGTGATCCTTCAAAGTTACCCATTTTTTAACACCAGGTTGCCAAGAAGTTTTCAACAGGAGGCGCGAAGATCATTCCGGCCCCAGGTGATCCCGGGGGGAGATGGTGGTTCCGCGTAGAAAATCTTCGATATGCATCGGTTTTTTGCCTGCCCGCTGTACTTCCAGGAGTTGGACTGTCCCCTTGCCGCAGACAACACTCAGGGCATCAGCGGAGTCAGGCAGTAAATCTCCGGGGAGAAGTTGGGCAGAGTGCGAATCCGAACCGGGGGCAACCCTCAAAATCAGCAACCGTTCCGGGGGTTTCCCCGACTGGTGCAGGAATGTAAACGCGTTTGGCCAAGGCTGCATGGCGCGGATATGGCAATCAATTTCCCGGGGAGTCTGGTTCCAGTCGATGGATCCCTGTTCCTTGCGGATTTTTGGGGCGAGTGTCACCCGGTCGGGATCCTGGGGTATCCGTGTTGCGGTTCCCGATTCCAATTGGTCAAGAAAATCGAGAAAAGCGGTGGCCCCCAGCAGGGCCAGGCGATCATGCAGTTGGCCGCTGGTTTCGTCGGGCAGAATGGGTGTTTCGTGCTGGAGCAGTATCGGGCCCGCATCGAGTTTGGGTTCGATCTGAAAAATGGTGACTCCGGTGGTTTCGTCTCCCTTCCATACGGAGTACTGCACCGGGGCCGCCCCCCGATGTCGCGGGAGGAGCGAGGCATGCAGATTGTATGTTCCCAGGCGGGGGACGCGAATCACGGGATCCTTGAGAATCTGACCGTAGGCTGCCACCAGCACCACGTCGGGGCGCAGAGCTTGCAATTTGATCAGGGCTTCGTCCGTGTTGATCGAATCGGGTTGCAGCACGGGCAAGTTCCGCGACAGGGCAAATTCCTTGAGAGGGTGCGGATGGGGTTTGCCACGGGGATTGACCCGATCGGGTTGCGTGATCAGGGCGGCGATCCGATGGGACGAGTCGACTAGGGCCCGCAGGCTGGGTAAGGCAAATTCGCCAGTCGCCATCATTACCAGATTCAAACTCATGGTGTTGCAGCATCCTTATTCATCGTATCCCGGGCAGCGGAAATCTGTCCGAATGGAATTCTGACGAGTCGCCCGCCGATCGTGCAACCACTCGCCGGGGAAAGTTCCCCCGGGAATGGGTGACTCTGTTGTGCTCCGCCGCCGGAATAGGATAATGCGGGAAATAGGCAAGCATCGAGAGGAGTGCAATCATGACGAAAAAATACGGAGTCATCCTGGCGGCGGCCGGAAAAAGCACCCGCTTTTCGAAAAATAACCGGAAGAAACCCTTCCTCGATTTACAGGGACGGGCCGTCTGGTTGCGGGCGGTGGAACATTTCGTCAACCGACCCGACGTGGCGCAGACCATCGTGGTAATTTCGCCCGAGGACCGCGAATTCTTCGAAATGAAATACCAGGCGAACCTGGCCTTCATGGATATTGAAGTGATCGATGGCGGAGCCGAACGGGCCGATTCCGTACTTAAGGGGCTTGAAAGAATACGGGCGGATATCGATTTTGTAGCGGTCCATGATGCAGCCCGCCCCCTGCTGACCAAAAAATGGATCGACCAGGTGTTTCAAGATGCCTCGACTCATGGCGGGGCCATCCTGGCCACTCCCGTGACCAGCACCATCAAGCGTGTAGAAAATCAAAGTATTCAACAGACCGTCTCGCGGGAAAAACTCTGGCTCGCCCAAACGCCCCAAGTGTTTCGCACGTCCCTGTTGCGCGAAGCCTATGCCCAGCGGGGCGACTTTCAACCGACCGACGAAGCCCAACTGGTCGAACGCCTGGGCAAGCCGGTGTTTATCACGGAATGCTCGGCGATGAATTTGAAGATCACCACCAGCGACGACTTCCGCATGGCCGAGGCCCTGTTAAATGCCCTGCCCAAGGAAAAACTGCCGCGTTCTCTGCACCCATTTGCCGACGAATCGCCCGTGGACCTGTTTTAAGCCCCGCGGGAATTGTTCATGCGGGGGATTCGTATCATAAAAAGCCGGGAAATGGACCAATGCATCCGTGCCAGCCGCTGTTGCCTTTATCCGTCCAAGGGTGATTCCCGCAGCGTACAGGCGCACCCGCGCCCGGTTCCTGAAAAATCGAATGTGTTTCATCCCACGACCAGCGCGGACTTCAGCTTATTCTCGCGGAAACTGAACCTACAACAGAAAGCCACTTCGATGTTCCGTTCTCGAACCCATGGATTGCCCGTCCTGTTGCTGTCGGCTTGGGTGTGGACCTGCCTGGTGGCGACCGGCACGGGACAGGAGATCGATCCCGCCCAGTTGGAGGCACTTTCAGCAAGGCAACAAGCCCTGCAACGGGAATTGATCGGCTTGCAGGAAGAGTGGCTTCGGCAAGGCACCCAGCACGGCATCCATTACGGCGTGAATGGCGAGGAGGCGATCTCGGACATAGCAGACATCGCCGTGCATTTGAAGGCCATTGAATGGATTGTGCGGCACGTCGAGTTCGATAAGAAAGCTACCTTCAAACAGGCCGAGCAGGTGCTCGAAGCAGGGGCGGCACTACTCCAGCAGTTGCAGTCCGGGGCAGGGCGGTCCTATCTCCCGGGGAGCCAGATTGCAGGTTACGTTTCCGCCGTCGATCATTCCGTGCAACCGTATGCGGTCTCCCTGCCCGCCGATTTTCCGCTGGACGGGTCTCGCGCCCAGCGTTATCCCCTGTATGTCGTGCTGCATGGCCGGGGGGGAATGAACGAAGTCGGATTCATCGCCAGGCATCGCAACAAGCCCCCCGCCGAGGGACAACAGTGGATTCAAATCGATGTGTTTGGCCGCATCGACAATGCCTATCGCTGGGCAGGTGAAACGGATGTGTTCGAAGCGATTCGCGACGTTTCGCGACGGTTTCCCATCGACGAAGCCCGCGTGACCTTGTGGGGCTTTTCCATGGGTGGGGCGGGAGCCTGGCATCTGGGTTTGCAGTATCCCGATCGCTGGGCCTCCATAGGAGCCGGCGCGGGCTTTGTCGATTTCTACAAGTACCAGAAAAAGACGGAACTTCTCCCCGCGTATCAGCACTCCGCCCTGTCGATTTACGACACCGAAAAATATGCCCGGAATCTGGCAAACGTCAACTTTGTGACCTACGGCGGCGATCAGGATCCGCAGATCGCCTCCAGCCAGATCATGGTGGCCGCGGCGGAAAAGTATGGAATCCCAGTCAAGTTCATCGTGGGCCGCGATGCCGGGCATAAATTCACACCGGAAGCCTCGCGGGAATTTCAGGAGTACCTTTGGCAACACAACCAGGCCGGCAAGCCGCGCTATCCCGGACCACGGGAAATTCGGTTTGTCACCTACACTCCCAAATACAACGAATGTTACTGGTTGCGAATCGAAGAACTCGAAGAAATGTACCAGGAAACGATCGTGGAATCGAAATACGACGCCGATTCCGGAACGCTCTTGCTCGAAACTCAAAATGTGGCGCTGGTTCACCTCAGCCGCGATATCGCCGATCAGGTGGCCTTCGACGGCGAACCCCCGCTCCCCCTCGGGGATGCCGCTGAGGGACTGCTCCCCGGGGTGCATTTCCAGAAACGGGATGCCGGCTGGGAAGTGTTAAGCTACGACGATTCGCGGGCCTACCAGGAAGGGAATCCCGATCGCAAGATCAAGAATCTGCAAGGCCCCATTGACGATGCCTTCATGCAACCCTTCCTCTGTGTGCGGGGGACCGGTAAACCCTGGTCCGAACCACACGAAGCCTGGGCCCAGTGGACCCTGAACCGCTTTGAGCGGGAATTCGACAAATGGATGCGGGGCAAAATCCGCATCGTGAACGATACCGAGGTCACACCCGACATGATCAGCCGCTACCATCTGATTCTGTTTGGAGATCCCGGCTCGAACGCGCTGATCGCCCGCATGCAAGCCGGCCTTCCACTCCAGTGGAGTCCGCAAGGGTATGAACTGGCAGGCCAGGCGTGGTCGCACGCGGATCATGGCGTGGCCTTGATCTACCCGAATCCGTTGAATCGCCGGAAATATGTCGTTCTGAATTCGGGCATGACCACCCACGAACAGGATTTCAAGGCAAGTAATGCCTGGTTGTTTCCCAAGCTGGGAGATGTCGCGGTGATCCACTTCGAGCAGCAATCGCCCACGCCGCCGGCTGCGACCCATGTGGAAACCGTTGCCTGGGCGGCCCTGTTCGATGCCAACTGGGAACTGCCGGAGACCCCCTGATCGGAGCAGTCCGCCGCGGGCCGGGGTGTCCCGACAGGGGAGAAAATTCCAGCGAAAGCAAGGATCGTTTCCGAACGGACGTTTTGAGGATCCACGGCTATTCGTTTAGAATGAGAAGTTGCAGGGGTCAGGGAAATGCCAGCTCGCGTAAATCCCCGAGATTGGAACAGGGCCGTTCACGTTCCCCTTCCCGGATAGAAGACTACACCCGTTCGATTTCGCACAAAGGAACTCGTCAGATGTCAAGAACACAGCAAGCAACGCGTCGTCAGTTTCTCCAGAGCGTGGCGGCCGTGGGGGCCGCCAGCGTCCTGTGTCCCGCTCCAGGGCGAGCCTTCGGGTATGAGTCCCCCAACGAGCGTCCGGTGTTTGCCACCATCGGGCTGCGGAATCAGGGGTGGGCCATCACCAGCAAATCGTTTCGATTTGCCGATTTCGCCGCCCTCGCTGATGTCGATGCAAATGTGCTGGGAGAAAATGTCGGGAAGGTGGAGAAAGCCCAGGGCAAGGCCCCCGAGGCCTACAAGGACTATCGGAAAATTCTCGATCGCAAGGATATCGACGCCGTCATGATCGCCACCCCGGATCACTGGCACACGAAGATCGCGGTCGAGGCCATGTACGCGGGCAAGGACGTCTACTGTGAAAAACCGCTGACCTTGACCATTGACGAAGGAAAACTGATAGAAAAGGTCGTCAAGGAAACCGGTCGCGTCTTCCAGGTGGGCACGATGCAGCGAACGGAGTCGGGGGAGCGATTTTTGCAGGCGATTGCCCTGGTGAAGGCGGGCCGGATCGGCACCGTGAAGAAAGTGACGTGCGGCATCAACGGCATGGAAGCCTCGCCGGTGATTCCGGTGGCGCCCGTGCCCGAAGGACTCGATTGGGATTTCTGGCTCGGACCAGCCCCCAAGGTTGCCTATCGGGCTCTCCCGGAACTCCGCGTGGGATACGGGGGTGGCGTTCCGCTCTTCAGCAATGCGCACTACTCCTTCCGCAACTGGCATGAATACTCCGGCGGGAAATTAACGGACTGGGGCGCGCATCATGTCGACATTGCCTGCTGGGCACTGGGCGCCACCGATACGGGCCCCAGCAAGGTGACGCCGCTCGATTACAGTTTGCCAGTCGAGTACAAGGATGGGCATCCCGTCGTCGACGATCGGTACAATGCCGCGACTCGGTTCAATATCCGCGTCGAAATGCCGGAGAACGTGGAAATGATCATCACGAGCGAAGGGGACAACGGCATTCTCTTCGAAGGGACGGAAGGCCGCTTTTTTGTCAATCGTGGCAAAATTACCGGCAAGCCCGTGGAGGACCTGCGGGACAAACCCCTGCCGGAAGGTGCCATCGAAGAAATTTACGGTGGAAAGGTGAGCGCGAATCACACGGCGAACTTCATCGAAGCCATGAAATCTCGCAAACAACCAATTTCCGATGTCTGGTCGCATAACCGCATGCTCGAAATCTGCCACCTCTCGAACATCGCCATGCGCTTGGGCCGCGAACTCAAGTGGGATCCAAAAACCCGCGAAATCGTCGGCGATGCCCAGGCAAATACATTCCTGGCTCGGGAATACCGCAAAGGCTTCGAAATCAACATGTAGTCCCCGGCCGATTCCGTCCTGCAATGCCACCATTGCAGGACGGTCTCCCAGACACCGTATGCCCTTACACACCAAGTAGCCGAGGCGGGACTCGAACCCGCACGGAGGTATCCCTCCCCGGGATTTTAAGTCCCGTGCGTCTGCCATTCCGCCACTCGGCCGTGTGTGTATTGCGGTTATTCTTTGGTGCCCCCTCCGCGTGAAATGGGGACGGCATATGTTCCGTCCGTCTGGCACCGTGCGCGTTCGCCAATCCTGGTTGCAACCCTTCCCGGCGCGGGAATGCTGCGTGGCGATGTCAGGGTCTGATGCTATAGGACAGCGGAGGGGAAATCAAGGTTCGTCGAGGGGGCCGTATCATGGGAGGGTGTGTGTACTCAATCGAAATGTTCGTCTGCAGGGTCGAACTTAGGGAACACAATGTTGAGAATTTTCATTTCTCCGCGGGCACAATGGCGTACGCCGGGAGGGATCTGGATGCATAGTCCGGGTTTGAGCGGAATGCGCGTGTCGTCCAGTTCGAGTTCCGCGTCCGCCGCGCATTCCAGGATGTAGTAGGTTTCGGTCAGCGTTTTATGATAATGCTTACGGGCGTTCACGGAGATTTCCGTGAGATGAATCGTCCCCGGAAAATCGGCGACCTCCGCAAAGGCACGGCGGGCCGTGCCACAGGGGCAGGGAACCCCGGGAACGGTGCTGAAATCCACGATGCGCGGTTGTGGCGTGGTCAGGGTCATGTTCGGGGGGTCCTCAATTGTGCTTGGCGGCACAGTAGGGGCAGTCGGGAGTGTAGATGATGCGAAAGCAGCGGCGGCATTCCCGGGGTCCATAGACGATCGGTTCCGTGCGGAGCCGCTGATAGATCAGATAGATAAAGACAATCACCACAAAGGAGGCCAGCAGGTAGCTGCTGGAGGCCCAGGAAAGGATCATCTGAGCGACAATGGCGATGCAGCAGACGGCATACACGCCGATGGTCCACCACTTGTTCTGCAGATTGTGGCGGCTTCGTTGCTGTTCGTTGATTTTATTGGAGAACTCCCGTTCCAGCAGTTCCTGCTTGGAATCGTAGATTTCCTGCGAGAGTTCGTCGCAACCGATGGCGGTGAGCAAGCGGGCGATACTGTCGAGCACGCGGTAGGTATCGTCGAAATTGAGTTGTCGCTGATGGGCCCAGCGGTTGCGGAATTCTCGCAATTCACTGATAAGCGAACGTTCGTAATGTCCCAAGTGCTGGCGAAAGACGGCGTTCCACTGGTCCCACATCACGGTGAGCGTGGAATGGGCATCCCAAACGAATTCCTCGTCGTGAGATCCGGATTGTTCGCGGGGACGGCGAAAACTGGACTTGGCGTAGCGCTGCCACTCGTCATGGAAAACCACTCGGAGTTTCGATTCCGCATAGGGGGCCAATCCCCGGGTCAGCGTATCCAGCGCATCGCGTACGTAGTCCCTGGGCATGCCGGTCCGTTCGGGCAGAACGGAATCCTTTCCGCGCGGCGTGGCCGCAACGGGGGGCGAATCTTCCGTCATGTCGATCGTGCGGGCCATTTGGGGGCGTGCTGTTTGATGCTGGGGGAGAATCGATTAAGAGATATTCGTGCTTAGTAGCTTAGTAACAGTTTGGTTTTGGCCTGTGTGCCGTTGGCATCGGCCGTGCAACCCCCTGTTGATGCAAAAATCCCACCAGTCCTGACAGGTCCAGTGGAACTCGAATTCCTGGTCGCGGTGGACCACCAGGGATGCCTCTCGCATTCATGGTGGTCCGGAAATTGTTCCGGGAATGCCTGCCCTGGCCCCTAGCCTTTGTACACAGTAACGTAAAAACTCGAATCTTGTCAGCGTGCGATACTGAAATCGACAATCAACGGGCGATGATCGGACAAACCCGACCAGCCTGGAATACAGGTATGAAATGTCAGGTGATTCCCCCAGACCTGATCGATCGTAAGGACCGGCAAGGGTACAGGCCAAGTAGGAGCGAATCCCGTCCCGGCGACATCGAAGGCATTCTCAAGTTGGCGTTGCAGGGGTTGTAACAACAGGGAATCCCGTGGTGTATTGAAATCCCCAGCGACCAGCAAGGGGCTATTGCCTTTCCCCTGCACGATTTCCGTGACTCGGGAGAGGGACGGTTCGCGCGAGAAGGATGGCCTTCCCTGGATATCGACAATCATCACCGTCAAGCGTTCCTCGTCAAGAGCCAGCTCGACCTCGCGCAGGCGGCTGCCATGGGGTAAATCAAACGCCCGGACGTGGCCCGCCACGCCTTTTGTCAGCAACAGAATTTCACCTCCCAGAAAGGTAAGTTCGTATTCCGGGAAGTATTTATTCCAGACAGCTCGCAAATCTTCGGTGGCAGGGCCCGCTTCAACCAGGGTGATGATGTCGGGCTCGTGCCGCAGAATCTCCTCGGCAAGCAGACTTACCCGATGATCCAGATGGCTGACATTCCAGTACAGCAGGCGATGCATTCGAGGGGCTGTCGTTGCGGTGGTGATGGCCTCGGGCGACGAATCTTCGGTGAGTCGGGGTGGTTGCGAACCGGCACAGTGCGGCAGAATCAACGCCAGCAACGCCCAACTGGCGGCCCCCCGGCGGTGGCCCGCCAGCACCGCCAGCAATGAAATCCCTAGCGCCGTCACGAACAATAAAGGGCCTGGGGTGGCATAGTAGAGCAAATCCACCTGTCGGAAGCCGGAGATATCCCGGAAGACTAGCCGGATCATCGCCGCCAGCAGCCAGCCCGAAGCCAGCAGCAGGAACAGGCAGTAAGACCTTGGGGGTCGTCGGAGGTGGCGGCTACGATGTAATAGCGACATGGAGCAATACAACCGTCTGTCGGGAAAACTGACGGAAACACCCGTTTCGTGCCGGATGCTATCCGAAAGACCATCAAGAAGATGGAATGTCTGAGCCGACGTCCAGTGTCGTCCAATCCGATATCAACCTGAATATGATTCTGGTCTTCCTTGCGTCGACCAGAGATGCAGCCCTATTCCATCCCGCATCAAGAATACCAGGGATTCCGTGCCAGGATCGATAGTTTTAGCCCGATTTTGTAAAAACCATCCATATTTCAGTAGTATCTTCGGCCATCTCCTCCGCGCGTCTTAAGGACATCTGCCGAGGTGGCGTTATGCCAGTATTTCCGGAACGACGTGGCCGTGAATATCTGTCAACCGGTAGTCGCGTCCGGAATAGCGGTAGGTGAGCCGTTCGTGATCGAAACCGAGCAGATGCAGGATGGTTGCCTGCAAATCATGCACGTGGACTTTGTTTTCGACCGCCTTGAAGCCAAATTCATCGGTCGCTCCGTGAACAAAGCCTCCTTTCACGCCTCCGCCGGCCAACCACGCCGTGAAACCATAGTGGTTATGGTCGCGGCCATTGATTTTCCCCGCGTTGGCCCCGGGTGTGGGGAGTTCCACCACGGGGGTACGGCCAAATTCCCCACTGCAGACCACCAGGGTTTGATCGAGCAGGCCCCGTTGCTTTAAGTCCTTGAGCAGGGCGGCGATCGGTTGATCGCATTGTTTGGCGAGGCTGGCGTGGTTTTTCGCCAAGTCGTCGTGGTTGTCCCAGGGTTGTCCCTGTCCGTGCCAGAGTTGCACAAATCTGACTCCCCGTTCCACCAGACGCCGGGCAATCAGGCACTGCCGCGCATGTACGCCTGTGCCGTACATCTCCTGGATGTGCTGTGGTTCGCGCTGAATATCGAAGGCGTCGGTCGCCTCCATCTGCATGCGATAGGCGAGTTCGAACGACTGGATGCGGGCATCCAGTTGGGCGTCGTCCTTGCGGGGGGCAAAGTGCCGCTGATTCAGTTGCTGCAACAGATCGAGTTGCGCCCGTTGCCGATCCAGCGGGAGGCGACTGTTCTGGATATGTTCGATCAGTTGTTCCACCTTTTCGGCTTTAGGGTCGATATGCGTCCCCTGAAAGACTCCTGGCAGGAACGCGGAACGCCAATTCGCCGATTCCGTGATGGGATAACCGCCGGGGCACATCACTATAAAGCCAGGCAGGTTCTGGTTTTCGGTACCCATGCCGTACGTCACCCAGGCTCCCATGCTGGGACGGGGTTGCCGTGCTTCGCCGCAGTTCATCAGCATCAGGGATGGTTCGTGATTGGGGACATCGGCATGCATCGAGCGAATGAAGGTCATGTCGTCCACGCATTCCGCCAGGTGCGGAAAAATCTCGCTGACTTCGATGCCGCTTTCACCATACTTTTTGAAGGAGTAGGGGGAAGGCATGACGCCTCCGGTTTTCCGCTCGGTTTTCAGGTTTCCCCCCTCCAGGGATTTTCCATCCCACTTTTTGAGTTCGGGCTTGTGATCGAAGGTATCGACCTGCGAGGCGCCTCCATTCAGAAAGATGTGAATGACGTGCTTGGCTCGTCCGGGAAAATGGGGCTGGCGGGGAGCCATCGGATTTTCCGCGGCGGCATGGGCCACGGAACCTGGTGAGAGTTGTTCGTGCATCAGGGTGGCGAAGGTCAGCGCGCCAAAGCCCATGCCGCAACGTCGCAGCATGTCCCGGCGGAGCAGGGGGGAGGGCGTGTTCATGATTCGAGGCCTTTATTGCCAGAGGTCTGGCATGTGCCAGGGGGAATGTCTTGGAATCTCTCGTAAAAGGTGCCGTTACCTGCGAAGCGATCAATCCAGGAACAGGAATTCGTTGGTTAATAACAGGGTTTGAGCCAGTTCCTGCCAGCTTCCCCCCGCATCCGCCGATTGCAGATAGGCGAGGCACAGTTCGGTTTCTTCGTCCGAAGGGTTTCGCTGGAGGAGCTGGCGATAGAGTTTCCGGGTTCGTTCTCGATCATCGGTTGTGGAGGTATCCGCCTGAAGTCGACTGGCGATTTCATCGGCGAGGCCCATGATGAAGGGAGAATTCATGACATACAGTGCCTGTTGGGGGACGGTGGTGCGGGCTCGCTCGCTGACGGACGCATTGGGCCCGGCAACATCGAACGTCCGCAGCAGATTGGAGACATTGTTGCGGTCGACATAGCCGAACACGGACCGGCGTCGCGAGGGATTTTTCCCTTCCAGTTCCTCGGGGCGACCAAACTGCCGCAGATCGAGTTGGCCTGCCCCCAGCAACATGGCATCGCGCATCGATTCAAACGGGAGACGCTTGCGGTTCATCCGCCAGACCAGTCGATTTTCGATATCTACTCGGACACCCGTCGGGTGGGTCAGCGTGGTTTGCCGATACGCTTCCGACATCACGATCTCGCGGATCAGCCATTTCACGGACCAGTCGTGCTGCATGAATTCGTAGGCGAGATAATCGAGCAACTCGGGATGGGTCGGCGGAGGCGTGCGCAGACCGAAGTCGTCGGTGCTTTCCACCAGCGGCCTGCCGATCATTTGCATCCAGATCCGGTTGACCAGCACGCGCGCGGTCAGCGGATTTTCCGGACTGGTGATGGCCTGGGCGAGTTCCAGTCGTCCACTCGCTTTCGGCCCGAAGGGTTCCGCACGAACAAAGTCGAGGACTTTCAGGAAGCGACGCGGGACCGGATCGCCGCGCAGGCCGGGATTTCCCCGCTTGAAAATCACGGGCGAAACCGGTTGATCCTTATCGGCCAAGACCATCGCCCGGGGCGGGGCGCCCGGTGAATTGACGGTCAACTGGTCGATCTTCTGCGTCAGTTCCCGTTCCTTGTTCCGTTCATCGCGTTGAAACACCGAGGCGACGGTGCTCTCGGTAAAGACGAGCGGGGAGGACTCCGCGGTCCAGACTCCGCGGAGCTGTGCCCAGGCGGCCTGCTCCGCTTCCGGGATTTCCCGATCGGTTTGATCCGCCAGGCGAAACAGGTCCGCATACAGCTTCACCACCTCGTACATGTGCGCGGGAGGTTGCTCGCGAAGGCGTTGCATCAGCACCGGATTGCCCGGGTAGCGGCCCTCCTCGAAATCGGCCAGAAGTTTGCCGATTCGGTCTCGCCCCGCATTGCCGAATTCCTCGTCCTTCAAATTCTGCAGGCGGCGCCACAGCCCCAGAACGGGATCATCGGTGGAATTCCCCCGCAGGTGACGCAACAGGTGTTCCTTGACGCGAGGCCGCAATTCGTATTTGGCTTCGAGTTCGTAGCGGCCCATCTGGTGCCCCGCTTCCTGGACAATCGCCAGCAGATAATGTTCCAGATGCCCCCGCACTTCCGCGTTGACCTTTTCGGCGACCTGCTTGAGATAATCGGTCCGCGCCTGCTCCCGCTGATTCAGTTCCGTCAGATATTTTGCGTACGCCTCCGCATCCTGTGCCTCCCCAATCTGAGGCAGGGATTCCGGCTCGAAACTGCTCTCGAACACGCCGTACAACGCGTAATAATCGGCGGCTTCCAGGGGATCGAATTTGTGGTCGTGGCAGCGGCAACAGGCAAGTGTCACGCCCATCAGGCCACGCGTAGTGACGTCGATCCGGTCGTCCAGAATATCCTGGACGCGATTGAGAAAGCGATTGCCGACCGTCAGGAATCCCAGAGCGGCCAAAGCCTCGTCGGTCCGTTTTTCCGGCAGCAGATCGGCTGCCAACTGTTCCCGCAGGAACTGGTCGTATGGCAGGTCTTCGTTGAGGGCCTTGATGACATAATCCCGGTAGGTATAGGCAAACGGGTAGCGGCGCTCCTCGGTAAAGACGTAACCCTTGGTATCCGCGTACCGAGCGATGTCGAGCCAGTAGCGGGCCCATTTCGGACCAAATTCCGGCGAGGCGAGCAATCGCGCGACTTGGGCTTCGTAGGCCTCGTCGGTCGGATTGGCTGCAAAGGCTTCGGTTTCCTCGAACGTGGTGGGCAGTCCGGTCAGGTCGAACGACAAGCGACGCAGCAGGGCTCGCGGTTCGGCACGGGGAGACTGAGGCAGCGAAGCGCCACGCAGCTTATCGGCGACGAAATGATCGACCGCATTGGCGATTCGATAGGAATCGTCCATGGCGGGAATCCGGGGCTGACGAATCGGCTGGAAGGCCCAATGCGTGGCAGCCTGCTGGAAAAAGTCAAGGGCCGCCTCTTCCCCCGTGGACTTCGGCCAGGGGGCCCCCATCGAGACCCACTCGGTGAGACGGGCGATTTGCTCCTCCGACAGTTTTCCATCGGGTGGCATTTGAGAGTCGTTCTCGGAATACTGGATCACCTGGATCAGCCGACTGTCCGTGGGCTTGCCTGGAACGGCGGCGGGGCCACTCTCGCCCCCTTTAAGCAGGTTCTCCCGGCTATCGAGCCTCAATTCCGCCCATTGTTTCTTGGCACCGTGACAGTCCTGGCATTTTTCCACCAGAATCGGGCGGATATGTGTCTCGAAGAAATGCTCCCCTTCCGGGGATGAGGCCGTTTCCTCGGCGGCGTAAACCCCTGAACCAGGGAGGGTACTCGCCAATAACAACAGAGCCAGCAGTTTTCTCAACATGGGAGGGAATCCAGGAGGGCAGCCAAGGGAGGGACAGTGGTATGGAGGCATGCTCCCCGGCCACTGCATACATTATTGATTACTGATTCATTCTACCGTCTCTATTTTCCGAAGGAAAAGCGAAAATGCGATTTTGCGGCTGCTTTCCGGGAATCTCGGGCTACAATCCCGGTGTCCGGCAGCCCGTTGGCGACCCCACAGGGCCGATTTTTCTGCCCAGTTTTCCCGTACCGCCAGGAATTCGGGTGCCATCCGGCTCTGCCCGTGTCTGGCAGGTTTTTTGTCCACAGGAGGGGTTGCACTGGCAAAGCCAGGGGTCCACAGCCCTAAAACCAAGGTGGTTTGATGAGAATCGCGTCCCTCGGCTCTCAACGGGTAATTTTTGACTAATGAATTCTTTCCGCCCGTCCCGCCGAGTTCGCGAGGCGATTACCAAACCCTTGAACACGCTGGGGCCGCCTCTGGCATGCCTGCTGGTGGTGATTCTGATCTGGGAACTGTCGATTCGCGTGGGAGGCATCGACCGTTACCTGCTGCCGACCCCGGGAGATGTCGGGCTGGTTCTGTTGGGCCGCTCGGGGACCCTGTTGGCAGCATCGGGGCAAACCCTGTTTTCGGCAATGACCGGATTTCTGGCCAGCCTGGGCGTGGGCCTGGTGGTGGCGATTTTTTTTGCGGAATTTCGCTGGCTGCGTGTGAGTGCCTATCCGTATGCCATTTTTTTGCACACGGTTCCCATCGTGGCGATTTCCCCATTGATCATTACCTGGTTTGGGTATGGGAATCAGAGTGTGATTGTCATCACGTTTATTGTCAGCCTGTTCCCGATCATTACGGGAGCCACGAATGGTCTTCTGGGGGCCTCGTCGGAATTGGGGGAATTGTTTCGGTTGTACCGGGCTTCGCGCTGGCAAACGCTCTGGAAGCTGAAGCTCCCCTCGGCGGTTCCCCAGATTGTCACGGGAGCGCAGACGGCGTCGGGACTGGCGATTGTCGGGGCGATCGTGGGGGAGTTTTTCGCAGGATATGAACCGGGGCAGTACGGGCTGGGATACTACATATTTGCGGCCCAGGGGCAGTTTCGCACCGATATCCTGCTGGCGGCGGTGATCCTGTCGACCGTGTTGGGGATTGCCCTGTTTGTGGCGGTCTCGCTGGTGGGCAAAGTGTGTCTGGGCCGCTGGATGCACCCCTGACATGCCCCGATCCCCACTTTCCCCCCTCCCGGGGCCGGTTTGGGAGAGTCTGGATCGGCAATTTCGGGAAGGGAAGCCGGAATTTACAATTTGGAAAAATCCTCAGGCTCGTCTTGACGCGTAAGGGCGAACCTGCGACATTCCCGCCCCAACACCGCGACTGGAGGCATCAGGGCAGGACGTCCCTGACTCTGAACACGGTCCTGGGGACTGCTTTTCGACAGACAGTCTCCCCTGGAAATTCCCCTGAATGTCAAGACCAGTCTGCTGGTCTTAGGATTTGACGACTAGCAAAGGAGTGCCTGACGTGAAACAATTCACTTTGTTATCCCTGTGTCTGGGATTGACCCTCTCTCTGATTCCAGCTTCGGCATCAGCCCAAGCCCCAGCCCAGCCTGGCGCGTCGACTCAGCCCAAGCGTACGATCGGCCTGATTGACATGGCCTTTCTGTTCAAGGAATACAAGAAATTCGGCGACCTGCGGGAACAACTGCGGAACGATATCAAGGCCAGCGATGAACAGGCCAAGGCGATGGGCGAGCAGTTGCAGGCCCTGCAACGCCAGTTGAAGGATGGAACCTACAAGGAAGGTTCTCCGGAATATCAGCAACTGGAAAGCAAGCTGATCGCCCAGGGAACCCAGTTCGAAGCGTATCGCAAGACGCAACAGCGGGATTTCCTCCGCCGGGAATCCAAAATCTACAAGGACATTTACATGGAAGTCGTGGAAGCCGTGGGACAATACGCTTCCTACTACAACTACGATGTCATTGTGCGATTCAGCCGGGATAACGTCGAAGAAACCGACAATGCCCAGGAATTGATTCAAAACATGAACCGTCAGGTCGTCTGGCACAATAACGGCATCGATATTACCGACGCCGTGCTCAAGTATTTGAATCAGCGATACACTCCAGTGGCGGCAAATCCCGCCGCGGGGGCGAATCCAACCAAATAAGGAAGTCAGGCGAGGAGCCGACGGCCTTTCTCCCGCCCGCGGCTCCCTCCTGAGCGAGGGAGGAGACTTTCTCCTGGACGCATCGATACTCGCCCCCTCGGTATCGATGCGTTTTTCGTATTTTATCGGGCACGCCGGACAACAGTTCTTCGTAGGCTACGCTGTGCGTGCCTGTTATCACCTGTGGCTTTCGAGTGGTCCATCACAACTGGAATTTGGGTGCAGCTCATAGAGCCGGGGTGTCCCTAAAATCAATCTGCGCGGGTGATTCTGGTCTGCGTTCACCCCCGAAGATTCCGAGAGACCACACCCTCAGAAATTCCAGGCATGCCACTCCCGCCGCCAGTTGCCGTATACAACCGGTACTCCGCACGATAAATTTGGTTTCAAGTGGTGATCAGGCCAGGGGCTGCATGGGGAGATCCTCCATGAAGGAACGACCCTGACGGAAGGATGACGGGCCAGAAATGAGACAACGCCAACAGCAAACGATTCAGTCCCCAAGCGAATTGCGTGGCTACGGCTTGTTCACGAATGCGGAAGTGCGCGTCCGTTTTCTGCCCGCCGGTGAACATCATGGCATTGTATTTCAGCGGGTGGATCTGGCCGACAAGCCTTTGATTCCGGCGCTGGTTGACTTTCTGGCTCCCGAAGAGCGGCGCACGAAACTGGTTCGGGGAGCCGCCTCGGTGGAGATGACGGAGCATCTGCTGGCGGCCTTTGCCGGCTTGCGGATCGACAATTGCCTGGTGCAGATCGATGCCCCGGAACTGCCCGGCTGCGATGGATCCGCGCTCTGGTATGCGGAAGCCCTGCTGAACGCGGGAATTGTGGCCCAGTCGGCACCACGGGATCTGTTGCAAATTGATCAACCTGAGTTGATCGAAGACGCCACGTCCGTCCTGCATGCCGAGCCGGGAGAACCCGGTTTGTGGCTGTCCTACAGTTTGGATTACGGTTCCCATTCGCCCATTCGCCCACAGTCCGCGGAGTTCCAGATTACTCCAGAAACCTTCGTGGCGAAGATCGCCTCGGCCCGGACGTTCGTGCTGGAACAGGAAATCGCCTACTTGCGGAGCAGGGGGTACGGCCAAAAAGTGACCTTACAGGATCTGCTGGTCTTTGGACCGCAGGGTCCCATCGAGAATGCGTTGCGCGCCCCGAACGAATGCGCCCGCCACAAGCTGCTGGATTGCCTGGGCGATCTGGCGCTGGCCGGCTGCGATATCCAAGGACAGATTCGAGCCATTCGCACGGGACATCGGCACAACCATGAACTCGCGCGGCGCCTCTGCCAGGCTCAACGGCAGGCTTCCGCGAATGGGCCCAGGCGAGCCGCATGAGTGCACGCGGCGATGTCCGTCGCCCGGCGGGACAGGTCTTGTATCTAGCCGGAAACGAAAAAAGGACGAGGCCTACGGGCGAATTCCTGTTGTCCCGATTCCACACGGAATGATATGGTACGCGCTCGGGAAGTTTAGCCGTGGTTTTCGGAAGGGAGAGATGTTCTCCCGGAGAGAGCGTGAATTTTTCGTAGGGTACGTTGTGCGTTCCATTGATGCGGTATCCACGCGCGTTTCGGCGCACAATATGTTGCGATGGATTGCGTGCAGATTCAATTAATTCACGGCCTCGGTGCGTCTCTCGACGGGTTTGGCCATGCAGGCTGCCCGCGAGAGTGGCAGGTGTTTTGTCAAAACCCGATCTTCGGGCGCCACTGGCTTTGCCAGTGCAGGGCTAGTCGATCCATATCAGGAAGTTTCACGGGCGAAACTCAGGAGCAAACCGACTCCGAAGTTTCGCACGGATGGTACGCGGGAATTTTCCGAAGTCGGAAGTCTTGTATTGATGACACGGTGGGCCACGCGAGCGTCCCAAGGAGCAGCGGCGGTCGCTCGTGGAGAGCCAGCGGGATATTACCCGTGTCTGGCAGGATAGTGAATTCAAAGCAAGGGAGTGCAAGGATGTCAGTCGAAAAATCCTCCGTGGCCATGGTTCGCATGGCCGTCGTGGGCGTGGGAGCCCTGGGGCGTCATCATGCTCGCATTCTGTCGGGTCTGGAGGGCGTGCAACTGGTGGGTGTTGCCGATCCTCAGCCGGAACAGGGACAGGCCGTGGCGGCACAACATGGCGTCCGCTGGGTGCCCGATTATCGCGAGTTGCTGGAGGAGTGCGATGCCCTGTCGATCGTGGCTCCCACCTTTCTGCATCACCGCATCGCGCTCGATTGCCTGGCGCGGGGAAAGGATTTACTTGTCGAAAAGCCTTTGACGGCGGATGTCGGGCAGGCGGAACAGCTTGTCGAGACGGCTGCCCGACATGATCGCATCCTGCAGGTGGGGCACATCGAGCGTTTTAACCCGGCCTTCGAGTTGCTCTGCGATTCGATGACTTCGGTGCCGCGATACATCCGGGCGGAACGGCTCAGTCCCTTCCCCTTCCGTTCGCTGGACATTGGCGCCGTGCATGATTTGATGATTCACGATATTGAACTCGTGCTGCATCTGGCGGGGGCTTTGCCTGTCCGCGTCGAGACAACGGGATTGCGCCTGATGGGAGCCCACGAGGATACAGTACAAGCTCGGCTCGTCTTTCCGGATGGCTGCATTGCGGACATCACGGCCAGTCGGGTGAATCCCGAGGCCCGTCGGACGCTAGGCGTCTGGACCAGTACGGAAAGCCTGAGTGCGGATTTGCAATCGCGGCAAGTGTCCATCCTGCGCCCGACCACGGCGTTGACACAGGGACCGGCCATGGAAGACCGTTTGCGTGCCGGCGAAAACGTGACGGAACTCAAGGCGCGTGTTTTCGGGGAATTCATCGAACAGGAACAGTTGCAAGCCGCCAGCACCGATGCCCTGACGGCGGAACTGGAGGAATTTGTGCAGTCCGTCCGCCAGCGGAAACAGCCTCGGGTCTCCGCGGAACAGGGTTTCCAGGCGGTGCGCGTGGCCGAACAGGTGCTGCAATCTCTGTTGCACAATTGCGTGAATGCCCGCCTTGGCCAGCCTTGGGAAGCTCGTCCTGCTGCTTGAAATGTTTCCAGAAGCGGGGGAACGGAGGCCGGGCAGGCTTGCCTGGGGTCGAGGCAGGGTCTCGCGAAAACTCGCAGCCGCTCTCTTCAAGGGGAAGCCGGGATCGACTAGAATTCCGGTTTCCGAAAGAGACCATTCGTTGCGGGGGGCGATTTCATGCAAGATCAACTGATCGACGCGCTGGCCGCGAAAATGCCGGCGGTCCTGCGCTGGGCGGGAAGCCTGGCGCGGGAATTGAGAAAACATAACGTCACGCTCAAGGGGAAAACGTCGGGCTCAGCGATGACCGATGCCCTGACTCTGGCGGACTTAACCGTGCAGGACCTGCTGGTCGGTGCGCTGCGGGACCTGGATCCTCTCTTCCAGGAATGCCGGATCGAAGCCGAGGAAACGACCGGTGATCTGGCCCGATTCGCGGAAACGGGCGACTTTGTGCTCTCGATCGATCCCATCGATGGCACCAAGGCGTTTCGCGATAAAACCAGCAACGGCTATGCCGTGATGCTCCATTTGCGCAATCGCCAAACCGTGTTGTATTCCCTGATTTATCTGCCGGAACGGGGGCGACAGGGAACCTGGGTCGAGGTGCGGGGAAAGCAGGTGCGTTGCGGGGAAGACCATTGGAGCCTGCCCGCGGCGGAAGCCATCAGGGCGATTACTCCAATTGATCCTGCTCGGCGACCCGACTCGCGCAACATCTATCTGATCGGCTTTCAGCACCGTGATGGAGAGCGTGCGGCGGAAGTGACGGGTATCGGTTTGCAGGGATTTGCTCCCGATGCCATGCCTTGCAGCATCTATCCGTTGCTGGCGACGGGAGAGTTCGGGGGATCGTTGATTCATTCACCCAATGTGTACGATTTCCCGGTATCGCTGCACATCGCTCGTGTCTTGGGGGGCGATGCCATCTGGGTACATAATCGGGAATCGGTGCATTTTGGGGAAACCTGGTTGGATGATCGGGCGGATATGTTGCGTTTGCCCGGGATCGTGGCCTGTTCGACCAATCACGAGACCCTGCAGCGGCTAGCCGAGTTGGCGCGGGAATGGAACCCTAACCGATACGACGCGGATTGACCACGGACGTGGTCGCGCCCGCGTCTTTCTCCTGGGAGGTCGCCGCATGCAGCCCATACGATGCCGCTACCAGACGGATAATGAATTGCAGGATCTGTTGTTGGAAGCCCTGCAAAGACTGTCGCGGGGAGAAGCGGTGGGTATTCCGTCCCCCCAGGGTTATCTGGCGGTGATGAAGGGGACCATCGCCCCCGAGGAAGTCCCCCTGGAATGGCCCCGATTTTTTGAAGGGGACCAGGCCGAGGGTGCCGGTGGCTGGGTGTGGGCCTGGGGGCTGCGCGATGTCCAGGAACTGTACGATCTGTTCTGGCCGGTACCGGTTGTCGCGGAGCGGTTGTTGACGCGGAGTTTGCCGGGCGGTTTGATAGTGCAACTTCCATCGTCGTCGTTTCGGCACGGAGGGGAAGGTGAACAGAGTTCACTGGCTGCGCGGTGTAAGCGGCACGCATTTCCGTCCGAGGTGGTATCGGCTGGCCAGAAGGGGATGGGGTGCAGGTTGCTTTCCGGCCCCGTGGGACTACAGTTACAGGCGTTGTGCCCGTGGCCATTGATGACGGTTTGCCCCGCGGGAACCCGGGAGGGAAGCGCCAATTACCCGGGCAGGCAGCCACACTGCCTTGAGAAATTCTTGCCGAACTGTTTGAATTACATCATCGAGCAGGGAACTCTCGGGGAGGCTTCCCCGCCGTCCGTGGTGGAAATACAGGGGCAAGGAGTCAAAATCATTCAATCCGGACAAATTCAAGATGCCTTGATCATGGAACGCAGCGGGCCCTGCATTCTGTTTGTATGTACAGGAAACACCTGTCGCAGTCCGATGGCGGAGGCCATCTGTCGCAAAATGCTGACGGATCGGTTAAACTGTTCTCCAGAGGAACTGGGAGCGCGCGGCATCGAGATCACATCGGCAGGTATTGCTGCCGAGTATGGTCACCCGGCCAGCCCGGAAGCAGTGGCCCTGTTGGCCGAGGAAGGGGTTGAGTTGGCGGACCATCAAAGCCAGCCGCTTTCTGCCAGTCTGCTGGAGCGGGCGGATCTGATTTTGACCATGACGGCCCATCACCGCCACGTCATCCTGAGTTACCGCCCGGACCTTGCGGAACGGGTACGTGTTCTGGGAGTGGGCGATTTGGATATTCCCGATCCCATTGGAGGAGGCATGGAGGTCTATCGACAATGCCGGCAGGCAATCGAAGCAGGCTTGCGGCCCGTGATCGAGGAACTGTCCGGTAACCTTTGAAAAGAGGCGGCCACAGGCTGCCGCATGGAACAGACAATTCCACGCGAGAAGGCGAGTGTGCGTGGAAGCATTTACCGAAACTGAAACATCATGAAAGTAGCGATTGCCAGCGACCATCGCGGCTATAACCTGAAAACCCGGATTCTCGACAAGTTGGTCACTCTGGGGCACGAAGCGGTTAATTTTGGTCCGAACGACGCGACCAGTGTCGATTACCCGGATTTCGCGGCGAAGGTCTCGAAGGCGGTTGCGGATCATGAAGTGGATCGCGGCATTCTGATCTGCGGCACGGGGATGGGGATGGCCATTGCCGCCAATAAATTTCCTGGCGTGCGGGCAACGCCCTGCCATGACGAAGTGACCGCGGAAATGAGCCGCCGTCATAATGATGCCAACGTGCTGTGTTTGTCGGCGGAATTGCTGAGCGACCATCTCGTGGATCGCATGATCGAGATCTGGATACAAACGGAATTCGAGGGGGGGCGGCATGCCCGCCGTATCAAGAAAATATCGGATCTCGAACAGCCGCGGTAGCGCATTCTGTTGGGATGGGGTTCGGCTTCTGGTCAGTTTTTCAAGGGAGTTGCGGAATGGATTTGTCTTCGTTGCGTTACACCTCGACCCACGAGTGGGTGCATTGGGACGGAGCCGTGGCAACGGTCGGGATTACGGATTTCGCGGTGTCGCAATTGACGGATCTGGTGTATGTCGAACTGCCGAAGGTGGGGGCCGCGCTGCAGGCGGGCGCGCCGTGCGGCGAGGTTGAAAGCGTCAAGGCCGTGGGGGAATTGAATTCTCCGCTCTCCGGCCAGGTTACGGAAGTGAACGACGATCTCGAGGAACATCTGGAACGCCTTTCCGAGAGTCCATTCGGGGAAGGCTGGTTATTTCGCATGACCCCCACGAATCCGGCGGATCTGGATGCCCTGCTGGACCGGCCCGCGTACGAAAGCGTGTGCGAAAGCGAATCGCATTAGTCGCAAGCGGCACCAGGGGCACCCGAATTCCCCAGCCCGGCGATGCACTTGCCCGGGGAGCTTGAGGGGTTGTTCCTGGATTACCACGGCGGTGCGTTCCAGCGGCGGGCAAGACGTGATTTGAATGGCAATCTGGTTTACATTCCCCCCTCGTGGAAACTGTCTGCCGACAGGGCTGAATTCCACCGGGAGGTCTAGGAGCAAGCGACCGTGGCGTATCTTTTTGCGACCGAAGACGAACAACGGCAGATGCTGGACGCGATAGGCGTCGATTCCATCGAAGATTTGTTCGACATGATTCCCGAGTCTATCCGCAGGCAGACGGAACTTGAACTCCCGCCGGCGCTCACGGAGTTGGAGCTGGATCAGCGTCTCCGTACGGCACTGACGTCCGCGCAAGCCTCCACGGGTGTCTGTTTCATGGGGGGAGGAGCGTACGATCATTTTATTCCCGCCACCGTGGATGAAATTTGCAGTCGCGGCGAATTCTACACGGCCTATACCCCTTATCAGGCGGAAGCCAGCCAGGGGACGCTGCAGGCCTTTTTTGAATTCCAATCGCTGATCGCCGAATTGACTGGACTGGATGTGGCCAACGCCAGTTTGTACGAAGGGGCCTCCGCCCTGGCGGAAGCGATTCTCATGGCCATGCGCTGTACCCGCCGCGAGAAACGCGTGGTCGTCGCGGGGACGTTGCATCCCGAATACCGCCAGACCGTGCAGACCTATTTGAAGTATCTCCAGTGCGAGCTGGTGGAAACCGAAACGGTGGATGGGGTGGCGGATTGGCAGCGGGCAACTTCGCTGATTAACAACGAGACCGCTGCCGTGGTGGTGCAGCACCCCAACTTCTTTGGCTGCCTGGAAGACGTTGCGGAAGTGGTGGCGCAGGCGCATCGCGCGGGCGCACTCGCGATCCAGGTCTTCGACCCTTCCAGTCTGGGGATCTTGAAGCGCCCCGCGGACTACGGAGTCGATATTGCGGTCGCGGAGGGGCAATCGCTGGGCATCCCCTTGCAATACGGCGGGCCCTATCTGGGATTGATGGCCTGTCGCGAGGAATTCGTGCGTCGGATGCCGGGGCGACTGATCGGGCAAACCACGGATAATCAGGGTCGGCGGGCATTCGTGCTGAATCTGCAAACGCGCGAGCAGCACATACGTCGCGACAAGGCAACCAGCAACATCTGTACGAATCAGGGACTGATGGCGTTGCGGGCCGCGGTTTACCTGGCGCAACTGGGGCCACACGGGTTCCGCGAACTGGGCGAACTTTGTTGTCGCAAGGCCAACTATGCGGCGGAACAACTGACGGCTGCGGGAGTTGGCTCGCTGGCCTTTCCGCGGAGCTTCTTCAAGGAATTCGTGCTTAACTGTCATCGACCGGTTGCGGAACTGGTCGAACGGGCCGCACGTGCCGGGTTTCAGGTGGGGCCTCGTTTAAGCCAGTTTCCCAGTTTGCACAACTCGCTCGACAACTGCCTGTTGATCGCCGTCACGGAAAAACGGACCCGCGAGGAGATTGATCTGCTGGTGGCCGCCTTGGCTGGGTAGTCGGTCGATGGCCACGCGCTCGCAAGTACTTTTACAGGACATTAACGGATAAAGCGAAACACGTTATGGAAAATCGTATCGCCGTGCGGTTGTTGCAGGAACAGGGCGTTCCCGGACGCCGCGCCACCACTTTCCCCGAGTGTGATGTTCCCGGTCCCGAGCTTGACGCGTTGATCGGACGGCAGCATCTCGCGACGGCCCCTTGTGACTTGCCCGAGTTGGCGGAGGGTGACATCATCCGCCATTTCGTCAGCCTGTCCCAGCGGAACATGTCGGTCGATACGCATTTTTATCCGCTCGGCAGTTGCACGATGAAGTATAACCCCAAGCGGCACGAACGCTGGGCAGGTTTGAGCGGGCTGATCGACGTGCATCCCTACGCGGAGGACTCCCGGATTCAGGGGTTGCTGGGCATGCTGTACGAAATGCAGGAAATGCTGGGGGAGATTGCGGGGCTGCCTGCCGTTTCGTTGCATCCGGCGGCCGGCGCGCATGGGGAATTTGCGGCCCTGCTGACAGCGCAGGCCTATTTTGCCAGCCGGGGCGAACATCGCACGAAGGTGATCTTTCCGGCCAGTGCGCACGGCACGAATCCGGCCAGTGCCTCGATGGCCGGTTTTGAATGCGTGCAGTTAAAGCCCTCCGCGAATGGATTCGTCAATCTCGAGGACCTCAAGCAGCAGCTCGGCCCGGACGTTGCGGTTTTCATGGTGACCAATCCCAACACGCTGGGGCTCTTCGAGGGGGACATTCAAGAAATCAGCCGTCTGCTGCACGAAGTGGGGGGGCTGGTTTATATCGATGGTGCCAACATGAATGCCATTCTGGGCAAGACGCGTCCCGGGGACTTCGGCGGGGACATGATGCACTACAACGTCCACAAGACCTTCACCGGGCCTCACGGCGCGGGAGGCCCCGGCGCGGGGCCAATCGCGGTGCGCGATTTCCTCGCCGACTTCCTGCCTGGTCCGGTGATCGAGCGGCGGTTGAACGGGCAGGGTGAACCCGAATATCGCCTGAAAACCCCGGCCCGTTCGGTCGGACGGTTGCGGTCGTTTCTGGGTAACATCGGCATCCTGCTGCGAGGATACTTTTACATTCGCACGCTCGGCGCGCGGGGATTGCGGGAGGCTTCCGAACATGCCGTGCTGAACGCCAATTATCTGCTGGCCCGCCTGAGCGATGTCCTGTCTGTACCTCACGGCCAGCGTTGCATGCACGAATTCGTGGCGTCGGCGACCAGCCTGAAATCCCGAGGCCTTTCCGCGATGGATATCGCCAAGCGACTGCTGGATTATGGGTTCCACGCTCCCACGGTCTATTTCCCGCTGGTGGTTCCCGAGGCCATTATGATTGAACCCACGGAAACCGAATCGAAGGCGACACTCGACAGTTTCATCGAGACGATTCGCACGATTATTGCGGAAGATGCCGACTTCCTGCATCGGGCACCCTATACAACACCTGTTTGCCGACCGGATGAAGTGAAGGCTGCCCGCGAGCCAATCCTGATTTACTGCCCCTGCGCGGCTCCCGAAACCGAGGAATCCCCCCTCGGGGAAGTGCCCGCCCACGCCTCCGTTTGACGGACTCTGCCACGGATCGGCATGCCACAACGTGAAGTGACGAACCCATGAGTGCAGGCATCACTGGTATGCTGCTGCAGGAAGGCGAGCCTAGTTCGGGCGCCAGGAACATGGCCGTTGACGAATGGTTGCTGGGCCAGGCGATCGGGCAGTCGTGGCTGGCTCTCCGATTCTACCGCTGGTCCGAACCAACCCTCAGCGTCGGCTATTTTCAGGAGCGTTCCGCGGTTCCCCTGCCCGCATCGCTCGAACACCTCCCCCGCGTGCGGCGACTGTCCGGCGGGGGGGCCATCCTGCACGATCGCGAACTGACGTATTCCCTGGCGCTGCCAGCCACGCATCCACTCGGATCCACCCCCGTGGAACTCTACCGGCTAATGCACCGCGCGATGATCATGGGATTGGCAGAGCAGGGGATCGAGACCCGCATGCGGGAGGCGGAACAGGCCGAGTTGAACGGCGCGTTTCTCTGTTTCCTGCGGGGAGACCGGCACGATGTGATCCTCGGCAAGCACAAAATTCTGGGGAGTGCCCAACGCCGCCGCAAGGGGGCCATCCTGCAGCATGGCAGCCTGATACTGCAAGCCTCCCGCCTGGCTCCCGAAGTTCCCGGCATCGAGGAACTGACGGGCCGCGCGGTGGAGACTACCCACCTGATGAATTTCGTCGTCGCGCATCTGCAACCCCTGGCGCAGGACTGGCAACCGCTCGACCGAAGCCTGCCGGACTACCAGCGAGAGATCTCCCGGCTGGAAGTACACTACTGTTGAATCCAGGGACGGCCCTTCAGAAAACGAGCCGCTCCCGCAGGGCACGCGGGTACAACCGCTGGTTAAGCATTCACCCGGCATGTAGTCAACCCGCGTTGAATACTGCGAGACGAGAGTCGCTCCAGCCAGACCCGCTTCCTGGCGGGTGTGGCCAGTTCCTCGCAGTCAGCACTCGTGATTCATGGACCGGGGGACATGAAAACAGCCGTCGGGGAACGTGCGGTTCCCGTCGACGGCTGAATAGGCGTGGATCGTATCCGTTCAAGCCAGGAGCGAAATCAGTCGCGGCCCTGCAGGGCGATGACCAGGCGGATCATATACCAGAACATCAGGGCCACGGCGGCGAACAGGGCCAGGGCGGCGGCCACATGCTGATCGGTCCGATAGTGGTGCAGTACATTCGACGTGCTGTACAGGATATAGCCCGCCGACAATCCCAGCATTGCGATGGTGAACCAGATCCCCAGTTGAATCCCGCCAAAGAGCATGGAAACCACGACCAGCCCCATGGCGGCGAGACCTGCCAGCATCAGGAAGCCCCGCATGAAGGAGAAATCCGCACCGGTAAACATTACGTAGGCAGTCAGTCCGCCGAAGGTGATCAGCGTCAGCAGGCCGGCCTGCACGAGGATATCCGGTTTTCCCAGGATGAACCACACGTACGTCACCAGGGGGACAAAAATGACCGCTTCCGCGACCGTGTAGAGCATCAGCCCCGCGTACTGGGTGGACAGCGAAGTGCTGCGATTGGCCCACCAGTCCCCGAGCCAACTGGCCCCGATGAAGCCCGCCAGAATAATCCACCATTGGCCGTTGACCATCAGCGCGAACAGCGGTTCGCGGATGGCGGGTGTATTACAGAAAATATAGAGCAGACCCGCGAAGATGGCGATTGCTCCCATCAGATGCGCGTAGGTGTTGCGAATGAAAGCCGCGCGTTCCTCGCGTACCGCATCGATAGCAAAGGGATTGGAGGTTTCGTAGTTCGCGGAATAGTTCATGCGACGACCTTTCGATGGGTAAGTTGAGGGAGGGATCGAAACGAAGGCTTCAATCCCTTTCCCGGTAATATCCGACGGAGCGGATGACAATACATCCAGCAGATCCCGTTTCCACACGGAGATCACGGGCTTGGTAGAATTCTGTAGGATACTGTCCGTTTGTGTTCCCGCCAAACACTTTTCGGAAAAATTTGTTCAGGGGGAAGTTTGCCGCATCACGTGCAGGGCCAGCAACAGATTGGCTTGGGTCCACAGCAGGGGAGTGATATCGTTGGGCACATAACGCCCCTGGACGAGATAATACGATTCCGGACAGCGCAACGCGCCGAAATCGGAAGATTCTCCCGTCAATTGAGCCAGCGCGCGATGCAAATGGTGAATTTGCGCCAGGCGTTCCTTCGTCTCTCCCGATTGCTGAAAACGTCGCCCGTGAATGATTGAAAGAATGGGGTCGAAGATGCACCACTGCGCCTCCTCGCCGGGTGATAGCAGCTTATCGCGCGACGACTGATCCTCGCTGAAGTCGTTCGTCCGCTGTTCGGGTTCGAGTTTATCCTTGTAGTCCGCGCACCAGTAGGAATCGCCGATATATCTGCGAATTCCATAGTCCCCCAGCAGATGTTCTTTGACATCCGCCAGGATGCGGTCGGCCATCGGCCCCTGCACGATTCCCAGGGGCTCGATGAGGAACAGCAGGGCGGCATCATGGGATCGGGCCTTCAGGGGATCGGGCTGGATGCATTCGCGAGGCAGAATGTGTTCCAGGGCATTGCGGCCAAGGGTGATCGCTTCCTCCAGCCGATCGATTTGCTCACAGGGAGAACCGGCGGAAAATTGCAGCTCGGGGTGCTGTTCCAGCAGTTGATTCAGTTCGAGCAGACCGGCGGTGGCGGTGCCGATGCTGGAGGCTTCAATTTTTTTCGCTTCCTCCCAGTGGCCGTTGTCTTCGTCTTCCCAGAAGCGGATGGCATGCAGGTAATTGACGAACAACGTCAACAGGACGGGCTGCACCTGCGCAACGGGAATATGTCCCGCGCGAATCAGCTTGCAGTACAGCCACAGAAAATATCCCAGGGCATCATTCTGGGCGTGTGCCCACTGCTGGGCGTTTTCCGACAGGGTGGTTCCGTTGATGCGGATATGAGGACGCTGCATCGGGTCATCGGGGTCCGCAGCTCCCGAAATTATGTCCTCGAAACGCTGGCGATATTTCCAGAAATAGTCCGCCAGTGTCATCAGACAGCGGACCGCGGGTTTGACGCGGCCACTGGCGTACAGACCGTACGAAACCAGCACATTATCGCGCACCCAGACGTTCGAATACCCCGTGTATTCGTAGTCTTCCTGCAGAGACAGGGCCGCCGGGAACAGTCCGTTCGCCAGGGGCGTGAATTGAAAGGTGCCGGCCCGTTCGAGGAATTCCAGCAATCGATCGATATCGGCCCGGCTGTATTCGTCCTGGAGAAACGGCTTGATCGCCTCGGCTTGCACCGTAAGCATGGTTCCCATCCTTGCTGCTTGAAGAAGAATCCTGAAAAACACGGTCCGAGTGTATCTCTTGTGGAGGAGCGACTCAATAATCGAGCGCGGCGCCCCCGTCGGCTTCGATGGCTTGGCCCGTCAGAAAACTACTGTCGGGCGTGGCCAGAAACAGACAGATCCGCCCGATTTCCTCGGGGGCTGCCATCCGCCGAAACACCTGCAGTTCGGCGACGCGCTGCAACGCGGTGGCGGGATCGTCCAGTGTATCGGCCCATTCCCGCATCAGGGGGGTATCGACATTGCTCGGCAAGACGGCGTTCACGCGGACTCCCGCATCGGCAGCCTCAATGGCCAGCGCCTTTGTGAAACTGACCTGCGCCCCCTTGGTGGCGGCATATGCCGTCGAAAGATGCTGCCCCAGTACCGCCGTCATCGACGAAATATTGATGATGGTCCCCTGTGTCTGCCGCAAGTAAGGGAGCGCTAGTCGCGAGGCAGCATACGTGCTGAGAAAATTGACCCGCATCAGGTGTTCCATCTCGCTGCAGGTAAAGTCCTCGATCGGCGTGGCGGGAGGGTGAATGCCCGCATTATTAATCAGGCAATCGAGCCTGCCGAACTGGCGGACCACCTGGTCGATCGCCCGTTGCAATTCCTCCTCCCGCGAGACATCGCAGGCAACGAAACAGGCCGAGCCGGGACGAACCGCGTTCAATTCCGCGGCATAGGTTGCCCCGGTTTCGGCATCGCGATCCAGCAGGCCTACAAGGGCCCCCTCCGCATGAAAGACCTGGCAACAACCGCGGCCAATCCCTTTCGCTCCTCCTGTCACGAGAACCGTCTGTCCCTGAAATCGCATGGTCTGTTCGTCCTGGCTTCTGAGTGTGGAGGAATCGAGCTGGTCTGATTACGGGGCGCTGGCATGAAACTTCAGATGCGAGAAGGCGTCGCATTTCGGGAGACAATTCGCCGGGGGGCAGGGGATCAGTTTTGAGGTTCGAGCAAAGCCCCCACTCGCGCCAGATGCCGCTCCCAACTGCTGACAGCCTGTTCCCTCGTCCCCACGGGAGCCAGTGGCCGATAGTTCTGTCGCTGGCCCGTCAGACGCGAGATCCAGTAGATGGCCAACTCGCGGACGGCGACGTGTTCGTGCCGCAGCCAGTCGACCAGTTGCCGCGAGATGCCGGGATCGCGTGCGTCTTGTTCCTCGTAACCCCAGAGCAGACGATAGACCGTAAACGCAGTCTGTTCATTGAAGGTCTGGCTCAACTGTTCTTGCAACAACGCTTTGTTTTCCGGGTCGCTCAGCATCCAGTACTTCAGGCCCGCGATGGCCGCCGTCCGGGATTCCTCGTGCGGCGCGTGCGCCAGGACCGAGACCAGACTTTCGTAGCGCTGTCCCAGCGCCAGCGCTTCGGCGGCGAGTTCCGCGATCCGTGGATTGGGATTGCTGGCAACTCCCTGGAGATCGAGCCATAAATTGCTCGACGACTCGATGGCACGAGTGAAATCGCGCTGGTCGCGCTTCTGCGAGGCGGTCAAGGTGCTGGCGGGCAGGGGAATCCAAGCTGGAAGCTGTCCTGCAGCCGCGGAATCGGATACTACATCGGTCGCGGGCAGGGGAGGCGAGCCCGCCAGGGGAATCAAGAGGTAATGGGAAGTCACCGTCTGCCAGGCCGCGGGCTCCCCCGGGGCTCCCGGTTCGCCTTGGAGACGCACGGGAGCGCCGGTCACCCACAAACTGGCCGTGGCGGGCCCCGAGGCGGGCATCCGTTCGAATTGCGTTGCAAATTGCGGGATCACTTCCACCGCCAGCGTGGTCGGCTCGCGTGGACATTCCACAAGCCAGGTCTGTCCCTGAATTCTCAGTCTCAACAGGAGTGGATCTCCCTCGGGGGTGGGTTTCAACTGCTGGAACACGAGGCGTCCCTGCAGGATGTCCCAGCCCGCGCAGGCTTGAGGGTCGGCTCCCAGAATCGTAAGGACCGTCAAGTCCTGCATATGCCAGCGGTATTTATCGCCTCCCAGACTGAATTCCGCCTGGGAATAGCGGGGAGACAGCAGCAGGTCGCCCGCATGCAATTCCGACATCGGTCCTGCCATCACGGCTTGTGGTTGCCCAAAGGGATTGACGATTAAGGGCGTCTCCGTGGCTTCGTACACTACTCCCGGTTGCAGGCAGACGGGATCCGGTTTCAGCGTGGTGGCCGGCGCGGGGAGTGCCGGGTCCCTGGGTTGTTCCCCGGGAGTGGCAGCCTCGGGCCGAACGGCACCGGGGACCATTGCGACGGGTACTCCCGCGGGTGGCGCTGTCGTCGAAGGGGGGGGCATCGGTATGGTTTGGGCCGCCCCGGCAGCCACCGTGGCGGCGGGGGCCGCTCCGGGGCTCAACCCGGGTAATTCCACGGGGGGAGGATCAATCGCACGGCTGGGGACGGGTGTCGGTGTGGTAGCCCCGGGGGCAGATCCCGCGGAAGGGGTGGCGGAAGCCACGAGCGGATCGGAGGGTTCCGCGGTCGAGGAAGCCTCGGCGTCGGGCGGAACCACTTCGGCCTTGTGCTCGGTCTTCGCCAATTCCCTGGGCAGACTCGTTTCGTCGGTATATCGGAAAGTGGGGTCTGTGGTGATGCTGTAGAGCCAGGCAGAGGCCATCAGCACAATCCCGAGTACACCGGCCCACTGCTTCCAGTTGGAGCGGGCTTGACGATACTCGAGAGGCGGGACCAGATCCGACAAGGTCTCCAGCGGCGGTTGAGCCTCGTTCAGACTTCGGCTGGCCTGGCCAGGCCGAGGCGGGCCGGGGGCACTCGCTGCGGGAATGGTGCTGGCCAGATGGCGCAGTCGCTGTTGGGTGGACTCCGGCATGGGAGCTCCGCCCCCAAGTACCAGCGTGAGTATCTGATGGCAGGCACCCGCTTCGGCCAACAGTTCGTCGGAATCGAGGCACAGCTGTTCGAACTCGCGGATTTCATCGACGGACATCAGGTTATCGAGAAACTCGGCCATTTCATTGGCATTCTGGCCCGGAGCGGTCTCCAGGGGTGCGGGGGCGGCCAGCCGACGCCGCTTGATCACCTCGCGCACGCGCAGCACCAGATCGCTGGCGGCTTTGTTTTCCGATAACGTGCGCCCCACTTCCCGCGCGTCCGCGGGACGAAGTATGTCATCCATATACGCCAACAGATACCGCAATGTCAGTTTCACCATTAGACACTCCCTGCGATCACACCCGGTTGCCGCTCCAGCGTCCACGGGTTCGTTATTCTGTAAGACAAACGCTTCGAGTTCTTGCCGGTGCAGCGGTCCATCGGTCCCGCAGCCCACCCGCCTGAATTTGCGTAAAGGTGAAGGGGCGGAATTGCCTTCGCTCCCAACCGCGGATATGCTGGCGGATATTACGAGATATTCGCTCGCTCTCCGAGATCGTGGGAAACGGATCTGTCCCGTTCACGCTTCCCCCTCGGGGTATATGTGTGGTCAAACCGGGAATTTCGTACGAAAATCTCTCGGTTTCGTCGATTTTTTGCGGAAATACTCCGGAAGGAAGTCCCATGCCTGGATTCTACCTCACTCGGCTCCTTGGTTTGATGGCCTGTTCGGTTATCTGGATGGTTGCCGTTGCTTCCACTGGATTCTGCCAGGAACGGCCGGTCGTCGATCCCAAGAACAACAAACACGACCGCCCCGATACCAAACCGCTTTCTCCCGAGGCCGCCCTGCAGGCCTTTCAGGTGGCGGATGACTTGCGGATCGAGGAAGTGCTGGCGGATCCCCTGATCGCGCAGCCCTTACAGGTTTCGTTCGATACTCGTGGCCGGTTGTGGCTGGTGGAATATCGCCAGTATCCGCACCCGGCTGGCCTGAAGGTGAAAAGCCACGATGTCTTCTGGAGAGCCGTGTACGACAAAGTGCCCGAGGCTCCCCCTCACCACGTCCGAGGCAAGGATCGCATTACCATTCACGAAGACACCAACGGGGATGGGACGTTCGATAAACACACGGTATTCGTCGATGGCTTGAACATCACGTCCGCGGTGGCGGTGAATACCGAGGGAGCCTGGGTGCTCAATCCTCCCTACCTCCTGTTTTATCCCGACCGAAACCAGGACGATATCCCCGATGGCGATCCGGAAGTGCATCTGGCGGGCTTCGGGCTGCAGGATACGCATTCCGTCGTGAACAGCCTGACCTGGGGGCCCGATGGCTGGCTGTACGCAGCCCAGGGGAGTACCGTCAACGGCGAAGTGATTCGACCGGGCCTCGACAAAAAACCCCAGATTTCCCTCGGCCAGAACATCTGGCGTTATCATCCCCGGAAACGCATTTACGAAATCTTCGCCGAAGGGGGCGGGAATGCCTTTTCCGTGGAGTTCGATCGCCAGGGACGTATTTATTCCGGGCACAACGGCGGCGATACCCGCGGCTTTCATTACGTGCAGGGGGGGTTTTACCGCAAAGGCTTTTCCAAGCACGGTCCGTTGTCGAATCCGTATGCGTTTGGCTTCTTCGATTCCATCGACCACCACAGCGCCCAGCGCTTCACGCATAGCATCATGTTCTACGAAGCCGAGACTCTCCCCGAACGCTACCGGGGCAAATTGTTCGGCGTGGAACCGCTGCAGGGGAGCGTCGTATATGCCGAGGCCCAGGCAAAAGGGTCCACCCTGCAAACCAAGGATATCGACCGACCCGTCACCAGCAGCGATTCCTGGTTTCGACCAGTGGATATCAAGTTGGGGCCGGATGGAGCCATCTACATCTGCGACTGGTACGATGGCCGCGTGGCCCATCTGTTTACCATGGAAGAACAGGTCGATGCCGAACTGGGTCGCGTCTATCGCCTGGCCCCCCGTGAAGGGAAACTCCCCGCAATCCCGAATTTACGCGCCTGGTCGGAAGACAAACTGCTGTCGGCCTTGACCGATTCGAATCGGGAACTTCGCAATCTGGCGATTCGCCGCCTCGTGGAGATCGGCAATGCACAAACCCTGGCGAGCATCGAACAACTGCTGCGCGATCCGGCACAACCGGCGGCCCTCGAATTGTTGTGGGTCCGCCAGCAGTTGCGCGAGTGGACCGACCTCGAACTGTCGGCCTTCTGGACGCATCCCGATCCGTTCGTGCGGGCCTGGAGCATTCGTCTGGCCTGCGACGACCACCAGTTGGACGAAGCCTTGGCCGGGCAACTGGCTGAAATTGCCCTGGGTGAGGAAGACGTGCATGTGCGCAGCCAGATTTCCAGTTCCATTCGCCGGCTCCCCCCCGCCCAGACGGCTCGACTCTGCCTGAGCCTGCTCAATCGCTCCGCCGACGTAAGTGATCCTCATTTGCCCCTGCTGGCCTGGTGGAACGTGGAAAGCATAGCCAGTCGCGACGCACGGCTGCTGCTGGAGTTCACGCAAGCCGCTGCCAAATCCGAGAGCAGCCTGTTCCGTGACGAGATAGCAGAGCGACTCGTCCGCCGCCTGGTGGCCTCGCGGAACGCAGCCGACTGGAAAGTCTGCGAGCAACTGCTGCTGCTGCCCGCGGCCGCGAACTATGCGGAACAATTCGTGCGGGGCTTCGAACTGGGCACGGAAGGACAATCGCTGGCGGGCTTCCCCGCGAACTTGTTGTCCGCCCTGGAACGCCTGGGGAAATTGCCGCTGCCCCTGCAACTCCGGTTGCGCCAGCCCGCGGCGGTGGCGGAAGCGACGCGCTTGATTCAGGATGCGGGGGGAAGTCCACAGCAGCGCCTGCCGTTGATTCGCGTGGCGGCCGAACTGCCGGATCCCCAACTGGGTCGGGCCGTGCTGGAAGCGGCCCGTTCCTCGAAAAACGCGGAACTGCGCGTGGCCGCCTGGCTGGCCTTGCAGGGCCCGTTGGGCGAGGCGGTGCAGTTAACCCGCGCGGAAATTCCCGAGGGATTTGCCGCCTGGGGCGACCGGGAAAAATCGGCCTTGTGCCTGACCTTTGCCTCGCGCGCGGAATGGGCGCGAGAGTTGATCGAGGCACGGCGCGCGGGCACCCTGACCCAGGCGGATGTTCCCCAGGATGCCCTCCTGAAGATGACCTTTCACAAGGACCCGGCACTCCAGCAGGCCATCCAGGAACTGTGGGGCAGCCTGGCGGGAGCCGCCACCGCCGAGATGGTGGAAACCGTCGATCGGCTGACGGTCGTACTCGAAGACAAAACGGGGGATCCCTACGCCGGCAAAAAACTCTATAACCAGCGCTGCGCCAAATGCCACGAATTGTTCGCCGAGGGGGAATTCGTCGGTCCCGGTCTGACGTCCTATCAACGGAACGACCGCAGGCATCTGCTGCTGCAAATTGTCAATCCGAGCCTGGAAATCCGCGAAGGCTTCGAGCTGCGCGTCGTGGTGACCGCCGATGGCCGCATCCTCACCGGCTTCGTTACCTACGAAGACGACAACGCCCTGGTGATTCGCGGTTCGGAAGGAGAGGATGTCCGCGTCTCCAAGGAAGACATCGACGACATGATCCCCCAGAAAAAATCCCTGATGCCCGAGGACTTGCTCAAGGGGCTGACCGATCAACAGGTAGCCGACCTCTTCGCCTACCTGCAAAGCGCCCAACCGTTAAGGTAAGCGACCAGACGGCAAGCGGACGGTCGTCGCAGGTTGGACGGGGCCCCCTGCTTGCATCGCACGACAGGGCAAGCTGGCGGCCCAAGCCCGGGATCGCACTGGCGGACAAGCCGGCCCGCATGTCCGCTGGTGTGGGGAGGGGCATCCGGTGACGGTGGCCCTTTCCCGATTGGGCCATCTCATGAGGCCGGCTGTCGATCAGGATCAGACGTTTTGCCCGTTCGAACCCATGGTCTCCAGCCGCAGATCATTGCGGTGGTCGCAGTTGCAGCCATGCAGAGTACTACGACGAGTATTAGTAGCACGCTCATTCCAGCCGCTCCGGTCCAGTGCGTGCGAAAGACACCAAATGTCAGAATCATCGCTACGGAGAGCCAGAGTGCAATGGTTGCGATCGTTCGAGCCGAGTTGTCGCCCAATTCGCCGGTAATTGCGGTCCCCAGTTTGTTGATCCACGGTACGATTAAGCCAAGTATGCCCAATATCATGAACCCCATGCCGACACCGGATGTCACCGATGCGAGCATGTGCAGATCTCTATCTTGGTAAGAATCCAGGACGCGAGTCACGGTGGCGGGGTCAGCAAGATTCAACTGCGGCTCGAGCTTGCTGCCGAAGGCAATTAGCCCACTGCTCACGGCAATCGCGAGCACGCAAACCAGTTGAATGAACCCTCTCATCAATGATCCTCCAGGAAGTGCTGAGCTTCATTTGGTTTCTAGGGCTGTGGCAGACTGGCCGAACAGGTATTCGACCGCCGAAGTGCGTCAAAATTCTACCTCACTTCGGCGGTGTAGTATGAACTTGTCAACCTTGATTTGTCAAACTGTATAAACGAGTGGCGACGGAGTCTCTCGCTCGCATCGCACTAGCAGGCATGCGGCCCAAGCCTGGGATCGCACTGGCGGACAAGCCGGCCAGTGGGCCCCGATTCGCTATTTGCTGGTTCGGGAGTTGAGAGGAGTCAGTCAGAGATGGGGGCGCGGAAACAGAGTAGCTCGCCAGTCTCTAAAGTGACAAATATCTCTCCCTGGGCATTGATGGCCAGTCCTGCCTTCACGGTGTCCGCTGGCAGAGGATGTTTCCAGAGTTGTTTGCCGGTCGTAGCATCCATGGCCTCCAGGAAAGGCTTGTCCGGGGCCGTTTCGGTGTGTCCGGCCACCAGCAGGACTTGCTCGCAGAGGGCGAGCGCGGTGAATCGCCGGGCTTCTTCTTCCCGCCAGACATGACGAGGCGGGGCAGCCCGCCCCCGCCGTCGCAGGAATTCGCCGGCGAGGTCCTTTTTTACGCGACCCGGCTCGCCCGGTTCGCGGGGCGTTTCCAGCGTAAGGAAATCGAACGCGCTGCCATCGTAGGTCGCGTCGTAACAAAGCACGCAGCCATCTGGCAGAGTCCGCTCGAACGCACTGAATTTATTGTATTCCGGATACCAGGCCTGAAATGCAGTCCGATAGCTCGCCCGCAGATCATGAGAAGGCTCGTTCAAACACTGCAAATCTTCCAAACGGTAACGGGCCATCTCGTAGATGCCCCCACCTGGGAAGCGGAGTTCCCCCTCCACGAGGGAGAGCTCTCCCTGCAGGCTTATTCCACTGTTGACCTGCTCTGACAATCTGCCAGAGTCATCGTTCCGCGCAAGAACTTCACCCGTCTCCGCATCCAGGGCGACTACATGCGTGCCATCATAGTGGGTGAAACCGGCGGCGGCGTAAACTCGCCGATCCTGCACGACCACTCCCCCCGAAACCGGCCAGCGGGATACCAGTTTCCCGAAGATCGGTATGCGCAAATCCCTCGGTGCGACGTGGTATCGCCACAGGGGACGGCCCGTCGCTGCTTCGAACGCATGCACGCTGCCGTCCGCGGATCCGACAAACAGGCGGCTCGCCGAGTACGTGGGCGGAAAATAAATGGGCCCTTCCGTGTAACTGGTCCAGACGGCATTCCCTGCTCGATCAAACGCGCGCACGGCTCCCGCTCGATCCGCCAGGAATACCAGTGAACCCGCGCAGATGGGAGCAGTCGGATACTCCAGCCCATTCCCCGAGCAGGCCCAGGCCGGTGCCACGCCCTCGGGCAATCTCGTGGCTGAAAAGTCCGAACGGGCATTGTCTCCACGATAGGTCGTCCAGTCGCGCGGATCCGTCTGCACGGGGCGTACCTGTGTACTGTTCGGATAAGTAACCCAGCGAGAATCTTCGGGAGAGACTGCAGCAGCTTGATCGTCCGTCGCGGCAGCACCATGTCCCGCAACGGGGCGCAACCCAATATTTCCGTAGAGAGACAATTCGCAACCACACATCCAGGGCCCCCAGTACAGATGCCCGTTTGAAACAATCACGCCGTCCTGACAAGGAGGCCGCATGGGAGCAATGTGCTCCATTTTCAGATTCTCCCGAGTCCCGTCGGTCATCACGCGCACGGTTCCGCCATGCGCGCGGAAGAAAATGCTGTCCGCGCAACCGGTTGCCCGGGTGCAAGCCCGGCGAGCTGGCAGGCTGGCCAGATCGGCCCCAGTCTGGTAGTCCAGCAGCATGCCTCGTGTTCCCTGCGGGCCGGCGGCGTACACCGCGTCGGCACGCAGCACCAACTGCAGATTTCCCACCGGATTGGTCCACTGCAGCGAGCCATCCTGTGTGGCAGCCACCACCATCTGTTTCCGTTGCGGCCCCGCAAAAAACAGAAAATCGTCCGTGCATTTCAGGTAATTGCTGGTCGCGTATCCGGTGGTGTAATGCTGAGCCCGTTCGTGTGGTCCGATGGCCTCCAACAGATTTCGATCCGTATTCCGCCACAGCAGTCGCCCCGATTCCGCCTCCAGGCAAATCAAGGAATGTCCGGGCGCATATGCGTACAATTTCCCACCCCGCAAGCAGACGGCGCGCGCATCCAGGAATTCCTGCTCTCGATGATGCCACAATAGTTGCCCGCTGGTACGGTCCAAGGCGACCAGTGTTCGACCATGACCAAACGCAGTGCGGGGGTCGTCGTAATCGTGACCGTCCCACATGCCCCAAGGCCAATGGCCTATGCCCCGCCGATCCGATCGCAGCGTTTCAATTTTCACCTCGGGATTCCCCACCAGGCCAAACAGCCTGTTCCCTTGTAACGCCGTCCACTTCCAGACCGGTCCATCCGTCAGTTCGGCCGGTATGGTGAACGTGGCGCGTATTTCCCCCGTGCTTCCTTCAAACACACGGCAGGCTGCATTATCTCCCAAGTACAGCCCATCCTCGGCGGCGATCATGGTGTTCCGGTGCAGCATGAATCCTTCGGGCAGTTCGCGCCGCCATAGAATTTCCCCGTTGTAGGCATTCATGCACAACAAAGTGTTGAGCATCTCATTCTGATTGGCCTTGTGGGCAATGTGACCCATCGCCGTGTAGATGCGACCTCCCGCAATGACGGTCTGCCGAGGCATGGGACTGAACTTGGGGTAGCCGACAAACTGGGTTTCCAGCGAACCACGCACGTACTGGTCGTCCGATTGCGTGTTGTTGTCGGGCCCATGATACGGGTGACTCCAGTCGTCCATTCCCGGGGGTATCGGTTTGACAAGCCTCCGCTGCCCCAGGATCGCCTGTCCTTGCGGGCGAAGCACGCGCAGCAGTTCGGCCTCGCTGACCCGCGAAATGGCCGAATTCTCCACCAGGATCGCATCCACCAAATTATGGGACAGCGGAATTGTTTGCAGGCTCCCCTGACTGATGAAAACCCGTTTTCCTAACTCGCCTGCAACGTCGGCTTGCAGCCGCAAGGCGTCCGCTGCTTCAACGGAGTCTGTTCTCGCGAATATAGTCCACTCCCGCGACTTCAGCCAGGTTTCCAGTGGCTGACAGGAATCGACGGTGGCACCCAGCAGGACCACAATCCCGCGCTGCTCGGGTAGAATCTCCAGCAACTCCCGAGCGGCGGTTTCTCTGATGGTGGTCTGATCGCGCTCCGGGTCCGCACGAACCGCCGATGGTATGACTGGACCCAGCATAAGCCAGCAGATGCCTGTCAGCAGAAGCCCAAGCCTAAACCTCCGCTGCTCCGAGACTGTTCGACAATCCAGCATGTTTCGCTCCCCGCCAGAGTGATGTCCTTCATCCCCTGATTTTCAGCGTGAAGGATTGCGGTCGCAAGTCCACTTTGAGCCAATTTGCTGCAATTCCGGGATTCGTGCAGGCGGACAAACCGGCCCGTGGCACTTGGTGATTCTGTCCGATTTCCGCTAATCGGGGTGTTTCTCCCAGCCGTCTCGAATCTTCTTGATCCGCTGGATTCGATCATCGATCTTGGCGAGCTCTTTTGGGTAGAATTCGAGCATCGTGTCGCAAAATTCGATCATCCACAGTTTGCGCGAGTACTGAAGCGGACTCCAATTTTAGGACCACGGTTTAAGGTAGAAAACGGCGTTTTGACTGGTAAACATGAACCTGTGGCAGGATTCCCATTACCGAGGACAAAACCGTGTCACGGAAACGCCGTTCATTCACTCCGCCACGCAGGCCCCGTTCGGCTGTGTTGTTCGTCGGCTCCACTCCCGCGACATGCGCGAACGTCAACCGATATTGCATCTTGGTGGGCAAGCATGCGGACGGGGAAAAGGCGGCGGAGTGGCTTGCACGTGTGTGCCACCACGTTGCGAGCAGTTGCGACGGAGTCTCCCCGCAAATTGGGCACGGCAGAGACAGCTGCGGCACACCGGCGCGAAAGTTATTATCACACGCACCCCAGGGGGGCGTCATTCCTGCAGTTCGACATCCCAGTAGGCGTCGCTGATGAATTTCGACCAACTGCTGATGCGGTGCTTGGGCATGCTGAACAGGTGCGTCCAGCGAGGCCGCGCGGGGTGGGTGCGCAGCAGCATATTGGCCTGTTGGGGCGTGCGGCCTCCCTTGCGTGTGTTGCATTTGATGCAAGCCAGCACGCAGTTTTCCCACGACGATCCCCCCCCTTGCGAACGGGGAATCACGTGGTCGATGGTCAGTTCGGCACTCGATGGTTTGCAACCGCAGTACTGGCACTGGTAGTCGTCCCGGCGAAACAGGTTGCGCCGGCTGAACGTCACGGTCTGCCGGGGGAGCTTGGCGTAGCTCTGCAAGACCACCACTTCGGGCACCAGAATATCCCGCTGGACCGTACGGACCACTGCTTGCCCATCCGGTGGCTGCAGCCGCGACCAATCCTCCCACGAATAGGTCTGGTAATCCGTCAGATCGACGGCCTTCACCGTGCCATTCCACAACATGATCAGACAACGAGCCGCCGTAGCAACCCGCACGGGCTGCCAGCTCTTGTTCAACACCAGAGTCGGTCGCGATAACGCCGAACAGTTCATGGAGTCTCCTTTCCTGGAGTGGGCCTTCTACTCTATGAGGGGGGCTATTTCCGCGTCAACCGAACCTCGTACGCCGACATGCGGGAAATCCGTGAATAATTCATGAATTCCGGCCCGCAATCCCCTTTCCAGGGAAAGGCCCCTACCCGGTCGAAATACTTGTTTCGGAACGGGTTGTGGAGACTGCCGCTCCGTTTCTGGAGGCCGCCGAGGCTTCCAGAATGCCGATGACGTCCGCGGTTCCGTCCACTCCCAGACACGTCTGCTCGATTTTTGTTCGATATCCTTCCACGGCCTGGCGGAACCGTAGCAGGTGATCCACCGTGAAATGTTCCAGGGGGACAAATTCGCCACAACCCATTCTACGCAGGAAGTGGGCGTTGATAAGTTGTTCATGATGCCAGGTCTCGGGCAGGGCGAGCACCGGTTTACCCAGATACATGCATTCGCCGAGCAACTGATTCCCGGCGGCACTCACCACGGCCGAGCAGGCGACCAGGTCCTCCACGAAATGGCGAGGATGAATGGGATGGAAACTGAGCGAACCTCGCGGGGGCTGTTCCCCCAGCCCGTACACTTTAATCCGCAAGGATGATTTTTCGAACTCGTCCAGAATTCGCGGCGGTGAATTCTTGCGCAGATACGAGAGGAAAAAGGGTTCCCCCGCGGGGGAAAAGGAGGGTCGGAGTTCCGCGGTCGACTCCACGGGAATGCCGGCCGCGAGGGCACTGGCCCGTACTTCGGGACGAATCATCGGTCCCAGCGCGATGGCTCCGCGACGTTGCCAGCGGGGCCGCAACTCTCCGGGAAAGAAGGAAGAGATCATCGTCACCTGTTGCCTGGAGTAATGCATCGGCACAGAGAGGCTGATAAACCAGGCAAAAAAGCGTAGCTGCCAGGGCAGCCAGGAGAGATCGTAGGCCAGCAGGAAGTGCTGATGTGTCAGGCTGAGGTAAGCGCGTCCGGATTTTTCGGCGGCCCGTGGCAGTGCCGGTTCGAAATCGGTCAGGATCACATCGGGCCGATGAACCTGTATCTCCTCGACAAGCTGTTGCACCACCCGTGGCAGCGTCACTTGTTTGAACTTCAGGCCTTCGTAAATCGTTTTGAGCAGATGCAGCCGCCCGCCGACGTAGTGAAATTTCAGGCCGGGAATTTCGATCAGTCGCACATCGGGGGAGTCGCCATAATCGGGCCTCAGAAATTCATAGGCCTCCCCGGGGGCAAACAGTGTGATGTCATGGCGGTGACGCATGCGCTCGACCAGCGATCGAACACGCGTGGCGTGTCCGCGTCCTTCGCCCGACATGCTGATAAAAAATTTGGCCATGAACGCTGCATCCTCGATGAAGCAAGTTCGTGTCCGCGGAAGCAGGATTCCGGGGAGATAAATCGGTCAATACTACAAGCGATGTCCTTGCCAGGAGGGGGAGAGAAATTTCGGAAACGTTTCGTTGCATGCAGGGAAGTCGGTCGTTGCCTCCCGCGACGTGTGTTGTTATTTCACCTGTTGTTTCAGTCATGCGCTTAAAGGGATGCCGGTTCCGGTCAGTTTCGTTCCGCGGGCGGGACCTCTTCGCCAGGTTTGCGTCCGATGAAAATATAATGCGGCGCGCGAACAAACGGCAAAAACGGGACCTTGCCCCGTCGTTCCCGCAATACGATTCGATCGAATTTCCGGTGCAGATATGGCAAGTGGTCGCCATCGAGAAACACGTTGTCGAAGGCAAACCAGGTTGTCCAGAAAGTCCGCGTGGACCACCGATGTTGCACGCAGCCTTCCTGAGGGTACTTGCGGGAAACGTAGAAATCGACGATGCCGATCACGCCCCCGGGCTTAAGAATCCGCCAGGCGTGATCCAGGGCCGCGAACCAGTCGGGGATCATCGTCAGCGAATAGGAAAAAGTCACGACATCGACGCTCCCTTCCGCGGGGAGGAACTGGGTGGCATCCGCATGGACGGGCACGACATTGGACCAGCCGCGGTGCGCGACCCGTTGCTGGGCGACATCGAGCAGCGGCTGGCACAGATCGACCTGATACACCTTAGACAAGCGGGGAATAACCTCGGCGACGTATTCCGCATTGGCCCCCGTCCCGGCTCCCAGGTCGACCCAGATGCCCCCGTCGGGAAAGGGGACGGTTTGCAACATCTCTTCCCGGCCGTGCAGCAGCCGCTTGCGAAAACCATCGTAATCGCCGGCCTGCCCTTCGTAAAAACTGGTGAGGCGTTCTTCGTGTGTTTTGCCGCGCACGCGATTGACGGCCAAGTGCCACAACACGCGGGCGTTCGACGCCAGGGAAAACGGACAACTCATGGCTCATTCAATTCGATGCGGTTAGGTCGTACTGGGGATGCAGCCGCTGCAGGGTTCAGGAAGAGGCCGCTTCCGTGGTCTGTCCCACGGCTGTGGGCGCGACTGGGGCTTCCCGCAGATCGGCAATGTAAAAGCTACCGTACGTGTGGACGCGATCCTTGGGATGCAATTCACTGGCCAGGCGCGTTTGATAGTGCAGCAGGTCGCGCATGTGACAGTGTTGCCCCTGCCATTCCACAGGGATCGGGTCGACAAAATCGACTTCCAGGCCCGCGCTGCGCCACAGAAAGCGGGTGCTGGGTGCCGCCCGATGGACCATCATCTGCCATTCCTCGGCCAGGATATCGGCCCGCGCCTCCGCCAGCCAATCCATATGGTCGAGCAAAATGTAGCGGGAGATCCGCACGTCCTTCTCTTCCCGCAGGAATCCCAGAATGGTATTCGTGTGGACTTCCACGCGGTCGGCCAGCCCGTTTTTCAGTTTCAGGAAATTTTCCGGTTTGAGGTATTCCGGACAACACTCGGGCGTGTATTCACCAGTCAGGTAGACGCGCCAGAAGTAGTTGTCCTGGATGGGAAGTTTCGTAAAGACGGTTTCCAGGGAATCGACAACAAACTGCAAAATTCCACCGGGGTAACTGCGATCGAGTTGTCTCCGCTGGGCGCGGGGCACCCCAAGCAGGGCCAGCGTCATGTCGCGCCGCATGGCCCATTTGAGGAACGGCGTCCAGAGGGTTTCCCGCAGCCGATAACGTTCGTAAATTTCGCGTTGCTCCTCCACGCTCTGGGCGCTCAGCAGCGCGTTGACTGCAGGCCGCAATTTTTTTATGCGATCGACATAAATGTTGATCAACCAGGCGAACATGCCCGAGGTGGCGTAGAAATAAAAACTCGGTCGACGCCCGGATCCGGAAAACATCCGCGTCCGCTTGTTCCAGTAGGCCCGGGATGAATGACTCAGATGTTGCCGCAGTTTGGTCTTATATAATTTGTTGTAACTGGCCAGTCGACCACGCCCAAACATTTGAAAGAACTGGTCGTAATCGAGTTCGCGAATGGCGGCGAGCTTTAGTTCCAGCAGGGCATTTTGCCGGGGGTTGACATCCACCGCATGCACCCGCTGGGGGCCCTTGAGGGCGTAATCGAGCGCATTGCAGCCCGCGGAGGTAATCACCATCACCACATCCTCGGGGGTTAACTCCAGGGCCACGTGATCGAGGCGCGGGTCTTCCCAGCAGGTGTTGTAAACCAGGTTGTTCTGATGAACGAGGTTAAACCAGGTTTTGCTCAAGCGATCAAAATTAAGACGACGTCTCTTGGCCTTCTCGGGATTTCCCGAAGAATTGGGTTCAGGAGTGCTCGGAGTATTCTGCTTGTTGGGCCGCGGCATAGGAGGAGTTTCCGCCTGTTTGCCCAGCGTGCGAAGCGAGGTCTCCCGAGAGAGCCGCTGGAAAGGAATGGCGATGCGACCATTGGTTGCTTTTCAGCAGGGTCACGTTCACATTCTGTCCGGGAGACGCGGTCCACCAGGTCAACGACTTCCGCTCAGCCGGCAAGGCAGGCTTGATCTGGTCCGAAGAATATTGCTCCGGATGAAAGTAGGTTAATTCCCAATCGCCGGATCGATGCTCCACCAGGGCGGTGCAATGTTCGATCCAGTCACCGACATTACAATACGAAATCGCCTCTCGGGTTACAATCTTCGGCTGATGCACATGGCCACAAATTACGCCATCGTAGCCCCCCCGTTCCGCATAGTTTACCGCAAGCTGCTCATATTCCTGATAAAAACGGGCGAGCCGGGCGAGCCGCTCCCGCAGGCCACGAGCCGTCGCACGCCGTCCCCGCCGAGGACTCCAACCGGTTTGCAGGTTGTCCAGACGCAAGAGCCAGTCGTAGCACAGTGTCACGGCCCGCGAGACCCATCCAGCCGCCTGTTCGTGGCGATCAAACTGGTCGCCATGCGTCACCAGCAGCCGCGCCCCCAGTTTCGATTCATACAGAAACTCGTCGGCAATCATCAGGCGGCTGTTGTTGAACAGCGGAGGCAAGCAGGGCAGGATCTCGCGAAAAAATTCGTCGTGATTTCCCGGCGTGTAGTAAACATGCGATCCCTCCCGCAGCAGGTTCGATATGCGGGCAAGGATACGATTATAAACTGGTGGCCAGCGCCAGGACTGTTTCAGTCGACGCCCATCCAGGATGTCTCCGACCAGATACACTCGCTCGGGCTGGTAGCGTTCGAGTAGAGCGGCGAATTCCTCGGCACAGCAATGGGGGCTGCCCAGGTGCACATCACTGACAAACAGTGCCCGCACGGGGATGCGCGAAGCAGAGACAGCGCGGGTGGCCGAACAGGGGAAAGGGAACGGGGGAGTGCTTGAGCTGTGATTATTCGCCATCAGGCAACCTTGGCCTTCCTTGACCGTTGTTCGAAATTGTCTACCGGGTGAAGGAGGAGTGAATGACACAAGTGTATGCGGTTGAGTTCCTTGCGGCAGATAAGCGTTTGCCGGTTCAATGTTTGAGGGGGGCCAGATGCATCCTGCCCCCTGGTCATAGTTTCGGCGGGCATTATGGCGGAGCATTATCAAGGAACGATGTGTATTCCGTGAATAATTTGTGAAGCGGGAAAGGTTATGTTCGACCTGTCGAAACCGCGTGCGGGGAGAGGCGAAGTCGTGAACTTGCATCTCCGGTTCAAATCGGTATGATAAGCGATTCGTTCGCGAGCGAAGAGGCTGCGCCCAGGCAGGGGGCAGACTCTTTCCACGATGTATTGCAGGGACAACCGGCCCGCAAACACCCCTCGCGACGCGGAGATTTCTCTCTTGTGCCGGTTGTGTAAAATGAAGGATGTGTCTAGATATGGCGACGTTGACGAAATCGGATATTCGCAAACTGCGTAAGAAAAAGGCTCGTCAGAAGCGAAAGTTGAAGTGCCGCTTTTGTGTGGATGGTGTTGTTCCTCGTCCCGTTTATGTGGACTACAAGGACGTCAAGACATTGCGGCAACTGATTGACCGTGAAGGTAAGATTCAGCCGCGTCGTCGCACGGGCACGTCGGCCTTGTATCAGCGTGCAGTCCGTCATGCCGTGCTGCGGGCGCGTTTCATGGGCTTGTTGCCTTACGTTGTGGACGAATAAGCCCTTCGCCAGTCCGGGCTTGCGCCGCGTCAGCGGCGCGGCGGGCTCGATGATGGAATCACTCCCCGCGACATGCGGGTGACGGGAACTGCTGAAAACGACCAACTCGCCTCTGGGGGCAGCATGCCCCGAGAGTCCTTTATTAAAGCATCTGACTGGTAAAGACGTGGTGCGCGTCTGCCGGGACACGGGAGCCTGCATTTCATGATCGCAATTGAACGGATCGAAGTTCGACAACCCCTGTTGAGTTCTCCGGAATTCGGTACCAACGAATTCTCGATTATCGAGAAAGCCTTGGGGGCAGGCCAGGTTTCCGAAATCAGGCAGACCTGGCAGGAACTGTCCGATCGTGCCACTTCCGAGCGAGACCACGTTGCCAGCGGCACGGTTGCTTATTTACTGGCACGTCACGAAGAGGCCGTCAAGCATCTGTCTCAAGTCAGCAACAATGCGCTGGCAAGTTATTGCCACGCGATGGCCTTGATTTCGCTGGAGCGGCATGCAGAGGCCATTGGGCAGTTCGAGCAGGCGAAGAAAGCAGGCTACGACCGCGTCCAGTGCGAGCTGATGATTGCCGGTTGCACCCGGAAACTGGGGCGCGTGGAAGAAGCCGAGGCGCTGTTGCGAAGTCTGTCCCGTGAGGCCGCCACGCGGGCCGAGTATTCCTACCAGATGGGCTGCATCATGTCCGACCGTGGGGATACCTATGGCGCGCTGGAGTATTTCGAGCGTGCCGCCGACATGAGCCCCAATCATGCCCGGGCGCTGTTCAGTCTGGCCCAGTTGAACAACCAGATGGGGAACGATGACGAGGCGATTCGCCTGTACGAGCAAATGCTCTCCAAGCCTCCTTTTTATCTGGGGGCCCTGATCAATCTGGGTCTGTTGTACGAAGACCGGGAATTGTACGGGCCGGCGGCATTCTGTTTTCGCAGGGCTCTCGATGAAAACCCGAACAACGAACGTGCCCGTCTGTACCTGAAGGACATCGAATCCTCCGCGGAAATGTTTTTCGACGAAGAAGCGGCCCGCCGCGACAAGCATCTTGAACAGATCCTCGGTATTCCCATTTCCGACTTCGAACTTTCGGCTCGCAGTCGCAACTGCCTGGAACGGGCGGGGATTAACCGGCTCGAGGACCTGACCCGCATGACCGAAGAGCAATTGCTGGCAGGCAAGAACTTTGGTGAAACCTCGCTCAAGGAAATCAAGGACATTCTGGAAATGCACGGCTTGAAGCTGGGCCAGAATGTACACAAGAAGCAGGCGGAACCGTTGTACCGCCCCGAGGAGTTGACGCCCGAAGAGCGGATGCTGCACGAGTTGACGGTGTCCGACCTGGAACTTTCGGTCCGGGCCCGCAAGTGCCTGGCCCGCCTGGGAATCAATACCGTGGGGGAACTGGTATCCCGTTCCGCCGACGAATTGCTTTCCGTCCGGAACTTCGGCGTGACCTCGTTGAATGAAATTCGGGAAAAGCTTCGCGACAAGAACATCCGCCTGCGTGGCGACTGATATTCGGGCGGTGGCTTGTGTTTTCCCCGTAGCGGGGGGCACAAGCCGACGTGCCTGTCCTCGGCCTCTTGATCACTCCATCCCGTAGCGAAAGGAACTCTCATGGCGCGCCCCGTGACGCTGTTTACCGGTCAATGGGCCGATTTGCCGCTGGAAACCTTGTGCAAGAAGGCGGTCGAATTTGGGTTCGATGGGTTGGAACTGGCCTGCTGGGGGGATCACTTCGAGGTCGACAAGGCCCTTTCCGATGACGCCTATTGCGCGAAGAAGCGTGATTTGCTCGAGCGGCACGACCTGCAATTGTTTGCGATCTCGAATCACCTGGTGGGGCAGGCGGTGTGCGACAGCATCGATGCCCGGCACAAGGCGATTCTGCCGGCATCCGTGTGGGGTGATGGCAACCCTGCAGGCGTTAACCAGCGTGCACTCGAAGAAATGAAAAACACCGCGCGGGCGGCACAACGGCTGGGAGTGGATGTCGTCAACGGCTTCACCGGCTCGGCGATCTGGCCGCTCATTTACGATTTTCCGCCGATCCCGCAGGAGATGTATGACGCGGGGTATCAACAGTTCGCGGAACGCTGGAATGCCATTCTGGACGTATTCCAGGAATGTGGCGTGAAGTTCGCGCTGGAAGTTCATCCCAGCGAAATTGCCTTTGATATTTACTCCGCGGAAAAAGCGCTGCAGGCCTTGAATCATCGCGCGGAGTTCGGCTTCAACTTCGATCCCAGCCATCTCATCTGGCAGGGGGTGGATCCGGTCGAGTTTATCCGCTATTTTCCGGATCGCATTTATCATGTGCACATGAAGGATGCTTCCGTCACGCTGAATGGCCGCAGCGGAATTCTTTCCAGCCATTTGCGATTCGGGGATCCCCGCCGAGGCTGGGACTTCCGCAGCGTGGGACGGGGCGGGGTGCGTTTCGAGGAAATCATTCGCGCCCTGAATGCCATCCAGTATCAGGGGCCGCTTTCCATTGAGTGGGAAGATTCAGGCATGGACCGCGACCATGGTGCCCGGGAAGCCTGCCAGTTCGTCAAGAACGTCGACTTCTCTCCCTCCAACGTCGCCTTCGACGCGGCCTTCGAAAAGAAATAATACCGTCGCAACATCGCGGTGTGTGACACTGGCTGGCTTGCCCGCCAGTGTCCTCATCTGCGGGCCGCGCGCTTCCCGTAGGATATGCTCCGCATACCATTGATGTGGTATCCACGCAGCGGCAGATCCACAACGTGCGTGGCTAGTTCGTCGAAGTCAGCAACCCTGTTTTGTTGACCCGGGCGAAACATCCGGGCTAACTACGAGCAAGCCTGAAACGCGAAGTCGCGTGGCGTATTTTCAGGCTTGGGAATTTGAGTGTCACCAGCTGCGCCCGTGGCTTTTGAGTTTCTCGTCAACGTGAGGTTTCACTGGCAAAGCCAGAGGCACACAGCGGGTGGGAAAGTGCGCGGTTGGCGGGCTTTCAGCGGCCGCGTTGTTTATTATTGTTGTTCAGGAGCGGCGCTTCGCTACGGGCTTCCAGATCGTCGCGGTCTCCCAGGGTGACGGGGAGTGTCTGCCGTTTACCCTTCCGCAGGATGATGGTGTTCACGGTGGAGTTCACGCTGGTGAGGCTGACCAGATTGATCAGGTGATTTTCGTCGAGGACTTCCACCCCTCCGAAGAACAGGATGACATCTTCCACGAGCAGGCCGGAACGCGAAGCGGGAGTATCGCGATAGACTTCCACTACCCGGGCTCCCCTGACGCGATCCAACCCCAGCTTGATGGCGGTTTGGGAACTGAAGTCGGGATCGAGTTTCACCCCCAGATAAGCCCTGCGGACCTTGCCGGAAACCAGCAGTTGTTCGGTGACATAGCGGGCCAGATTGCTGGGAATGCTGAAACCGATCCCTTCATTCCCCCCGCTGTTGGAGGCAATCGCCGTGTTGATTCCGATGATGCGGCCACTCATATCGATGAGTGGGCCCCCGCTGTTCCCGGGGTTGATGGCGGCATCGGTCTGCAGGAAATCCTGGTTGATCACGTCGTTCGATTCCCCCAGTTTCAGGGAACGGCGGCCTTTTGCGGAGATGATGCCGAACGTCACCGACTGACTCAACCCGAAGGGACTCCCCTGCGCCAAGACCAGATGCCCGATATTCACGGCGTCGCTGTCTCCCCAGCGGGCGGGTTGAATGTTGGGTTCGTCGATCATCAGAATGGCGATATCCGACTTTTCATCGGATCGGACATCCGTGGGTGTGATGACGCGGCCATCGTGCAGTTGAATGCGGATATCGTGCATGTCGGCATCGGCGATGACGTGCCGATTCGTCACCACGAACGGGGTTTTGGCCTGGGCGCTGGTCATGATCACGCCGGACCCCGTTTCTTCCACGAGTCCGCCGGATTTCGTGTTGCGTTCGCTTTGAATATGCACCACGCTGGGGGTGGTGATCGCCGCGATTTTGGAGAGTAGCTGGCTGCCATCTCCGAAGGGGGATGTATTCCCCGCCAATTGGCGATAGATCTGGTCCACGGCGCTGGCATGCAGATGGTCGGCCTGGGCCGAGCCTCGATACAGGGAATCGCGCCCGGACAGCCCCAGGATCACGCCGCACAAAAAGAACACGCTGGACAGGAACAGCGAGGTTGTCTTGCTCATGGGCCACTCACTCCTGAAACTCGCCTGGGCGAGGAAGTCTGTGATGAAAACCGAAACCGAGATTTGGGAGATCCCTTGCCGCCCAAAATCCAGCCGCATCCACCGGCTTTCCATCACGCTTCGACATCCTGTTCCCTGGCAGGTCGAATCGCGAGTCATCCCTGGGTGAGTCCCGCCATCGCGCTCCCTCGAGGGGGAGAATTCCTGTCGCGAAGCGGGGTCACGAAAATCATATTCATGTCCTTGTCAAATCGGCAGATCCATTTTTCTAAAATAATCAAACCCTGAAATCGGGAGGGTGTCAAGATGCTCCTGGTCGATTTGCTCGGCATAAAGCGCACCACGGTCGAATTCCGAACCGGAGAACGGTCAGAATCCCGCCCGTGGCTACGTCATGCGAGATCGGTGCGACCTGCAAATCCGCTACATTCCGCGAGACTACTTCGATTTCGATTTGGGTTTCCCCTTAGTGGCCTGGTTTTTGCCCGATTTCGCCTGGGATTTCGCCTTGGGGGCCTTTTTTTCGGTCTTCTGACTTTGCTGCTTGCCTTTGGCGGATTTAGGTTCGTTATCGCCGAAAATGCGATCCCATCCGCTGCTGAATTTCTTACTGGTGCCCGTGTGAACCGTGTAGCCTGTCATGTGGTTTGCTCCTCAATGGTTACTTGATTTTCCCCCGTGAATTCGTCACTGTGTGGGTCGCAGCATAAAAGAAGCGAGATGCGATTTTCAACTCCATCTCTGTTCGATTCCTTCTCCCCCTTCGCGACGCAGGTACAGGCGCATGAGTTACTTTCCCGAGATTTCCGCCATTCCCTTCGAGGGCCCCGGCAGCAAGAATCCCCTCTCGTTCCGCCATTATAATCCCGCGGAACGGGTGGAAGGCCAGAGCCTGCGGGAACTGCTCCGGTTCAGCGTCTGTTACTGGCACACGTTTCGGGGGATGGGAGGGGATCCGTTCGGGCCTGGTACGGCGGTGCGTCCCTGGGAAGATGGCAGCGATTCCGTCGACATGGCCTTGAAGCGGGTCGATGTGGCCTTCGAATTCATGAGCAAGCTGGGGGTCGATTACTACTGCTTTCACGATCGCGATATTGCACCCGAAGGGGCCAATCTGAAGGAAACCAACGCCATTCTCGATCGCGTGGTGGCCAGGCTCAAGGAGAAACAGCAGGAAACCGGGATCAAGCTGCTGTGGGGGACGGCCAATTTGTTCTCGAACCCCCGGTTCATGCACGGGGCCGCCACCAGTTGCAATGCCGACGTGTTCGCCTACGCTGCGGCTCAGGTGAAAAAAGCTATTGAAGTGACCCATGAACTGGGTGGGGAGAATTACGTTTTCTGGGGGGGCCGCGAGGGCTACCAGAATCTCTACAATACCGACATGAAACGGGAACTCGATCACCTGGCCCGATTCATGCACCTGGCCCACGATCATGCCCGGAGTATCGGTTTCGGGGGACAGTTCCTGTTCGAGCCCAAGCCGAAGGAACCGACGAAGCATCAGTACGATTTCGATGTGGCCGCCTGCGTCAATTTCCTCCGTCAGCACGGGTTGGAAAACGTGGTCAAGATGAATATCGAAACCAATCACGCCACGCTGGCCGGGCACACCATGATGCATGAACTGGAATATGCCCGCATCCAGAACATGCTGGGCAGCATCGACGCTAACACGGGCGACCTGCTGTTGGGCTGGGATACCGACCAGTTCCCCACCGATATCTATCTCACGACACAGTGCATGCTGGTCATTCTCAAGCAGGGGGGGCTCAAGCCCGGCGGGATCAATTTTGATGCCAAGGTCCGCCGCGAAAGCTTCGAACCGCTGGATCTGTTCCATGCCCACATCGGCGGGATGGATGCCTTCGCCCGTGGGGCCAAAATTGCCGCCGCGATTCGGGCTGATGGCGTACTCGACGAGTTCGTCAAGCAGCGTTATGCCAGCTACGATACCGGCATCGGCCGGGATATCGAACAGGGCACTGCAACGTTCGCCTCGCTGGAAGCCTATATGCTGGACAAGGGGGAAGCCCAGGCCAATGTGAGCGGTCGGCAGGAGTATCTCGAAAACCTGATCAATCAGTATCTGTAGGCAGGCACGGCAGGGTGGTCTGCCTCCCATTTTTTGGGTAAATGCGTGAAAAAGTCGTGATCTTCCCGGAGACTTTTCCCGTTCCCTGGGATATGAATACACGTCCCCAGGAACAGTCCAGGAGCCCGAACATGCTGATCAGTACCACACCGACCTTGTCAGGTCACGAGATCCTGGAATATCGGGGGATCGTGACCGGTGAATCGATCCTGGGAGCCAATATCTTCAAGGATTTCTTCGCGGGTATCCGCGATATCGTGGGTGGGCGCGCGGGATCCTATGAAAAAGTACTGGGGGAAGCCCGCCAGACCGCACTGCAGGCGATGGAGCAGGAGGCGATGCGACTGGGGGCCAACGCAATCGTCGGCGTCGATGTCGATTATGAAGTTCTCGGACAGGCCAACGGCATGTTGATGGTTGCCGTCTCGGGCACCGCCGTGGTGATTGAGTAAACCGCGTGACCTCGAGCCGAGGAACTCCCGGCGCGAGGTGTCGCAAGGTATCCCGCCCGGTGGAAGCAGACGCCCATGAAATTTCTAACCGCCCACTGGCAGCATTTGCTGCTGGCAAATTACCGCGTCGAACCCGAAGTGCTGCAACCCCTGGTCCCCGAGGGGACAACGCTGGATACCTTTGAAGGGGAGGTGTATCTCAGTCTGGTTGCCTTCCTGTTCAACAGGACGCGGATTCTCGGACTGCCGATTCCGTACCATGTCTGCTTCGAGGAGGTCAATCTGCGGTTTTATGTGTCTCCCGACCAGGACCGATCGCGGCGGGCGGTCACGTTCATCAAGGAAATTGTTCCCCGAGCCGCCATACCGCTGATTGCCAATCACCTCTTTAACGAAAATTACGTGGCCTGGCCCATGTCGCACCGAAATGAAGCCGGGTTTCATTGTTACACGTGGGACACAGGCCGGACGCATCGCATTTCGGCCCGCATCAACAGCGGGCTGGCCTATCCGCGAGCCGGCTCCCTAACGGAGTTCATCACGGAACATTACTGGGGCTATGCCCGGGGACCGCGGGGGACTCTCGAATACCAGGTCGAACATCCGCAATGGCAGGCCTGCGAAATCGAGGATTACCAGATCGAAGTGGATTTCGAGGAAACCTATGGGCCGGAGTTCGCCTTTCTCAACACCCAAACGCCCGTCAATGTGTTGTACGCCGCCGGGTCGGAAGTGAGCGTTTCCTTCCCGCGACGCCTGCGGAGGGAAAGCCCTTTCCCTGGGACCAGCCCTGAGCTGCTTTCCGAGCCGCCGGCGCCGGGCGCGGGCTGACGGGATCACCCGTTCGCCGCCTGCTCGATTTCCAGCAGCACGGGTTGCCAGAGTCCGCGGGGGGAATCGTCGGGTGATGCCCCCTGCAGCGTGATTTCCAGCCGGTTGCCCGTCTCCTGCAGCGCGGGGATCGCGAACCGTTGCTGGGGATGAGCGGCCAGCAGGGTTCCCAGCAGGATGCCGTTGAGCTGTATCGTTCCCTGGCAGCCGACTTGCGCGCAGCGCAGCCAGAGGGTTTCGCTGGTCAGTCCGGTGGGGGAGTTGAACATTCGGATAAAGGTGGCGGTCCCCGGGTGGGGGCCGAACAGGTCCCGCCACGAGGTGGGGAGCTTGATCCGCTGCGGGGCGGCATCTTTGGTGTCCGGCCAGGTCAACGGCGGTTGAGGAATGCACTCCCAGGGTCCTGCCAGGCGAATGCGATGGACGTTCGAATCGTGCGATCGGGAGTGCATCGGCACGGGCTCCGTTACAGAATTTCGCGGAGGTTCGCCAGTAAGGTATCGATTTGCGGATCGTTCCCGATGGTGATTCTCAGTCCGTCGATGAACTGATTCCCGGCAGGACCGGCCTGGGGGAATTTCATGTAACGCACCAGGATTTTGCGGTCTTTCAACGCCTGGTAGAGATCGGCGTGGGGCCGTTCGGGATGCGTGGTCCACAGGAAGTTCGCCTGGCTGGGCAGCACGTTGAACCCGAGGCTTACCAACTCCCGCGCCAATCGTTCGCGAGTGTCGCGGATGCGGACCGTATTGGCCTGCATCCAGGCCTGGTCCCGCAGGGCCGCGGTGGCGGCGGCAATGGAGAGTGCGTCGCAGTTGTAGCTGTCCTTGACCTTCCGCAGGCCCGCGATGACGTCGGGATGAGCCACCGCGAAGCCGAACCGCAAGCCCGCCAGGGAATACGATTTACTCAAGGTTCGCGTGATTACGATCCGCCGTCCCCCGGGACCATGCAGCAAGGGACCGTGTGCCGGTACATCGCGGAAGTCGCCGTAGGCTTCATCGAGCACCAGCACGCCTTGCCGGGGGATCAGACCGAGCACGGCTTCGTCCGCCCAGCAGTGGCCCGAAGGAGAGTTGGGATTGGGCACAAATACCATTTTCTGGGCCAGGGCGATATCGGTGGCGGATGGGGCAAACGACCAGTCCGGCAACAAGGGGAGATGCGCAAAGCGCGCCCCCTGAATTTCGGCCAGGGTGCCATAAAGGATGTAGCTGGGATAGGGAAAGGCAATCGATTCCCCCGGATCGACAAACGCGCGGACGAGAATCGTCAGCACTTCATCCGATCCATTGCCCGGCAGGATCCATTCGGGATCGACCTGAAACAGTTCGGCGGCGACTTGGCGAAACGAAGTGACCAGGGGATCGGGGTATTTTTCGAGATGATTTCCCGCGGCCTGCTGGATGGCCTCGATCACGCGCGGCGAGGGAGGATAGGGATTTTCGTTGGTATTCAGTTTCGTCCAACCCGCCTCCTGGGGTTGTTCGCCGGGAATGTAACCGGCCAGTTGTTGCACACTGGGACGGAAGAGAGAATTCAATTCGGCACTGGTCATGGACTCGATTCGATTCATTACGGAGTGGCAAGGTGTTCGCGGCGGCGTGGGGAGCCAACAGGGCCTAATGCCTCAGCGATCCGGCTCCTGGCCTTTCTCGAAGAGTGTGTTTTTGGGTTTGGTACTTCCGCTAGCCGGGGGAATATCGGACGGGGTGGTCGAGGTTCCCGAGGCGCGTCTTCCCGCAGTCTGCTCCCGCTGCTGAAGAGTGGCGGAGGCATCAAAAGGTTCGCACTCGGCTTCTCCCTGGTCGGTGAAGCCGGTCAACTGTTCGATTTTTTGTTCGGCGTCGGCCAGGACCCGATAGCAGTGCCGCAACAGGGCGGTGCCCTGCTCGTATTGCTGCAACGCCTGTTCCAGCCCGAGTTGGCCGTCCTCGAGATCGTGTGCAATCGCCTGCAGTTGGGCCATTGCCTCTTCGAAACGGGGGCTTTCGGATTCCGCGGGTTTTTTTTTGGGCATGGCTCAACGTGATCGGAAATGGTGGTTTCGGTCCAGGGGAAGGGAACGGATCTGGCCGCCTGTTGTTCAGGCAGGTTCCGCGGGGGGAACCCGCGCCAGGACTTCGCTGAGGATTTCCCCATCCTCCAGGCGGGTTCGAATCTGCTGGCGAATTCGGATCTGGTCAAGCCGGCGTAGCATTTCGCCCGTCTCCGCATCCTGCGTGATAGTATAACCGCGTGCCAGGACCCGCAAAGGACTGAGGGCTTCGAGTCGAGCGGAAACGGTCTGGATTTCCTGGCGAGACTGCAACACACGCTGCTGAACCAGGGTGGTCAGGAGCTGTTCGATTTCATCCAGTTCGCGGCGTTGCCGGGAAAATAATTCCCGGGGCTTTTGAAACAGGCGGCGTTGTGAAATGAGCTCAAGCCAGCGCCGCGCCTGCTGGGTTTGCAGCCGCAGGTATTTGTCCATGTTCCGTTGCAGTTCGTGCAGCCGGGAGAGGACCTCGGGCAAGTGAGGGACGGCGAACTCGGCCGCTTCCGTGGGAGTGAGTGCGCGTTGGTCCGCCACGAGATCCGCGATACTGACATCGATTTCATGCCCGACCGCGCTGATGACCGGCACGGGGGAGGCGGCAATCGCCCGCGCGACGACTTCCTCGTTAAACGGCCACAAGTCTTCGAGGCTGCCTCCGCCTCGTCCGGTAATGATCACCTCGACCCCCGGAATGCGCGCCGCGTCCGCCAGTCCCTGGGCAATGCGGGGGGCGGCTTGTGGACCTTGCACGGGCACCGGCACAATCACCAGATCGGTCAGGGGCCAACGGCGGGTGAGTACCTGCAGCATGTCGCGCACCGCGGCGCCTGTCGCACTGGTGACAAGGGCCAGCCGCGTGGGATATTCAGGCATGGGGCGTTTCCGCGCCGGATCAAACAAGCCTTCCGCTCCCAACTTTTCCTGCAGTTGCCGAAATGCCAGCTCGAGGGGACCAATGCCCTGCGGGAAAGCCTGTTCCACGATCAACTGGTAACTCCCGCGCGGCGGGTAGACTTCGATCGAGCCGACCGCCACCAGTTGCAGTCCATCGCGCGGTTCAAATCGCAGCCGCTGGGCTCGCGTCTTCCACATGACTGCGGAAATCTGGGCCTGATCATCCTTGAGCGTGAAGTACACATGTCCCGAACGGGCACGCACCAGATTGGAAATTTCTCCCACGCAGACCACCTGATCGAAATTGGCCTGTAACAGATCGCGAATCTGGCGGGTCAATTCCGAAATACTCAACGGCTGGGGCTGCTGGGGTTCCATGGGGACGTCCGAGATTCTGGTACGAGGAAGGGGAATATCAGAATTCGCCCAGGATGCGTTGCAGATACGTGGCGGCCCGTTCGAGGTCTTGCAACCGATTTTCGCCCGTGGTCCGTTGCAGGGTGATCCAGCTTCGATAATCAATTTCCATGAGCGTGGCCAGCAACTCGTCCCAAATCACTTCACCCCGGCCCAGGGGAGTTTCTTCGACGCCTCCCGTAAAATCGCGGACGGCATCGCGAGCCGTGAACTCCGCGACATACGCATGCAGCGCCCGTAGCCGACCCGGAAGATTGACTCCTTCGGCAAGGGCGCGCGCGGGATCGAAATCGACCGCGATCGGCCCCGTCCGAATCTGGTCGAGGAACTGGGCGATCTGGTCGACTGATTCCGCTCCCGGAATCAAGGCCAGCGTCACACCGACATGGTTGCCATGCCGAGTCAGATCGTTGAGGGTTTCGGCGAGTAACGAAAACGCGTCGGTTTCGTCGGCAGCGGGAATCCGGCCCACCCGCAACGAGAGCCTCGGCACCTTTAACAGGGAAGCGAGGTTAATGGCTTCGCGCGTGGCGGCAACGCGGCGATCGAGGTCGGCCTGGTCGTAAAAGGCCCGGCGTACCGAAAACCCGAGGGACGAGAGTTGCAGGCCGTGTTCGTTCAGGTACAAGAGCAGTTCCCGCTTGCCCGTTTGCGACATTTCCCCGGGCTTCAATTCCTGACGGGCATCTATCCGCACACCCGTCACGCCCGGGAGGGAACCGGCGGCTTTAATGGCCGCCCGTAGCGGCAGATTCAGGGAAGAGGTCGCGATGGCAAAACGTAAACGCATGGAATTTCGCTAGTCCCTTTCGGGTTTCTCGTCAACATGGGGTTTCATTGGCAAAGCCAGTGGCATACAGCCCGAAAATCAAGCCGTGACAGCCTCGCGGCATACTCTGCCGATAACCATACACGATAGCGATTCACATGGGGAATGACAGGCTGTTGGGGACGGAAAAACAGGCTCCGCTCGACCGAGCCGAGGTCGCCAGCCCCGGCCCCTTGGTCCGCATTTCCCGCACAGTTGCCAATGCGGTAAATTTTGTCTGAAAGTGCCTGTAAAACTAGCCACGCCCGTCAGGAAGCGGGCCACGCGGGCGGTTCCCCGAGGAACAATCCTTTGGCATAACTGAAGTAATGGCTATGCGTTACGATAATCTTGGGCCCAGTTTGGCCCGCTTCCTGACGGGCGCTGCTAGTTCGACGAAGTCAACAATCCTGTTTTATTGACCCGGGTGAGAAATTCGGAATGGAATTTGCCGCGCACAGCCGACGCTGGCGCGTTCGGCTCGGTGAAGCGGTCGGCAGCAGAGCATGGGGCGCGATCCCCCCCGAATCAGGAAGCTTCCCTGAATTTCAGCGATGGTTTTTCGATGGTGACAATCGTATTCGGGGGAATGCTTTTGGTCAGGGAGACGCTGGCCCCGATGACCGACTGGGCCCCCACGACGGTGTCGCCCCCAAGAATGGTGGCGTTCGCGTAAATCACGACTCCTTCGCCGATCGTGGGATGTCGCTTCTGCCCACGAATCAGTTTTCCCTCTCCATCCTTGGCAAAACTTAAGGCCCCCAAAGTCACCCCCTGATAGATTTTGACGTGCGGATGAATATCGCAGGTTTCGCCAATCACCACCCCCGTGCCGTGATCGATAAAGAAGGAATGGCCTATCGTCGCGCCCGGATGAATATCAATCCCCGTTTGCGCGTGGGACCATTCCGACATCATCCGTGGGATAAACGGGACCTTACGGCGGTACAATTCATGCGCGAGCCGATGCACGGTAATCGCCTGCAAGCCAGGATACGAAAAGATGATTTCATCCAGATTTCCCGCGGCCGGATCGCCATCGAATGCCGCCTGAACATCGCGTGCCAGAATGGCACGTACAGCCGGCAGGCACTTGAGGAAATCAATGGCGATTTCCTGGGCATCGGCTTCGAAATCCCGTTCGACGACATTCTCGCACTGGGTGTCGGTGCGGGTGGTGAAATCGTGCCGCAACGCGCGGCAAATCTGCTGTGTCAGGCTGTCGTGTAAACTGTCGAGCAAATCGCCCACGTGATACACTACGTTGCCGAAATGCAGATTCTGCCGCCGCCGATAACCCGGATACAGAATTTCGGTCAAATCCTCGAGCAGACCGACGACGGCACTATAACTGGGCAAGGGACAATGCCCGAGGTGATTGATCGTTCCGATATCGTGGTAACTTTCCACGATCTGTTCCGTGATTTGGGGTAAAATTTCCTTTCGACGAAAGTCGCTGGCCATGATCAATCCCGTTCCCTAAACGTGTGACCAGCCACGCGAAAGGGCTGGATGCTGTAACAGCAAATACTAACGGAGATATCGGCAGGCCTCGGCTCCAGCCTGCATCGTCCCCCTCATTCTTACAATCGGGGGTGACTGGTAAAGTGCTTAATCCTCCTAAATTCTACCGGAACTTCCTGTCTTACCGGATCGGTTTTCCGTGCCTCCCGCCAAGTTTGCACATAAATTCCCAAGGGTACTTCGGGAGGCGTATCGGGCCTTCCAGGCGGGTGAGCGAGATTGCAAATTTTGCCTGCAGACTCTCGCGGAGGAGGGCCGATAACTAGCAGGAAGCGCGGTGGCGAGAGTCCTGAAAGGAGAGGGATTTCATCGAGGGACGCCCCAGCCGCTCTCAAAGAACGGGAATCCAGCGGCAAAGGCAGGGATTGCGGACCGCGGGGTTTCCCGGTTTCCGACATGCAGGATGCAATCGAGGCCCTCCCATGCAGCAGAATGCTCTTCCCGCGCTCCCCGCACCCGCTGCGGAATTATCGGCTTGGGAAGGCTATCTTCGGGCCCAGTTGTCGCGGCGGTCGCAATGCCGCGTCCGCACAACCCGGCTGGAATATTCTCCGCAAGGGCGCGAGCAGCAATTCCTGCGACGCCTGGCGGATGCGGCCCGCATCAGTTTCTCTCGCACGGCACTGGCCGGAGTGGTGCCCGGGCTCCAGAGACAGGCGCTGCAACTGATTCAATTACGCCGACAACTGATACCCGATGAAGCCGCGTCGTGGCAACAGGCGGAAGTGTTTCTGGCCGTCGGCGAGTTACATCGCGCGATTCATACCCTGCTGGAGGAAATCGATCTCTACCTCCGGCATTATGCCCTCGTGAAACCATTGGCGGAACAATGGGTCGAGTTCGGACAACGGGCAATCGAGGGACGGCTCCACCATTCGCCGGACATGGACGACTTCCTGCGGGAATTTCAGCATCTTGCGGCCGATGGCAGTCTCTCGCCCCGGCACTGGGTGGAATTGTGCCACGCCTACGCTCAAGAAGAGAGCCATCATTCGCAACTCATGCGGCAGATCGCGCAGGCGGGGGCCTTGCAAAGTGCGTATTTGCTGGCGCGAATGCTGAGGCACGATCATTGGCTGCTGGATGTTCCCGCGCTGTTGTGCGCGGCCTGCTTCAAGGATCTGTCCTGGTTTGTGCCGCAGGCTTCCGAAAAAATGCTCGCCCGGGGGCATCATGCCGAGTGGTCCGCCGCCCTGATGTGCCAATGCCCGGAACTGGGAGTGGCAGTGCCGCGGTTGATCCGCCAGCATCATGAATGTCTGGATGGATCGGGGCTTCCGCTGGGGCTGACAGGAGTCAACCTGCGTCGAGATGCGCGGATGTTGAGTGTGGTGACGCGCTGGTCGGAATTGTACTGCCACCACAATGCCTCGGAGTCGATCTCCAGGTTTCAGCGTCCGCTGGCGTATCAACAAGCCGTGGACGCACTGATTCCCGAATGCCTGCAGGGGCGCTGGGAAGTGGCCGGACTGACGGCCCTGCTTCAGCAACTGGAACTCCCTCAACCGGAAACGCTGCCGTCCGCTTCACCCGAACATCTGCGCCAGGCGAATACGCACTGGAAAATTCCGCGCCCCCATTTCCTCGATAAGGCGAAAGTCGCCGTCCCCGTCCTGCGCAAACCGCGCCCATCGCAAGACTGATCTTCTCCCACTCCTTCCTGGAAGGGAACGCCTTTCAGGCATCATTACTCCCCCATCCGCGAGTCATGCACGAGGGAACTCGAACCCCTCTGGTGACTGCGGGCCGAAATCGTTTCGGGTTGACTCATGTTGATACCGTGGAATTCCCTGGATAACCCGTCCCTGCAGACGCAGCAACATGCCTGGGCCACCGTACTGTTTGCGTGGCCGGCAGTGGCCGTTTGCGAATGGAGTCTGTGGTGTTCCTGCTCCACGCCGGAACTGGCCCGGCAAGTTTGTTTCTGGCACCCCTTGCTGCATCAGACGGCATTGGCGCGGCCCGGTGCATTTTCGCTGCTGTTGCTGATTCTCCTGTTCCTGCAATGGAGGTTGCTGCAACACGACTGGAGCTGGCCGCGTGGTCGCGTGATTCCCCGCATGTTCCTGCAGAGTGTCTGTCTGGGATTGCTGCCCGCTTGTGTTGCCTGGCTGATCACATCGTCCGGCAGTGAGTTCCCGGTCGCTACGGAAAACGGTCTCCGGCTGGAATCCCTCTCCATTTCCGGAGGGGACAACCTGGCCATGTTCTTTCCTGCCCGGGCGCTCACGTTGATGTGCCAGTGCATCGGGGCGGGAGTGTTCGAGGAAGTCGCGTTTCGCCTGGTGTTGCTCTCGCTGCTGAGCGGAATGGCGGTGATGTGTGGCTGTTCGCGGCGGATGGGGCTGTTGCTGGCGGTTCTGGGGAGCAGCGCGGTGTTCTCCCTGGCACACGATCCCGGCATGTGCCGGGCAGGCTCGCTCATTCAGTTCGGGGAGGTCGTCTGGCAGCAGATGTTCTCGGCCAGCGGGGGCTGGCTGATCTACCGCTTCGTCGCAGGGTGTTACCTGGCCTCCATCGCATTGCATTGGGGACTTGGAGTCGCCGTCGGGACGCACATCTGCTTCAACGCCACCCTTGCCCTATTGTGAACGAGCAGCCCCCGGCAAGTGCCTGGCGCGGCCGGTCGCTTCCGGAGGAATATCCAGGCTTCCCGTTCCTGGTGAGGGAATTCGCGCAAGGTTCGTTGGTGGGAACGCATCAAAGAGAATACACTTATTCGAATCTGGTCCTGCCGGGGCGGGACGTTTAATTGCAGGAGTGGCACCATGAGGCGAGACGTGGCCTTGATATTGGCTGGCGGCAAGGGGACGCGGTTGGAGCCGCTCACCCGGGATCGTGCCAAGCCCGCGGTCCCCTTTGGCGGGTCCTATCGGATTATCGATTTCACGCTTTCGAACTGTCTCAATAGCGGGTTGAGACGGATATTGGTGCTCACGCAGTACAAGGCGGCGAGTCTCGATCGCCACATCAACCAGGCCTGGCGCTTCCTCTGCAGGGAACTGAATGAATACGTCGATATTCTGTCCCCGCAGCAGCGGCTGGATGAACAATGGTATCAGGGGACGGCCGATGCCGTTTACCAGAATATCTATACGATCGAAAAAACCGAGGCGGATAACATTCTGATCCTCTCGGGCGATCACATCTACAAAATGGATTACTCCCAGTTGCTGGAAGAGCACAAGGCCTCCAAGGCGGCCGTGACCATCGGCTGCCTCCCCGTCACCTTGCAGGAAGGTCGGGACTTCGGCGTGATGGGTGTGGACGACCAGGGACGGGTGATCGAATTTCACGAGAAACCCGCGCAGCCCAATCCCTTGCCGGGCGATCCCGAACATTGCCTGGCTTCCATGGGGATTTATGTCTTCAAGGCGGAGGTGCTCTACGAGGAACTTTGCAGGGACGCCACGATTCGGGGCAGTTCCCACGATTTCGGGAAGGACCTGATCCCCCGGCTGATTCAGGAATATCTGGTGCGCGCCTATCCATTTCAGGACAAGAACACGGGAAAAAAAGCCTACTGGCGCGATGTCGGTACGCTGGAGGCCTACTACGAGGCGAACATGGACCTGATCGCCGTTGATCCCCAGTTGAATCTGTACGACCAGACCTGGCCCATTCGCAGCTATCAGCCGTTGCTCCCCCCTCCCAAATTTGTGTTCGCCCAGGAAAAACTCGACAACCCCCGCGTGGGCTGCGCCCTGGACAGCGTTGTATGTGCCGGCTCGATCCTTTCGGGAGGCAAGGCCTTGCGTTCGATTCTCGGCTCGAATGTTCGCATTAACAGTTGGGCCAGCGTCGAAGATTCCATCCTGTTCGATAACGTGACGGTGGGCCGACGATCGAAAATCCGACGAGCGATTATCGACAAAGGCGTGACCATCCCCGCCGGGATGACGATCGGCTATAACCTGGAACAGGATCGCCAGCGGGGCTTCACAGTGACGGAATCCGGCATCGTCGTCATCGGCAAGCTGGGCGCGCTCGACGAAGCCATGTAGGACGCCCCTTTTCCGGAAGCGGCGGCCACGCGACGCAATCCCGGCGCCACCAATAGCTTATTCAACCGGGGCGGAATCAATAGCGTAGTCGCGTACACGCCCGCTGACGGAACGGATGTCCCGGTCGAGTTCCCACGTGGCCCGGAAAAGGGCCCCATTCCGCATGCGGCACGCTTTGCCCGCGCGATCTCTCCGCCCCGAAGCGGAGTAGCGGTTTCCCCGGGAATATTCCCGTAGCCATGATTGGCGAGGGTGGCTATACTCGCGGCGAAAATTCACTGGGGGTGGGGAAAGACCGAGTTTTCGGCGGTCTCGTGCCCAGTTCATTCAGGTCGCAAATCCAGGGAGGAAATTGCATGTCTGTCGGAGCAGGAGTTGTCCGTTTTACGATGCTGGCCATGCTGGCGCTGACCATCTCGTTCTCGAATTCGGCGTTCGCCCAAAGTGACGCGAATCGGCGCCAGCAAATGTTTGAACAACTATTGGACGCCCTCATTCAAAGCCAGATGAGTACGCCGAACCCCCGGCAGGAGTTGCAGGCCGCTCCCGTTGCCTTGGAGCGGGTCTCCACGCAATTGCGGGAAGTGCGACAGGTCTCCCGAGCCTTGTCCGACGAACTGTCGCGACTGTTTGAAATTTTGAACCAGGATATGCGGCTCAAGCCGAATCTGTCCGAGCATTTCAACTCCACACTGCAGGTCAACGCGCATGCGTCCATTCTGGCTCAACGGAGTGAACGGGTGCAGGATCTGAACGAAGTCGAGCAGGAATTTTCCGATCTGGATCGGGAATGGCGGCAACTGGCGTATCAGTTGAACACCAACGCCTCCCTGTTGTCTCAAAACGCGCTCACCAGCATTCGCAACATCAACACGCACATCCAGCGGTTGAGCACGCTGTTCGGCGTCAATGCCCAGATCGACAGCCAGAAGTTTCAACGCCTGGCGGAGGCCCTGGAACTGGGGCTCCGAAATCTCATGGATGATATTTCCATGGAACTGGGCTGGACCAGCGAAACGCGCCAGTTGCTGGTGATGGGCCGCATGGTGGAACAGCAGACGCGTTACATTGCCTACAACACGGAACTGCATCGCGATCGCGAACGCTGCCTGGCGGAATACAACAAGTTTCAGCAGTTGTGGGGCCCGTTTTCCTCCCAATTGTGGCCGCTGAAAAATCGCTACATCGAACGGAACCTGCAACGGATCGAACAGATCGACCGCGAAATGCAGGAAACCCTGCTGATCCCGATCAAGGTGGACCATCGCCAACTGGCCCGGCTCGCCGAAGTGCTGCAAAATGACACCAACACCCTGTTCCAACAGACGACCCTGGCGGAACTGGTCAAGCTGAAGAGCCCCGAAGGCGTGTTGAAATCGTCGAAGGACCTGCAGAACGCCACGCTGCGGCTGATCGATTCCGCGAAACGCAATCGCGAAATCGTGCAACTGCAAACGGATTTTCGCATGGTCGATCATCAGTGGAAATTGCTGGTGGAAGGTTTCGAGGGCTGCGAATCCCCCGAGATTCTGCGACTGCTGAAAAGTACCGAGCACACCGTGGCTTCGCTCAAGACAGGGGTGCAGATTCGCAACAGCTTCGATCGCGTCAAGGCGCTGCAGTTGATTGCTGCCCTGGAAAACTTTGGCAAGCACCTGCAGGAGGATTTTTCCTCATACGTGGTACAGGGTGGCCGCTATGATCGTGGCTTCACCTTCCAGGGCTTGCACACCTGCCACCAGTTCACCACGTTTTCGAACAACATTCACCAGAGCCTCGCCGATGGGGCCGATCCCGCGGATCTCCGGGAACGCGTGGACATTCTGGCTCGGGGCTGGAACTACCTGAATGCCGAGTTCCTGATGAAGCTGCAAGGAGCGGAACGTGTGCAACTCAGCCGACTGGCTGCCGAAATCACCCCCAACATCGTGCAATTGCAGACGATGTTCGAATTCTAACTGCGCCCGCGCGGCTGCCCGTGCATAGGCGAGATTCACCGACACGGCCCGGAAGCAATTTTCCGGGCCGTGTTTCCGTTTGGATCGCTTGGCCTGCTCGCAATCAGTCGAGCAGGGTAGGCTCGACCGGAGTTTCCGAAGCCCCGCCGCATGCCGCGAAGTTCCTGCCTGCCCGGCTCGTTGACTGGTCAAGCAGGGAGAGATGCTACACAATGGCCTTGGCGCACCGATGACGGTGGCGTCCCTGGATCCGCGCGAAAGGCCGAGTGTGTTTCGCGCGTGCGTTTGGCCGTAACCGAGATTCCGCGAAGGCAATCCTCATGCCCCGTAAAGAGAACCGCCGCGTTCCCGTTGTACTGAACCCCTGCAGCCTGCTGTGGTGTCTGTTGATACTGGTGACACTACCGGCCACCGGGTGGGCGCTCCCTCTCGAGGAGGATCCCGAGCAAAGCGATTACCCCCCAGGCCTGCTGGCCACGTATCGCGTGGGCGAAGCCGAAATCCAGCGGATCGATGCGGATATCGCTTTCGACTGGGGTGCCCAAATCCCGGATAGCCGACTGCCCGCTGGATCCTTTACCGTCGACTGGTCCGGATATTTTTTGATGAAGGCACCGGGTACGTATCGGTTTCACGCCTATGTCACGGGCGATATCGAGGTCCTGCTCGACGACCAGGTGGTGTTGCAGGGGAGTGCGGCCAAGCCCGTCTGGATATCCGGCCCGGAACGGGAATTTTCCTTCGGCGAACTTCCGCTGGAAGTGCGCTATCGCAAGACTGGCGAGCAAGCGGTGGTGAAGTTGTGCTGGTCCAATCCGCAGTTCGCCCTGGAACCGATCTCAACGCATCTGCTGTTTCGCGAGGAAGGTCAACCCGAGTTGGCACAAATCGAACAGGGACGTATCGAGTACCGTGCCTGGCGTTGTGGTCACTGCCACGACAACCCGGCGGATTACCCAGCCTTGCCCGCTCCTGCGTTGAGTCGAACGGCGGGAAATCTCTCTGCGGACTGGATCGTGAACAAGCTGACTGGCCCGGCGGATTCCCGAGTCCGCATGCCCGAATTTGCCCTGAACGAGCAACAGGCCCGCGATATCGCCGACTTTCTGGAAGCGGTCTCGCTCCCCTCGCCCAAACTCGCTTCCTGGAAGCCCGGGAAGCCGGACGATGATCGGCAAGCCGGCGAACTGCTGGTGCGGACAACCGGGTGCCTGGCTTGTCATGTCATCGACGAACTGGGCGAGACGGGCCTGTTCGGCGGAGGACCGCTCACGGGTATTGGAGAGAAACGCTCCGTTGAATGGCTGGCACACTGGCTGAAAAATCCGGCCGCGCTCAATACGACACATCGCATGCCCGTCTTCGCGCTGAGCGAAAAGGAGCAACGGCAAATGGCGTTTTATCTGGCGGGACTGAAGGCTGCTTCCGTCCGGTCTGCCGCCCCGGGAAGCAATTCCAGCCAGGGGGATCGGACATCCGTGGACCGCGGGAAGGAACTGGTAACACGCCTCGGGTGCGCCGCCTGCCATGAGATACCCAGCATCACGGCCCCGCCCGTCGTGCCGGTCACGGGAAAACCGCTGGAGGCGAGTTGCCTGGGGTCGGTGCCCCGTACCTCGTCCGCTGGGCAACCTCGCTTTCCCCACGCCGATCGCGATGCCCTCCAGGCCTGGCTGACGGAGCGGCGGCAATCGGCCTCTCCGGAGAGCCAGGCAGGTTCCGACTTCCAGCGGGGGAGCGACCTGCTGATGGAAAAGAATTGCCTGGCCTGCCATCCGCGCGATCGAAATCCGGGGAGTGTGTCGCTGGCAGGGCGGATTGTGCAACACGATCCACGACTCTCCGGGCAAAGCCAGGCCCTGATCCCGCCTCATCTGACGGCAGTGGGGGATCGCCTGCGGGACGAAGCCCTCCCCAAGGCGTTGGCGGGGGAACAACCCCGTCGGCTCGGCTGGCTTGCAGTCCGCATGCCTCGCTTCCAGCATACGGATGTGGAGTTACGGCAGTTGACCCGCCATTTGATCGGACACGATCGCATGCCTGGCCCGTTGCCCGATGTCCGGTTGCAACTGGCGGAGAGCACGTTAAGCAAATCCGAGGCGTTGCTGCTGGGCCGGGAACTGACCGGCGGGCGCGCCTTCAACTGCATTGCCTGCCACAAAATGGGGGACTACGAACCGCGCAACACGGCGGTCGGGACGCGCGGATCCGACCTGCTGGGAATGGCGGGGCGACTCCGGCCCGAGTATTTCCTGCGCTGGACCATGTCTCCCATTCGCGTGGTGCCGGGCATGGAAATGCCCAGTTTCAATCAACCCCGTCCGGGCTTTGCGGAAACCTCACTCGACCAGCAACTGGCAACGCTCTGGCGGGCCTTAAACGACCCCACCTTCACCGCCCCCTCCAACCCCACCGTGGTGGAGCAGTATTTCGTGGTGGCGCCCGGGGAGTCTCCCCGGGTTGTCCGGGATGTTTTCGAACTCAAGGAAGCGGGACGGGCGGACCGGACGTTTTTGCCGCGACCGCTGGCCGTCGGGTTGAACAATGGCCACTCCCTGTTGTTCGATCTCGACCAGTTCGCTCTGCGGGGCTGGACCTACGGCGATTTTGCCTTTCAGCAAACCGAGGGGAAATCGTGGTACTGGTATCTCGCAGGGGCCGCGTTACTGAATGGCTGGGAACAGCCCAGCGATTTCCTGTTTTACCTCGACGGCTCGCCTCTTCCCGCGGTTTCCAATCTTTCGCGCCGCGGGCGCCTGCTCGACTACCAGGCCAGCGCTGAGTCGCTACAGTGGACCTATCGGCTGGATTTGGATTTGCCGTCCGGGAAGCATGCCGTCCGTGTTTCGGAAACGTGGAGTCCCCTGAACGACTTGCCGGGGCAACGCAACGGCTGGCGCCGCGCGATGCTCGTGGAGAATCTGCCCGGCGAAACCCGACTCTCGTTGACGCATCGGGTCCGGCAGACGCTGCTGGGCGAACCGAGTCTGCGCGTGGGGACGCAAGAACATTTCCTGCAGGCGGACAAGCAACTCGAACTTCCTTTTTCCGTACAGAACCGGACCGCGCGGTTGACGGTCGACTACACGGTTCGCTTGCCGGAACGTTCGACGCAACCCTTTCCGCCCAAGCCGGAAATTCCCGATCGTCCCGTCGAGCTGACAGGAACGCCCGGGTTCCAGGCGCGACGCCTCCCGCTCAGTTCGAATATCATGCCGACCTCTATCGCCTGGAGCCAGGAAGGGACCTTGTTGTTTACCTCGCTGAAGGGGGATGTCTTCGCGGTGGACGGGGACGACGGACAAGGCCTGCCGTATCAGTTGCGATTGCTTGCCGAGGGGTTGTCGGCTCCCTTCGGCGTAATCGAGGAAGGAGGGGAACTGCTGGTGGTGCACAAGCCCGAGGTGATTTCCCTGGGGCCCGTCGACAAGATTTCTCAAGACGGCAGGCGACGCGTGGTCGCCGATGGCTGGGGACACACGGACGATTATCACGACTGGGTCAGTGGTTTTGCTCGCGACTCGGCGGGTCAACTGCTGATCGGCAGCGGCAGCAATTATTCGCAGAAGGATCGTCCCCGCGAACGGTCCCGGCATCGCGGTGAGGTGCTGCAACTGGACGCCGACGGCGGCGTGCGGACCATCGCCACCGAGTTACGGTATCCCGTCGGGATCGCGACGGACCCGCAGGGCCGGGTATTCACGAGCGATCAGCAGGGAGTCCAGAATTGCTTCAACGAAATCAATCATATTGTGCCGGGCCGGGCCTACGGCGTCCCAGCGTTGTATCAGCAACCGGGGGAGGAACAGCGTGCCGCCATTCAGATTCCACATCCCTGGACACGCAGTGTCAACGGGATTTTCTTCATTCCCGAACAGGACAACCTCGGGGCCTTGTCGGCATACCGCGGTCACGGTATCGGCTGCGAGTACAACAACCGCTTTCTGGTCCGCTTTTCGCTACAGGAAGTGAATGGCGAATTGCAGGGCGCCTGTTACGAATTCACGCGCTCGGTGGAAACCATGCCTCCCGGTTCCCCCCTGATGCTGGGGCCGATGTGTGGGGGAGTCGGTCCGGACGGGCACATTTACATCGGTAACATTCACGACAGCGGCTGGCTGGGGGGCCAGAACGTGGGAGATATCGTTCGGCTGGAAGTGGCGGAAGAACTGCCCAACGGGATCCGTGAACTCCGAGCATTGCCCGAGGGCTTCGAAATCGAATTTCTCCGGCCCGTGACGGGGGCCGCCTGGACGCGGGCTGATACGTATGACCTGTCCGGTTATTCCCGCGTGTGGCAGGGGGCGTATGCCACTCCCGATTCCGGCAGATACAAACCGGTCATCGAACGGGTGGACGTCGCCGAGAAGGGAAAACGAATCCGCCTCATCGTCAACGAACTGCGGCCGGCCTACGTGTACGACCTGCATCTGAAATCTGAGGATCCATTATTCCCCGCCTCGGCGTATTACACCATGAATCAGGTGCCCGTCACCAGGCAGGAGTAACGACACCCTGCCGGCGCAGTTTCAGATCTAATGGAATCCCTGAGACGTACGAACGCAATGGCACAAGGGGCCTCGCGCTGAGATGTCGGCGAGATGAGGTTACGGTCCTAACCCACATTTCTCACACACTTTCCAATGCGGTAAATTTTGCCTCGAAAAAGCCTGCATACTAGCCGCGCCCGTCAGGAAGCGGGCCACGCGGGCGATTTCCCAAGGAACACTCCTTGGGCGCAACATCAATACCAGCAATGCATTGCGACAAACCAGGCCCCAGTCTGGCCCGCTTCCTGACGGGCGCGGCTAGTTCGACGAAGTCAGCAAGCCTGATTTATCGACCCGGGTGAGAAATCCGGGCTAAGGTTTCAAGTTGACGTGGTGACTAATCCTGCCGAACCCGGCTCGCGGAGGTGGCCAGGGAAGGAGCACAAATACAGAGTTGTCGTCTAGTTGACGAACACTTCGAGAATGGACATCCTCTCAATCGGGATCATCCGCGTCGCTTACTCCCCGGCCAGTTGCACCAGCGGGGCGGGGGCGGACTTCGCGGCTGTCCCGCGCGAGGCGGGCCGCCCGGGAGAGTCGTCGATGTACTGGTAATGGACGTTGCGTTGCCGGGGTATGTAGCCGGCCTCGCTGATACAGCGGCGGATCGATTCCAGCGTGAGATGGTGTACCGTGCCCGCCTGGGAGACCACGTTTTCCTCGATCATCAGGCTGCCCATGTCATTCGCGCCGAAACTCAAGCCGATCTGACCGATCTTCTCTCCCTGTGTGACCCACGACGACTGGATATTGGCGAAATTATCCAGATACAACCGGCTCACCGCCTGGGTCTTGAGATATTCAAACGCTCCGGCGGGCTCGACATGGGCCATCTCCGTGTGTTCCCGTTGAAACGTCCAGCAGATGAATGCCGTAAACCCACCGGTTTCGTCCTGCACCTGCCGCAGACGCTCCAGATGTTCGATGCGATCCGCCAGGGTTTCCACATGGCCGAACATCATCGTGGCCGACGACCGCCCCCCCAGCTCATGCCAGACGCGATGCACGTTCAACCAGTCGTCCGTGAGCACCTTCCCCCGCGTGATCGCCTTGCGCACACGATCCACCAGGATTTCCCCGCCACCCCCGGGCAGGCTTCCCAGGCCGGCCGCCTGCAGCCGTTCGAGCACGGTTTTCAGCGGCAACTTGCTGATCTTCGTAAAGTGATGGATTTCCGGGGGACTGAAGCCGTGGATATTCAACTGGGGAAATTCCGCCTTGATGGTGCGCAGGGTTTCCTCGTACCACTCCAGCGGCAACTTGGGATGCAGCCCCCCCTGAAACAGAATCTGATCCCCCCCCAGGTCCAGCGTTTCCCGAATTTTCTCGTGCAACACCTCTTGCGACAGCACGTACACCTCGGGGTGATTGGGTGGGCGGTAAAAGGCACAGAAATCGCAAACGGCCGTACAGGCATTCGTGTAATTAATGTTGCGATCGATGTTGTAGGTGCGGAAGGGTTCCGGATGTTTCCGCCGCGCAACGGCATCGGCGGCCTTACCCAGACCTACCAGATCGTGCGATTCCAGCAACTGCAGACCTTCCTCGGGCGTGATCCGTTCTCCCGCGACGGCTTTGTCGAGAATCGGCTGAATGGTTGATGTGATACGGCTGATCATACATGTTTCCTTCTGCTGCGGGCTTCCTCCAGGCCAAGCCTGGCAGGTTCCGCTGGATAAATTGTAACTCTTGGCAATATCTGGCTCTGTCCGAACAGCCGACCTGCGTGGATTTGCACTCCCTCGCAATCGGCAGGACAGGCCAGAACACCAACGCGTTCCCCGGTGACGTTTCAGCGGTCCTGTTTACCGAACCGCAGGGGAGTTAATCCGGACTCGATCAGTAATTGACGAAACAGTTCCAGCCCCTTCCGTTCGGCTGAACCGAGACAAAAATGCAGGTTTTCCTTCAGGTAGCGGCAGGCGGTTTCGGGCGAAATTCCCAAGGGGGATGCTTCCCGATGGGCTATGGTTTCGAGCGTGCGGAGACCGCGATCCCGGGCCTGTCCCAGCAATTCCGCGACAGCCGCGTCATACTGCCGGGTCCGTGAGACCCACATCGCAAACACGAAGGGAAAGCCTGTCCACTGTACCCATTCCTCGCCTAAATCCCAGATGTGCTCGAATTGCTCGACGGGAGGATGGATTGCCCGATCTCCAATCAGCAGGACGGCATCGGCTCGGGAATCCTCGGTGGATCGGGAAAGGGGCAGCGATTCCAGACGCGGGTTGACCCCAAACCGCTCCAGCAGCATCAACCGGGCGAGCGTGGCACTGGTCCGCGAACCTTCGTCGAGTGCCAGCGAACGGATGCCACCGATCGGCACCCGGGAGTAGAGCTTGACGCTCAACACCGGACCGCGGGTCGCCACGCAGGCATCCGAAACGATCTCGTAATCGGGATTAAGAAAATATTCCACCGAGGGAATTAAAGCCACATCCAGCCGATCCTGGGCCAGATCATCCGCCAGGCGACTCGGATAATCGAGGCGGAACTGACGGGCCGGCAATTCATCGGACAAACCCTCGATCAGCGGCTTGGAATTCAAATAACCGACCGCGCCGATCCGGACCGGAATCCGGCGGGCCGAAAGTTCCTCCGGCGAGCGGGCCTGCAAATCGAGTTCTACTATCGAACGAATCATGGGGAGCATAAATCGCTATAACGCGACAAGGATAAAAACAAACATGTTATCATAGGCACTTAACCCGCGACTTACCAGATTGCGGCTACAGGATACGTTGTCGCAGTCTGGAATCCTGAAATCCATTCGGCTTGATGCGTTCGCGACAGACTGGGAGGACCGGCCCGGTTTCGTTACCATGCAGCCATTGTCGGAGCAGCCGACCGGACCCGTCCGGCTACGCTGCCATATTTGAGTGATTCTCCTTTTGCGACTCGGGGCAGGCAGCGCGTATGTCGGATCGTCAGCCAATGAAAGTGGCCCTCGTGGGATTGGGGACCGTCGGTTCCGGTGTGGCTCGGATTCTGCTCGAACAGTCCGAACGCATCCGACAACGGACCGGCATCGGCATCGAAATCGTGCATGCCATCGTGCGCGATCCCTCCAAGCCGCGTGATGTCAGCTTGCCCAAGGGCATTCTGGCCACCTCCTTCGATCTCATGGAAGACCCGCGCGTCGATGTCGTCTGCGAATTGATCGGCGGCACCACCACCGCGGGGGACATCGTCCGCCAGGCTCTGAATTCCGGCAAGCACGTCGTGACGGCCAACAAGGCCCTGCTGTGTGAACAGGGAGAAGAGCTGTTTCAGTTGGCCCGCGAAAAAGGACGCACCATCTGTTTCGAAGCTGCCGTGGCGGGCGGGGTGCCGATTATCGAAGCCGTTTCCCAATCGCTGGCAGCGAATCAGATCACTTCGATCGAGGCCATTATCAACGGCACCAGCAACTACATCCTGACCGAAATGCTGGACCGAAACGTCGGCTACGAAGATGCCGTCCGCAAGGCTCAGGATAAAGGCTACGCCGAGGCCGATCCCGCCATGGATGTCGATGGGACCGATGCCGCGCAAAAATTGACGATCCTCGCGCAACTGGCCTTCGGCACCAGGGTCTCCCTCAAGGAATTTCCCCGCCAGGGTATCGAAGCCCTGTCCCTGGCCGACTTGCGTTATGCCGACGATCTCGGGTTTCGCATTAAACTCCTGGCAGTGGCCCGGTTGAACAAGGGCAGACTGGAACTGCACACTCAACCCACGTTGATTCGCAGTCAACACCCCATGGCCGACGTGTACGATGCCTACAACATGATCGAAATCGAAGGGGACGCCGTCGGGAAAACCTGGTTTTCCGGGATGGGGGCCGGCCAGATGCCAACCGCTTCCGCCGTCGTTTCCGATTTGATCGATCTGGCGGTGGGCCGGGCTCAACTGACGTTTCCACTGCTCGATTTGTGGGGACGACGCCCCCCGCTGCCCGTTCTTCCCGCCGAGGAAATCGAACGCCGTTATTACCTGCGCTTTCATGCCAACGATCAGCCGGGCACCATGGCGGCCATCACGAACATCCTGGGCAAACTGGGGATCAGTATCGCCTCCTGCATCCAGCACGAATCCGAAATCAAGCCGACGCGCGGCCAGGGGGGCGGTATCGTCCCGCTGGTCATCATGACTCACACCACCACGGAAGGCCAGATGCGGGAGGCCGATATCGAACTCGCACGCTGCCCCTGCATCCAGCCGAACTACCTGAGACTCCCTATCCGCGGTTAACTCACCCCTCCGGATCCGTTGCGATCACGAACAACCACCGCGTGGCTCGGCAAGCGGGCCCTTTCGAAAAATGTACGCCCCGTGGTTTCACGGGTAGCGATTCAGGGGCCCGTGGTCAACTGAGGCCCAGCCAGGGCGGGCTTGAGCGTGGGGAGGTCGTCGAGGGTCTGGTCGGTGGGGACCAGTTCGATGCCGCCGATGACGGGTTCCCCCCGGATCGCCGTGAATTCGACCCGCAGTTCTCCTTCGAGTGGAATCCGCGGGAACTCCCGCACGAGGGGCGCCAGTGCCGCCGGAGTCGCCTCGGCCAGATCCAGACGTTCCAGCACCCGGGTGCCATTCAGCGAAACATCGAAGAGACGGGCGCCGACAGGAGTTTTCTCGGGTTCCGCAAAGTGCAGTCGGACGGTGTAGCTGCCCGGCTGGATGCCCCGCAGTGTTACGGATTGCACTCCCGAAATACCGGAAGCGGAAACCCAGGGCCAGCCGGTGCCGCCCGTGACCCAGAGGGAATGATGGTAAAAGGTAGCGGGATGTTCCGGCGTGATGGTCAGGTCGAGTTTGGGCGCGGGCCCTCCCGCATGCGGTTGTTCCAGCCAGAGGGTTCCCGCGGAGGTCATGCGGGTGCCGGGGG
>JACTNB010000021.1 GCA_014584345.1 Planctomycetota bacterium
CAGCAGCACCAGCGCCACCGGCAATTCGAACGACAGGCCAAAGGCCAGGAACATCACCAACACGAAATCGAGGTAGGCGCTGATGTCGGTCATCATCGCCACGCCTGCCGGCGTCACCTTGGTCAGGAAGCCGAACACCATCGGCAGCACCAGGAAGAACGCGAAGGCGCAGCCCCCATAGAACAGCAGCAGGGCCGAGCCCAGCAGTGGCAGGGCCAGGCGCTTTTCACGCTGGTACAGGCCCGGTGCCACGAAGGCCCAAGCCTGATACAGCATCCACGGCATTGCCAGCAGCAGGGCCAGGAAAAAGGCGAGCTTCAGCGGGGCGAAGAACGGGCTGGCCACCTGGGTGGCGATCAGTTGGCCACCGGCGGGCAATTTGGCCAGCAATGTCATCGATTCCGGGGGATATTTCGCCAGGAAACGGGATGACGGGCTGGAGGCGGAGAACTCGAGATATTCTTCCAGTTGGACGCCCGACTTCGCCAGCGTTAACGTAACCACATAGGTTCGTGAATCCTGTACCGCGGTTTGTAACTTTTCGACGACCCCGTCGAGCAGTCCAACCAGCCAATCCAGTTTCAATCCGGGGACTTCGGGCATGTCTTCCTGGGCCTGCCGAAACCCTTCGATCAGTTCCTCCTTGGCCTGATCCAGTTCATTGCGGTAGGTCGACTTCAAACTGACCAGGTTAATCCCGATTGCCAAATGGGCATTGCTTACCAGTTCCTTCACGTGTGGGCTGGCCACCGCGGCGACGGATTTTGACCTGTCCGTTGCCAGGTGGTCGCGGAACTGCTGAATGGCATCGGCACTTTGCGAGTAGATGCCGTAGTCCTCATGGGCAAGGAATTTGAAGTCCTCGTCGATCGCCTCTTCCATGGCTTTCACGTCGATAGCCGGTATCACGAACGCGACTTCGGGTTCTGAGTCCGGCTTGAGAAAGACCGCCGCATACCAGTTCCGCTTCTGGTCGACGCCCTGCATGGTCGGATTGGAAATACCCACGCCCAGCATGCCCGCCTGTCCCAGCACCAGTTGACCGTATCCCGGTTGAACATCGTTGACAAAGGCAGACGCCTCCTTGAGCGTGACACTCGGGGCTTTCAGCGCGACCACTGCGGTGACAGTCTGGGGAATCAATTCCGGACCGTCGGCTGCCTGCAGCAATCCTCTCCCCAGCAGAAGCATCGTCAGGGAAAGCAAACCAATACGTGACATCAATTTCATGTGTAGAGTCCTTTTGTGGGTTGGATGGTCATCAGCTGACAATCTCGGTGTGCAAATCCATCTTCAAAACGATTTTGTAACGTGTGGGATCATTCTGTCCATACAGAAACGATTCCTTTTCCTAAATTCCGATCTTACGAGGCGTAATCCGCCCCTGTTTTTCCTGGACGCATATCGTCTGTCGTAAATGTCCAGCGGGCAAGGAGATGCTTTGCAGGGAGGAGCAGTTCCGAAAGTATTTCGGTGCATGATTCACTGCCTGTATAGCAGTAGTAAGAAGCCATAGGGCCTGCCAACGGGTTCCTGCGCCACCCGCAACGAAAAGAGTATGCGAAACCGGATCTCGGCCCCATCCCAAGGGGAAATCGCTCCTGAAGGGGGGCGTTTCGCAGCCTTCCCAACGGCAAATTCGACAAATTGTCGTGTAAAATATTCACTAACTGGTAATTCCGCCAATTTTTGGCATGGAATGCGTTTGGAGGCAAACTCCCTCTCCCATCGAGACGATTCTTTCTGCTAGACTTGACCTGTTGCCTGGTTATATGACGGTGACAATCCGTCAGTTCCTTACTTTCATTCCCACAAATCACCCACCCGAATATCACTGTTTCCTTCACGGGGACAAATGCCCCCAGTCCCTGTGGCAGTTACACGGATGAAACACATTATGGAATTTCATGCAGGGTCTCTGTTTTTACCCCGTCTGGCAGCGGTCGGTTTCATTTTTTTTCTGGCGACCGGCTTGTTTGTGCCTGCACGCGGGGAACAATCGGACGAGGTCGTTCTCCAGCAGCAAGAGGAGGAACTCAAGCGACGCAACGTGGCTGTGGCATTGAATTTCTGCCGGGCTTCGTTTCATCGCATCGGCAAGTATCCCACTCCCGAGGTGATGGAAGAAGAACAGCAGAAAATCCTCAACAATCTGAATCTCAACGGCATCCAGGACGAACAGATCATTCGGCTCTACGGCGAAGTGCTCGACGAGATTGGTCAAATCAAAACCTCCGAACAGGAAACGGAATTATTCACCAACAAGTTTCGCCGGGCCGTTCGGCAAGAGCTGGTTTTTGACTCCCTCGCTCTCGGCTTGGATTTGATGACCGGGCAATATCTGGGGGCCGTGCGCACGGGGGCCAACAGTTGGTGGGATTACCGGAATTTGCAGTGGTCCCGCGATGCGGAGATGCTGAAAATCGAAAAGGGCCGTGTGAACTCGGTCGTGCGGAAATCAACCAATTTTCTGGATACCTTCTGGAAAATGACACGGGCTAACAACATTCCCGACCGTTGGCTGGTTCGCTCCACCGATCTGGATGATCTGGAAATGGCCATGAATGAAAAGGATCATCATGTCCGACTGCGCGTGCTCCGCCGCATGGAGCCTTACATGGAGTGTTATCCCCCTTATTGGTATTATCTGGCCCGTACTCAGCAGGCGATTGGAGACCTGGATCAGGCCCTGCTGACATATCAGCGATTGAGCACATTGGCCGAGGGGCACTTTCGCCGCGACGAAATGATGACCTCCGCGCTGGCGAATCAGGCGGTGATTCAGGCCCACCTGGGGATGCCCGAGGCGGTCGAGACGGCGGAACTGGCGCTCCAGCACTCTACTCAAGTCTGGCAGGCGAATCTGGCCTGCGCTAGAATTCTGCAACAGGCTGGCCGTATAGCCGATGCGGAAGATGCCATTCTACGAAATCTCGACGTACAACTGGAAACCGAACAGAGCACGGTCACCTTGCTCGGCTTCTATTACGACACAAATAACACCACCAAACTGGCACAGTACATGGCCGATGACAAGGTGCTCGCGAAAATTCCGCCCCCCGTGCTCATTCGCTATGCGTCCCGCCTCGAAGAGCAGCAAACGCCGCAATTGTTGTGGACTGCCCTGGCCTCTTCGATGAAAATCGAACCTCAAGTTGGGTACGGTCCCGACGGAATTCTACTCACCTGTCATCCGGTGTGGGGCATCGGACGCAGCAAAATTGGCTTGCATGTCGACGGGGGCAGAATTATTCCCGGAGAACTCTCGCGCCGCGGGGAGTACGATGTCATTCGCTTCGCCAATGTGGGCGAATTCGGTGGCGTGCTCTCGGGCCCCAGTAAGTTGCCTCCGTTGAAGCTGGAAATCCAGTACGGCGACAAAACGCCCATTATGCTCGCATTTTCCAGCCAGGGAGACGAGATCCAGCCCAAGGCGTCCGGTTCCAACGTGACCGCCGGGAATCCTATCGACGGGAACGGCTATCGACTTATCTCCGCGCAATGGGGCGAGCGTAACATCGCGCTTTCCAACCCTTTCCCGAAAACCGTGCAGCGGTCGGAAACGCTCCCCCGACTCTCCTTTCAAACAACCTCGAACCTGGGTAAGTATGCGGATGGCCAGGAATCGCGCACAGCCGGACGCGAATCGGAACGAGTCAAGGAAGCCGCCGACTCGCTGGTTCGTTAATATACCCGCTGGGGACATTGGTCCTCATCGCGCTATCGGGAGCATGCAGCAATGCAACAAGGCCCCGGAGAAGCGTCTCCGGAGCCTTGTCTGTTCACTCTGCACAAGTCAATGACCCTCAGACCGGTTGCATGTCGGCGAGTTGCTCCCGCAACCGATGCCGAGCGGTGTGCAGACGCCGCTTGATGGTCCCGACCGGGCTACCGAAACGAGCGCTCATTTCCTGCAGGGATTGCCCCTGAAAGTAGAAGGCAGTCAGCGTATCCCGGTCCAGGTCGCGCAGCCGGCCGATACCAGCCCGCAGTTGCTCGGCCTGTTCATCGTTAAGCATGTGCTGCCACGGTTCCATGGCGTTACCTCCACTGAAGGAAGCAAACATTTCCGGATTCTGGGCCGATTCCTGTGGCCGCCGGACGGCTCGGTTGATCGACAAACGCACGGCAATTCGGTGCAGCCAACCCACGAACCGGATCGGTTCCCGAAGTTGATCGATCTTACGCATGGCCCGCAGAAACACTTCCTGGGTCACTTCATGGGCTTCGGCCGTGTTCCGCAACCGCTTCATCACGACCGAAAACACACTCCCCTGAAATTCCAGAACAAGTTCGCCGAAGGCTTCCCGATCGCCGTCTTGGGCAGCCAGCACGAGGTTGATCAGTTGAAATTCTTCCATGGTCTCTCTTGCCTTTCCAGCAGGCATTGCAGCTTCCTGTTCACACGGATGACTCCCCGGGGGACTGCTTTTTCAGGTGAAAAAACATGAGGGGGAGATTTTCGCGCACGGGGCAAAAGCGTGAACGAAAACAGTGTGACGAAAACGGCCATGCAAAATTGTTAGCGCAAACACACTCAAGGGGGAACGATCAGTAGGACTGATCACAACCAGGGTGCGGAGCGGAAGTTCGGGTTGTCCGTAGTCAAACGACTAACTGCGACACAGAGCGCCGTTCCGTTCACGAACGGGGGCATTTCCGAGTTCCTGTCCCCACGGGGTTTGTGACCTCACCTGCCAGCACGAGCGACCGGAAGGTAACTCGGCTTGCTTGGAACAACAGGCATATTGCGGCATGTCTCCGCAATATGCTGGCTCCGGGTGGTCATACCCATGGGGATGCTTGCTAAACAGCCAGAAATCCAGACGTTTACCTAGCGGACGGGCGACGCCACGGACGCGTGCGGCTACGACTGCGATTTTGGCATTAATAGCAGCCAATACAGTTGTTGCTTCGGTCATCGTGGTAATGTTCAACATCGTCGCACCTCCTGCGGTGTACCGCAGTGTCTGGAATGAGAGAGAATCAGTTTCTTCGCTAATTGCCTTAAATCGAACCTGTATTACACCTGAGCATACTTATGATCAGGTCGGAATGGAACAGCGGAAGACTTCGCCTGGGATAAGCCGTTACGGATAAACAGCCTCCCCAACGCACGGAATGCACTCCGCTGTTGTCCACTTGATAGTTATAACGCACCAAAGGTTCGCCGATAATTCGGATTTTTTCCCAAAGTCGGAAAAATACGAGAATTTCTGGAGGATTTCAGGGGACAAGGGGGAGTTAATGGGCCTTGATCCGCGAGACGAGGTAATCGTACAAGGCTTCGAGCGATTGCGGGATCACCTTGGTATCTGCAACGACCGGCATGAAATTCGTATCCCCATTCCAGCGGGGGACGATATGCCAGTGCAAATGTCCAGGTAGCCCAGCTCCCGCAACGCGGCCCAGATTCAGACCGATATTGAAGCCTTCCGGGCGAATGGTCTCCCGCAATAGACGCACCATGTCCACCAGCAGTTGCTGGCATTCCGCCTGCACATCCGACGGGATGTCGGCCAGATCTCCCAGATGCGAGAGAGGTGTCACCAGAAGATGGCCGTTATTGTACGGATACCGGTTAAACACGACGAACGCCTGTTTCCCGCGAAGCAGCACCAGATTCTGTCGATCGTTTTCGGCAGGTTCGTCCCGGTAGCGGCACAGGAAGCATTCCTGCGATGGGGCCGGTGCCTGCGTTTCTGCCGGGGATTCTTCCCGGGCGACATAGGCCAGTCGCCAGGGGGCCCAGATGGTTTCCATGCTCACGGTGAAGTGCTCCTGTGGTATTGATCTTCGTGGGTGGGGTGGTCTCGATTGTAACTGCGGTTGGGCTTTGAAAGAACCTCCGCACTACTTATCCTGTGATCTTCAATACGGAAGTTGTGCTGGCGTGTGTGTTGTCAAAGTTTGATGATGGGGTGCCACTGGCCATGCCAGTGCCAGGCAAGGGATTTCATTACCCAGTCGTTATGCTGGTGAATCCTGCGGCACGCCTCCCCTCGAGGATAGCTCTGACGGTGCACTGGATCCGTGTTATTTTGTTCGTACACGCTGAGTGCCTCTCGATAAGAGTGCCCCGTGGGAACGCCTGGGGTGTTCCAGGTCGTTGCTCGCCGTGGGGCCAGGGGCCGTATTTGTCGGGTGTTGTTTCATGCAAGTCACCATCACTGCCGTTGGTCCTGATAACCGGGGGTTGGCCGATCCTATCGTGCATTATGTCACGGGGGTGGGCGCCAACATCCACGAAATTCAAATGTATGATCGCGACAACGAGCATTTGTTCGCCATGATGCTGCGCATGGAATGGCCGGCCGAACAGGAACCTGTTTCGCTCTTGCGGAACCGACTGGAGCAGATCGGCGGTATGAAGGGACTGTCGGTGCGTGTCTGGTCGCGGGATGAACACCAGCGACCGCCCCGCCTGGCCATTTGCACCACTTACCGACCCGAGATCGCCATGGCCTTGCTGCAAAACATTCGCGATGGCAAACTTCGCGCGAAACCGGCCGTGATGATAGGAAATCGCGAGGCGTGCCGACACGTGGCAGAGCAGTTCGATGTCCCCTGGCGCGGCATCGGAGACCCCCAGGGGAATCCCAACGACGACATGCTGGTGGAACTGCTGGACGAATTCGAGGTCGATTACATCATCCTGGCCCGCTACATGCGGATATTGCCTCCCCGAGTCTGCTGGGAATTCGCGGGTGGGCGCATCGTCAATCTTCACCATGGATTACTCCCTTCGTTTCCCGGTTTTCGCCCCTATCACGATGCCTACAGCCACCACATGTTGACATTTGGTGCGACGGCCCATTTCATCGTGCCGGAATTGGACGCCGGGAATCAGATCATTCACCAGACCGCATTTACGGTCTTTCCTGGCACCCCGTTATCCGAAATCATTCGCCAGGGAGAATGCGAGAATGAGCCTGGCTGCCTGGTGGAGGCTGTACGGCGGGTGATCGACCTGGAGGTCGAACTGCACTTTCACCGCGTCGTCCGTAAAAAGTAAACCGCTACGCTCTGTCGTGGATCAGGTATCGAGTGTCGCCTCTGTCACGAACGTCCCCCTGTTATGCCTTCGAGATATCTGCCCCTCTGGATCGTACTGGCAATTTGCCTGGCCACGACCATCCCCTCCTTGTTTGGGCTGGCGGGTTGGAGGTTGGATTTATCGGAGGAGTTTGCGGTTCCCAAGCGGGTCGGGGAAATTTACGCGCCCGAGGAAATATCCCCCCGATTGCTGGCGTATTATCAATTGGCAGGCCCGTTCACGCATACGGTTCTGGAGTGGACGGCATGTTGTGTGGCGATCGTCACCGGGATGTTTTCTTTCGTGCATTATCGGCTGAAGCGGGATGTCACCACACCGATTATCGGCACCGCGCTGCTGCTGTCGGGAATGCTGGATGGCTTTAATATCCTCGCGGCTGATCGCCTGACTTTCCCCGTGAAGCAACTCAACGATTTTGTCCCCTTCACCTGGGCGGTTTCTCGCATTTTCAACGTGGCGATTCTGCTGGCGGGAACGCTCCCTTTTGTCTTGCGGCCCAAGCAGACACGCCGCCGCACGCAGGCCCATCAGTTGCGATCCGTGCTGTTGTTCGGTCTGCTGTTCGGTCTGATGGCTTATGGAATTATTCACCTGTACTCCCGGAAGTTCGAAATCCCGGAGGCCTTGTTTGCCGATGCCCGTATCCCCCGTCCCTGGGATCTGATTCCCTTGATCCTATGGCTTCTTGCCGGTTTGCTGGTGCTCCCTCGTTTCTGGAAATTGCAGCCCAGTCTGTTTGCACATGCACTGATCGTTAGCGCATTCCCCGCCATTGCCACGCAAATGCACATGGCGTTTGCCTCGACAGCATTGTTCGACCATCATTTTTTCTGCGGATACCTCCTGAAAATTCTGACCTACAGCGTTCCGTTGGTCGGTTTGATCCTGGATTATGGCAATGCCCATAGGTCGGAGTTGGCCTTGCGGGAAACGGAGATCAAATTGGACGCGGCGCGGCAAATCGCCATGAGTCTACTGCCGACCGGTGAACAGCACTTGGACGGATTGGAAGTTGGAGGGTTTTCCTACGCTTCCGAAGCCGTGGGGGGGGACTATTACGATTTTCTCCGTTTATCACGAGGGCGGTTTGGTGTAGTGGTGGGGGATGTCAGCGGGCACGATCTGGCCGCTTCGATCCTGGCTTCGCAAACTCGGGCCTATCTGCGCGCCTATGCCGATTCCCTGGACGACCTCAGCGATGTCTTTACTCGATTGAATAATGCCCTGGTCGTGGATACGCAGCAGAGGCGGTTCGTCACGATGTTCTGTGCGGTGATCAGCGCGGATCGCAATTCTCTGGTTTATGCCGCCGCGGGGCATCAGGGTTTCCTGCTGCGACAGTCCGGCGACGTGGAAACGCTCGATTCCAACTTTCTCCCGCTCGGAATGACCGATCAGGGAAAAGTGGAGGTGACGGACCTGGCAGGCTTGCGTCCGGGGGACAGTCTGTTGATTGTCACCGACGGAATCACCGAAGCCTTGTCTCCCGAGGGGGAACAATACGGCTTGACACGATTGCTTGAATTCTTGCGGCAGGAATCTGCACGGCCGGTTCCGGATCTCGTTCAACGCCTCCAGCAGAACGTCAACGAATTCTGCACGGGAATTCCACCCAGCGACGACGTGACTGTTGTGCTCGTGCGCTGGAAGTTATCTCCTCCCCAGGTCTGATCAGCATGTCCCTCGAAGTTGTCAAAGTTACGCTCCGCGTACCATTCATGCGGTATCCACGCAGCAACCGAACCTCAACTTACCGTGGCATGCTGACTCCGCTGTCAGAAATTTACTGCGTCGACGCGGATGCCTCAACTCCGAGCCAATCGCACCAGTCGCGCTAAATTTCGAGAATCGGTCGAAATCCAACATCATTCGGCACTGAGGCCATGGCTCGGAACATGGGTGCGACCGGCCGGCAGGAATTGACAGCGAATCATCCGGAGGGGAATCGTTATCGGGCTGACGATTTCTTTAAGTGGCGATCGGCAAACTGCAGATATTGCAACCAGTCGTATTCGGTGATGTTGTGGGCACCGGTGCGGATATGGTAGCCGATCGTCCCGTTGTTCACGGGATGATCGACCGCGGGCATGTCGGGACTGGGCTTGTCGCCCCCCAGGCCATCAGTTCCCAGCAGGCGATAGACCGGATCCGCATGGTAGGCGGAAAGGTATTCCCCCTTGGGATCGGCCCATAGATCTTCCTGGGCACTGGCTACATACACCGGTCGGGGTGCGATCAGGGCAATCAACTGATGTTGATCGACGGGGATTTCGTTTTCTCGCAGGTTGTACTCGTGAAACTGTTTGCAGAACCAGTGAGGAAAACTGGTGTTGATTCGCTGCACGGTTTCGCCGATGGCCCGACGACTCAATGCGGCTCCTCCACACCCCGAGTTGTTCGATATTACCAGGGCAAATCGCTCGTCGCTGGCGCCTGCCCACAGTGATGTTTTTCCCAGGCGAGAATGACCCAGCACCGCGACGCGGCTGGCATCAACCTGTTTGTCCTGCTCGAGATAATCCAGCCCCCGAGACAAGCCCCAGGACCAGGCACCAATGGTGCCCCACTCATGCTTCGTAGGCTCGGATTGTCCCGCGGCATAAAAATGGGGCTGAATGCCGTTCTGGAATTTGTCGTCGAAGTCGGGATCAATGTCGCCACAGTAGATGGTGGCCAACCCATAACCCCGGTCCAGCAGCAATTCGACCGGCCACCGACTCGAAGAGATGCCACGCGAAGCTTCCGTGGCACGGTTGTTGACAACCCCCGCGTAATTCTGCCGCATCCAGTTCGGATTCAACGTGATAAGCGGTGTCTCCATGATCGAGTGATTGCCGGCGAAGTTCAGACCCAGAAACACCGGAACCGGTGTTTTACCGTTGGGTGTGATCAGCAGCATCGTGATCACCGTGGCCTTGTCCCGTGGTCCCACGTAGATTTCGATTTCCTTGAGAGTCGCCCGGCCTTCGAGGAAATTGTCGATCTGCTTGCTCACTTGAAATCGGACCTCGGGCTTCTTTTCAGGCACATGGCCGTACACGTGGTCCGCAAAGAGACGGTACAGTTCCGGACGGCGCAGATCCCGCCACTCGGCAGGGGTTGTCACTGGAGTTCCATCGGCCAGTTTCAAGGGATCGGGCAGGGTATAGGGAGGTATCAGGGCTTCATCGTAATTTGGCTTGAAATCCGCCGCGAACGCATTGACACACATGCCGACTCCCAAAATAGCTCCCAGTAGAAGCGCCGAAATGGTGATCTGTATTTGCTGCATGGCATGACCCGATTTCTGTCTGTTTCTAACTGTAAATTATACGAGCATTCATCGAGCGGGATCGCTTGCACTTTGGCGAGGAACTCCGCCCGAGAATCCGTTCCATCGAACAGCATGCATGAATCATCGGTCACCGGACCGGGACTTGTCAAACGAGTGGACCTCAAGGCTGCAGGGGATGGCGATCTATCCCGAACCTGCGAGCATGCCCTCGAGAGACACGGGCCGAACGCATTGCGAAACCCGAAATATTGAAACACCTTGCCGAGGTCATTACCGTGTATCCAGCCAGGGGCCGTCGCTCTTGCTGGAGAACAAGCCGTTGTGGCCTTCAGAAGGAGTCCCGGCGAGCGCAGGAGTGCTGTGGGCTTCGGTCGGGAACGTGTCATACTCACGGATTCGGATCGAGCCGAGCTACCTGCACCGGCGGATTCGGAATTCACACAGACGGTTTCTGTGAAGATGTCTACGGGAATGCCCGGGCGATCGGAAGGAATTCCGCTCGCCCGGCTTGTTGTTGAATCCCTCCCAGGGAGTGAAAGATCAATGCGAGAATGCTGGATTTTCTTACTATTGTTCCTTGCGAATTCCCTGCTGTCTGCCGAGGAAGTTCGCAGCCCCGCGGAATTTCTCGGCCGCAATACCGGGGCCGACTTTCACCTGGCCGACTGGAAACAGGTGGCCGGGTATTACGAAGAGTTGGCACGCACTTCACCTCGCGTCATCCTCAAGCAGGCTGGCCAGACCACCGAGGGACGCACCCTGCTGTACGCGGTGATCTCCAGTGAAGAGAATCTGCAAAATCTCGAGGCAATCCGCCAGCAGGCGAGTTGGATTGCCGATCCCCGCCGCTGCACGGCCGAGCAACTCCATTCAGCTGTGCAACAAGGTCCCGTCACGTTGTTCATCACGCCCAGTATGCATTCCGACGAACCCGCCTCCACGGAAATGGGCATGCAACTCGCCTGGCAACTCGCAACGTCCCAGATTGCCCCCTGGCCTGAAATTAGGGAACGCGTTGTCACCGTGTTGTTACCCTCCCTGAATCCCGATGGCGTCGATCATATCGTCTCCTGGTATCGCCAGAATCTGGGGACTTCCGAAGAGGGATCCTCGACGTTGACGCTGTATCAGTACTACACAGGACACGACAACAATCGAGACTGGTTTTCACTCACGCAACGGGAGTCCCAACTCCTGACGAAGCTGCTTTACAAGGAATGGTTTCCCCAGGTGCTGTGGGACGTGCATCAATATGGCAGCCAGCGCGAACGCTTTTTCGTCCCCCCCTATCGCGACCCGTTAAATCCCAATCTGGATCCCGGCATCGTGGCAGGCATCAACGCCCTGGGAAATCGGGCCATTCTCGATATGACGCGCGCCGGGCTGAAGGGGATTGCCACCGGTGTTTCCTACGATAACTGGTGGAATGGTGGAAATCGTTCCGTCCCCTGCAGACACAACATCATCGGACTGCTGACGGAAGCGGCTCCCGTCAACATCGCCTCTCCCGTCTTCTTAAAGGCCAGCGATTTGAAGGATCCCCTGGGACGCGATGCCTATCGCTCCTCGAACCAGTTCCTGGCCCCCTGGGAAGGGGGCTGGTGGCGCCTGGGAGACATCCATCGCTATCAACTCGAATTCGCCCAGTCCTTGCTGTCCAGCCTGGCGCGGGAACCGGCATTGTGGCTGCAAAACACGGCGGACGCGGCTCAACGCGTCATCGCCGCGGGCCAGCAGGGAAGCCCTCGGGGCTGGATTCTCCCCACCGACCAGGATGATCTGGCAACGGTCCGACGCTTCGTCGAACTGCTGCTCGATTCCGGCGTGGAACTGCATCGGCTGGAGCAGGACGCACGCATCGATCATCGGGTTTATCCGCGGGGCACCCTGGTGATCCGGAGGGATCAACCCTATGGCAACTATGTGAAGGATCTCGTGGAGTACAAGGAATTCCCCGAGGGAGAGACCCCCTATGATGTAGCGGGATGGACTCTGCCGGCCCTGTTCGGATTGCGCATTGTGGAAGTTCGCGAAACCCTGCAGGTTCCCCTGGAAAAACTTGCGAACGCGGACGCCGCGCTGGCCGGCTTCTCCGGGGATCTCCGCTTGCGGAATGCCCCGCCGAACAGTCTTTCCACGCGAGATCTGGCGACTTGGGGTCAATTGGCCCGGCTGCTCTCCGATAACGCCCCCCAGGCGTTCCTGGCATCGGGAGATTCCGCGGGGCTGATCGTACCAGCCCGCACATTGCCCCGTCCCCTGGAACCTGGCCAGGGGCAGGTGTTCGAACGCATGCCACGCATCGGGGTGTATGCTCCCTGGCGACCGAGCATGGACGAAGGCTGGCTCCGCTGGGTGCTCGACAACTCCGCTATTCCGTTCTTAACGATCCGCAACGAGACACTTCGCGCAGGCAAATTAAACGACATTCTCGATGTGTTGATTCTCGCCGATATCCCGGAAAACATCCTGGATCACGGGAGAACGTCCTTGGATTCCGAACTCCCCTATACCGGAGGTTTGGAGCCCGAAGGCTTGTTGACGCTGGAGCATTTCGTCCGAACCGGCGGGAAGCTGATTGCGTGTGGCTCGGCCGCCGAGTGGCTCGCGAGGCAATGGAGGCTTCCCTTGAAGGATGTCACCACAACCAAGGATTTTCTTTGCACGGGGAGTGTGCTGCGTGCCCGGGTGCATCGCGACGAATTGACGGCCGGTCTCCCTTCGGAATTATCCCTGATGTTTGCTCGTTCGCATGCCTGGGACCTTCTGGACCAGCCGACTCCCGGGCCCGACGGGGGAGAAGCAGCAGGACCATTTCGCACGCATCTTTCCCTGCCCAACGGCAACCTGCTGCTTTCCGGGCACATTGCCAGGCCCGAGGTCATCGAAGGGAAAAGTCTCTGGGTCAGCGGATCCTGGGATCAGGGAACAATTCATCTGTTTGGAGTCCGCCCCTATTATCGAGCCTGGACCCAAGTCGGCTTCCCTCTAATATTCCGCGCGATCTTTCTCGATGCACGGAAGGAATGAGGCGGATGCAATACTGAAATGCACGGCGCGATTGAGAAAGAATGACATGTGTTGTTAACTGTTCACCACATTCGTCCTGGGCGCGGTTGTTATCCTGCGTGACTTTGCTTCGATGCCTTATCACGGGAGACCGGTCATGCAGCGTGGAGTGGGGTTTTCCTTAGTTGCGGCGTGGGGAAGCAGCTCTGGCCGTATGGGCTGGGCGGAAGTCGACTTGTTTTGTCGGATCGAGGGGGCGGAGTCGCGATTGGGTAAGTCCACTGAAGTACATATTTTGGTGAACTGTTAATGTCGGTTTCAGAAACGCAGCAGTCGTTCCTCACTCGACTGGATTTCGGGGTGGGGCTTGCCGAATGGAATGGATTGTCAGGCCCAGGGGGGCGGTGCGGGGGCCTCCGCTGGCGAGGCTGGTCAGGTAGCCGCAGACGAAGCACATGGCGATGCCGCTGGCGGTATACAGAAACCCGTTGATGCTGGTGGATCGCCATAGCCAGTACATGAAGGCGGTTCCCGCGCAGGCACCGGTTGCGGCCCCCAGTGTGTTGGCCCGATTGGTCAATGCCCCTAACAGGAACAGGCCGCCCAGTACTCCCATGAACAAGCCGATCACTTTGATAAACGCATCAAACAGTGAACGGATCTCCGGTTGAATAAACCACAGCGCCAATAAGGTACCCGCGGTCCCCATGCCGAAGGTAATGAACCGTGCTGCCCGCAGGGGCCCTTGTTCATCGCGAAAGACGCCACAGGGGCGGAGAAAGTCGGTCACGATTGTTGTTGCCGTCGAATTCATGCTGGTGGAAACAGTGGACTGGGCGGCGGAAAACAGTCCCGCCACAATCAATCCCGCAATTCCCGGGGGCATTTCGCTGGCGATAAACAGCGGGAAAATCTGATCCGTGGTGATGGTGGGATCCAGCCTGCCGGGATGCGACTGATAATACGCGAATAACGCTGTGCCAATGCCGAAAAACAGGAATGTTGCGGGGATCGTCAGCAGGGCATTCGTCCAGATGGCCCGCGCTGCCAGTTTTTCACTCGGCGTGGTCATGTACCGCTGCACGACAGCCTGGTCCGCGGTATAGGAGGCCACGTTCTGGCCGATTCCTCCAATCACGATCACCCATAATGCCGCCTGTGTGCTGAACGGATCCCAGAACAGATTGGCAAGCCGCAGTTTATCGGCTTGCGAGGCGGAAGCGAACAGGCCTTCCGCCCCTCCAGCGGTTCCCTGAACCAGCACGTACAAGGCCAGCAGGGCTCCTCCCAGCAGGACGAAGGTTTGAATTGTATCCGTCCAGATGACGGCTTCGATGCCCCCCAGGGTGCAATAGATGATGCTGAGCATGCCCATCAGCAACACGGCTTGCGTTGGAGTCAAGGGCGTGGCGACGGCAAGGGCCAGTCCCGTTAACGACATCACTACGGCCATCCGAAACAGATGAAACAGCGTAAAGCTGGCACTGCCAAACAAACGCACTCCGCGATGAAAACGTTTTTCCAAATACTCATACGCGCTGGTGGCATCGATGCGGCGATAGAAGGGGAGGGCCAGATATACTCCCACGAAGGCGACCAGCGGGATCATCAGATTGCCCAGCAGGTAGGTCCAGTCTTGCGCGAAGGCTTTCGAGGGAATCCCCGTGAACGTCAGGGAACTGAGCATGGTCGCAAAGATACTGCAACCGGCGGCCCACCAGGGAATGTGCATCCCTCCCCGAAAGTAATCCTCGGTGTTGCGGTTCCGCCGCGCGAAATAGATGCCGATGCCGACCATCCCCAGAAGATATCCCACCAGCAGGGCATAATCGACGAGCACGAAACCGCTTCGGTGTCCCACCGCCGTCACGCTCCAGATCCGCGCCGTCCGCACACGCGGGCGAATCTCGCCACTGGCCAGTATGATGCGCTCGCCCCAGCGGACGGGAATTGTGGTGACATGATTGGCCGGCATCTCCCCCGCGGTCGTCCATGTATCGGTGATGGTGTGATAGGCGAGGGCAGTCCTCGGAAAGCCGGGATGCGCGTCTCGCAGTTCGTCCGATCGGTGGAAGAGCGTCCCGTCTGCTCCCCCAAGTATCAACAGATGGCTTTGGCCAATCTCGATGCCCGTTCCCGCCATGACACAGCGCGGCACATCCCGGCGCTGTCGCCAGAAGCCAGTTCGCGGCGTATATTCCCAGGTATCTTGCAGGAATTCCACTTCGCCCGTCCCTTGCCGGCGCCCGCTAAGCACGTAGATGCAGTCATCGTATCCGTTGTGTTGTCGGGCCGTGATGTTGAACGCACGCGATGGACCAGGCCAGGCATCCAGAGTCTGCCAGCGAAAATTTTCCGGCTGTTGGCGCTGTTTCAGATCGAGTACCCAGAAGTTCCGCATCGCGGAATCGAGCGTCGAACCCGACTGCCCTCCAGCCAGGTAAATTCTGTCTCCCAGACGAACCGCCTGCCCATACGCGCAGGGCGTGGGCAAGGGGGGATACGTTTCCCGCTCGATACGGCGCGTCTCGGGGTTCCACTTTAGCAGGAATACGTCGGCCCGTGTTTCGTCCGCCGTGTTGCCACCCATGCAGACAATCCCCTCGTCCGTCGAAACCGCTGCCCCATAAGCCAGGGGGAACGGGAGCACGCCCCCCTCGATCCAGTGATATTGGCCCTGTTCCTGCACGAGGACGTGGATGCGATCGCGCCATGCCTTTTCATTTTCCCAGACGGGTTCGGGAAAATTTGCCCCGCCCGCCACGATCAAGGCATTTTTATGGACCCCCACAAAGGGGCCGGCCACGCCAAGCGCGTCGGGCAAGTCGGGCAGGGAACTCCATTCCAGTACGCGCGGAGGGGAATTGGCAACGGATTGCGGATCTTCCGCCAGGACAGTGGGGAGTCCGCCCGCGAGCAGAAAACCGATCCATGCCAGGAGTCCTGCAATCTTTCCCATCTTCGGCCTCTTAGTTTTGGTGGCGTACGGGGGTGAAATCTGCCTGTCGGGGCGTTTATTGAAGGACGGGAGATTGGCCTATCCACTCGAAGAATCCGATCGCCTGCAACTCCGCGCGTAGCGCCTCCAGGCGACTGGCGGACAGTTCCGCGATGGGCAGTCGAGGTGAACCACAATCCTGACCTATCAGAGACATAATCGCCTTTTGCGATCCCCGGGGGCCGTAGGGGACAAACGTCTGTACGAGCGCCTGGGCGTGGCCCTGCTGGCGACGCGCTGCCACAATGTCCCCCTGTTCCCACGCCTGCCACAACTTCTGATAGATCGGTGCCGCGAAATTGTAGGTGCTGCCCACCGCCCCCCGTGCCCCGGCTGCCAACCCGGCCAGCAGCATTTCGTCAAGCCCCCAGAGAATATCGTAACGTCCCTCGGCAAATTCCACGCAGGCCTGGAAATCGTGCATCTGCGGGGCCGTGAACTTGATGCCTTGCAGATTGGGAATCCGCCCCTCCGAATGCCGCAGAAACTCGCGGGGATCGAGCGATACTCCGGTGGCGGCGGGGATGTGATAATAATAGAAGGGTAATTTCGGCGCGCCTCCGGCGATGAACGCCATGCAATCCACCAGAGTGGATATGGAATCCGGCTTGAAGTACACCGGACAGACCGCCGAAATGCCATCCGCGCCAATTTCGGCTGCATGCTGTGCCAACTGGCGCGCCTGTGTCAGGCATTCCGCTCCCACCTGAATCAGGACGGGCAGGCGTCCCGCTGCCGCCGAGACAAAGGCCTCCGCCACGGATTGGCGTTCTTCGGTCGTCAACGACAGCCCCTCCCCCGTGCTTCCGAGTACATAAAGTCCCCCTATCCGCTGGCTCAGCAGGAAATCCACCATGGCGGGAATGGCCGCGAGATTCAAAGACCCATCTCGATAAAACGGCGTGAATGTGGCGGCGACAAGTCCGCGTATCGGGCCTTGCATAAGCGTGTTCCTGATCGTTTGGCGTGCTGGGGAAAACGGTTGAATTTATGATTCAGTTCAAGTTCGAACGTATTGATGGAACGGCAATCCCGGAATCGGAGAAGCCCGCCGTGGTCTGCTGACCCGATCGAATTGCCGATTGGACGGGCGGAAATGACTTGGGAGCCCGATCGGTACTTGCATCGAGAACGGAACGGAACCTCTGCACCGGAATCTGGTATCAAGGTAGGGGGAACTCGGGAGTATCGCAAGGAACGCTCCCTTGCCGGCATCTGTCGCTTGGGGAACCGTTCCGGGGAATATGTTCTTGAAAGGGCGGGGCAGGGAGTGTCCGGGCGAGGGGGGGAATATATCACGACATGCGAATTGGTCGATTTCAGCACGCGAATCCTGTTCGGCAATTGACGAATCGGCTATGCGTGGTGCATGATTCCGGGGACCGATGTCATGCCCGCGCCGCGTATGCTTGGCACTCCACGTTTTCCTCGCGCTCCCCACCCTTGGTTTTCTGGAAGTAAAGGTTATGACGAAGAATATTCTGTTGACGGGTTGCACGCGCGGTTTGGGACGTGCCCTGGTGGATCGATTCATCGAACAGGGGCATGTTGTTGTCGGCTGCGGACGCGCCTCCGATGAAATTGACCGCTTGTCCCAGACGTATCCCTTTCCGCACAATTTCCAGCGAGTGGATGTCTCGCGGGCGGATCAGGTTGAAGCTTGGTCAAAACCCTTGTTGAAAAACGGATTGGTGCCCGACATCGTGATCAACAATGGGGGGGTGATCAATCGCAATGCCTGTCTGTGGGAGGTTCCCGCCGAGGAGTTCGACCAGGTGGTGGATATTAACCTCAAGGGGGTCGCCAATGTGCTGCGAGAGTTTCTTCCTGCCATGGTGACGCGCAGGCGAGGAGTAATTGTCAATTTCAGCTCGGGATGGGGGAGATCCGCTTCTTCGGAGGTGGCTCCCTATTGCGCGACGAAGTGGGCCATCGAAGGATTGACAAAATCCCTGGCCCAGGAACTTCCCGCAGGGATGGCAGCAATTCCCCTGAACCCAGGGGTGATCAACACGCAGTTGCTGCAAAGCTGTTACGGGACGGAGGCCAATAACTATCCCGACGCGGATCAATGGAGCTACCGCGCTGCTTCCGTGATCTTGTCGTTCAACGAGTCGCACAATGGCCAATCGCTGACCATTTAAGAGTTCCCGTTTCACCGATCAACTCCGGTGAGTCAGCCTGCATCGCATAGATCTCCGCTGAATTCCGTTGCGTTTCCCTCCTTGTCGGGGCCCGCTGACCCGCTTTGCCAATAATTCGCTTTTAGACTCGGCGAGGCAAAATTTCATTGACGAAAGCAGATTGGATGCGACACAATGATATTTCGTGGAATGTTTGGTCTCCAACCGGCATGCCGCGATTTCAAGGAATTCGCAATGTGGCGAATTCCTTGGTGTTGTGAGGTTCTTGTCGGGCCTTTTGGGGCAAATCGACTTGCCTGAAGGGAATCCGATTCGCTTCGGGACTCGAACCTGCTGCGTGAATTATCAGGAGATTTAATCTTCGCTCCCCTTGAAAACGAGCCTCGCGATTCAAGAAGGGCTTGACAAACAAAAGCCTGCTGATATGTTCCATGTTGCCCCGGAGAGCGGGGGAACACGTTTTAGATGAATTTCATGCCTGCTGATATCTGCTGGTAGCCGACCAGCGGAAATTGATAGCCCCAACAAGCTCGGCCGACTTACCCCGTAGTGAAATAACCCCACCTAACACATTGCTGTCGTCTCGAACGGAAAAGATATCTCGTGACGACGGCAGCCTCCTTCGGTGAACAGGATGATTGCCATGATAACGCGTGCCCGCCACTCGGTAGATTGCCCACGGAAACAGTGCAGGGGATTTGAAGCCTTCGCGATTTACCCGGTCGCCCGACGATTCGGCTTGGGGATGTTTCTGCTCTCCTGCCTGCTGCTGTCCGCTCCGTCTCTGCGAGGTGAAACCGGCACGCAGTCGGTGACAATCGACGAATTGGTGATCGGACCGGACCTGGCGGATGATCACGAAGGGGTGTTGCATCTGCGGGGCCGCGACGCGCGACGGCAGTTGCTCGTCACCGCGAAAATGCGAGACGATCGACTTATCGATTACACGCGCGATGTCGAGTGGGCGGTTGAACCGTCGGATCTGGCAACGATCTCCCGCGATGGTCTGGTCATTCCGCAGACCAATGGTGAGGGAGTCATCAGAGTCCGCACCAGTCTGGGGACGGAAGCGACTCGTCCTCTGCGGGTTGTCGGAATGGATGTGGATCATCCGGTCAGTTTTCGTCATCAGGTCGTACCGGTGTTCACCAAGCTGAATTGCAATGGGGGAGGCTGCCACGGCAAGGCCAGTGGCCAGAACGGTTTCAAGTTGTCCCTGCTCGGCTTCTATCCCGAGGACGATTACGAATTTCTCGTTCATGAAAGCCGAGGCCGACGGTTGTTTCCCGCCGCACCCGCGGAAAGCCTGCTGTTACAGAAGGGGATGGGAACGGTTCCCCATGGGGGAGGCAGTCCCTTGCGGCCCGATAGCGACGAGTATCGCATTATGTATCGCTGGATTGAACAGGGGATGCCCTACGGCAGCAACGACGAACCTTCCGTGACGGGAATCAAGTGTTATCCCGACCAGCGGGTGATGTCCACCGAAGTTTCCCAGCAGTTGACGGTTGTTGCGACCTACAGTGATGGCCGTACCCAGGATGTTACCCGCATGGCGTTGTATGAACCCAATGTCGCGGAAATGGCGGAATGCACTCCCACGGGGCTCGTGACGTCCGGACAATTGTCCGGGGAAGTGGCGATCATGGCGCGATATCAGGGGCAGGTGGCAACCTTCCGGGCCACGATTCCCCTGGGGGCCGATGTCAGCAATTTGCCTGTCGCCAGCAATTTCATTGACGAAGCCGTGTTCGGCAAGTTACGCCTCTTGGGGATTCCCACGTCTCCCATGGCGGATGACGCCACGTTTTTACGCCGTGTTTATATCGATGTCACCGGCACTACCCCCTCGGCCGATCAAGCTCGGGAATTCCTGGAGAATACCAGTCCCACCAAGCGAGCCGAACTGATCGATCAACTGCTCGAATCACCGGAATACGCAAATTACTTCGCCAATAAATGGAGTCTGCTGCTGCGAAATCGCAAGCAGCGTCCCGAGGATCTGCCGGGAGTACATGCCTTCTATCAATGGACCTGGAACGCCATGTACGAGAACAAACCCTACGATCAGTTCGTGCGGGAGGTCCTCACCGCGACGGGAAGTATCGATCAAAATCCGCCGGTCGCCTGGTATCGCGAAGTGCAAAATTCCGAAGCTTTGGTGGAAGACACGGCACAACTTTTCCTGGGTGTTCGCATTCAATGTGCCCGTTGTCATCATCATCCCTTTGAAAAATGGAGCCAGGACGACTATTACGGCATGGCGGCATTTTTCACGCGGATCGGCAAGAAGGCCCCCGCAGCCAATGTGAATGCCAAGGGGCGCGATAAACGTGTATTTCATAACATAGGCCTGGCAACGGCGAACAATCCCAAGTCTGGCAGGCAGATGTCTCCCGCTGGGCTGGGCAGCCCTCCCGCGGAACTCACGCCGACGCAAGACCCGCGCGTCGCCCTGGCGGACTGGATGAGCCAGCCCGACAATCCGTTCTTCGCGAAAACCCTGGTCAATCGCTATTGGAAGCATTTCTTCAGTCGCGGCATTGTCGATCCCGAGGACGATATGCGCGAGACCAATCCTCCCTCCAATCCCGAATTGCTCAACGCGCTGGCCGAGCACTTCGTGGAGTCCCGTTACGACCTGAAGGATCTCGTACGCACAATCTGTAATTCCTCCACCTATCAACTCAGCGCGATGCCCAATGATTACAATCTGAAGGACCGCCAGAATTTCTCGCGCTACTACCCCAAGCGACTGGGAGCGGAAGTCCTGTACGATGCCATGCACCAGATCACGGGAAACACGGTGACACTCCCAGGGTTGCCCCAGGGATACTCGGCTACTCAAATGCGCGATGTCAGCACCGCCCCTTATTTCATGAAAGTTTTCGGGCAACCCCAAGGGGAAACCGCCTGTGAATGTGAACGTTCCCAGGATGCCAGTCTGGCACAATCGCTGCATTTGCTGAACAGCCAGGATGTCCAGGGAAAAATTTCCGCTGGCGGTGGTCGCGCCGCCCGATTGGCTGCCGATACCGGCCGGTCCCACGAAGAGAAAATTACGGAATTGTATCTCTGGGCCTTTGCCCGGAAACCCGATGCCAGTGAACTGCAATCCGCCGTCACTTATGTTTCTCGCGAGGGGATTGATGTGAAATCCGCCTACGAAGACGTGGTCTGGGCGCTGCTGAACTCCAAGGAATTCCTTTTCAACCACTGATTTTCGACCTCCCCGAGATACCCACCCGGCGGTTCCCGTCGGGTGGGTATCTCCCTGATCACGCGAAACCGATTTCAAGGCTCATGCCTGCGGATTCTGGTTTCGTACGAGGCCCTGCCATGCCTGAACGTCCCTGCCGAGTTGGTCTTGCTTGTATCATGCTGCTGGCGGCTCTACCGTGTCTCGGCACGCCTGCCCAGGCACAACTGCCCACGACTCAATTACGCACGGTCTTTCCACCAGGTGGACAAGCCGGCACAAGCTTCAGCGTGGAAGTCGTAGAGGGGGACGATCTCGACGAACTCTCGGGGCTGATCTTCAATCATCCTGGTATTCGTCAGACCGATCAACCCGACCCCCTGACCAATCCCCGGAAATTTTCGATCACCATCGACAGCAATGTCCTGCCTGGATTTTATTCGGTCAGGGCGCAGGGCCGGTTTGGCGTGAGTAACTCCCGCATGTTTCGTGTCGAGACGGATCCCGCACGACCAGTCCTGGAAGCCGAACTGCAGAAGGAATCCCCCTTTCCGGTACAGTGTAACTCCGTGATTTACAGCCGGATCGATTCCGCTGGGGATATCGATGAGTTTGCGGTCGATCTCGTGCCGAATCACCCTTATACGTTGAGTGTGGAGAGTTTGGCACTCGATTCCCGCCTGCTGCCGGTCGTGGAGATCTACAATCCTCGTGGCAGACGCATGGCCTTCGCCCGACGCGTGGAAGAGCAGGATCCGCGGCTTGATTTCTCCGTGACGGAAGCGGGGACCTATCGTATTCGCATCACCGACTTCCTCTACAAGGGGGCCATCAATTATGCGTATCGCCTGCATTTGACAGACCAGCCTCTCCCCTTAACGTTGATTTCCAGCGCGTCTCCCGACGCGACCACGGTGACCGTGTTGAAACCGGTGGTCACGGGAGGCGAGGCGGAAATACCGGCTCGGGTGGAAGCACTCGACCAGCAGTCGCCCCGTGTACTGCCAGGTTATGTTTCACCTCGAAGGTCCTTGTCCGACCAGAAGATCGCCGCGATTCGGCTCGGGGAACAACCTCCGGTCGTCACGGCCCTCCCCATGGCAAGTCAACCTCTGCAAATCGAACAGGAGCCCAACAACCTCCCCTCTCAGGCACAAGTGTTGACATTGCCCGTGGAACTGGTGGGCCGCCTGGCTAACGATGACGAGGCCGATGTTTACTCAATTGCCGCCAAGAAAGGCGAAGTCCTGTGGCTTCAGGTCTTGGGGGAACGCGATGGTCAACAACTGGATCCCCTGGTGCTGCTGGAGCAGGTATCCGTGGATGCGGCCGGGAAAGAGACCGTGAAGCCCGTCGCCATTCCCGACGATCTGGCATCCAATCTGTATCCGAATGTGTTCGATACCTTGTCGGACGATGTCGATTTTCGCCTGGCGGTTCCAGAGGATACAACGTATCGATTGACGATCCGGAATCGATACCAGCTTTCACCGGATATCGCCTTGGCCCGCTACAGGCTGCGCATCGCCCCCCCCCGGCCCGATTTTCAGGCGGTGGCCCTCACCTTGCCTCCCGTTGCGGGGAACATTACCGCCGACACGCCAGCGGGCTGCGTGTTGCGACAGGGAGGGACTGCGACGCTTAAGATTCTGCTCGATCGCCAGCAGGGCTTTGACAAGCCTGTCCTCGTGACAGCGGCCAGTTCGCGGCCAGGCATCGTGTTCGATCCCCTGATCCTGCCTCCTGGCATCGCAAGTGGCAATTTGATTCTTCGGGCAAGTGCGGATGCGGCACCGGGACCCGCGGAAATTCAATTAACGGCGACTGCCGTGGATGCAAACGACACCTCGGTTCGCCTGGAGGAATTTCCCGCTCGACAAGTGCTCGCAGCGGACATCGTGTGGAAAGCGGAGACGGTATATCCCGCAGTTTCGCGGCTGGGGCATGCAATCCTGGTTTCCGTCATTCCGGAAACCTTGCCGGCCCGGCTCTCCGCGGTGGAATCCCCGGTGATCCGGCACGTGACGCAAGGGGAACAAGTCTGGCATCCCTGGTCGCTGCAACGTCATGGCGCTTTCAACGACAAGGTCACCTTGACGGTCGAGGGGATTGATAATAACGCCAAGATTGCCATCACCGCGCCGGAATTTGCCAAGGATCAACAAACCGCTGCGGCCCGCATTCACTTTCAGCCCGACAGCCGGGAAGGGTGGCACGTTGGCAACGTGAAGTTTTCCGCAACCTTCAATCATGTGCGCAATCCCGAGCTAATCGCTCGCCAGGAAGCTGCTCATCAGCAGAAGGAGCAGGCCGCTTCCGGGAAAAAGGCCGAACTCGCAGCCACGACTGCAAAATTGGAACAGTCGCGCAAATCGGCCGAAGCCGCCAAGCAGGAAGTGGCAACACTCACGCCCCGGATCGAGGAATTGAAAAAACAGGTGACGCTGCTCGACCCGATGATCGACGAGGCCAAAAAGGGGCTCGAGGCAGAAACCGACGAAGCGCTCAAGGCAGAACGGCAGGCCGCCCTCGATAAACTGAATCAACAACGGATGGAACAAACCCGCCAACTGGAAGCTACCCAGGCAAAACTCGATTCCGCCAGGCAAATGTCGGAAAAACTTGCCGGGGAAGTCGATCTGCTTGGCAAGGAGCAAACGCGGCTGACGCAGGAAGCAACGAATCTCGACAAGGAACTCGCGACGACAAAACAAGCCCTGGACAAAGTCCGAAACGATCAGAAGCCCAAGCCCTTAAAGCACGACGCGTTTGTGGAAAACCTGGTGTTTTTCGTCCACAAGGCCCCCTTTAAGCTGACGCTCAAATCGCCAGCGGAAATGTCCATCAATAAGGGGGAGTCGGTGGAGGCAACCGTGGAAATGTTGCGCACGGCAGGCGTCACCGGCCCTGTGCAATTCACGCTCACGACCCCACCCGGCGTGACCGGACTGGCGACGGACACCGTCACGCTGAGCGACGAACAGAATACCGCTGTTTTGAAAATCTCCGCGGGGGCCGAGGCGACCTCGGGAAAACATGCGTTTTGCACCTTGCGTGGTACGATTCAGCATGAAGGCCATTCCTTGTCCGTCGACCTGCCCGTGACAATCAACATTCCCTGAATTCGATAGGTATGCTGTTGCTTTGTAAGCGAATGTTCCCACTATCCCAATAATGAAGTCCCGCCATGAATACCACCTACCCGTTTCGAGCTCTCGGCCTGTTGGTCATCGTCTCCACGATCCTGCTTCGGGGCGAATTCTTCATGCCCACTGTTTCCGCCGAGGATGAAAAACCGATCTCGCCGGTTCCCATGGACCTTAAACGCGAGGTGGACTTTGCCCAGGATGTCGTACCGATTCTACGCAGCAATTGCATTGCCTGTCACAACACAACGGTTCTGGAAGGCGAACTGAATTTGGAAACCCCCGCGGATATGCTGAAGGGGGGAGCGAGTGGGCCCTCTATTATTGCGGGGGATCCTGCCGCCAGCTTCCTGTTTCTGGTGGCCAGCCGACAGTCCGAACCGGTCATGCCTCCCTTGCCCAATAAAATGAACGCTCACAAATTGACCGGGGAAGAAGTCTGGAAACTGCAGCGGTGGATTGAACTGGGGGCGAAAGGGGATGCCACCCGTATTAAGCCGCCCGTCTCCTGGACCTCTGTCCCCGCGCATCTGCAACCCGTGTATGCGGTCGCCATGTTTCCACGCGAGGAAGCAGTTGCCGCGGGCAGGGGGCGCAACGTGGAAATTCTATCCCTCACCGACGCGACCCAGGGGATAAAACTGATCGATCCCGAACTCGATGGACTCGCTCATCGGGATTTTGTGAATGCCGTTGCCGTGCATCCCAGCGGACAAATCGTGGCCTCCGCCGGATATCGCTCGATCAAAATCTGGGAGCAGGCACCACCTGCCATCACTCAACATGTGGCTGCCACGGCACCTGTGGTGGCGGCGCAGACATCGTTCTCTGGGCGTTTTCTGGTATTGGCGGACCAGAATGGACTGCTGCAGGTGATATCCGCCGCCCAAGGCCGAACCTGGAATTCCGCGGCCGCTGGCATTACTGCCGTGGCCGTGGACGAGGAAGGCCGGCGCGTCGCGTATAGCGTCGGGAATGAACTGAAATGGACGGATCTCGACAACCCGGCCCAACAACTGACCGTCGCGACGGAAACCCCCGTGCAGAGTCTGCTGTATGTTCCAGGCGGCGTGCTTGCCGGACATGCCGACGGCCTTCTGCGGCTGTGGACCATCGATGAACAACAGACGCAACTGCAGCGTTCGGATGTGGAATTGAAAAAACATGCGAGCCCGGTTGTGGCGTTGCGTGGCATCTCCTCCGCAACTCCGGAAATCCTCTCCCTGGCACAAAATGGCGAGGTCGTGCTCTGGGACTGGAATGCCCGTGCGCCGCGGAATGACTGGTCGGTGGGCGGGGATGTGATCGATCTCGATTACCACGTGGCCGGCAAGCGCCTGGCCACCGTGCATGCCGACGGACGCGTTGTCGTCTGGAACGAACAGAAAAAACAAGAGCGGGAATTTCGCAAGCAGACCGCTGCCTTGCTGAGCGTGGAGCAGGCGGATGAAGACGTGATTATCAGCAAGGCTCTTTTCACCTATGCCCAGTCTCTGCAAAAGGAATCCGAAAAGGATCTGACGGATCGCAAGGCAGCCTTGGTGAAAGCGGAAAAGGGAGTCAAGGATGCCGAGGAAGCCCATGCCAAAACTGTCGCTCCCCGCGACGAAGCCCAGGCGAATCTCGATGCCGTGAAGAAGCAGATCGCCGACTCCGGCGAAACCGAGGAGTTGAAGAAGAAACTGGCGGAAGCGACCAAGCCGTTTGACGAAAAGCAGAAGGCCTTTACCGATTCGGAACAAACCCTGGTCCGCGCGAGAAAAACACAGGAACTGGAACAGGCATCCGTTAAAAAGGCGGAAGCGAGCCTGGTGACTGCCGGCGAAAAAATGAAACAGGCCGAGGCTGTCGTGCAGCAAAGCGAGCAACGCGCCAAGGAAGCCAAGGAAACGCTTGAAAAATCCAGCTTACCCTCCAAGGGGGTGCGTTTCATCAATGCCCAGGAAATTCAGGTCGTGGTCGCGGATGGGCAAATGGAAAATTGGAATCTGGTTAATGGACGCCCTTTGCCGGCGTTCCATCTGCCCGAAATTTCCGAGTGTGCCCGCTGGTTAAAGTTGGCCAATGGTCATGCCTGCATCCTGCAGGCTTCCGGCGCCAGCCATGTGGTAGACTTGTCTCGCCCCTGGAAGTTGCGTTCCCGCTTGGGCCCACCCCAAGGGGAACTGGATGTTACCAATAGTTCGCTGGTGGATCGTGTGACGGCTCTGGCGTTCTCCCCCGATGGAAAATTGCTGGCTTCGGGAGGCGGGGATCCTTCGCGCGATGGCGAACTGCTGCTTTGGGATTGGCAGACTGGCAAGATTCAACAGGAACTGGCTGGCATGCACAGCGATGTTGTGCTGGCTCTCGAATTTTCTCGCGATGGCAGCAAATTGCTGAGTGGGGCGGCCGACAAATTCGTCAAAATCATCGATGTGGCCACCGGGAAAAATTCGATGTCCTTCGAGGGGCATACCGAACATGTGCTCGGAGTCTCCTGGATGGCCGATGGGTTGACCGTGGCCAGTGCCAGCGCCGATAAATCGATCAAGGTCTGGAATACCCAGGATGGATCGCAAAAACGCACGATCAGCACTGCCGGCAAACAGGTGACCGGGCTTAAATTCATCGGCACGACGGACAAGATTGTCAGCAGCAGCGGCGATAAAGTGGTTCGTATGCACCAGGTGGGCAACGGCAGTAACTACCGCAATCTTTCCGGTAGCGAGAACTATCTGTATGCCGTGGCCGTTACCCGGGGCGAGGAACTGGTGGTCGCTGCCGGGCAAGATGGCATGATACGTGTCTGGAATGGTCAGAATGGACAAATTCTGCACACGTTGCCGCCGCGTTAAGATCACGCGTGAGTCACGGCTTTGGAGGGAACCGTTGCCGCCCGTGCATGATCAGTGCATCCAACTGCAGGTCCAGACAACCAGGCAGACCAGCCCACTGACGATATAACGCGGCCACGGGAAACGCCGGGGAGTCGCAAGGGTTTGAATCCTCAGGGCTTCCTGTCGCATCTGCTCGTTGAGCGCTTCGAGAAACAGGATTCGGATCGCTTGACTCGATTGAAAGGATGCCATGATCTTGTCCCGATTGAATTATTAAGGGTATTACGCCCCCTCGGCTGTTCGACCGCTCTCGGTCTCGCCGAAAGCAGGGGCGTTGCCTGGACTGTGTCTGTCCTTGTGCGGAGGAGTTGATACAGACCAAGAATGTCTGCCGCCCGTTTTCTGAACGCACTCAGTTCTCGCGGAGTTTTTTCAGGGGCGGCGTGTGTGAAATGCAGCTGACCCTGGAGTACTTCTGCATGGATTCAAAATCGGACATCCCTTGCTGCCACCTGAATCATACGATTGGAGATTGTGGGCAAAACCGCTGGTTTTTCGCCAGTTTGGCTTTTTTCCCGGTTGTAGCAGTTGAACGGAGCCGCCGCGATGACGAAGGGGAAAGGGGGACAGGCATGCCGAGGAATGCAACGCAATTCCCCTCCTGGTTCTTCGCGCCGCCTGCAAAATGCATTACAACCCTTCTATCCAGACGGGCAGGATTGGGCCGATGTGGCGGGTGAGTCTGTTTGTGCGAATAAAACTCGCTGTCTAACTGGATTGTGTGTCGGATTCTGGCAAATTGTCACTTGGGCAATCCGAATTTGGGCTCTGGGCGGTCGGGATAGCAACTTTGTCATGATTGGTCTTCCGTCATATCCGCCTGACATGCCATACTGCTGCAAGCCGTGTCCGCGGCGGGCGAAATTTACTAATAACCGCAATTTCAGCGGAAAATGAAGGAAATCTATGTCTGGATTTTGCATGGTTCGGAATGGTTTTGCCTCGCGAGCGGGGCGGAAAGTGCATGTGTCTGTTGCTGCGAGAGCTTGGGCCCTGGCATGCGTCTGTGCCTGTCTGGCGTTTCTAGTGGTTGGGTGTCAACCGGCCGGTGATTCTCCCGACACGTCGAGCGAATCTGAGACTCAGACCGGGACCGAGGATCGCCCAGCGGAAGCCAGTTCGACGACGACGGCGGAGCCATCCTGGTCAGGACGCTGGTTGCTGGTGATAACCGAGCAAACAACCGATTTTCATCCCATGTTGTTTCAAATTGAGCGACGCGGTGGCCAACTGGGGATCGGCCTGGTGGATCGTGCCCCACGTGCCGAGTTCAAGGATTGGAATTTGGAGTCCGCCACTTTTACGGAGACTCAGGTAACCCTGGGAATCAACACCGGTGAGATGGTGTTGAACTTCACGGGGACCCTTCAAGGGGATGTGGTTCTTGGTTCTGTTGTCCCCGAGGAGCGAACGATCCCCACAGTCGCGCGCCTCATGAAAACGGCCGATACGAATTTGCGGAGCCTGGAGACCCCCAAGTCCACTCCAGGCATCGAAGACCTGGAAAAAGCGATTCAGGATCCGCTCACGGCCCGCGAGAAACTGCAGGCCTTTATTGCCGCGCACGCGAATTCGCCCTTGGCGTTCAATGCCTACGAAATTCTGCTGGCGACATCCGTCAATGAGCAGCTGCCCTTGGAGAAAATTCGGGAACTGGCAGATCAGATGGTGACGGCCGCGCAGCGCTGGACTCCCGAGTTGACGAGGGATACCCAATTTCAAGTAATTGCCCAGATCGATTTCAAGCCGGATTATCGGGAGATCACAGAGCATTACCTGGGCCTGATCACCGCGGAGGAGTCCTCTGAATCACCCGATCCATTGAAAAACCGGCTGGACCTGTATCAGGGGCGCCATCTGTTGGGTGCGGAGTCGGCGGATGTCCAGGAGCAGGGAAAACAATTGCTGCGAGATTTGTTGGCACGTGAACCGTTCGACTTCAATGCCATCGTCGCGCTGGCGAATTATTATGAACGGCAGCAGGAAGTCGACGAGGCTCGCAAACTGTACACCAAACTGGCGGTTCTGCCAGGCGTGAGTCGCATGGTGGGGCAAATCGAAGATCCCATCAGCAAGGAGCCGACCACGCCGCTGCAAAAAAGTCGTGCGTTGTTCACGGGAGACGATGCGGCGTTCGAGAAATACCTGGACGATGTGTATCGGCAGGAGGTGTTCTACTTCCTGGGCGAGGAGAAGCCCCAAATGGAACTCCAGTCGAATCGTCGCGTGCCTCTGCTGGAACTGTTTACCGGGGCGATGTGCCCCCCGTGCGTGGCGGGTGATCTGGCGATCGGAGGTTTGGAACAGCTCTTCCCCTCGCCAGAAATTATTGCGGTCCGCTACCATCAGCACATTCCCGGACCAGATCCCCTGACAAATTCCTCGGGTGAGTCGCGTTTCGGCTTTTATGGAGGTCGGGGGACTCCCGCGTTGTTTATCAATGGCCGCGCCTGGGATACCATCGGGGGATACGTCGTCCATGCCGAGCAACATTTTCAGGAACTGAAACCGCACGTCGCCAGTCTGTTAAGTCAGGTGTCCCTGATAGAAATCAAGCTGGATGCGGCACTCGAGGGGGATCTGTTGCGGATCCAGGCCCACGCTACCTCGCTGTCGAAGGATCGTAAGAATCTTCGTCTTTATTTGTTGCTGGTCGAGCCGCAGATCCATTATGCCGCTCCGAACGGAATTCGCCTGCATGAGATGGTGGTTCGCGATATGCCGGGAGGGACCGAGGGCGTTCCTGGTCAAGAGGGGGAAGCCAAAACAGAACTGCAACTCTCCATACCGGAATTGCGTGCACGTTTGATTGCGGAGGTCGAAACCTTCCAGAAAAATCGCAATTATAATTTTGCCTCGCTGCCGGAAGGTCCACGAAAACTGCGTGTCGTGGCGTTTATTCAGGATGGCAACTCGAAGGAAATTCTCCAATCGACAATTTCGCCAGTCATCGAGTTGCCCGAGGCGACTCCTGCCGAGACTCCCCCGGTGACTACTCCCCCTGCGGCAGAGCCCGGAAAGCCCGCGGACAAGACCAGTCCAGAGGCGGCGAAGCCCGAACTCCAAACACCGGAAGCAAAACCATCCGTGGACTCCGGGACCAGCCCCGAGACCAAGACACCGGCAACGGATGCTCCGGAAACAAACAATTAGTGTTTGTTCTCCATTGTAAATGGCCCGCCCGGGCCTACTATCTGGCAGATGCAGCGAGCAAGGAGGCGAACGGGTCGGTCTGGTGAAGCAGGGAATTTCTCCCGAGGGATCGATCGGTGCGTGTCGGATGAATGGCTGGACACCCCGTTGTGTGTCCGCGTGCGAGTTCCCCAGCAATGTGATTAGACGAACAATGCGGTCCTCTACAACGAAATTTTCTCGTTTCATGCGTGGTTTCCATTCCACGCTTTCCTATCTCAAGGCACCTTTCGGGGAAAAACTTCTTCGCCCGCTGGAATCCGATACCGCGGAACGGCGGGAACGGGGTTTGGTTATCGTGCTTCCGGGCATCGAGGGAGTGAGTTCATTAAACCATTCGCTGGTGCAGGGCCTGCTGGATGCCCGGATTCCGTATGCGGTTAAGCTGCATGACTGGACATTGAAGAGGAATCCCGCCTTTATCAACCTCTGGTTGACAGGGCGATGCCGACGGGCTGCGGCACACGTGGCGGAACTCATTGTCGATTATCAATCACGCCATCCTCTCCGACCGGTTAATTTGATAGGACATTCCGGTGGAGGAGCCTTGATTCCCTACATCCTGGAGGAACTGCCCCGGAAAACATGTGTGCAAAACGCCGTGTTGATAGCTCCTGCAATCAGTCCGCATTTCGACTTGTCTCACGCCTTGGAACGGGTCTCGGGGCGGCTCGTGAATTTTCACTCACAACTGGACTGGTATTTTCTGGGGGTCGGAACCACGCTTGTGGGGACAATGGATCGTCGTTTTGGCCGATCCGCCGGGAATTGTGGCTTCCGTATTATGCAGTCCACGGAAACACATCGACAGCTGATCGAGCAGCGTTTTAGCGAAGTCCGATATCACTGGTCGATGTTACGCAGTTGGCATTATGGTGGGCATTTCAGTTGCATGAATCGCGTCTTCGTGGAACGCTACATCGCCCCCTTACTGCAGGAACAACCTGCTTCCCACGAAGTACTGCCCAGCCGCGATCTGTCGATTAGGGACGTGGCCTGAAGGCGTCTTTGTCGCAAACCAGGGACGACGGACGAATCACCCAGGCCTGACGGCAATTAGATAGCAGTCCCTACAGTCTTCCCAGGGACATGGCTCTCGAAATTTTGCCTATTGGATTTCGTGTTTTCGTTCGGCTGCGCGAATCTCCTCCGCGGACAGGATGGTCATTCCAACCATTTCTATTTGCTGATTTTGGTCCACGCTACGAACGTGAAGCAACAGGGGACCAACCCGTATCGATTCGCCCGGACGAGGTTTTTCGGGGGCCAGTTTTTGCTGAAAGAGTTGGGACAGGGTAGTCTCTGGTTCAACATTCAGCAAGATGCCGTAAAACTCGCTTAGCTCGCCACAGGTAATGTTCGCACGCAACGGAAATTCAAACGCCGGGGGAATCGTGCCTCGCTGTTCCTCGGAGCGGGCAAAAATCTGGTTCACCAGGGGCCGGGTTTCGGGTCTTAATACCAGGATGGCATGATCTCCCGCGAGAATCCGTGTGGTCCCCTTGGGCGGCAGAAACTGTTCTCCTCGGACAAGCAACGCGATCACCACTCCTTCCGGCAGGGCCAGGTTTTTCACCAGTTTGCCTGCCGCGCGAGAATCCGATCCAATCGAATAATCCACGATGTCCCCCTCGACCTGCCGCAGCGCGCTGAGCTCCAATGTGAGAGGCGGTTCCGGTTCCTGGGGTTGGTCGAGTCGCAGGAACCGGGTCACGGCAGGCAAGGTGGATCCCTGTACCAGCGCGGAGAGGACCACGATGAAGAAAATGGCATCGAATAACAGCGGAGCATTCGGGGAGCCCAGCATTAAGGGAAACGTTGCCAGTACGATGGGAACAGCCCCCTTCAAGCCGACCCACGAGATCAACATCAGTGGACGCCAGCCGATACGAAATGGCAATAGACAAACCAGACATGCCGCCGGACGAGACAGCAGAATCAGAATCAACGCGATCAGCAATGCCTTCCAACCGATTGCAAGCAGTCGACTCGGAAAACTGAGCAGTCCCAGCAGGACGAACATCGCAATTTGAGACAGCCAGGCCAGCGCATCGTGATAGATCAGAATGCCTCGTTGAAAAACGAGCCGCCGGTTGCCCAGCACCATGCCACACAGGTACACCGCCAGAAAGCCGCTTCCGCCCAGGAATGCTGCCAGACCAAAAGTGAGCAGGCAGAAACTAGTCACCAGGACGGGGTACAATCCCGCCGCCCCCAGTTGAATCCGGTTCACCAGCCACACCGCCAGAATTCCAAAGCCGAGTCCCACAACCAGGCCGATAATCATTTGGCTGGCAAACAGCATCAGCAAGGACCAGCCCAACGTCACGCGGCCCGCCAACAATTCGATGCAGCCTATCGTCAGAAAAATGGCCATCGGATCATTCGTGCCGCTCTCGACTTCCAGTGTCGACGCGATCCGATCCGGAAGTCTGGCGCCACTGTGGCGGATAATCGTGAAGATGGCTGCCGCATCGGTCGATCCCACGATGCTTCCCAGAAGCAGCCCTTCCAGCCAGGAGAGATTCAAAATCCAGGCGGCGGCAATGCCCGTCACTCCCGCGGTGATCAGAACGCCCACCGTCGCCAGGGCCAACGCAGGCTTCCAGGCCGATAACACGGATTCCATGCGGGTACTTAATCCGCCATCGAACAGAATCAGGGCCAAAGCCAGCGAGCCGATCCCGTGTGCCAGGGGGTAATCTTCGAATGCGATCCCCCCCAGTCCCTCCGAGCCAGCTAGCATCCCCAGCATCAAAAACAGGACCAGAACCGGCACGCCCAGACGAGACGACAGCAGATTCGATATGATTCCCAGGAACAGCAGCACTCCCAGAATCAGGATCAGTTCATCCACAACAAACATGCGATCTCGATATGAGTTGAAGAATGATATGTCCTTGTTTCCCCACGACCGAATCTCCGCAGTCATCCATAACTGGCAAACTCGATGGAATGGCCTGGAACACGCCAGGGGGATTTCCCACGGGAGGTTCACTTACGCCCGACAATTTGCCAGCAATGGGAGCCCCCGCTTATCCTCCCCCGAGCACGGATAAATCCGCGAATCGGATATATACCGAGAGCACCAGCAGAATCAATAACAGGCCTAACGGCCAGGCGAGTTTCCAGGGGGTCATGTCGATGTCCCCACTGGCCTGCTGTTCCCAGGCGTTTTTCAGCGGACTGAGATATCCCAGCAGCAGCATGAGGACAATCAGGCTGGCAAACACCGCCCCCAGGAAATGAAATTCATGCAGACCATTGACATAAGCTTTGAGTGCCGGCACGAAATATCCCCCGGCAATTGCCAGAAACCCCAGCAGCAAGGCGATATTTGCGGCAAACGCGGGAACCCGGCGAGTCGTGATCCCGATCAGCACGACGGAAAATATCGGAATAAAATACAGACCATTCATTTTCTGCAAATACCCGAACAGACTGTCCTGCCCCGCGAGTAGGGGGGCGACCGTCATCGAGATTATCGCGATGATCGTACCAAAGATTTTGCCCGCCTTGATGACCCGGGTTTCGCTGGCATCCGGGTGCAGCATCGATTGATACACGCCCAGGCTAAACAACGTCGCCGTACTGTTCAGTGCGGAATTGAAGGAACTTAAGATCGCTCCCACGATGACGGCCGCCAAAAAACCCGTCAGCACCGGGGGCAGCACTCCCCGTACGAGTGTACCATATGCCACATCGCGACGCCGCGGACCAATCAGTGGAAGGGCAGCCGAACTGGCGGCATCGCGATGCACGGCCAGTTCCGTTCCGCGCTGCGTGACTACGTCCCCTTGGCGGAGCACCTTGAGCACGTTGAGGGGCGTGTTTCCGTGCATCACGTGCCGGCCTTCGAAGTTCGCCAGTTCGGCGGAGGTAAGCGACCCGAACGTTTCATCCGTGGTTTGCAGTAAATCGCCAGCGATCTTCCCATACAGCGTGACTGTTTCTTGCACGCCGGGACCGCTAGTCCTGCCAATTAAGGCAACGGGTTCGGTAATCACATCTCGAATCACTTCCAGTTTTCCGTCCACGCGGTAATTGCCGTACAGGTGAAACGCCGCGATACCCGGAAATACCAGGATAATCGGGGCGAGCACCTTCAAACTGCCCGCCAGCAATACTCCCTGCTGCCCCTCGCGCAGGGACGAGGCACCAAAGGTGCGTTGAATAATCTGCTGATTCGTGCACCAGTAAAACAAATTCAGCAACAGCACTCCCGTAAACAACGTACTGAAGGGTACGGATGACTGCGGGCTTCCCAGTGAATTGAATTTTTCGGGGTGCGCGCTAAACAACAGGGGCAATGCCTGGAAAGGGGCCTCCGGAGAGATCTTCTGAAAGGCAAACCACGTTATTAACACGCCTCCCACCAGCAGGCCGAAGCCGTTCAAGGTGTCGGAAACGGCAACCGTTCGCAAACCTCCGTAAATCGCGTAAATCGAACCCAGAATGCCGATCAGCCAGATCGTGAACCACAACGCCGCCGTTTCATTCTGGAAACCGAACAATGTTCGAATATCGAGAATGGAATTCAATCCCGTGGCACCCGAATACAGCACGATCGGCAGCAGGATTCCCGTATAGGCGATGATGAAAATCAGCGATGTGATTACTCGGGTGTGATGGTTAAAGCGAAGTTCCAGAAACTCGGGAATGGTCGCGATGCCGCTCTTCAGATATCTTGGCAGAAAAAACAGGGCCATCACCACCAGCGACATTCCGGCGATCACTTCCCACGCCATCACGCACAAACCATCGCTGAAGGCGGCTCCATTCAACCCCACGAGTTGCTCCGTGGAAAGATTCGTCAGCAGCAGCGACCCGGCAATGTAGCCACTGGTGAGCGTGCGTCCCCCCAGAAAATAGCCCGAAAGCGTATCATGTCGGTCCCTGCGTGTAAGCAGCCACGTCAGCAGGCCCACCAGCGATGTGAAAAAAATGAAGGTTCCCAGCGTTAGCGCGTGCATCGGGCAAGACCTTTGTCGAGTTTCAATAAACCTGTGTAACTCCCAGGCGTTTGGCCAGTCCCCCGGGCGAAACGCGAGAAAAAGCCATTCCGTCGCCACGGAATGGCTTTGCACGATTCGAGTGCCACCAACCTGCCTGCCTCAATTCAGGGATTTCAGTACCTGCATCACGGCCTGGCTATCCTCGGCTGCGTTTACCGAAGTATTCTTGTGCACGACCTTCCCGGACTTGTCGATGACAAATGTCCAACGTGCGGTTGTCAGGGCGCGGGTCAGCGTATATTCCTTGTTGTCTACGGTTCGCTGGATGCTGCCCCCTTCGCGCGAGGGGACGCCAAATGCCTTGGCAACGGTTCCCTCGATATCTGCCAGCAGGGTGAAGTTCAGGTCGTGAGCCTTCTTGAACAACTGGTGATTTTCCACCGTGTCTCCACTCACGCCGATCACTTCCACTCCCTGTTCGGTAAACTTGGGCAGGTCATCGCGAAACGCGCAGGCTTGCTTGGTGCAGCCACCCGTCAGGTCGGCGGGATAAAAATACACGACGAGAATTTTCTTACCGACATGATCCTCGGACTTCCAGGTTTTCCCCTGGTCATCCTTCGCCGAAAACTGGGGCGCGGGATCTCCCACGGCAACGCCATCCGCGGCAAACGAGGGATTGCCAGACAGTCCACACAGCAGGCAAGTCACGGTCAGCAGGATACATGTTTTCTTAAGTGTCATCGCGGGCTCCTTGGAAGGTAGGTATGCAAGTCGGGGGAAACGTCTTCCCATGAAAATACACTCTACCAATTCCGTCCTTGAGGTTGTAATGTACGGGCATAAGAACTTGATCAGGAACGAGGAGTTCGGGAATTCGGTTCGACTCGCGACATCCGTTTGCCTTCCCGGGCTGCAGGACTACGCCCCATTCGCCGAGGAATGACTTGCTCATGCTGTTTCGAGGCCTGCTGTTCACCGTTGGTCTGACACTGTGCGCGACACTGGCGTTGTTCTACCTGGAATTCTCGGAACTGGTTTACTTGTCGCGTCCCGTTCGTCCAATTCTGCTGGGAATTCTCCTGCTGCTGCAAGCCGCAACCCTGACACTACTTGCCGGATATGCCAAACTGCGTCACTGGTCCCCTCGCAAGGAGATCACGCACGCCGGTTCGCTGGAGGCCACCCGGCAGGCGCTGGAAAGCGAACTGGAAGCCGTTGCCGCCAGAATCGATCTGCAGGAACGTAAACTTGCCGATCGCTTCCGCGCCATTCACGAGTGGATGGATTATCCCGTCATGCTCGATTTCCAGACGGGAAATCAATTTCCCGATCAGCGAATTTACCGCCAGGGAGCCGAGCATACTCCGGCCACGCGGCAACGGTCGCGGGAAGATCAACAGGTCCGGGAAATACTTGATGCCCAGGCCGAGCTGATTTACGAAAAAATTCGAGGCAACAATTATGCCCTTGAGGGGCGTTTTCAACCCCTGATGCTGCGCGATGACCTGCTGGATCTCGCGTCTCGCATCGCCCGCGTGTTTCAGCCGGAGTTGCAACAGCCGTTGCTCAACACCACGCCGGAACAGTTGGCGCGGGCATTGAATCGCATCGGACTGCATCTGCTGGTCGTGATGGATCAGTTGCCGCTGGATCTGAAATCCTACAATATCCAGAAAACCTACGAGACAATCCGGCAGGCAATCAGCACCTATGGAGCCTATCGCAAGGCATCCCCGTATCTGGACTGGGCCTCCAAGGGGCTTTATTTCGGGCGCATGGTTACCAGTACGAATCCCATCGCGCTGGGACTGGTGTGGGGGGCAACCGAACTCGGAAAAATCGGGGCGAAAAAACTGGCCACGCATGTGATCGATCGCCAGGCGATAGGTTTGCTGCAGAGCCTGGTGCGTGTCGTGGGTTACGAAGTGGCTGCTATTTATGGGGGAGACTTTCGCTATCGCGACGCGAACTGGTGCTACGCGGTGGAACTGACACACATGCAGGCCGCCTTTCCCGCTTCCCGCGATAGCCTGCAATACGCCCTTCGCGAACTGGGGGGGCTGCAACTCCGCAATGAATACGATCGCCTCTGTGCCTACCGCTGCCTTGCCGCCGGGAAATTGCTGGACCGGCGGCAGACTCATCCTGACCTGCTCACCGAACAGGAACGGATTCAAATTGTGGAACGACTGGAATTGGCCTACCGGGAAGTCTTGCACGGTCGCGTCTCGCCACAGGCGGGAAAATGGCAGCAGGGGGTGCAGGATCATCTGGGGCTTCATCTTTCCCTGCAGGGTGAAAAACCGAATCGCGGCGAGGGACAGCAAGCCTCACGCGATCGCCAGATCCTGAATTTTCTTCTGGCGTTCTTGAAAGAACTGAAATCGATCCCGGCGGATCGACTGGCGGAGCAGGTGGAAAAATTCGCGCTGTTCCACACCTTGGGGCTGCACGCAAATCCGGAGACCTATCGCGGCATGCTCGCGGGGGCCATCGCCGAACTCACGGAACAACCGTTTGTGGAATTAATTCCACCCGATCTGGAGCCGAACGACTCGCGAGTCGAGCCCTTTCTGGAAACATTATGTCGCTTGAATGCGGAACGTGCACCTCTGTCGACGGAAGCAGAGCAAGTGCTGCTGGAAACGGGTTTGTATTATCGCCGCCCATTCGAGCAGTGGGCCACGCGAATACTCGATGCATATCGGCACGTCGCTGCCTCTCAAATTCCAGTCTCCGCCCACGCACATGCCAGGTTGGCTCGTGAGGCTTGTCGAGATTGCGCACGCGGTCTGGCTTTCCTGCAACAGGAAGGGCAACTGCAATTCGCCGATCTCGTCGATCTGTTTCCGCGGGTGAACGTCAGATTCGCCACCGGACCTTCGCCTCCGGAAATTCCCGACGAATCCTATTGCCTGGTGGTCGCCGTTCAGGGAACCTGGCTGATGCGTGTAGGGGGACTCGAAACCGAACCGGAAATTGTCTGGAAAGCCGACGGACATGTCCTGCTGGAGAATATCTCCAGTCTGATCACGGCGGAGGCGAAACTATCCGGTGGCGTCACGGAGAGTACCTGGGCTGGCCCTCCCATCGTTGAAATGACGCTGCAGGCTCCGATGACAGCTCGCTATCAGCCCTATTTTGCGGAACTGCTGAATCGTTTTCCGGGGCCACTTACCACGCAAACGTGAGTCGTATCCCCTGGGGGCACTGCAGGATGATGGAACCAAATCGGCTTCCTGCTAATGGTTCGTCTCGGCTTTGTTTGGCCTTGTGTAAAAGTTGCAATTCTGTGTGGCTGTAAATCATCTGTCCCGAGTTGGGCTGTACCTAAATTTGTCTCGTGTGCTATTGTCCTCTACGCAATCGGTCTCACTGTCGTCTCCACTTGAATACCCGGCACCCTCATCTCTCAGGACCCCGCGATGGAACGTTCCGTTAAAGCCCGGCCCGCTGTTTTGCGTGCCCTGGGGGCGCACGATCCCCCCGAGGAAGTCTACATCGACGGCGAAGTTTTTCATCGCTACGACATCTACAAACACGACTCCTGGGCTGCCACTGCGATGTACTCAGGGCCGCGTTTTGGCGTGGTTTGTAAATTCAATCGAAAGCAACCGATCGGTCTGATTTCCACCTCCTGGCTGGGACGTTTCCTGGCTCACCGGGAAGGGTTTGCATATACCCGTCTGGCGGATGTCTCCGGGATTATTCGAGGCTGCGGACCAGTACGGGTGGCTGGCATGCACTGGCCCAACGCAGTAGCCCACGAATTCATGCCCGGGCACCCCCTGGGGGCCAGCGAACAGGTCAATGATGCCTTCTTTCCCGAGTTGCTGCGGACACTGCAAGCGGTTCACGCTCGCGGCTTTGCCTATGTCGATCTGCACAAGCGGGAAAATATTCTGGTGGGCGAAGACGGCAAGCCGTACCTCATCGATTTTCAGATCTGTTATTTCGCCAGCCAACGCAGCCTGTTCTGGCCGATCTCTCGCCAGGTGCTGCGGTTGCTGCAGAAATCCGACCTGTATCATCTGTCAAAGCATGTGAAGCGATTGAGGCCCGATCAACTGGAATCCCTGGGGCTGGCGGATATCAACAAACGCCCCTGGTGGATTCGTGCGCATCGGCTGGTGGCCGTCCCCTTTCGCGAGGGGCGGCGCAGGCTGCTCACGTTGCTGGGGGTGCGAGGAAAATCGGGACGTTCCGCCACGGAAACCTTCGCGGAGCACGCTTTTCGCTGCGAACAGGATAAAAATGCTGCCTGAACGGGCTCTCTCAACCCAACAGCCAATGGGTCCCCAGTATGGAAATCAGCAGCCCCACCGAAAGAGCACTGAGAATCCGTCCCGTGAAATAAAAAAACACCGCGGCCGAGCAGATCGCGGAGGTTTCCAGAAAGCTGCCGTTGATCAGTGAAGGGGCCAGCACTGCCGAAATGGCGCACCCGGGCAACGTCTGGATGATGCGATACGTTCGCGAACCTTCGCGTATTCGCGTTCCCAGCAGATATCCTGCAATGCGCGTAAGGTAAGTCGCCAGCGCCAATACACCGATGCCCATCCAGGTTGCGGTCTCACTGGGCATCGTTCTCTCCCGTGGTGAGACCCGCGAATAGGGCACCAACGAGCACCCCCGCCAATATCGCAAGTTTCTGAGAGTAGAGCGAGGTCAGCGCCGATGCCACTCCCGCCAGCAGCCAAGGCCAGCGCGAGCCCCGAAAACCCCGCGACAGCATGATGATCAGCAAGGCCATGAAGATCGCCCCCATCGAACGCGTCGCGTGCAGCGTGACGTCATCGATCAGGCTCGCCATGCCCCAGCCCATCACGGTTCCCAAGACCCAACTCGAGTAGACTACCGTCGAGCATCCCAGAAAGTAGCCAAATCGATTCCTTGCATCCTCGGCCTTCGTCGTCAACAGCCAGTTCAGGTCCGTCAGAAAAAACAGTGTGAGCAACGGAGGACGGCTGACGGAACGCCCAAACACGCCGGGCAGCGTCAAACCCATCAGTACGTGACGGCTTCCCACCGAGAGTGCCGTCACGGCCAAGGCCAAGTAGGGCAGCGGTTCATTCCAGATTTCCATCCCCGCAAACAGGACCGATCCTGCAAACACGATGACGGACATCACAACCCCCTGTTCCCCGCTGAAACCACGACTCAGCGCGGCTGTCATGAACAGGACCCCGAAGACAAAGGGAAACACACTGATTCGCACCGCAGCCATCGCGCCACGGCGGTAGCTATCCCGAAAATACTCGGTTGACCGGGGCGACACAGCGGGCTCTGGCGGAGTTTGGGACATGATATTCAGGGGATTCGCTTCGACTTAAACTGCGTACGACCCTGTTGTGCGGAATTGCCAGGGGCCAGCACATACGCCGTGGACGTTGCTGATGACGGAAAATGCTGAATTCAGGCTGGGAATTTTCCGCGGGGATTTCAGGGGTGGTTCTGGCTTGATGGACACGCGATATGCGGAACGTGTTCGGGGCGGTTTCTTGTGGTCATTCCTCCGGACGTCGCTGCTCTTGTAGAAATGTGACGCGTTTTCCCAGGGCAAGCATCAGGGTTCCGATCAACAGCATTTTTAGCCCAAACAGTATGCCGATGGCCAGCGCGCCCGAGAGCGGATACTGACTCCACAACAATATTCCCAGCAACAGGGAGATGGCCCCACCGAACAGCATCCAACCCCATCCGGGAGATGGGCGAATCTGTAGAGCGCCCCCCACTTCCAGCATTCCATCCAGCAGCAGGTAAATCACCAGCACCACGGTTATCACTCCCGAGGCAAACAGGGGGTCCGTGACCATGATCAATCCGCAGACCAGCGTCAAGCCTCCCAGAAGCAACGAAATCAATCCCTGTTCCAGCTTGTAAAATGCCAGCGCGCCGATCAAGCGAAACAGACCAGCCAGAAGGACCAGGATCCCCACGAATACCACGATCGACATGCCAACCAGCAACGGGGTCAGCAAGGAAACCACCCCCAGCAGTATCGTCAGAATACCGCAGAACTTGATATTGCCGGCCACCGACTTGGACGGGGAATTGCCGTGTGACATGCTCTGCCTCTTCGTAATAATTAGAACTCTACGGAAGCGGATGCCGAATCCCCGACAGCCAGGAGGGAACTTCCCCTTCCAGCTTTTCCACAATCACTCAATACAGGCGGGCCCTGTCTCCGGTCACAAAACCGACAAGCCTCGCTCCAGGAACACTGCGATGACGAGAACCTCTCTCTGCCGCGAAGCCTATTCAAAGGTGATCACCAGGTCGCCCGTGTTGACCTGATTACCAGGCTTAATGTGCACCTGGGCTACGGTGCCTGCCGCTTCCGCGTTGATGGTGCTTTCCATTTTCATGGCCTCCAGGCTGAACAGTTTCTGCCCCTTTTTCACGGAATCTCCTGCCTTGACTGCGATCGCCACCACCATGCCAGGCATGCTGGCGCCCACGTGCTTGGGATTGGTCGGATCCGCCTTCAGGGCCGACAGCGATTCCGTAGCCAGGGAATGATCGATGATCGTGACATCCCGAGGCTGACCGTTCAGCTCGAAGAAGACCGTCCGCGTCCCATCGTTATGGGGTTCGGAGACCGTCAGATATTTGATGATCAGCGTCTTGCCCTTCTCGATTTCGACGGCGATTTCCTCGCCTGGTTCCTGACCGCCGAAAAAAACGGATGTTGGCAGCCGACTTAGATCCGAATACTTCTGCTGGTCCTTCGAAAAATCCGCAAACACCTTCGGATACAACAAATACGAGAGCACTTCGCGCGGATGAGGTTCTCGGCCGACCATTTTTTTGACGTCCGCCGCTGCCTTCTGAAAATCGGCTGGAGGGAGCGTGGACCCCGGTCTTTCCGTCAGGCAAGGCTTCCCCTTGAGAATCACATGTTTAATCCGCTCTGGAAAACCACCGGGAGGTTGTCCCATCATGCCGCCGATCAGGTCAATCACGGATGCGGGGAAGGCCAGTTCCCGGCTTTCATCTAATATGTCCGCGGGCTTCAAATCATTCGCCACCATGAACAGGGCCATGTCTCCCACGGACTTCGAAGTTGGCGTGACTTTCACGATATCGCCGAACAGTTCGTTCACTTCCGCGTAGATTTCGCACACTTCGGTCCAGCGATCGGACAACCCCAGCGCCCGGGCCTGTTCGTACAAATTGGTGTATTGCCCACCAGGCATTTCGTGTCGGTACAAATCCGATGTGGCTGGCAACACCGCGCTTTCAAAGGGAAGATAATATTCACGAACGGCTCGCCAGTAGGTGGCAATGTCGTCCAGCGCGCCCAGGTCAAGTTCGGGGTTGCGATCGGAAAATTGCAACGCGCCCACAACGGTGTTCAAATTCGGCTGCGATGTCCCTCCCGACATCGGCGCCATCGCCGCATCGGCAATGTCCAGATGCTCCATGGCCGCATTGAATATCGAGGCCGCCTGAATCCCTGCCGTATCGTGCGTGTGGAAGTGAATCGGAATCCCGATCTCCTGTTTCAATGTCTTGACCAGCAGCGTGGCGGCATCCGGCTTGCACAACCCCGCCATGTCCTTGATTGCCAGGATGTGCGCTCCCATCTGCTCCAATTGCTTGGCAAGATTCACATAATAGCCAAGATTGTATTTCGTCCGTTTCGGATTCAGGATATCTCCCGTATAACAGATCGAGGCTTCACAGATCATCCCCGAATCGATCACTGCCTCCATCGCCACCTGCATGTTGGGGATCCAGTTCAACGCATCGAATATGCGAAACACATCCATCCCCGTTTGTGCAGCTTCCTTGACGAAGGCCACGACTACGTTGTCGGGATAATTCGTATATCCCACCGCGCTCGAAGCCCGCAGCAACATTTGCGTGAGGATGTTCGGCGCCTTCTCACGGATATCCGCCAGGCGTTGCCAGGGGCATTCCTTCAGAAAACGCATGCTGGTATCGAACGTCGCGCCACCCCACATCTCCAGGGAAAACAGGTTCGGGCACAAATAGGAATACGCCTCGGCAATATTCAGCAGATCGCGCGTGCGAAAGCGGGTGGCATGCAACGATTGATGCGCGTCTCGAAACGTCGTATCCGTGATCATCAACCGCTGTTGAGCGGAGATCCACCGTGAAAAATCCTCCGCCCCCAACTCCAGGAATTTATCCCGGGTTCCCAATGGGCGTTTTTCCGTTAACGAATAGGCGGGTACGGGAGCCTCGCTCCGCCGGATTGCACGCGGGCGATCCTTCACGAGCGGATTGCCGTTGACGATAGTCTCGCCAATATACGTCAGAATTTTCGTCGCTCGGTCCTTCCGCACTGGAAAATCGAACAATTCGGGTGTCTGATCGATGAAACGGGTCGTGCATTCTCCCGATAGGAACGTGGGGTGTGTCACCACTTTCGTCAGGAACGGAATGTTTGTCTTAACGCCGCGGATGCGAAATTCATGCAGGCAACGCAGCATCCGACGAGCCGCCTCCGCGAAACTGCGATCGTGTGCCGTTACCTTCACCAGCAGCGAATCATAAAACGGATTCACCACCGCTCCGGAAAATGCCGAACCGGCATCCAGACGAATCCCCATCCCGTTCGCCGACCGATAATGCGAGACCCGGCCGTAATCAGGCGTGAACTTGTTGGCGGGATCTTCCGTGGTGACGCGGCATTGTATCGCAAATCCAATCGGACGCGGCGGATTCTCGGGATCGATCGCTATCTCCGGGTCCGTCAGACGATATCCCGAAGAAACCAGAATTTGAGCCTTCACGATATCCACTCCCGTCACCTCTTCCGTGACGGTATGCTCCACTTGAATCCGAGGGTTCACTTCGATGAAGTACACGGCTTCGGTCTTGGCGTCCACCAGGAACTCGACCGTCCCCGCGGCGAGGTAATTCACCACCTTGCCGATCGCCAGGGCCGACTCCAGCAACTTTTGTCGCGCCTCGGCGGACAGATTAGGTGCCGGTGCCATCTCCACCACTTTCTGGTGGCGTCGCTGCACGGAACAGTCTCGCTCGAACAGATGCGTCAGGTTGCCATGACTGTCCCCCAATATCTGCACTTCGATATGACGCGCCCGTTCGATAAATTTCTCGATGAAAACGTCCGAACTGCCAAACGCAGTCTTCGATTCGTGTTGGGCCGATTCAAATGCCGTGATGAACTCCTCGGGTGAAGTCACCACGCGCATCCCACGGCCGCCTCCCCCCTTGGCCGCTTTCAGAATCACCGGAAAACCCATCTGCTTGGCTTGCCGCAAACCCGTCTGTGCATCCGGAATGGCTTCCCCGCTTCCCGCCAGCACGGGCACACCCGCCTCCGCTGCCAGCAGACGCGCGGTCGTTTTGTCGCCCAACCGCTCCAACGAGGATATCGAGGGGCCGACGAACACAATACCCGCCTGCTCGCAAGCCCGTGCCAACTCGGGATTCTCCGACAAAAACCCATATCCCGGATGGATCGCATCGGCACCACATTCCACAGCCTGGGCAACGATCGACTCAATATCCAGATACGTCCGGATAGGTTCCCCCACCCGCCCGATCTGATACGCTTCGTCCGCCTTGAATCGATGCAGGGCGTATCGATCCTCGTAGGAATATATCGCGACCGTGCGAATCCCCAGTTCCGAGGCCGATCGAAAGATGCGAATGGCAATTTCGCCACGGTTCGCAACCAGCAACTTCTTAATGGGTTTTATCTTCATCGACGAAAACGCTCCGCTAAAAAACCAAGCTTCGAGTATTTTCCGAAGAAACTACGTCGAACCTTGTCTCGTTTTATTGTATTTCATGAAATTATTGGAATCCGCATCGGAATACACAGCCCACCGCGGATAAATCCCTTGCCCGGATTTCCAAAAGTCACGGCACGCCCGGACCGATCCCTTCCCCGCCCACCTGCCAGAATCGCTATACCGTAGGTGGGTCATGCGGTTCGAGTCCGTCTGTGAGCAACTCGGACCGTTGCAACGGCCTGAAGGCAACACGTACCGAGATTCAGCGACACGCTCACCTTCGACCATTCATACGCGAAGGCATGAAACTGCTCGATGTGTTACAGACAAGTCTACTGCAGTCTGGCTCTACTCAAGTGTCTTGATGCGGATATTGCGAAATTGAACACCACCACCATGGCCACACAGTCGTAAAAAGCCGGACGGACGATTCAAGCCGGGATGTTCCTTCCCGTCGATGGTCTTGCCCTCCGGAGCCGCTTCCGACAACCGGGCATCCACAATTACCACGCCATTCACGGTCACCTTGATGTGATCCCCATTCGCGATAATCTCCTGGGAATTCCATTCCCCCACCGGCTTCGCGGCTCCCCGTTTTGCGGCCACGATCCCATATACCGAACCATGATATTGCCAATCCGCCAGATTCGCATATTTCGGGTGCGTGTCTTCCAGCACTTGAATTTCCATGCCGCTGTAGGCCGCATTCTGGCCACGCACGCTGCGTATCCCCATCCCGCTGTTTGCTCCCGGTTCCGTTTTGAAATCGAACCGGAGGATAAAATTGCCATACTCACGTCCCAGGTAACAGCCATCTCCGTCCAGATACCCTTCCGGGGTTACAATCACCGTCTCTTCCCACTGGTGTTTGCCAGCCATGGGCATCAACGATTGAAAACCGGATTCCTCAGCGGCTTGCACATTGCATACCAGGGCCGCGCACAGCACGAACAATCCCCAGGAAATCTTCTTTTTCATTTTCCGACCTGTTTCCCTTAAAGGTGAATATTGTTGGTTTCGGTGAACACGTTCTGCCGTATCCACGCCTGCATTATTCGATCACATCCTCAATCAGTGAAATCGAAACAACCTCGGCTCGGTTAATCAGGGCGCGGGCACGGTTGGCTCGGATCCCATGCAACCGCGAGTCGAGCACGTACCGTTCGCGTGTGGTTGTGGTTTCTCGCAAATCGTGAATGTCAGCATTCTCCAGCACCAGGTATCGGTGATCTATTCCGATCAGCTTTCCCAGGCAGACATACATCGATTGCATGTCCAGCACTACGTCGCGCTGCACATAGTCCGCAAGCAAGGAGGTGTCCATCCTGTTCGTTCCCGTACGACCTGTCACTTTTACGCATCGAGAATGCTGAACTCCCCCTCAACATACGGAGGGAAACGCCACCGTGCAAGTATCAGCCGAGTGGTTTCGCGGGCTCCAGCCGAGCGGCCCTGAACATTCTGGCCCATCCGTTTGATCTTTCAACGGGATTCTGCGACAGTGACTTTCGCAGGGAACATTCCACATTGTCGGAACTCGCGTCCCGCACCGTAATTTTACCCACCCAGAACAGGATACGGTTTCCATGCGCGCTTCCGTCCGTTGTTGTTTCGCACTGTGGTTGACGCTATGCCTGCTGTCCGGAGCAGCGGTGAACATTTCCGCTGCCGAACCCGTTGGCCCGTTCCAGCCTAACGACTGGCCCTGGTGGCGGGGACAGACACGCGATGGTAAGGCTCAATCCGGGCAGAATCCACCGCTCGCCTGGAGTGAAACCGAAAATCTCCTCTGGAAGACTCCCATTCCGGGACGGGGGCATGGATCACCCACCGTTGTGGCCAACGCCGTTTACCTCGCTACTGCCGACGAACAGGCCGAAACACGTTCCGTGCTTGCCCTCCATCGCGACTCGGGACAGCTCTTGTGGTCCTGCCTGGTGCATCAAGGATCACCCACGCCGCCCAGAAATGCACGCGGAACCCAGGCCTCGTCCACCGTCGCCTGCGATGGGCACCGGCTGTTTATCAACTTTCTGCACGACGGGGCCATGTTCACCTCGGCGATCACGCTCGAGGGCAAACTACTCTGGCAGACGCGAGTCGCCGACTACATCGTACACCAGGGGTATGGTTCGTCCCCCGCCATCTTCGAGGGACTCTGCATTGTCTCCGCCGACAGTAAGGCAGGGGGGGCCATTGCCGCCTTGGATCGTCGGACCGGCAACATCGTCTGGAAGGTGGATCGTCCGCAACTCCCCAATTACCCATCGCCCATTCTGCTGAAAGCCGCGGGAAAAACACAACTCCTCATGACCGGCTGCGATCTTGTCACCAGCTTGAATCCTCGGACAGGCGAAAAATTTTGGGAAATCCCGGGCGCGACCACCGAATGTGTCACCTCCACGCTCACTAATGGAGACTTAATCTACACGTCCGGAGGCTACCCCGAAAACCACGTCTCCGCGGTCAGGGCCGATGGCTCGGGCGAACTCGTCTGGAAGAACGGCAGCCGCGTCTATGTCCCTTCGATGCTGATTCACGAGGGGTACCTGTACGGCATCATGGATGCCGGCGTGGCCGTCTGCTGGAACGCCTCCACAGGCGAGGAGATCTGGAAGGGACGGCTGCAGGGGACTTTCTCCTCCTCGCCCGTACTCGTCGGCTCCCGGATCTATGTCATCAATGAATCCGGCGAAACCTTCGTGTTCGAGGCGAAGCCGCAACAGTTCGAGTTGCTCGCACGCAATCAACTGGGACAGGAATGTTTCGCAACCCCGGCCATCTGCGGCAGCCGCATCTATACCCGCATCGCCAGCAGCGAAAACGAGCAACGCCAAGAATACCTGTATTGCCTCGGCAAGAAATAGGAATGGGCGGCAGGCACGTGCGGCTCGAAAGACGCAACTAGCGGCGCCCGTCAGGAAGCGGGCCACATGGACGCATCATCTTGCAAAACACTCCCCCGATATGGAGTCCACATCGCGTTGAGGGCAATGCAACGAGATCGGTTCAACCCTGGCAGGCTCCCTCACGTTCGCGGCTAGTATTCCAGTGCTCTCGACTTACTTCAACTTGATCTCGAAGGGAATGGTTCCCCCATCGCCTGTTACTTCCGTCCAGAGTTCCGTTTTATCATAGCTGCTGTACTTGGCGGGAATGTGCTCCTTACCCACGGCGGTTTGTTCCTCGGCCGGCATGCTGGCAGGAAACGGACTCCCATCTGCCTGGGCAAATTTCGAAATCGAGACACGGAACTTGCCAACCGGACAACCGGGACGACCATCCACGAATTTCAGTTCATACTTGCCCGCGGAGTCGGTGACCCCATACGCAGGGCGTCCCTGGCCTTCTCCATAGGGAGCAAAAGTTACCATTGCGTTAACCAGCGGCTGGCCATCGGCCAGCACAGTCCCCGACACGGGCACCAGGGCTGTTTCAGGTTCTCCGGATCCTCCGCAGCCCACGGTCCAGCAAAGCAACAATGCCGCGGCAAAACAAAGAGACTTTTGCATGTGGAATATTCTCGGTGTCATAGTATTCTTTATTTATTGAATTACGTTGAGGTTTCGAATGATAGGAATCTGATCTGCGGGCAGAATCGTGATTGTTCTGACCGCAGATCATTTAAATGCCAGATAATTAGTATTCGCCCAGAACCTGTCCATCGGCAATGTACGCCAGACGCTGCCGCGTAACTAGATCTATGTTCTGGCTGATAAAGCGGACGGCACCATCTCCCAACAGCACTTGCATGCCCCCTTTGTGCAGACTGCCAGGATAGCTCCAGCTAAACAGCTGAGTGCGGGAGAGATTCGTATTGGGTGGAACCGACCAGGGACAGCAGTCACTGAAGTTGTTGATCCCCGCAGTGAGTGCGAAGTCCACTCCTCCACCGACCCATTTGGAGTAACCCCATGTGCCCGTGATGCCATCTTTGATGTCCAGCGTGGTTTCAAGCATGGCAACCGTGTTGCTGGTTCCATCGGTGATGTCTCGCATGTTGCAGGACGAGGAAACACCAAACATGCGGCGCGTGGTCAGGCCGATATTCGACCAAAGGTTAATTGTATCGCTATATCGTGTGACAGAAAATTCATAGCTCGTCTTGGCGCCTGGAAAACCTGCGGCATTCGCATTGTTGTACACCACATAGTTAATGGTGTTGCCTGTATAGAACTTGGTGCCGTTGTCCGAGGGACAAAGTAATCCTGGGATCGAGCGACTCACCACAAAGGCATTTCCACTGGTCTGAATTGTCGTCGCCGGCTGCACCAACGGAGCTGCCCCGGCGCGGACATATTCCGCGGTGGGAAACAGCGGATTGAACTGATCAAACAAAGCGGATTGTTCCAGGAAGGGCAACAGTCCCAGAAAGCCGCGATGGTTCAGGGTGAAACCAGTTGTCGTGGTCGTTTGAGCTCCCCCCGCGATAATCGAGCCATCGGCCGACGTGCTGTAGGGGAACACGTTGTACGTGTCGTGATAATTGTGCAGGGCCAGCCCCAGTTGCTTGAGATTATTCTTGCAGGCCGAACGTCGGGCCGCCTCCCTCGCCTGCTGCACCGCAGGCAGCAGCAGAGCCACCAGGATGGCGATGATTGCTATCACCACCAGCAGTTCTATCAGCGTAAAACCGATCCGTCTCGCGTTGCGTGATCCAACTCTTGAAACCGCGATCATATAAGCCTTTCGTGAAATGTAAGGAAAATATACAAACAATGGGGCTGCTAAACAGCCCCATTGTCGTTTTTATAGTATACCTGTCGCAGATCGAAAAGTCAGCGAATCAGAATTCTCCCAGAACCTGCCCGTCGGAAATATAAGCCAAACGCTGCCGTGTTGTCGCGTTCATGTTTTGGCTGAGGAACCGCACGGCACCGTCTCCCATCAAGACCTGGGCTCCACCTTTGTGCAAGCTGCCAACAAGGCCCCAATCTCGCAGTTGGGTTTTGGACAGGTTCTGGAAGGGGGGAGTGGTCCAGGAGCAACAATCACCAAAATCATTGATTGCAAGTGCTGCCAGGTCGACGCCGTTGCCGACCCATTTCGAATAACCCCAGGTCTGGCCTACGCCGTTCTTGACATCGAGAGTCGTCTCCGCCACGGCCACGGTGTTGCTGGTTCCGTCCGTGATATCCCGCATATTGCACGAGGAATACAAGCCAAACATCCGGCGGGTTGTCAATCCGGTCGTGGACCAAATGCTGATGCTGCTGCTATATCTTTGCACGCTGAAATCATAATTCGTTTTGGCACCCTGGAATCCTGCGGAGGAACCATTCGAATAAATTCCGTAGGTCGTATCGTTCCCCGTATAGTGCTTATTGCCGTTGTCGGACGGACAGAGCAGACTGGCCAGGCGTCGGCTTACAACAAAGGCGTTTCCGCTGGTCTGAATGGTTGTGCCAGGCTGCACCAGAGGGGCTGCTCCCGGGGATTCCGTCGTGCGCTGATAGGCTCCCGTGGGGAACAGGGGATTGAACTGATCGTAAAGCGCGGCTTGTTCCAGGAAGGGAAGCAGACCCAGCCAGCCACGGTGATTCAACGTAAATCCCGTATTGTTTGTCGTATTGCCGTTTCCTGTCCCCGTAACGGCTCCATCGGCCGACGTGCTGTAGGGAAACACGTTGTAGGTATCATGATAATTGTGCAGTGCCAGGCCGATTTGTTTCAGGTTGTTCTTGCAGGCCGAACGGCGGGCCGCTTCGCGTGCCTGTTGCACTGCCGGCAGCAGCAGAGCCACCAGGATGGCGATGATTGCTATCACCACCAGCAGCTCTATCAGAGTGAATGCTTGTGGGTGGCGACGGGATGTTGGAGTCAACATTCTCATGGGATTCTCCTCGGTTGAAAATTAGAAAAACAAAAGTGTTTGAAGAACTTGCGAATGAGTCTGCATTTGAAGTGTAAAATTAAAGAATTTCCGTTCTGTATTCTACTTCTGCGGCGGTGAGGTCGACTCTAAACTCCAGGGTGACGTGGTCGGAGCATATGCTCATTTCGATTTTATGTCATACGGCACTTCAATCGGGGTGGATTCGACCGTCAGTTGATACTTGTGTACTTCCTGCACCCTGGCTAATTTCTCGGGCAAGGATTCCACTGCCCCCACATCGGCTGCGTTTGCACCTTCGGGGATGGGTTTTCCATCGGGCATCAGCAACCGAGAGAAGGTGACATAATAGCTGCCCGGTTCCAGACCATCGCTGTGAGAGTAGTCTTTGGCGATAAAATGTCCTGATTCGTCGGACACCGCATATCCACCTTTGCCCGACGTGCCTGATTGAGGAATGAAACTTAAGGTGACACCAGCCACCGGAGTCCCATCGATTGATATCGTTCCTGTCACGGGGACGAGTTTCTCTGGCACATACTTCTGGACTCCAGAGGAGCAGCCCGAGAAAGTCACGCTCAACTGAAGTACGGCGGCCAGGAAGACACAATTTCCCATAGCAGGAAAGGGATTATAGATTTGCATTGGCGAGCGCCTGTTTTTCATTACTTTGTATTTAGTCTAATTCCGATCAGGTACAGATCCACATTGATCCTCTGTGTACCGCGAGGGATGCAGGTACGTTCTTGCATCCCTCGCGTGTACGGGGATTAGAATTCTCCCAGTACCTGCCCATCGGATATTCTCTGCAAATAAGTTCTGGTGGTTGCATTCACGTTCTCGCTGAGAAACCGGACGGCTCCGTCAGCCAGCAGAATTTGAATCCCTCCCTGATGCAAGCTTCCAGGCTCGCCCCATTCTCCATTGCGGCCATATTGGTACTGCGCATTGGGCGGTGTTCGCCAGGAACAGCAGAGGAAGTTGTTGATCCCGCGAGAGGCAGCGAGGTTGATCCCTTGTCCCACGTGCGAAGAACAAGACCAGGATTGCGTTCTCCCATCGTCGACCTCCAGCGTTGTCTCAACCACGGCAACCGTATTTGAGGTCCCGTCCACAATGTCTTTCATTTGACAAAAAGCGTTGAGGCCAAACATCGCTCGGGATGAAATGCCATAACTTCCCCAGAAGGTCCCCCCATTGCCGGAGTTAACGCTGAAGCCATAATTGGAACGGTAAGCATTGGCCACCCCACATCCGTAAGTCCCATCCGCCCCCGTGTAGACCTTGCCTCCATTGTCGGAGGGGCACAGGTACACTTCCACGCGATTGCGAGAGAGATTCAGGTTGGTGTTGATTGCGGGGTCAGTCCCACCGGCAACAGTCCCTCCGCTGGCATTGCGAATACCCGTCGCCCAGCTAAAGTTGTATTGGTCATATAATGCCCCCTGTTCAATATAAGGCAGCAACAAGACCCAGCCGGAGTGGTTGAGCACATTCGTGCCCGAGGGGGTTCCTGCATTCGAAGAGGCATGGGCGGTACTGTATGGAAATACGTTGTGCGTATCGTGGTAATTGTGCAGTGCCAGGCCGATTTGTTTCAGGTTGTTCTTGCAGGCTGAACGGCGGGCCGCTTCGCGTGCCTGTTGCACCGCTGGCAGCAGCAGAGCCACCAGGATGGCGATGATTGCTATCACCACCAGAAGTTCGATCAGCGTGAACGCCCGGGGCGTCTCGCGGGGATGGGTTTTTGGTCTCTGCATTCTCATGACGCTTTCTCCTGATGGTATGGAAATAAGAAGGGACATGGATTCACGAGAGAAGTACAACCATAAGTTTTTCTCACAGCGAGACCGCCAATGACGCATGCACATTGAATGGCAAGTAAAGATCGCAAAAACCATTCCATTCGAATGGCAACCTGCAAAGTTCGCGAGTGGAATCGGAGATCTGCGGAATTGCGTGATTTTTCAGGCCAAAGTTAGCCGAAACGTCTTCACCCCCTTCAAAATTGGAGTTAAGGATCGCATCCAATAAATTCGCGAGAAATACCAGTTGTTCGAGAAATTTATGCAGAATTGCCCATTGCTTAGGCAGTGCCGGATAGAATGGAGAAATTTCCTTGAGATTGCTCGTGTCCTGAAGAACTCAGTATTGAAATATCACGAATCATCAAATTACCCTGATTTGTTTGGGCCGTCAACATCCATTCCCTTGGCGAACAAAAATTTCCTCGTGATAATGTCACCTGTCTGCTCCCCTGATTTCTCCCCCATGGATACCCCCAGATTATGTCGCTGCTGAGCCTCAAGGCTGTTTCTTTTACTTTTGAACATCCGCCGCTGCTCGATTCCCTCGATCTGGAAATTGGCCCCGGCGAAAAAATTGGACTGCTCGGACGCAATGGCGCGGGCAAATCAACCCTGTTGAAACTCCTGGCGGGCGAACTGCAGCCCGATTCCGGCCAACTTCGCCGCCAGGAGGGCGTGCGCGTTGCCCGGTTGCTGCAGGAGGTTCCCGCAGATACAGTCGGCACGGTCGCCGAAGTGGTTGCCCGGGGATGTCTCCCGCAAGACGAGGAGCACGGCGGAGACTGGGAATCGCAGCATCAGGTCGAAAAAATACTCAGCCGCATGAGCCTGCCGGGGGAAACCGAGTTCGCCACGCTCTCGTCTGGCATGAAACGTCGTGTGTTGCTGGCCCAGGCCCTGGTGGAACAACCGGAGATCCTGCTCCTCGACGAACCGACGAACCACCTCGACATCGAATCCATCCGCTGGCTGGAAAACTTCCTGAAGGGATACGAGGGAACCCTGATCTTCATCACCCACGACCGCGTTTTTCTCCAGGCCCTGGCGACCCGCATTCTCGAAATCGATCGGGGCCGCGTGTTCGACTGGGCCTGTGATTACCAGACTTTCCTCGATCGCAAGCAGCAATGGCTCGACGCGGAAGAAAAACAGAATGCCCTGTTTGATAAAAAACTGGCCGAGGAGGAACGCTGGATCCGCCAGGGTATCAAGGCCCGCCGTACACGCAATGAAGGCCGTGTCCGTGCCCTCAAGCAACTGCGCAGGGAAAGAGCCGAACGCCGCGACAGGCAGGGAAATGTGAAGTTGCTCGCCCAGGAATCCGAACGCTCGGGGCAGCTCGTGCTGGAAGCCAATCATGTTTCCTTCTCCTACGGAGATCGCCCCATCATCCGCGATTTTTCCACGCTGGTCACCCGGGGCGAAAAAATCGGCTTGATCGGACCCAATGGCGCCGGGAAATCGACGCTGCTGAAAATCCTGCTGGGACAACTCCCCCCCGATTCCGGAACGATTCGTCAGGGAACGAAACTCAACATCCTCTATTTCGATCAATTGCGCGAGCAGATCGACGAGGAAAAAACCGTGGTGGAAAATGTTGGCGAAGGGCAGACCACGCTCCTCATCAACGGCAAGCAAAAGCATATATACGGTTACCTGCAGGATTTCCTGTTCACGCCCGAGCGGGCACGTCGCCCCGCGCGATACCTCTCGGGAGGCGAACGCAACCGCATGCTGCTGGCTCGTCTCCTCAAGCGGGAATCCAATCTACTCGTTCTCGACGAACCGACGAACGACCTCGACGCTGAAACCATGGAACTGCTGGAAGAACTGCTGATCGATTACGCCGGGACCATCTTTCTGGTCAGTCACGACCGGGCGTTTCTCGACAATGTCACCACCAGCATCCTGGCATTCGAGGGCGACGGCGTGGTGCGCGAATACGACGGCGGCTATGACGATTACGCCCGCCAGCAACAACAGCGCGAGGAACAGGTGGCTCGCGAGGAGAAAAAAGCCGCCAAGGCAACTTCCGCCGCGTTGAGCGCGCCCGCCCGGGCTACGCTGACATACAAGGAGCAAATCGAGCTGGAAAAACTGCCTCCGCAAATCGAGAAACTCGAACTCGAACAAGCCGAGTTGCACGACAAGATCAGTCAGCCGGAATTCTACGAGTCGGCTCCCCCCGCGCGCGAGGCGGTGTTTGCCCAGCTTCAGGAACTCGAAGCCAAACTGGCCAGGATGTTCGCCCGCTGGGAAGAACTCGAAGCCAGGCAGGCTTGAACGCGGTATTCCCCGCCGCACATAAAACAGCCAGCCCGCGGAACTGTTCCACGGGCTGGCTGATTTTCTTCAACAAATCACTCGCGTTGCAGTATTACTTGTCTTCCAGCGCGGCTTGCGCGGCTGCCAGGCGGGCAATCGGAATCCGGAAGGGCGAACAGCTCACGTAATCCAGTCCCAGCTTGTGGCAGAAAATGACCGAAGCGGGATCGCCGCCGTGCTCCCCGCAAATGCCGATCTTCAAATCGCCCCGGGTGCTGCGCCCGCCATCGACGCCAATTTTCATCAGCGCCCCGACCCCATCCTGGTCGATCGTCTGGAACGGATCGTTGGGAATGATATCGTTTTCACGGTAGTAGCCGATGAACCCCCCGTAGTCGTCGCGGCTCATGCCGAGCGTGGTTTGAGTCAAGTCGTTAGTCCCGAAGCTGAAAAACTCCGCGGTTTGGGCGATTTGATCGGCCCGAATCGCCGCCCGGGGAATTTCGATCATCGTACCCACGGTGTAGGCAATCTCAACTCCCTGTTCCTTCAGAACCTGGGCTGCTACGTCGCGCACAACCTTCGTCTGATTGTCCAGTTCCGTCTTGAATCCGACCAGCGGAATCATGATCTCCGGATGGACCTCAATTCCGGCCTTCTTCACGTTGCAGGCCGCTTCCATAATGGCACGGGCCTGCATCGCGGTCACTTCGGGGTACACAATCCCCAAGCGGCAACCGCGGTGTCCGAGCATCGGGTTCGATTCCTTCAACTCCTCGACGCGGCGGTAAATGAATTCCTTGCCGGAGTTGATCATATCGGCCAGTTTGTGTGCCAGGTCTGGTTGCTCGTGCAGATGATGTTCCGACAGGAACTCGTGCAGCGGCGGATCCAGCAGGCGAATTGTCACCGGTCGCCCGTTCATTTCCTTGAACAGAATTTCGAAGTCTTCCCGCTGGAAGGGGAGCAGCTTAACGAGGGCCTTCTCACGCGCTGCCTTGGTTTCGGCGAGAATCATTTCGCGAATTTCGTCCAGATGGCTGAAGAACATGTGCTCGGTGCGGCACAGCCCCACGCCTTCGGCTCCGAAAGCGACAGCCTTGGCGGCATCATCGGGTTCGGCGTTGGCCCGGACCTTCAGCTTGCGGGTCTTGTCGACCCATTCCATCAACTGGGCATACCGCTGATAGGTTTCTGCTTCCTCGGGTTTCTTCGTCTTGGTGATCAGCACTTCGATAATTTCGGAAGGTTTGGTTTCCACCTTGCCCGCGAACACTTCACCCGTGAATCCATCGATACTGATCCAGTCACCGGTTTTCAGCACCTTGTCATCGACGGAGACGGTCCCCGCGTGATAATCGATTTCCAGATCGGAGCAACCCACGATGCAGGTTTTGCCCATCTGCCGGCTTACCAGGGCCGCATGCGAGGAGGCCCCGCCAAACGCGGTGAGAATCCCCTTGGCGATACGCATCCCGCGCAAGTCTTCCGGGCTGGTTTCCCGGCGTACCAGAATCAGTTGGATGTTCGGGTCCTTGGCGTACAGTGATTCCGCGTCTTCCGCATGGAAGCAGATAATCCCCGTCGCCGCCCCGGGACCCGCATTGATCCCGGTCGCCAGATACGTTCCATTTTCGATTGCATTTTTCTTGGCGATCGGATCGAAAATCGGTTGCAGGAGTTGGTTCAGGTCGTCGGCTGGAATCCGCTTCTTCGAAATGGCGACCTCTGCGGGGATTAAGCCTTCGTTAACCAGGTCCACCGCAATCCGCACCGCCGCAAACCCTGTACGCTTGGCGTTACGTGTCTGCAGCATCCACACCTTCCCCTGCTGGACAGTGAATTCGATGTCCTGCACGTCCTTGTAATGCTGTTCGAGCGTCTTACCGATGTTGCATAACTGCTCGTAGGCGGCGGGCATTTCCTGGCCCAGCGTCTGCTCGATCCGCTTGGGGGTGCGAATTCCGGCCACCACGTCTTCGCCTTGGGCGTTGATCAGATAATCGCCGTTGAATCCAGGAAGTCCCATCGAGCAATCTCGGGTCAGGCCGACACCCGTGGCACAATCGTCCCCCAGGTTTCCGAAGACCATCGCCTGCACGTTTACCGCAGTCCCCCAGTTGTGAGGAATGCCATACTGGCGCCGATACACAATCGCACGGTCGTTCATCCAACTTGTGAACACCGCGCCAATTGCTCCCCATACCTGCTCGCGCGCATCGGTGGGGAAATCGCGGCCCGCTTTATCCCGAATCAGTTTCTTGAATTGCGCCACCACGTTTTTCAACTGGTCGACGCTCAATTGGGAATCATACCCCACGCCGGCCTCTTTACGGGCATGCTCCAGAATCAGTTCGAATCCGTCTTCCTCTTCCTTGGTTTCCGGACGCACATCCATGACCACGTCGCCGTACATCTGGATAAAGCGACGGTAACTGTCCCAGGCAAACCGGGGATTGCCAGACTTACGTGCCAGCACTTCCACGGTTTCGTCGTTCAGGCCGATGTTCAGTACGGTATCCATCATCCCCGGCATCGATTCCCGGGCACCGGATCGGCAGGAGAGCAGCAGCGGGTTTTCCTGGGAACCAAACTCCGCCCCCATGGTTTCCTCGACCTGCTTCAACGCCGCTTCGACTTGCGAAACCAGTTCCGGCGGGTAGGTCCGGTCGTTGTCGTAGAAGTAGGTGCAGACTTCCGTGGTGATCGTGAATCCTGCCGGCACGGGAAGGCCAATGTTGTTCATCTCCGCCAGGTTGGCCCCCTTGCCCCCCAGCAGATTCCGCATGGAAGCATCACCTTCCGATTTCCCACCACCAAAAAAGTACACATACTTCGTGCCAGAGGACATAATCAGCAGTTCTCCAGAGTGTTCAACTAATAGACTGGTTTTGATACGTTCCACGCGGACGTACCGGTAAGTACGAGACGTTAGCAAAACGACTGCGAACGATGCAAGCGAGTGATTTTCCGCGAGGCGTCCCGCCTTCGCAATCTGCCTACAGGGTAGAAAATCCTTGGGGTGGATGCCAGTCCCCGGGATCCGTCCGCGGGAATTCTGACGAAGGTTCCCCGATATTTGACCAGGAAACAGGAAATCCACCCGCGAATTCGGTAGAATTCGTGCATGAATCCGCCGGTCCTCTCTACAGTCACACGCTTGTTTAGCGTCCCGCTTCTGCTGTGGCTGCTGGCATCATTCTCGGCGACCCCCGCTTTCAGGCACACGCACGAGGGAGGGCATACTGCTCACTCCCATGCACACCCGCATGCGACAGGACATACACACGGCAACCAACATCGCCACTCACACTCCGACGCCAGCCATGTCCACGTGATGATTCTGGGGTGGGAACTGACGCTCCCCGATTTCTTTTCCTCGCTCGAACCCTCGTCTGCCGGCATCGCCGTGAATCCATCCCGGAGCGTTGGCGATTCTCGAAGTCCTGCCCGCTTGCCTTCGGTCCATCAGACCGAACACGCCCGGGAAGTGGAACTGTGGCCCTCGCTTGCCACGGGGCAATTCGTCCGTTGGGTCATCGAGTTACGTTTGCTTCCCATCATCCCGCCCGGCTCCGGGGCGACCGAACACGGGACGCGCTCGGTGTTTTCCGGGGAGACGCGATATCATTCTCGAGATCGCGATGCCCCCACGCTACCTCCGCCAGAGTCGCAGGCCAGAAGACACTCATCGAACTTTGTATGAGCTTCGGTGACCCTCTGCTTTCTCCTCCCCATGCAGGAATTTTCATGAGCAAATTCCCTGCGTGATTCGCGATTGTGCCGCGCATGTATCCGGTGATCCAGGCAGGTGTGGCGGCATCGGCGCGTCACGGCAGGTTCGACCGCTCAGAAACGTTCCCCCACCGCGGGCATGTTTGCACGCCGCAACGGCCTGCCTGTTTTCTGGAGTCGATAATGTTTCCGAAAATTAAAAACGTGAACCGGGCGTCCGGTTTTACGCTGATCGAGTTATTGGTTGTCATTGCAATTATTGCGGTACTCGTTGCCTTGTTGCTCCCCGCAGTGCAACAGGCCAGGGAGGCCGCTCGTCGTTCCGCCTGCAAGAACAATCTCAAGCAACTGGGACTGGCCTTGCATAATTACGAAGCCACCTTTTCTACTCTCCCCCCGGGGTATCTCCATGCCTTTGGGGCTTCCCTGGATGCCAACCAGATGGGGTTCGGCTGGGGAGCCATGCTGTTACCCCAACTTGAGCAATCTGCTCTCTACGAGTCCTTTAACTTCAATGTACCCGTGTTTCATGCCGCCAACCGTGTCACGCGGGAAAAGCACTTGACGGTCTTCCTGTGTCCCTCCGATCCCTTCTCGGATGGGAATTATGTGGTTCGCGACGATACCGTCTCTCCAATTGAGCAATATGCCGCCGCTACATACGCGGCAAACTGGGGCCCCGCAAACGCCAGCGTCAACCTGGATGATACGCCGTTGCAAAGCCAGGGAGTGTTTTATCGCAACAGCCGATCGCGTTTTCGCGATATTGTAGATGGCTTGTCGAATACCCTCGCACTGGGAGAAAGGCACAATGGGCCGTTGCCCACGCTTACTCCCTCCCCGGGAGGTCACGCCAAGTACGAAAACACCTGGGTGGGCGCGGTTCGGGACGTAGACGATCTCGAAGATGACCATGGTCACATGGTACTGTTCGAAACCCAGTTTCGCCCCAATGAGCTGGATGGTGACGACAAGGGGCTCGCCGCGCCGCATCGGGGGATGTGCCAATTCACGCTCTGCGATGGCTCGGTTCGTGCCATCAGCGAGAATATAGATGCCAACTTGTATAACGCACTCGGCACCCGCGCGGGAAATGAGGTGCTAGGAGAATTCTGACCCGCGGCAGGGCGTTTGGGGACTCTTCCTGCCATAACGGAAGAGTCCCGCTTGCCGGAATGATCGCGGAATTTCGCACGCACCGTTGTCGCGTCCCGCGTATCCGAGCCTTTGGGCGCTACCCGCGGGTTTTCAAGAATCCGTCTGCCGTCACTCGATGCTGGCGTGTGTGGCTCGGAGTCGCGGTCGCGGCTAATTCGTCGAAGCCTGCAATCCTGCTTGATGACCCAGACGGAAAACCCTGGTCAATCGCGGGAAACCTATTCCCCACCTTCCAGAATGGCGGGAACAATAAAGTATTTCCCGTCGGTTTTGGGGGCATTTTTCAGGGCGAGTTCGCGCGGCAACATCTCCGTCGGCTCATCTTCCCGGAAAACGTTGACCAACTCGAGGGGATGGGCCAGCGGTTCGACCCCTTCCGTGTTCACTTCGCCCAGGATTTCGACATAGTCCAGAATGCTGCTCAGTTGGGTAGCTACCGCCTCCAGGGCTCCCGGTGCTATCTCCAATTGAGCCAGTTCGGCTACTTTGCGGACATCGTCGGGGGTCAGGTGAGACATGGGCTCTGTTGCTGTCACTAGATCTGGAAACGACAGCAGGCAGTCGTGGGACTGCCTGCAAACTTAAGAAATGCCGAACAGCATCACCCCTCGACTTCCGGAAGGGTGAAAGGCTCGCGCACGATGGGCTTCTGAATCATGCCCGCACGAATCATGCTGACGGGTACCCAGCGGCGGACAACCTTGCCATCTTCCATCAGGCGAACCCGCTGCAGATTCTTGCGGAAGTACCGTTTGGTGATGCCCGTCGTTTTGCGACCGTTACCACCCAGGTATTTGGGTTTACCACGCTCGCACAGGCTATTGCCCACAGCTGGTTTGTTGTCGCCGTACAACGCAATCAGACGATCACGTTTGGCGTGTTTGCATTTTTTGTGTGTACTCATGTTAACATCCTTCGCGGTAATTTTGCCCCGATTCCTGCGGGCGAGACGTTCCTTCCTTCGGAAAAACGCAAATATAGACCCTCTTCGAAATTTATCAAGTCAGAATCCGCATGGAATTCGCCCGCAAGGGCCGGAATTGCTGGATTTACATCAAGTCGGCCCTCCACGTGCCGTTTCTGCAATTGCCCCACTCCTATTGTAAAAGGTACACCCGCGAAACGGCTCTGCCGAAACGTCTTAAAAATTTCCTGACGCCGTAACTTATTGATGCGAAAGTGGATGAGGCGTTATGTGTAGTCAAGGCGGTGGGCTTCGCGGGGTTTGGCACGCCGACTGCATTACACAAAATCATCATCGGCAAGGCACTTCGCCAAGCCGGTTAATTCAGAAAGCCTGAGACACTTTCTGAGTCTGACGAGAGACGAATTTCACAACAGGCCAATCAGGCCATCGAAAAGGAGACGAACGATGTTAGTCCTCACTCGCAAAAAGTCACAACTGATCCAAATTGGCGACAATATTGTTATCAAGGTGATACGTACCGGCCCCGGCACCGTCAAGCTGGGGATTGATGCCCCCAGCCATGTCCGGGTGATGCGTGGCGAACTCGATGAAAAGCTGACGCGGCACTACGAAAGCACGGATTCTCTCGAGCCCGGTGAACAGGAACCCCGATCGGAATCTCGCGGCGGAAGAGTGAAAGCAGTCGAGTTGGCCACGACCGAATGCCGTCGCGCGGAGTTAGTCGAAGAAGAAGAGCCTGTCAGTCATCTATCCAGGCGTAAAACGCGGGGATGCGTGGCCTGATTACGCAGTGGCCTGATTTTTTCACAGGTGTGTGCAGCTCCTCCAATCTGACCGGGATTCCTTCGGTTTTTTGCCTTCCCGCGGCAACCGCCGACGATTCCCGACCCGAATCTGCTTCTTTCCGGCAAGACTCTTTGCGGAAGGAACTCCCGGTCAGATTGCTGCACCACCTTTTTTCTTGCGCCTCCGCGAAGTATTGACTCCCCGGTCCTGATCCGATGATCTCCTCGGTCGCATTGCGGGCCAGGCAGGCTTCGGGATAAGCTGGGTGCAGATTCTCAGCCGCCCTAGCCGTCCGTGGAGTCCCCCATGCAAAGACGCCAGTTCCTCCAGGCGTGTGCCACCGCAACCGCCTGCACCGTTACGACAACGTATGCCAGATCCCCGGCGGAACGCATCAAAATGGGGCAAATCGGCACGAAGCACGCCCATGCGGGTGGGCAACTCAGCACGGCTCGACAGCTTTCCGACCTGTACGAGGTGGTTGGCGTGGTGGAACCCGATGATCAGCAATACGCCCGGATCGCGCAGCAGCCGACCTATCGCGATGTGCCACGATTAACGCTCGACCAACTCCTCGGCACTCCGGGGTTACAGGTTGTCGCCGTCGAGACCGAAGTGCGCGACTTGCTTCGCACCGCTCGCATTTGTCTTGAAGCTGGCTTACATATCCATCTTGATAAACCTGCGGGTGAATCCTACGAGGAACTAGTTGCGCTACATCGCCTCGCCGAGGGGAAAAAACGTGTCATCCAGATGGGGTACATGTTCCGCTATAATCCCGGGTTTCAGTTTCTGTTCGAGATTGCTCGCGAGGGATGGTTGGGAAACATCTTCGAAGTACACGGTGTCATGAGTAAAAAGATCGGCCCCGCCGAGCGAAGCCAACTGGCCGAATATCCCGGAGGATCGATGTTCGAACTGGGATGCCACCTGATCGATCCCTTGTTTCACCTCCTGGGCACGCCGGATAACGTCGTCCCCTTCAACCGTGGCACTCTGTCGGGCGACCCGCTGCTCGACAACATGCTGGCCGTCTTTGAATATCCCCGGGCGACGGCCACGATTCGCAGCAGCTTGCAGGAAGTCGACGGGGGACGGCGCCGACAGTTTGTCGTGTGTGGCGACCAGGGGACCGTTGCGATTCGTCCTTTGGAGCCCCCGGTACTCGAATTGACTCTCGAAGCCCCCCGCGGCAATTTCCGCAAGGGAGCTCAACTGGTGAATCTCGCTCCCTCGGCAGGCCGTTACCACGGTGCCTGGATGGAATTGGCACGCGTGGTTCGCGGCGAAATCCCGTTTCCCTATTCTCATTCGCACGATCTTGCCGTGCAGCAGGCCGTGCTCGCCTCCAGTGAACTGCTTGCCTGGCAGACTTTATAGGGTACCTCGAAGGGGCTACTCGATCTCTCTGGCCCGGGTAGCTTCTCGTAGCCCCCTCTTGTGAGTCCCGTCTGCTTTTTGTATGTTTGCTGCATGGCAAGTCTCGAAACGTCATGCGAACAGCGGCAGCACGCGTTCTTCCAGGATCTGGAATCGCCGCTTATGTTGCTGGAATTGTTTGAATTTCTCCCGAATGTCTATTTGTACGTGAAAGACCGGGAGGGGAAGTTTCTCCGGGTGAATCGCTTTGCCTGCCAGATTCTGGGAGTGGCGTGTGAAAGGGAGGTCGTCGGGAAAAACGATTTTGACTTCTTCCCCCCGGCGATTGCCAGCCAGTATGTCGAAGAAGATCACCGCGTTCTGGCCAGCGGGAGCCCGCTGCTCGATCAAGTCTGGCTGGTGCCCGGGGGGGATGGCTTTCCCCGGTGGTATCTGTGTAACAAAATCCCACTGCGCAATCTGGCGGGGGAGATCTGTGGCCTGGCGGGCATCAAGCGGCCCTACGAGCATTCCGTGGCGGCCGCAACGGGATATTCCCGGCTGCTGAAAGTCGTAGAGTTTGTCACGGAACGCTTTTGCGAGCCGATGGAAGTCAGCGACATGGCCGCCCACGTGGGACTCTCCACCAGCCAGTTGCAACGGGAATTCTCACGCCTCTTCGGAATTTCCCCGATACGGTACTTGCGGGAAATCCGCATCGGCGTTGCCAGAAGACTGCTCGAAACCAGCGATTACAGCCTGGCCAAGATTGCCGCCGATTGCGGGTTCTACGACCAGAGCCATTTCAGCAGGCAGTTCAAGGAGTCGACCGGCTTGGCCCCATTGGCCTACCGAAAACGCTATCAACCGACGCGATCCACACGCCAGTAATGTCTCCCTGACCAATTCCGACTGCTATTTCCACGGCTATTCACCCGGAATCGGCCTTAGTGGAGGGCCATTTCCGTCGCCACCAGCATCGCCATGGCTCCGCCTCGGTCGTCTCGCCCCAGAATCGCCGTGCGGTGGAAATAGTCCTGCAGACTTCGCTGTTTGCCCGTCCCCGTGCAGATATCCACAATCGTACCCTGCGGGCCGACTCGCTGGCGAATCGCGGGCCAAGAACGCGCGATAACGGGGGCATACGTCGCTCGGTCCAGCCAGCCCTCGCGAATCCCTCGCGCCATCGCGTACGTAATCATGCAGGTACACGAAAACTCACGATACGATTCCGGATGATCAACCACCTGGTGCCACATACCGCTCGCATCCTGATACGGAATCAGGGCCTGCATATGGGCCTGAAAGGCACGTTGCACCTCCGCTCGTTCCGCTGCCTCGGCTGGCAGGTATTCCAGGCACAAGGCCAGCCCCAGGGCCGGGAACCCGTTCCCACGCCCCCAGGCGGCTTCGTCCAGGGGTGAATGGCGATATAACCCATCTTCACGCAGACAGAGCTTCTGCATGAAACGCAGATGACGCAGCATCATTCCGTAATACTTGCGTTCTCCCGTCAATCGACCTGCCGCAGCCAGGATCGGGCACCCCATGAAAACGGAGTCACTCATCTCCGTATGAAACGGCATCGCCTCGAGCGGTCGACCTTGTCCGTCAAATCCCAGATCGGCCGCCTCGCGCACCTTATTCACATAACGCGCGTCGTTCGTCGCCTTGGCCAGTTCCGCAAAAATCAGGTGACCGGAGAGATGACTGGAACTCGGTTTCTCCGGCAAGGAAGGCTTTTGTTTCTCTACATAAGGGGCCACAATCCGTTCCACGTCTCGCAGGGTTTTCGTTTCCCCTTGTTGTGCTCCCAGACGCACCCGCGCCATTATGGCAACCGCTGGAATATACACCACGGAATCCAGGTTTTTCCCGTACGTCTGGCTCAACTCCTCGGTCAGCTCGACTGCGGAACGCTGACGCCGACGTTCCAGTTCCGACCGGGCAGGGGAGGGGATCGTCGAGACCGCCCTCAGTACCGACCGGACTTGTTGACTCAGGTGCTCCGGCGAAGTTTCCAGGACAACGGCCGGGATTGCGCCTGTTTCAATTGCTTGCCCGTCCGCCAGTGCTCTTGCCAGGCTGGCTGCGGGTGGGGAATTCGCGGACTTTGCTCGCAACGCCTCGAATTGAGGTAGCCTGACATCGGGCACCAGCAGCTGCTCCCCCTTGCCACCTTGTACAATAATCACCAGATCGGGGCCGAACTGGCTCAGCCACCGCCAGAGATACTGGGCTTCTACTTGTGCCTTGTCGCTGTAAAACGTTCCCGTGGGCGGAAAAGTCGCGGTCGGACTCTCCAACAGCGCGGAAGAGACGAATACCGCCGAAAGACTAATTTTTCCCGCAGTCGTCCCCCGCGCTCCCGGGCGGAGTTCCCATTCCTCGCACACAGCCGCGCACGCCTGTTGCCATTCTCGGGAACTTGGGCCAATCAGCACGATTCGTTGCCTTAAGCCCTGATCGGTAAAAGCATCCTCGGCGACGCGGGCCTTCAGTATCGCCCCCGCGCCGTCCATGCCGATCGGAATCTCCCGGATTTCCGCACCCATTAACGGAGCGGGGAAACACAGGCAGAGCAAAATGGCAAAACGCAGGGCGGTCATGCAGGGTTCCCCATATTCGTGGTTTATCGATGCGAGGAGTGCGGGATTATCGTTGTTCCTTGTTGCACCCGGGGTCCATCGGGACCGCCTCGCCTGTCTGGTTGATCGGGTGCGTGAACAGATAACGCCACACCGCTTCGTGCACGAATTTGCCGTCCGCGTCCTTGCAGGCCGAACCCCCTGGTTGCACACAACTGTGGGCACGCCTGGCGTCGTTGTTCACATCGCAGGTCGTGATTAAACGTCGCGTATTCCCAAACGGCGCCGAGACTTCGTCGACGTTCACGATCGGCCCATGTTCGTGCAGTCCGAGCAATTCCCACGAGCGGCAGTAATGGTCTGCCTTCCAACCGTCATCCAGCACATGGCTGAAACCGAAATAACGATTGGTGGGTGTGGCGGAGGGGAGTTTTTGCCAGACTTGGTACTGATCGCGGGGGCCACAGAACATCACGACACGGGCCACGCGCTGATGCACAGCGAAGCGGGCAGCCGTCGTCGATCCATGGGAACTCCCCGCCAGCACCACGCGATCCCATCGCACATTATTGCCATCGACAGTCAGATAATGATTCCAACCCGCCTGCGGATTCTGCTTCGCGAGGTAGCGCAAAAAGACTCGCGTCCGTTCCTTCATCCCATCCGGCAGCGGGATCTCCACCTGATCGCTAAAATCCTCCCCCGTGGCCGCTTCGAGACGCACATTTCCCCTGCACATTTCCCCCACCGGCTTTTCCAGGCAGACCTTGTCGAACCAGCGATTCGCATAATGCACCTGGATCGCATGGAACCCGTAATCCGCCAGGCGATCGAACAACGCGGTATTGTGCCCCATCAGCCAGATAACGAGTTCGCCGCGGGGGGCAACCCGCGTGTCGACAATCGCGTTTTCTACGTCTTGCGGTTTGCCATCGGCTTCGAATACAAACCCGATTTCGGGATGTTCCTTCGCACGCGGGTCAAGCTGGCTGGCCCGGGCCGAAATCTGATAACGCTGAGGTTGGCGATCTCGATAACGCAAGGCCTGCGCGGATACCTCCACGGTCGTCAGCAGCAACAAGAGAGCCATGGAACAAAACAGTACCGGACGGCCTGCGGGGAGCGTATTCATCGACATGGAGCATGGTCTTTCTGGGGCGGTGCCCGTTCACGGCTTGAGGTTTGTCACTTTTCGATGACACCCGTGGATCTCTGCCAGGCTTCGGGCAACGGCAGTTTGATGATGCCGTTGTTTTGCTGGCCTCGGTTCAAGCGTGATCAAGCGACGTGCATCGACTTGAATCTGTCAACGCCGTATGTTCGCGGATGCAATACCCATTTGCAATCGATTCGCCGTCGACTTCGCAGGTCACCCCGGAAACCATGAAGTGGAATCACTGACTGAAGGACTTTGAACCTTGTGGGCTACCGCCGATGCGACGCCCCTGAGGCAGCGGGCGTCCTGCCACCTGATATCCCATCAGATGGGCAATTTTGGTCAAGTCCTGATACAACTCGAAGCTGTCGGGATACACCCAGAACGTGATGGTATCGTCCAGCGAACAACGATTCAGTGTCGACCGGAACAGCGAGTTGGGCTGTATTGCCTGTTCCAGGGACTCGGCATAACTACGGCTGTTCGGTATTAACTCCCAGCGGTCGATCACCACGCGAAACGTACCTGTTCCGCCGGAAAGTTCATCCACCAGCGAGCCCCGTTGACGCGAGACCTTGTACTCCAGCGAATACCCTTCCACCGGCCCGACGATCCCTTCATGCTTATCGTATCTGGCGATCCAATCGGCCCAACGGTCCACTTTATTCTTCAACTGCAGCATCAATTCATCCAGCGGAATAAAGCTGACTTTTCCTTCCCGTACTTCAAAATGCCACTCGTGCCCCGCAACCTGCTTGCTCACCGGGACCATGGTATGGCGCAGTGATTCCGCCGGTTGCGACGCGCGTTGAACCAGCACCAGTTGTTCGTCGAGATTGGCTCTTTCCCTCAGGAGCCTTGCCAGTTGAGTCGTGTGCTCTCCCTGTTGTTTTGAAATCGCATCGGCACGCTGCCGCAGGGAATCCGTTTCCTGAGTCGTGGTTTGCAGTAAACGCGAAAGTTCTTCCAGTTCCCCATGGACCTGGGCCATTTGCTTCTGCTGCTCGTGCTGCAAATTCCGCGATTCCTGAATTTGCTGTTGCAGACGCTGCCATTCCGCAATGGCGTTCGGATCGGGTCCTGAACGAAGCGGTTGTGACGTCCCCAGGTGTCTCTCGAAATCGATTTGTGGTTGACGCTCGTAGGCTTCCCTCCGGGCAGACTCCTCCAGATGAGCCTGTTCCTGTTCGATTTCTGCCTCCGTTGCCGCCGCTTCCGCTAAGGCGATCCTCTCGGCCATCGGTTCTGCATCGAATACGGATGGGGGCAATTCTTCGGGGGGAGGTTCTTGGAGTATGGCATCGTGAGCCTCGGCGGGCGACGCGGTTACTGTCGTCTGTTCTTCAAGCAACGGAGTCTGACTCATCCGAACTCCCGCGATGACGATCAGAATGATCAGAATCCCCACGATATTCGCCACGATATCCAAGAAGGAATCGGAGCCGAACTCGCCAGCATCGCGTTGCTTTCTCGATCGAGACATTGTTGATCTCTTCCCGCACCCGTAGCGTGTCCGCTATTCAAAAATGGTATCCTTGCGCCCGGGAGAATTTCCCAGGATCAAGGTCGCCCTGGTTTTCAGATCCCACTCTTCGGCCAGATTTTCCAGGCGGTAGGCCATCAGTGTTCCCCCTGGCGCAACCTGCAGATTCAGGACGGGCTGCCATTCAATTCCTTCCGGAGGGGGGCCCCAGGTTTCTTGTTCCCGTTCCAGGGCTCCCCATAGCACTCGTTGCAGGTCGGCGGGAGAAACATCTTCTCGCCAGCGTTCAAAGGCCTGTTTCCCCACTTGAATTCCATCCAGATACACTTTGACGGCAATCGGCTGCTCGATATAAATTCCCCGCGAGGCGGAACCCGAGGTTCCATTTCCGATTCCTCCGCCATTTCCCCGGGAGTTTGTTGATTGCCAGTTCCTCGCCGTGCCTGCGGAACTGTCTCTGGTACCGGCAGGTTGCGGAGGCGTAGGGACGGGCTTGCCTGCCATCAGGGGCACGGGAACGCCCGAGGCCGGTTCCGTCAGGGCAGGGGGAGTCGCCTCGCTGGCGGGAATCCGGCGGGTTGCCGTGCCAGGATTCTCGGCCTGCCCAGAGGGTGCACTGGATCCGCGGGCCTCCCCACGCGGGAATTCGCCGCGTGGGAGTGGAGCCGGAGGTGTGCCTGGGCCTGCGGAGCGGATCGGTCCCGAACGCGTCCCCGCGGTCTTCGACGATGGGGCGACAGTGGATTCGAGGGGGCGGCGAGAGGAAAAATCACGTGGTTGAGTGCGGGTCGCCTCGGCCTGCTGGTGCATTTTGGCAAAGCGGGAGGGCGTTTGGCCCGACTGTCGCCGTGCCTCCTCGAGCGCCTCCAGAAGAATGGCGCGCGCCTCGGGATCCGCCTTCCCCAGATACAGTTCGCGATCTTGGGCAATCAACTCGTAGCCGAACGGAATGCGATGCACCGTGAGAATCTGACCGCAGCCATAGAACTCCTTAATCCCGTTCGGTCGCGCGATCATCAGCACATAGGGTTCGAGCGAATCCTGCTGTTTCTTGTTCCTGTGGGCCGCCAAGGCACGCACGGCGTAGGCCAACGGACTGCTTTCCGCGGGATACTCTTCCAACTCATGCGTGGAGAGGGCAACGCCTTCGGGGTGAAAAATCACTTCGCCTGACGTGCATTCGATGAAGATTGGCTGCCTGCGGATGCCTGCGGGGCCATCGTAAGTGACGATTTCCAACTTATTCTGCCGCTCTTCGCTGGCCGTTCGCGCCCCCTGCAATTCCCGGGACTTCCGGGAAATATCGGCCTCCACCGTGGAAATCTCCTGCTGCCGCGACTGATTCTCGGCAAGGTATTTCGCCGATTCCTGTTCAGCCTGTTTTTTCAAACTTGCCTGCTGGGCAAGCCGATCGACGATCTCCTTGAGCCTCGCCTGCTCCTGTTGCTGTGATTGTCTAAGTTTTGCCAGTTCTTGAGCAAGCATTTCCCGTTCGCGCTGCCCATTTGCTATCTGTTTCCGGAGCATTTCCTCTTCCGCGATCACTTGCGGATCCCCATGCAACAGAGGACTGTAGGGAATTGCGTCGGGGAATTCCGGTTCCGGAATATCCGTTTGTTCCGCGACTTCCTCCGCTACCTCAAGCATTGGCGACACTTCGACAACGGACTCGAACGCAGGGGGTTCATCCCTCCACTCCGGTGGTTCTTCCGCCGGTATGGAGGGTTCGGGTTCCTGGGAACTCTCCGTTTCGAATGGCCCGCTTCCCGCCTCTGGCAGCGTGATTTCATCGGCAATTCGGGATGCATGCGCCGCAGGTTCGGGCCGGACGTGACGGGTAATGATCAGCAGCAGCAGAATCAGGCTGCCCATCGCGCAGACAAGCACCGCCAGAAAGGGAAACAGGGAGACTGTTTGAGCAGGTTGCCGTTCTCGCCGGGGCATCGATCAACCCATCAAGTTGCCAGGGAATATTCCGCATGGGTGCCACGCATGTCGCACTCCGTCCGTGTCAAGCCGCACGCTGGGAAACATGCACTCGTGCATTCAACAACTGAATAGCGGCTGTCAGGCTGTTCAACGTCTGGTCCAATGTGCTGGCGATGCGGTGGGCATCGAGTGACTCCTGAATCTGCTGCTGGAGCGTTATCAGTTCCTGCTGCTTGTCGAGAAGTGCGACAATCAGTTCCGTATGCTGACCCAGTTCCCGGGATTGATGCACATACTGGCGAGAGACGTTTTCCAGAGAGGTTTCCCAGCGTTGCAGGGCCTGTTCCATCTGGTTTGCGACTAGATGATTCCGGCCGACTTCCGATTCCCGCAATGCCTCGAAATGCGACTGCTGAGCTTCCAGGCTACGCGACATGCCGGACTGCAACACGTCCGCCACGCGCAGCTGTTCCGCCTGAAGCGATTCCGCAAACGAATTTTCGAGATCCGTCAAATTTCGCCGCCACAGAGCAGTCGCCTCCGCCACAATCTGGGCGGAAGCCTCCACCAGATGCGAAGAAATGTGCTCGTGGTCACGCAAGGGGCTGGATGACGTCGTTTTCTTCAACAGGCTGCACAGGCGGGGATCGAGGTGGCGGTCCACGTTCGACAGGATTTCATCCTGCTTACGCCGGACCATGAATGTCCCAAACACCAGCACCAGCGAAAGTGAAAGGGACAGTGCCGTGGTGTCAAACGCCACGGCCAGCCCCCCTGTGACCTCCGGCAACGATTTATCGAGCTGATCTGGTGTGACGTTCGCGATGGCCAGGGTGATTCCCATCACCGTCCCCAGAAAACCCAGAATCGGCACGGCCCAGGTGATGGTGTTGATAAACCCGAACTGCTGATGGGCACGATCCGATTCCAGATCGGAAATATGTCGAAGATGTTCGTCCATTCGTTCCGTGGAATCATTGTCGCGATGATACCGCAACGCTTCCTGCAGGCGACGACCCGCCACGGTGTCCTCGGAACCGGGATGAGCGGACTGAAACAGCGACTCCAGCAATCCCTCCTTGGACTCGCGCGACGCGCCACGCTGACGTGAAACGTCATTCACCAGGCCCTGCATCCGCCTCAGCGACGAGAGTTCCAGCGAAAGATCCCGACGGCGAATCAATATGGTCGCCATCCCCAGGAAAAACAGGAACATCGTGATGTATTCCAACGGGTGGCTGGTGCAATACCGAACCAGCAACTCACGCTGAAAAGGTACGTAGGGAAGCAAAGCATAAAACCCGACGCAGCCTATCACGCCCCACAGCGGCGCGAAGGAGAACACTTCCCGCCAAGGCGAGCGGGAATCGAGTCCCGAGCTCTGTATGCTGGCCCCAATCTCCGTGGCGTCCCGTGATACCTGATTCCCATTCATGTGTTTTTTCGTCCATCCCTGGATACGAGAAAATGTCGCGTGATTTCCGCTACCGCTATTATCGGAGTAACCGGCAGGGCTTCCTGAATAGCGATTTTCGAATCGGGCGTTTCGCTTGCAAGCTTGGGCTGCCTGGTTACTACATCTTCCTTGTAGCAAGTAGGTTAGGTGAATGGGCAAAATCGGTAAAGATCGGGTTACAAGAGGGCTGACACCACTTCGAGACGGCTCGTGGCGGAAATGCGGGTTGCATGGGAAGCGGAAAGGCAAGGATGGGACATTCTGGAAAATAGCCACCTGAACACTGGATCATCCCCAGGGGAGCCAGCTGGCATCGATTTTCAGCAGGCTCAAGATGGCATTCACGATGCCCATCAGCCCTTCGCCGGCGATCAGGCCAGAAGCAACAGAATATGTGTATTTGCTGGCCTGTACAGGGCTTATGGCACGCCAGATCATCCAGATGATCAACCCGTACAGCATTACCAGCGAATAATAGGCCGGAATCACGAAGGCGATGCCCATTGCCAGCCCACTCGGGACATAGGGTTTGAGTTTTTTGATCTGTTGCAGGCCCGCTATCACAATGCCCGTCAGCGTGGCGATCATGATTGCTGGCAATGAATGAGGAGGCAGGGCGGAAAACCCTTGATTCAACAGTTCCGCCATTGCTTTCCACGCCATTGCCGCGGGAGCAGGGAGCTCCTTCGATCCCAGTTCGTAGGCACTGGTAAACAAGAAGTACACGGGAATTGCGAACACAATACCTACGCAAATGCCGCACAGCTGAGCCAGAAATTGCTTTCGTGGAGAAGCTCCCAGCAATTTTCCCGTTTTCAGATCCTGCATCATGTCCGCAGCCTGCGATGCTCCCCCCGCGGTGATGCCCGCGGCGAGCAGATTCGTGGTGATCGATCCCGGAGCAAGCCCCCCAAACACAAGTTGCGTCACTTTACCCATGCCCCCCACGGGGTTGATGTCGGTCTCGCCCACGGAACGGACCCCCACCGCCGCCAGCACGGCCGAAAGCAGGATGGCGACGAGCGTCAGGTACCAGGGGATGCCAAACGCCACCAGGGCAATTCCTATCGTCAGCAGCGAACCCAGAAACAGGCCCGTCATCCACCAGGCGTCGGGAATATGTTGGGGATCGTGGGTTTCCTCTTCACTACCGTGATCCGCCACGGCCGCGGAAGTCATGATCAGGGCATTCAGAAAGGTTCTCCAGGAAAAGGCCAGGGTGGCCAACGCCTCGGAAACCATCAACGCCACCCCGGGCCACAAGATCCAGCCACGTGGGCCATCCGAATAACTCATGACGGGGCCGGGGGCCCAGCCTTGAAATTGCGCCAACGGACCAATCACCCCCCAAGCTAACAGGCCTCCCGCCACCAGCGAGAGCACGACCCTCGGTCCAATCAGAAACCCCGCACCCAGCAGTGAAGGGCCCAAGTACACAGTGAACGTCCACGTCGCCAGCAAGCCCAGCACTGGCAAGGGGAGCCATTCATGCAGCGGAGGTGCTTCCAGAACGGGATAAAAATGGTTGGCCAAGGTGAAAAGCCCCGCATACAGGCCCGCCAGCAGCAGCACGCGCGATTTCATCAGGGCTTCGCTCGCGTCGCTGAACATTGCCAAAATGGTCTCCGCGGTTGCGGTCCCCGAGGGAAATTTCAGCTTGTCGACATCGATCATCTGTCGACGCAACGGAACCGCGAAAAATACCCCCAGAAAGGCCACCGAGAGTGACCACAGCAACAGCAGCGTCCAACTGAATTCATACCCCAGCATGGCCAGTGCCGGGATCGCAGCCAACAGGCCTGCAGCCGACGACATATACCCTGCAGCGGATCCCGAGGTCTGCGCAATGTTGGTTTCCAATACGGAAAGCCGATCCGTGCCAAACAGGTTTTCCAGCACGTTAAACAGCGAAAACGCCAGCACCGCGGAGATAATCGAGGCCCCAAACGACCAGCCGATTTTCAGGCCGACATAAATATTCGTGCAGGAAACCACGCTTCCAATCAGGCAACCGGTAAGCACGGCTCGCACTGTCAGTTGCCGCTCCTGCCGGTCTGGTCGATACAATGGTTCATCCGTGTTGTCTGGCACAGTCCCTGCTTTCCGTGATGGGCCGCTCGGCGACCGGTAGTGGATATCCCCTCACGCTGAAGTCGCGTCAAGATAGCCTCTTGTCCCGGAACCTATCAACCCCGATCCCGCTTCCCCGCGTTTGCGGACGTTGGGGCGAGTTCGACAATCAAGGAGTGGCCGGTTTTTTCGCATGCGAAATCGGAACTGGTGATCAGCTTATCCGCAGTACGATTTTCCCCAGGTGCTGTTGCGAAGCGAGTGCCCGGTAAGCTTCCCGAGCCTCATCAAAGGGAAAAACCGAGTCGATCACGGGATGCACCCGGTTCGTTTCCAGGGCACGATTCATATCCTCGAACATCGCCCGGCTGCCGACATAAATCCCCTGAATCCGCTGGCAATTGAACACTGCAGAAAGTGGCCCGATTTTGGCCGTCGGAGTATCCAGCACGCCAATCAGATGCACGGCACCTCCCACGCGAGCCGCCTTCAGGGAGCGTTCCAGTGTTCCCGGTCCCCCCACTTCCACCACGTGGTCCACTCCTGTTCCCTCCGTCAGTTCCCGGACGGCCAAATGCCAGTCCGGATGGGCGCTGTAGTTAATGGTGGCGTCTGCCCCCAGTTGCTTCGCCCGTTCCAGCTTGGCATCGCTTGCCGACGTGACAATCACCCGCGCTCCCGCTTGCCTGGCCAGTTGCAAGGAAAAAATCGATACACCGCCCGTACCCAGCACCAGCACGGTTTGTCCGGGTTGCAGATTTCCGCTGACAAACAGGGCATGCCAGGCCGTCACCGCCGCGCAGGGAAGCGTGGCCGCTTCCTCGTAATCAAGATGCGACGGAATGCGCACCAGTGCCGATTCCGGCAGCACCCGCTGTTCCGCCAGTACGCCATCGATCCCTCCCCCCAGGCAGGTTTCCAGGACGGCGTCATTGGGAGGCCCTTCCAGCCAGTCGCGCACGAAGATCGGGCAGACCCGGTCTCCCATCCGCCAGCGTGTCACCTGATTGCCCACTTCCACAACCTCGCCCGCTCCGTCCGACAGGGCTATCACCGGACGCCGATTGTTCCGATAGTAGCCCCCGGATGCTACCCCCAGGTCGCGGTAGTTGAGGGAGGCTGACCGCATCCGCACACGTACGTCATGCGTCCCCAGGGTTTCCTCCGGCACATCAGACATTTCCAGGGCCTCGATTCCCCGATCGGACACAACTCTCCAGGCTCGCATGGTTCTCGCCCTTTGTTCATGGTCCTGCCCGCAGTGAGTACACAATCATCCCGCGTCAGGCTCTGTTACGGCTTCCTTTGTGAATACTTGCTCGGAAGGATGAATTCGGAGTCTACTCTGGATTCCGGCCGCACCCTTGTCACTTCGCCCCGCTTTGGCACAATGGTGTTTGACTCGGCGAGTCCTGCGTGAGTTCTCCGCGGCACACCGGTTCTGCCTGGCAATGGTCTTGTCTATCACGGAAATTCATGATGCAATCGATTCATTTTTTGAAAGTCCTGTCTACTCTGGTAATCTCATTGGGTTTTGCTCCCCTCGTGGGGGCCCAGGAAGCCTTGCCCCCGCTGCGGGAAGTGGAAATCACCAGTTCGGAGGACGGCACACAACAACCGCTGCTGGAGTGGGCTCCGGTTACCGCCTGCGAGCAGCCGACCCCCGTCTTGCTTTTCCTGCATTCCTGGAGTGGGAATTATCGTCAAAACAACCAGAAATGGCACGCCGAAGCGGTCAATCGCGGCTGGATTTTTCTGCATCCTGATTTCCGAGGTCCCAATTCCACTCCCGAAGCCTGCGGTTCCCGACTGGCACGCCGGGATATCCTCGATGCGCTGGAATATATCCGCAATACGTATCAGGTCGATGCCAGTCGTGTTTACCTGGCCGGCGCCTCGGGGGGAGGGCACATGGCCCTGCTGATGGCAGCATATCATCCCGAAAAGTTCTCCGCGGTTTCTGCCTGGGTTCCGATTAGCGATCTGTCCTCCTGGCATGCGTTCCATACCCGCGACGGCAAGCCCGGAAACTACGCCCGCATGATGGAAAAAGCCCTGTCGGGACCGCCCGGTAGCCATCCGGAGGTCGATGCCCAGTACCACGAACGTTCTCCGATTCACCATCTCGATCGAGCGGTGGGGCTCCCCCTGCATATTCATGCCGGCATTCACGATGGGTACACGGGATCTGTTCCGATCGATCATTCCCTCAAGGCCTACAATGTGCTGGCCCAGGCCGCGGGGGAGGAACCCATCGCCGACGATACCATTCAAGCTCTGCTTGCCCAGGGCAAACTCCCTCCCCCGAGCGAGCCCTCCGAGAAGTTCGATGCGCTCTACGAACGTGAAATTCATTTTCACAGGCAGGCCGGTTCCGCCTTTGTGACTATTTTCGAGGGGGGCCACGAAGGACTTTCGCATCCCGCCTGTGCCTGGCTGGAGTTGCAACAACGCGAAACGAAATGAGCCTCGAAGCGACCAACGATCTCCACCGAACGGACGATCAACACTATTCCCCCGGCAGTCGGCGCACCGCCAGGGAATGGGCCGCGCGGATGTATTCGCCGCGTGTCTTCCGCCGATCCGAACCGGGAATCTCCAGGGAGTGCTGCTGCAGCAAGCCGTCCCAGCGTGCGAGCAGTTCGGGTGTCAGGGGGAGATCCAGTTCAACGGCATGGCCAGGAAAGGCCTCGTAGTATTGGCCGAAGAAATTGTTGCCACGCTGGCCGGGTTCGGCTGGCATGGGGGACAGTCCGTGCAGTCCCCCCAGGGAACCCCACCATTGCACGGCGATGAAATCTGGATGGCCTGCCAACACATCGCTGACATAAATCGTGGCTGCTCCCCGGGCATGCAGAGCCTGTTGCAGAACCGGAACCGGCACACGCTCGACAGTAAGATTCCGCTGGACCGCCAGACGGGCTGCCAGTCCCGCCGCTTCCCCCAGCGACATCCAGATAGGTTCCAGGCGGAGTGCGCAAAAGCCGACATGCGAGGAGGAGCATGCGACCGGAACCAGCAAATTCGTCCTCAAGGGGGTGGTCAATACTCCGTAGGGGATCTGGTACGGAGAGACCCGCTTGTAGAATTCCCCCTCGTGCTGGCCGCCTATTTTCGGGCCGCTGTGTCCGGTGCCATGACAATTCGGCCCGTAGTCACCCATCGCGATGGCATTCGCCTGCCAGATCGCTCGCGCATCGCCCTCGGCATGGTTGGTATCCTGCTCCGTGAAAACGTAGGTACCCGTCATCCGCCGCCCCTCGCGCACATACAGTTGCTCGGGCAGGTGCCCATCGTCCACAAATTCATCCTTGCAGAAACCCCACTCGAGCGCCTCGCGTCGAATCTGTTCCGGCACCTCGTCATCCGTTTGCAGAAAATACAGCATGCCCGCCTGGTGCCGCAGATGTTCTTGAAACAGCTGCCGCCTGGTCTGGTCGTTCCCATCGGGCCAGTCATTGTTAATCTGGGGCAGCGACAGGCGAACCAGCCCTCGGGAAACATCGTTGATATCGTATTTATTGTTCGGCAGGCGCGGCGGTTGATACTTATAAATTCCTCCCGAGGGTGCGCAGAACACGCTTTTCAGCTTTTTACTGGCAAATAGTTCCAGCAGCGGTAGAAACTCCTCGCGTGTGTAGCCTGCCGGTTGACTGGCCAGGACCCGGTTCTCGGGAACTTGTGTCATGACAAAACGGAAGTTATATCCCTGCACATCCCCATCCGCCTGTTCCGGAGCCAGTGATTCGCCATGCTCTGCGCGCGATTCTCGCCCGATGCGATACGGCACGCCGGCCGTTGCCAGCAAATCCCCTTCATAGCTGGCATCGATAAATACTCGCCCCTCCACTCGGTTCACTCGTCTGGCATGAGAGACCTGGAGCGACGTTATTGCTTGAACACTCCCCTCTCCCTCGCGTTGCAGTTCCACTCCCCTCAGGCGACATTCCTTCCAGACGCGGATTTTCGGCAACTCTCCCAGCATCTGCTCGAAAATTTGCTGGTTCACATGGGGCTCCGCATGAGTGCCACGAAAACATTCCGCTTGTTCCGATCCCGCGCCGTATTTTTCGTTGTAATAGGACTGCACGCGCTTCGAAAAATCGAGAAAGCTGCCTGTCAACCCTTCGAAGGTACGAAAATCCGTGTGTGACAGACCATTCGTCATCAGGCCTCCCACGCGGCGATAAGGCTCCAGCAGCAGCACGCTTTGCCCTTGTTCTCCCGCTGCAAGCGCGGCGGCAATGCCGCCCGGGGTCCCCCCATACACAACTATGTCCACGCGAGTCCCTGCCTCGATCCGCTGATCGACTCGGGAATCGTCAGGTCGATCCTCGGCCCGTAGGATTTGGCTCTCTCCTCGAGTGAACGCACTCACGGCGGAAACGAGCAGCAGGCATAACAACAGACGTTGTGTATTCATGGGAGGATCCTTTTGTCGGGCAAGGGAGGCTGACACGTGGTCAACCTCGCAAATGGAGAATCTCCATCTTGTCAGGCGGCAATTCTTTCTCGGCCAGTTCCAGTAAATGCCGGTGATGTGTAAAAAACAAAACCTGAGTCTTGCGGGAAAACTGCTGCAGAACCTGCAGCGCCGCGCCCGCCCGCGCGTCATCGAAATTCAGCAGGATATCGTCCACGATAAAGGGTATTGGCGGGTGTTCCTCCAGCCAGACTTCCAGGCTGGCCAAACGCAACGCCAGATACAACTGGTCGAGCGTGCCGTCGCTCATCGCTTCCACCTGCACGGTCTGCCTGGCCTCCCCCCGCAACCCCTCGAGAATCGGGTCGCCCGTATCATTGTAGCCAATTTGCAAACCCGTATACGCACCCCGGGTCAGTTCCGTGAAAATGCGACGGGCATGCTCCAAGACCGGCCCTTGATGCTTTTCTCGATGGCGCTCCAGTGTCAACTGCAGTACCTTCGCCGCAATCCGCAACTTGGCCCACTGCTGCACTTCCTCTTCCAAACCGGCCGCCAGGCTCTCGCACTCCTCCGCCTTGTCGGCGGCGGCCTCGTTCCCGTCGATCTGCCCAAGTTCGTGACGCGCCATCCGGATTTCCTCGATCAAACGGTCACGTTCCTTGCCGAGTTCCTTCACATCGAGTTCCAACTCCCGGATCAGTTCAGGCAACGCATCGAACCGGGCCGCTTCCTGTTGTACCGCCGCAACGAAACTCTCCAGCGACTGCCCGGCCGTCCGAGATGCCAGATCGGCTTCCCGTTCCCGCAGGGCCTCTTCCAGGCTCCGTTTGCGGCTGGCTTGCTTGCAGATCTCCGCGATCTGCTCCGGATCCTGGCATCCAGCCTGGCGACACTGCTCCGCAAGCACGACTCGCTGCTGATTCGCTTCCCGTTCCGCGTCCTTGATCTGGTCGTTCAATCTTTCCAGTCGCGAATGGGCATCACGCTGTTTCTGTCGGGCCAGATTCGCCTCGTTAAATCGCTTGGAAAGTTCCTCCACGATCTGTTCCACCGACCGCCCCTCCGTCGGTTCCCGTAGACGCTGGCACAGTGTGTGCACCTTGTCCTTGAAGACAGTGGCATCCTGATCGATCCCCTTGATGCGGCGCTGCTTGTCGATCAAGTCACGATCGCGTGAAAACAATTCTCCTAGTTGACTCAACACGTAGTTGGCCTGTGCGGGCGTTGCATTCGTTGCCAGACCTAACGCACGCATATGCTCTCCCCAGTGGGCCTGCCAGTCTTCGCAGTGACTCTCGGCGTCGCGGATTTCATCCTCGCAGTCTCGCAAGGCAAATCGTTTGGATTCGACGGCACTTTCCCACTCCTGGCGATTCGTCTGATGCGTCTGAAACTCCTCCAATACCCCCGAGGCCTGCCGCAATAAGGACTTGAAGGTCACCGTGTGATCGAATTCAATTCCCAGTCGTTGAAGTTCTCCGGCAAGTTTTGATTGCATCCGCGCGATCCACTTGCTCAGAACATCCCGTTCCTGGCAGCGTTCGCGTAGTTCGTCCTGCACTTGCAATACGGTTTCGTACTGCCGCCGCCATTTCCGCATCTCGGTGGGTGCCAAGGGTGGGATTCCGCAGGTGGACCACTCGGCTTCCCATGTATGACACAGGCTTTTCCACTGTGCACGCTGGCTTTCGAGTTCCTGCTCCAGGCGAGTCAGTTTCCGCGTTTCGTTTTCGAGTTCCAGCCGCAACTGGGATTTCCTCGCTACCCGGTCCGCGTCCTGTCTTAGCGTATCGGCAATCCGATCCGTTTCCCGTTGCGCGTGCTCGAATGCTCCCGCCAGATTGTGTTGAGAGAAGTGTTGCAGATATTCATCCAGTTCCCGGGCATCCGCGGCGGGGCCCTGCCATTCCCGCAGTACCAGCCGCCAGCCTTCCCATCTCAACTGCCGCGCGGCTTCCAGTTCCTGCTCCCCGGGGATCGGGCGGTCAACATCGATGCGCGCCAATTCCTGTTGGGTGGTTTCAACTGCTTTGCGCGATTCCTGGCATCGTTCCTCGCATTTATTCAACTGCGTGGCGGCTGCCTGCATCTGCTCCTCAAATCGCTCGATGGTTTCCTCCAGCGGGATCTTCCGTTGCGCCAATTCTTCGGCAGTCCCTGCCCAAAGTGGTAATTGCGCCAGCAGCCGTTCCCTGCGGCCCGTCAGGTTTGTAATCTCGGATTGCAACTGGTCCTCGGTTACCTCGACATTTCCCCGTTCTCCCGCAGCCTGGTGCGCCTGTTTGAGTTCCTCGCAATTTCGCGCATGAGGCAAACCGGCAAGTTTCTGCTCCAACTCGCGAATTTCTCGCTGCAGGCGGGTTCCCTCGCGACGCAGGGCATCGCGATTTGAAAGCAGCCCTTCCTGTTGATTCCCCAGATTTCGAATGGTCAGTTCGCGATCTCCCGGAACGCGCAATTCTTCCCACGAATCCCCTTCCAGGTCGCGGCCGAGTCCTCGCAGTATCTCGCGAATATCGTCATTGGCTGCTTCCGCTGCCGCAAGCAGCCCCGGGCGGTCTTCTTGCGCTTTTGTATAGCCCCCCAGTTCCTTCTCCAGGGATTTGATGTGGCGTTCTTCCTGCAAGATCTCCGCGGAATAACTTTGCTGCTGCATATCCTGCTCAAGCTGCTGCTGCTCGACAAGGGCTGCATTCGAGTGTTCTTCCCACTTCCGTTTTTCGGACACTGCTTCGCGATATTCCTGCTCGAAGCTTTCGGGCAGATCGGGAACGCTCCGCAGGGCCTCCCACTCGGTACGATCTCGCAGCCAGCGATTGACCAGGGGAGTGGCCTCCAGGATCCGCCGCCAACGATTCGCTTGCTCGCTCTTTTCACGAAGCGTAGCGTCAATTTTCCCTTTCGCTTGCTCCAAATCGCGTAGCCGCTGGTCGCGTTCCTTCCAGCTTTCCACGGTTGCCGAGCACGTTTTTACTTCCCCTTTCAAGTCGCGATACTGCTTGATTATCTGTTCGATCCGAGAACCGCCACGACCGCGCGGCTTAAACAATTCGTCGAGTTGCTGTTGCAGTTGTTCCTGCAGCGACCGCAAATGACCGATGCCCGTCCCCGCGGCAAACAGCAGTTGACCCACTTGCCCCTTCCCCTCGGCAATTTCCCGCCCCGCTTCTCTTAACCGGGCATGATCGATGCCGAACATCCGCAGGAAGCCTTCTCGTTCAACTCCTTCCAATGCGGCTTGCCAGACCGCTTCGTCAAACGGGGTGTTGTCATCAGCCTGTCTCAGGGTCTGCTTGTTCGCTTTTCGGCGGATGGCTTGAATGAGTTCGCCACCAGAAGTTTCCAGCGTCATCCCAATTCGCAGTTGCTTGTAGGGATGCAGGAAATCGTCCGTGGTCCGCATGGGAATGCCGTAGAGGCCATCCGTGATCGCGCGCAGACTCGAACTCTTTCCGGCCTCGTTCGGCCCATGGATAATGTGCAAGCTGCGATTGGCATTAAATGTCAGGGTTTCCCCGCTGAACGGGCCATAGGCCAGCAGATGCAACTCCCGCAATTTCATTACGTTTCCTCCCGGTTCAGCAGTTCGCTCAACAACAGCGATTCTGCTTCGGAAATCCGCTCATTCAGCCAGTCGGATTGTTCCGTCCTCAGCAGGGATTTCAATTCATCCGGGAGCTTTTTGGCTAACTCCTCCATCTCGTCTTTCCAGAGATGGCCAGCGATTGTCTCTTGCCGGACTTCCAGGAACAGCGTTTTCATTTCCTCCAGGGCAGCCTCGGCAATTTCCATTCCCTCCACGCCAGTGCTGACTTCGGTAGTTGCGAGCCGGATCTTTTCCACCCAGATTTCGCCCGATCCCGCCTGCGTGGCAACTGAGCGGATTTCCTGCATCCAGTGCGGCTTCCTCGCCTGCAGCACGCGGTGCAGAGGCGTGGCACCCGTCAGTTCGACGCGCGTGGCCAGCAGGCGGCCTTCCGCGGCTGAACGCAAGTATTCCAGCTTGCTGTAAACCTGGTCGAGCACTTCCTCGATACTCCCGGAGGCACTCACGTCGATTACCGCTCGTTCCCATCGCAGTACATCAAGGGGACGAAATTCCGTTTGCATCTGGCGATCCGTCCCCACCGAGACTAGCAGGCATCCCTTGGGGCCGGATTCGCGAATATGTCGACCTTGCAGATTCCCCGAAAAAACGATTCGGGGAATCGACGACAGTTCCTGGCGTTGATGCACGTGTCCCAAGGCCCAGTAGTCGTAATCCTTCAGCCGCAAGTCGTCCACGCTGCATGGAGCGTAGCGCTCGTGTTCCTGCGACGTTGCGCAGGTGTGCAGCAACCCGATATTCAACAGGCCGGGAACCGCGGAGGGATACGCAACGGCCAGATTCTCTTTCACGGCCTGCGTGGCGAAACTCTGACCATGAATAGCCACGTCCAGATCGGGCACGCACGCCGTGCCTGCCTCGCTGGCCGGGAACAGATGCACGTGTTCGGGCAGTCGCAGGTGCCGGGTCAGTCGGCTTGCCGCGTCGTGATTCCCGGCGATCAGATATACCGGAATCGCCGCGTCCCTCAATCGCGATATCTGCTTGATGAAGAACTGGCCCGTATTGTAATCCCGCCAGTCTCCGTCGTAAAAGTCCCCCGCGATCAGTACGAAGGAGACCTGTTCCGTCAATGCCAGGTCGATCAGGTTTTCCAGCGCGCGGCGGGCCGCCCCTCGAATTTCTTCAACCGGAGCCCCTTCGTATCGTTCCAGCCCTTTCAGGGGACTATCGAGATGAATATCCGCAGCATGAATGAACTTGAACAACACAATCTCCCCGCCAGACAATCACTCTTGGGCAGCGAAAACCGAAGGTCTTCGGAATACGGCCGATGTCATTGCGAATCCACTCGCTATATCGTTGGCTTACTCCGCTGCCAGGCTGGCGCACACCAGTTCTTCGTCGCTCCGCGCGAATACATGCTTGTAGGCATAACCCGGATGTGCCCAGCAGACGCCCCCGCGTTGCCGCAGTTGTTCCTGAGTCGGATGAATCAGTTTCGCCCGCGTGAATTCCTCGAATCCGGCGCGAGAAACCCGGCCTCGCAGCAACTCCCCCCGTTCGTTGAACATCCACAGGTCCGCGCCATTGCGGACCGTATGCACCGTACTCCACCGCGCCTTGGGAACGGGTTGCTGACTTTCCCACAGTCTCGCGCCGGTTTGACTGTCGAGACAACGGAATTCCCCGTAGCTGTCGAATCCATACACTTCGTTATCTTGCAGAAACGGCGTCGAGATCATGCAATGCAGCGCCTCGGTTTTTGTTTCGCTCGGGCCGAGAATTCGCCACGTCCGTTCGACGCTCGTTTCCCGTGGGTTCACTCGCAGCATCAGCGAACCATCGTAAAACGAAGAGACGAACAATCGCTGACCATCGAACACGGGTGTTGCGGTACCGATCACCATGCGCGTCGGCTCGAAGGGATGCAGCCAGTAGACGTCCCCGGTATCGGGATTCAGACCGGCTACGTTGTCTCCGGTCCAACAGACCAGCACCGGCCGGCTCGCCTGCTCGATAAGTATCGGAGCAGAGTAGCTGGCACGGTCGGGCAGGGCGGACCACCGCTCCGCACCCGTTTCTCGGTCCAATGCCACCAGGCATTTCCCCTCGCCCCCGATCTGCAAGATCACCAACTTGCCGTGAACCAGCGGCGCCGCCGATATCCCCCAGATCGGCATGCGAATCGCATAATCCGCCAGCATGTCGCGTTTCCACACCACGCGACCGGTAGCGGCATCGAAACAATGCAGGTCTCCCATCGCCCCCAGCGCATAGGCCCGATCCTCCGCCACCGTGACACTCGCACGCGGACCGGCCGTGTACCCTACATCCACGTACGTGCGCGGATACCTGTGGCTCCACAAGAGTTGACCTGTCTCCCAGTCGAAACAGTGCACTCGCTCCCGTTGTTCCGGTTCCACCACGCGGTCTGTCACATACACCCGCCCCGAGGCAATGGTCGGCCCGCTGTAGCCACTCGAAATCGGCACGGTCCATTTGCGGGCAATCTCAGGCTCCTTGAAGGTGCTGATAATCCCGGTTTCTCTCCAGACGCCATCCCGGCCCGGCCCTCGCCATTGAGGCCAGTCGTCCCCTTGGGCAAGCCCCGTCCAGTAACCCAGGGCCAGCCCCGCCAGCCCTGTCAGTTGTATTACATGCATGAAGTTCCGCATGCGATGCTCCTTCCTCGCGTTATGTCCGTTTCCGCCACTTTCCCGATATTGATCGCCAGCATCGGTTTTTGATGATTGTACAGGTTTATCTCATGCAGTTCGAGCATCGGCCGTGGCGGGATCGCACCGCACGAGGAATTCTTCTCGACGAAGGAGTTAGACAACATTTCCCGCACAGTTACCAATGCGATAAATGTTGTCTCGAAAATGCCCGGAAAACTAGCCGCGCCCGTCAGGAAGCGGGCCAAGCGGGCGGTTCACCGAGGAACACTCTTTGGATATGTGGATTCAATTCTGGCAATGTATTTCAAAAAAACCGAGCCCCAATTTGGCCCGCTTCCTGATGGGCGCGGCTAGTTCGACGAGGCCTGCAATCCCGCTTTATTGACCCGGGTGGGAATCCGCTTTAGCGTTCCTGCGATTGCACTTGTCGATGCTCGCGTACGGTGCTGTTTTAGCCGAGGCCGTGCCACCTTCCCGCGATCGGCCACCAAAGATGCCAAGCGTCCGTTCAGAAATCCGAGCCCACGTGCATTTCCGATGATTCGCGGATAAACTTACCACGACCGTTCACTACGGGGTACAGACACGTGGCTTGTCAATTCCGTCTTTATTACAAGGGAATCACGAATGCATCTTCAGACCCTGCAACCTCTCTTCCGGGTGATTTTTCTGACAGTCCTGTGGGCCAGCTTCACCGGACATCTCTCGCACGCCGCGGAGGTCATCACGATTCTGGGAGACGGCGTGCAGGGATATCGCGGGGACGATGGCTTGGCGAACAAGGCCCAGTGTGCGGAACCATTTGGTGTGGTCATTGGCCCCGATGGCGCGCTCTATATCTGTGAAACCAAAAATCACATCATCCGCCGGGTCGATCTCAAAACCAACATTGTCACCACGGTTGCCGGCACCGGTAAAGCGGGGTATTCCGGAGATGGCGGGGGGCCCTTGCAGGCCACGCTTCACGAACCGTACGAAATTCGCTTTGATTCCCAGGGAAACATTTTCTTCGTCGAAATGCTGAATCATGTGGTCCGCAAAATCGATGTTCAGCAGAATGTCATCAGCACCTACGCAGGCTCCGGGCGAAAGGGATATTACGGCGATGGCGGTCCCGCGACCCGCGCCATGCTGAGCCAGCCCCACTCCATCTGCTTCGACAAGGACGAAAATCTCTACATTTGCGATATCTCGAATCAACGGGTCCGCGTGGTCGATCGAGCAACTGGTATCATTTCCACCTTTCTGGGCAATGGCCGCAAGGCGCCGCTGTCCGATGGGGCCAGCATCGGCGAAATCCCCGTCAGTGGCCCCCGCGCCCTCGACTTCGATGGCCAGGATCTCTGGCTCGCACTCCGGGAAGGGAATGCCGTTTATCGCCTCAACATGGAACCACGAACAATTACGCACATTGCTGGAACGGGTGGTAAGCAGGGCTACGCCGGCGATAACGGCCCCGCGATCCAGGCCACGCTGGCAGGACCAAAGGGGATTGCCATTGACCAGCACGGGAATATCGTCATCGCCGACACCGAAAGCCATACAATTCGCCGCATCGATGGCAAGACGGGCATCATCACCACGCTGGTCGGCAATGGCACCAAGGGAGACGGTCCCGATGGAGATCCGCTCAAATGCCGACTGAATCGTCCTCACAGTGTCTGCTTTGACAAGGAGGGGCGCGTTTACATCGGCGACAGCTCCAATAACCGCGTACGTTGCTGGATCCCCTGAACGGATTCCCTGTCGGGGAATTCAGGATGCTATAAATGCGTGCGGATTCCGCGGGGCTTCGGGCAAGCCTGTTGATCCGGCGAGATGCAAGTCGGAGGCATTTGTGGGGGATCTGGAAATGAAACAGGGAGGCCGCCAATGTCGTCCTCCCTGTGTTAAAAAGGTGTTATCCTCCGAGCGTTATTTCTTCCCGCGGTTGAAGAGGACATAGGTGCCCGACTTGCCAGCCACGGCAACATCCACGAGGCTGTCGGCATTCAGGTCGGCGACCCGGATCTGCAGGCCGATCCCCACCTTGCCGGATACGTCGATCGGATAACGCGTGAATTTCACGGTCTTGGGGTCCCACTTATAGTAGTACACGCAGGCGGGTTCCTGACCTCCCGGGTCTCGGCCGTTGTGGGCGCGGTGTCGCTTGCCTGTGATCAACTCTGGTTGACCATCGCCGTCCAGGTCGGCCAGAATCATCGCATGGGCCTGGGAGTAACTCATGTCGATTTCATGCTCGACCCACTCCAGCGAACCGTCCGCCGACTGGCCTTTGCTCTCCCACCAGTAAATGCCGAAATCGTGGCCTTTAGCCCAGATGATGTCGTTTTTGCCATCCTGGTTCACGTCATGCACCACGCAGGGAACAGCGGCATGCAGATTAGCCCAGTCCGCCCGGTGAATCCAGGACTCTGTATCCGCGTTCTTGGCGGGTTGTTCGTACCACCCCTCGCCCGTGAGTATATCCAGGCGGCCATCGTTGTTCAGATCGCCCACCGCCATGCCGTGACCATTCGCTCGCTGGCCAATCACCCACCGTTCCAAGGACGGCACGCGTCGCGTTACCGTTTTTTCGACCGTTTCGTTCCCTTGTTTCTCGCGGATCGTTTCCGTCTGATCCACCAGGGTCAACTTCCAGGCGCACAGCGGATTCGTTTTGTTCCAACTGTTCACCAGAAACTCCGGTGTCCCGTTTTCATTCAGATCGAGGAACATGTTCCCTTCGTTCTGGCTCAGCTTGGTATCGACCAGTACGTGCTTCTTCCAGAGTTGCCCCAGGCGCAAGCCTTCTTCACCGGGATTTTCGAACCAGTGAATTTCCGTGTTCAAAAAGCCGCCAGCAATCACGTCAGGGCGACCGTCCCCATTCACATCGTACGCGAAATCTCCGTTGCTGGTTACATAACCATTCCAGTCCTCGATCAATCGCAACGGGTGCGGTACGTACTCCGGCGCCCGATACCAATTTCGCCCACTGATAATATCGAGCTGGCCATCGCCATCGACGTCGGCAATGTCAATTCCTTCGTTGGCATCGACGCTCAATCGCTTGGCTTCGAATCGTAAGCCCTCTTCCGCCGCTCCCACGGTACACAGCGTTAGCATTCCCGCCAGTAAACTCAGCAGCCCTGTTCGATTCCTCACCATTCGATAGTCTCCGGCAAATATCTCGAATTCCCATGCTTTCGTTTCGCATGTGCACTGTTTTATATTAACGACTATTTTCGCCGCGACAATCCCCCGGCTCAGACTCCGCGCGACCTCCGGTGGTTCCGCAAGCGGATTCGGCTTGTCGAACTCCCCCGCAACGTGGTATCACTTACGGTCAGATTTGCCATGAGTCCAACTCGCCCTGCTCAAGCTGGAAGAGTTGGCAGGGGAATGGGTCATGCTCCCCTCACGTCTGTGCGGGGCCTGGCGGACAGGATGTTAAGAAAACTCAGGGAGTCGAGTCATGCAAAGTGAAGATCGCCAACACGAAGCCCAGGGGGCTTCGAATCTGTTTCCCGCTACACCATCCCCCGCTATGCCCGGCATGGAAAAAGGATCTTCTGCCGAGGAAAACAATACGATCGCCCAGACGGCACATGCCTTGCTTCGTCGCTGGGAAGAAAGCCGTGCCCAGACCGGATTGAATGCCGTCAGCCCGGAAGCCCGGGTGAGTTCCCCCGTCGCCCCCGCAGCCATCGAGGAGATGTCTTCGGCGAGCCTAAGTCTGCCGAACGACTCCATGGGCGATCCCACGCGGGAGCAGGCCGTAGTCAAAACCTTTACCAGAAAAATTGCTCCTCCCGAAATGTCTTCCCCGGAAATGCGGGAGTTGACAGCCGAGCCTCCCACTGCAAAGGGAATACCATCCTTCCCCCGTGCGGAATCTGTTCGCGAGAATTTCCTGGCCGAGTCGAATTCCGAAAGCTACAAGGATGCCTTGGCTCGTACCTTCGCGGCCGGCAACGATGCCTCGCAATTGATCGAGAAAGAATCGCTCGCCACCGAGCCTGCTCCCAGGGAAATTGTCCCTCGGCTGCGGGAAAGTCCCCTCGCGGCGGAATTGCCGGAGCCTTCCCGCCAGTCTACCGCGTACACAAATGTTCCTTCCGAGAATCTTTCCAGCCCGCGTGGCAAGGTGAAATTTTCGCCCGCTCCGGAACGTCTGGACGATTTGGATATTCAGCAGGCGATTGAACGACATCATCGAAAACCCCGAAACTGGTCCGCTATCCTCGGTCAATTTCTGGCTTTCTCGGGCGCGCTCGCCATGACCGGAGGCGCCGCCATCGTGATCGCTAATCGCTTTGGAACCGTCGAAATCTCCGAAACCACGGGCTGGCTTGCCTTGGCGGGAGGGCATCTGCTGTTGGTTCTGGGGATTTATACGCATCTGACCAGCCGCATCGAACAGGTCTGGCACGAAATGCATCAACGCTCCGACGAAATTCAGAAGTTGATCCTGCAGCAACAGGCATGGCAACACAAGGTGCAAGCCGGTTCCTCGCGCGAATACAACTTTTCTGGAGGAACACCGGCCGAGACGGACAGTCATGATGCCCGTGCCTTCCAGCGAGATTCCCTGGCTAGAACCGTCTGAAGCCGCTCCACTTCCTGTCCAGATACAGGACTTATTCCGGTTGTGCCGAGGAATCCCCTGTCCGACGGGCGAGAACAACCTCCCAGGCCCTCTTTACGCCCATCCGCGTGCTAGCTTTCATTACGGAACGTTCCGCAGTGGACGGCAACGGCTGGATGAGCGTAAGGGAGTGAGGAATGGAAGGTGTGTATCAGGAGCAGTCCCGGTCCGCGTCATCGGTCTGTTTGAATCAACAGATTGTCCGGAATGGAACGCCGGCGCTCTCCGGCAAGCAATCCTGGCGTGAAGTTTCTGTCCTGGCTTTGTGCGCGGGGTTGCTCATTGCAGTGGTATTCGGGCCATCCCTGAACTATGGATTCGTCAACTGGGATGATCCCTGGTACGTCGTCAATAACCCGTTGATCACCGGATGGTCCCTGGAGAACCTGTGGGGCATTGCGACCGAGGTCGTCACGCGAAACTACGCCCCGGTAACGATTTTCTCCTATCTGGTGGACCACACCCTCTGGGGACTCTGGCCCGGGGGATATCATCTTACGAATCTCCTCTGGCATTTCGTAAATACCGTGCTGGTGTTCGTACTCGTGCGACAGGTGTCCGGACAAACTCACTGGGCCTGGCCGACGGCCCTGTTGTTCGCGCTGCATCCCGTGCAGATTGAGTCCGTAGTCTGGATCTCCGCCCGCAAGGGATTGATCTCCACCGCCTTCATGCTGCTGTCGTTATGCTGCTGGCTCCGATTGGAACGGACGCATCGCCAGGAAATGTGGGGCACGCTGTTTTTCCTGATCGCGTTGTTCAGCAAGGCCGTGGCGGTGGTGCTGCCCGGAATTATCTTTCTGTATGATTGGCTGGTGCGCCGCAAATCCTGCGCGGAAGCGCTCGGACGCCAGTTCGTGGGCTTTCTGATTGCCCTCTGGTTCACCCTGTTGACTGCCGGCGCGCAACAAACCGTGGGGGGAGGCGTGCGGCATCATTACGGCCTGGGCAAACTCGAAATTATCGGGGTCGACTCACTTCTACTCTGGCAGTACCTGAAAATGCTGCTGTTTCCCTTCGAACGGAGCGTAATGTACGATCCCCCCCTCCAGGGGATGTTGCTTCCCATGATTGCTTCCGTATGCTTCTGGACACTGGTTGCGTTCGGGCTCTGGATGGTCCGGCGGCACTCCCCGCTGCTGGTTTTTGCCTTTGCCACGGCCCTGGCCACCCTGGCCCCCGTCCTCAATCTTATTCCCCTGACAACCCTGATCAACGATCGCTACCTGTATCTCCCCTGCATTCCGCTGTTCGCGGTCTGTGTCGCCGGGATGGACTGGCTGCTGCAGTCTTTCCTTGCATGGTTACCACTCCGAAAACAGCGTGTTGGTTTACGCTATTTCGTGGTACTCCTTCCATCAACGGACTGGAAAGCGAACGGCAGACTGTCGCTGCCAGGAATCTGCCGATGGGGCGTCCTGGCGACAGCTATTGTCTCGTGTGGAGTCATCACGAGTCGGCAGCTTCCCATGTGGCGCAACGATCTGGCACTCTGGAACCAGACCGTGCAAGTCGCGCCGCAACTCCCCATTGTGCAATATCAGCGTGCCCTTGCCCTGTGGAACGCGGGCTATCGGCAGGAGGCTCTCGATCGCCTCGAATTTGCACTGCAACTTCCCCGGCTCGATGAATTCGATCGAGACCGGTTCGAAGGGAAGCGCCAGGAATTTCTGCAATAGAACACGGATTCTCCGTACTGTTGCAGATGAGGCAAGCCAGCCTCCCCCGCTGGGACCGTCCTTTTTTCGTGGCGCACCACGGATGTGGTGTTTCTTTTCAAGCCAAGCCACGGCATCTTGTGGAATGTATTCCTTGGTAATCAAAAAACGACCGTTCGCCTGGAATCGCTTTCGCGACTTTCGGGCTATGTAGACTAGCCGAGCGTTTCACGCGAAATGCTCGACTCCTCACGCCATTCAGCCCCTTGCCGGTACGCCAGGTTACCCAGATGACACAGTCGAGTGCTCAGCAAACCGGCTTCGAAGGGGGCGCGAGGCTGTTCTCGCTGGCGGATCGCTTCCACGAAGTTGCGCACATGGTCCGTTTGCATTTCACTGGAGGAATGTGTGGCTCCAGAACCATGATCGTAAACCTTCCAGCCACTGCGATCGAGGATTAAGGTGCCTCGTTCTCCGTAGAAGGCCACTCCCTGGGGGCGTCCTTCGATTCCCCGGTGACTCCACTGCCGGTGTTCCCACAACAGCATGCAGTCTCCGAAATCGTATTGCACCGAGAGCGTGTCGGGAGTTTCTCGACCATCTCGCAATTGAAACAGGCCCCCGCTCGCAGAGACTTTCCGCGGGTGTTCAAGCTTCAACCCCCACCGCGCGACATCCAGCAACGGGACGCCCCAGGAACCCAACTCTCCAGAGCCGTAATTCCAGAACCAGCGCCAATGGAAATGCCACTCCGAAGGAGCCAGCGCGGGAACGGGGCGGTCACCGCTCCAGGCCTGCTGGAAGGACTGGGAAGATTGTGATTCCTCTCCCGTGGGGAACGGCTTCAACTTTTGACGCTGCAGACAGGCCCAGGCCTTGGCGTAGCGAACCTCTCCCAACCCCCCCGAGTGCAACAATTCCATCGCCGAGAGATAATGTGCCCCACTGCGGTGCTGCAATCCGGTTTGGACGGTAACGGTCGAGTTCCGCAGCATCCGAGCGAGTTGTTCTCCCTCTTCCAGGGTGTGGGTCGTCGGGACTTCCAGATAGATCGACTTCCCCGCCGCACAGGCCAGCGCCGCCATCCAGGCATGCTGATGGTCCGGTGTGGCAATAACCACCGCGTCCAGACCTGGATGATCGAGCAGTTGGCGATAATCCAGGTAAACGGCAGGCTGGGCCCCTTGTGTCAATTGACGCATCCCTGTTTGCAGAACAGCCTCGTCAATTTCGCAGACGGCGGCAACTCGGCATCCCGCCACCTGCTGGAAGGCCTGCGCGAGCACCTGCCCCTGATTTCTCAGGCCGACGATGCCCACCTGAACCGACTCGACTAGCGGACGCGGACGAGCCTGCAACTGCGTCACCTGCGACAGCCCGACCACTCCCGCCGCCGCCTGTGCCGCATTGCGGGCACTGCTGCCAAGAAATTGCCGGCGATTCAGCGACGTAGTGGAAGATGTCATGTTCGAAGCCATTGTCATTCAGGAACGGAGGGACGCCACCCCCTCCTGCATGAGTTACCGAAATTCCGCAACCCAAAAATTCACGAGGCGCAAAATTCAATCCGCGTCGGATCGCCGCAGAACCAGCACGGGGCAGTGGGCATGTCGCAGCACGCGCTCCGCCACCGATCCCAACAACGCCCGCTTGATGCCGTGATACCCGTGGGAAGGAATCACGATCAAATCCGCATTGATCGACTTCGCATACTCGGCGATTTCCGTGCCGGGGTCGCCCACGCGGGTGAGCATTGTCAACCCGGTTAAATTATTCTCGTTCAAAAATTGCTGTGCGTGATCATGCACGGCTTTTTCCCGGTCCACATCGTCAATTCCACCCCAGACCACTCCCGGCGCGACGATATCCATCGGAAACATCACGTGAATCACATGCACGTTCGCGGGGGAACTGACCAGTTGCACCGCAGTTTCCACGGCCAGCTTGGATTCGCCGGAAAAATCAATCGGCACCACGACACTCTTCTTAGGCAACCACGACATCACAATCTCCATTTACCGGCTAGTTGTCGCTCTACGTTCTTGTGCATCTCACGCGGAATGCTCTCTCGCGGAACAGTCTCAACCTTTCCCCATTTTCACCGATTCCTCCACGGATTTCAATTCCACGCCCAGGAAATCCACTGGAGGGACTCCATTCGGAGTAGCCACGTGAAGGGGTTTGTTTTACTGTTTACACATTCGCCGATTGAGTTTGTGTTCAAAACCAAGGCTTCCCAGCGTTTCTCCGTGTGACTTCACCCCCTCGTCCGTTGTTTGGAATGTTCCCGTTCTCTCGAAGGTTTTGCCCAATGACAATTGAATCCGAAACAAGTAAAAGATCCACAAAGAGCACCAACGAAGCGTCGAATCTGTTTTTAGCCTTGTTTCGGAATCTCCGGATCGTTTTTTTGGGCGGAGGAATTGCTTTGCTGCTGATGGCATGGTCCGTGGCGGAAAACGCCGGACCTATGAAGCAAGCGGTCATGGGAGGACTGGCATGTGGACTGGCGATTGCCGGAGGACTTTGCTTTATTGCAGTCGCACTGCTTCATCCCAGGGAGTAACCAGGTCTGAACGAGAAAGCCAAGTCGCATGGGTTGACTTATGCCACGTAAAACGCGATCACAAACCGGACTGGTGGCCTGGTTGACGGAAACGGATTGTCCCGTGTTCGTGTTAGACGAACGCCGGAGGGTCCGATTCTTCAATCGAGGCTGCGTGGAATTGACGGGCTGTCAACCGGGTGATGTGATCGGCAAACCCTGTGATTATCTGATCGATCCGCTGGCCGGGCTCAGCGAGCGGATTCTGCACGCAATCGCTCCTCCCGCTGAGGTTTTCGGCGGACAGGAATTGTTTACCAGTATCGAATTCATCGATGCGCGTGGGGCGGCACGGAAGCAACACGTGTTCTATCTCCCGTTGCCAGGGGAGGGGGGGCGGATACCGGTGGTGTTGGGGGTCATGCTCGATTTTCACGATGTACCGAGACAACTGCTGCCGCACGCCACGCAGCAACTGCATGTGGATCTCACGCATCTGCTGGCTCAGCAGACGCACCATTTTCAGGCCTCGACGCTGATCGCCCGTGGCCCAGCCATGCTGCGTGTCACCGAGCAATTGAAACTGGCCAGGAAATCCGAACTCCCCTTGCATGTTCATGGACCCGCGGGCAGTGGGAAGGTCTATCTCCTGCAAGTGCTGCAGGCCCAACTTCCTGGAACGCCCCCCTTGATTCCCATCGCCTGCCGCCTGCTCCCCCGAAGTGAACAGAGACGCTTGCTCAAGGATGTGCTGGCCAATTTTCGGGATGGTCGGGAAACGGCGGGATTGCTGCTGAAGGATGTAGATCTGCTGGCGGAGGATTTGCAGTCTTGGCTGGCGGAACTCTTCGCCGGGCGGGAATGGCCACGCTCGGTGAGGCTGTTTTCAACGTCCCGGATTGCATTGTCCCGACAGGTGGAGGAGGGGCGGTTCCATCGCGAGTTGTACTTTGCCATGACCCCCCAGTCGATCGAATTGCCTGGATTGCGGGAACGCAGCGAGGACTTCGAATTGCTGGCACAGTTTTTCATCGAGCAGGGAAACGCGACCCGCGAAACACAAATGACGGGGCTGGATCAGCGAACATTGGATGAACTGCGCGGCTACGAATGGAAAGGGAATGTCGCGGAACTGAAAAAAATGCTCGAGGAAGCCCAGGCGAATTGCCCGGGGCCTTACTTGTTGCCTGAGCATTTGCCCTTCCGCTGGCAGACCGGAAAGCTGGCTCAGGCCACGCCGCCGCAACGCACCGAGCATTTTGAACCGCTCGAAGATATTCTGGAATGTCTCGAACGGCAGGAGATTCAACGGGCACTCGCGCATGCCCGAAACAACAAGGCGAAAGCCGCCGAACTGTTGGGTTTGACCCGCCCCAAACTCTATCGCCGTATCGAACAACTTGGTCTACTACCGGAGTCCCCGTCGGAGGAGACCGAGACGGCATCGTAACTAACTTGAAAATCGGAGGATCTGGATCATTCCTGGTGTTTGTTCGCCAGGCTGGCAAACGTGTTGCAATTCGAGTTGGGATCGGTTTGCCGGAGAGCTAGGATCCGCTAGAGTCTGGTGCTGTATCCCGCGTGCATGGTGCCTACGACAGTGTCAGTGACCAACGGGACTGTTCGTGTGGCTGCAAGCGAGGTTTGATGGCAGGGGCCGGGTACATCCGTTGTCGAGCGATTGACCGGGCGGAGTTCCCGCAGGGAAGGAAGGGGCATGGAGGAATTCATTCGACCGCTGGCGGAAACCACGGCTAGAATCCGTCGGGACTGGGCGGGAAATCCGCGCGTGGGGATTATTCTGGGGACGGGATTGGGAAAGCTGGTCGAACAGATTTCCTCCCCCGTAGTTTTCCCCTTTGAGACCCTCCCGCATTTCTGTCGTTCCACCGCGCTCGGGCACCGGGGGTGTCTGGTGTGCGGCACGTTGTGCGGGCTGGATGTCATGGTGATGCAGGGGCGATTGCATGCCTACGAAGGCTATTCGTTGCGGCAGATTACCTATCCCGTCCGCGTGATGCATGCCCTGGGGGTCGATCGGCTGATCGTGACCAGTGCCAGCGGGGGAATGAATCCACTGCATCGCGCGGGGCAATTGATGGTTCTCGACGACCATATCAACCTGATGGGAGACAATCCCCTGATCGGTCCGAATGAAGAGGCTCTGGGCCCTCGTTATCCCGATATGAGTCAACCGTACGATCCGGAACTTTCCGAGATGGCCCTGAAAGTGGCGCGAGAACTGAAAATTCCCCTGTCGCGGGGGGTCTATGTGGGGGTCAAGGGCCCAAATTACGAGACGCGGGCCGAGTATCGCTTTTTCCGCATGATCGGCGGTGACGTGGTGGGAATGTCCACGGTTCCCGAAGTGCTCGTGGCAGTGCATGCCGGCATGCGCGTGCTGGGGCTCACCACCATCACGAATGTGTGCCTGCCCGATAACCTGCACCCCGTTACGGGGGAGGAGGTGGTGAATGTCGCGGATCGGGCCTCGCGAGACATGTTGCGGATTCTGGAAGGGGTGCTCCGGCGGGAATCGCAGCGCATCCATTCCGAACTGTTCCAGTGAACTGACAGCCAATCGGCAAGTCGCACGTTGCGTTCGCTGTCCCCGCTGCTAGGATTGATGAAGAGCGTCCCACGAAAGATTCGAATCTCCAGTGAGTTCCATGGCCGATACCAAACCACTTTCAGATGCAACCGCACTCTCCGCCACGCACCCCGTACTGTTCTTTGACGGTGTGTGTGGACTGTGCAATTATTATGTCGATTTTGTGTTGAAACGAGATTCCCGAGGACGGTTTCGGTTCGCGCCGCTGCAAGGGGCCACTGCGGAAGCCACGGTCTCGCCCGAGGATCGCCAGCATCTCGACAGCCTGGTGTTGCTGGTACAGGGGCGGATTTACCGTAAGTCGGCAGCTGTTGTTCGGATTCTGTGGCGGTTGTCACCCGCGTGGAAATTCTGGGGCACTTTATTGTGGCTGATTCCCCTCCCGCTGCGGGATCTGGGCTATACCCTGGTTGCCCGCAACCGGTATCGGCTGTTCGGGAAGAAGGAATCGTGTCGTCTCCCCAAACCGGAGGAACGGGCACGCTTTCTGGATTAGGCGCTACGTGGGGAACGTGTTCAATAACCTGTCAGAACAGTCACTCGGATACTTCCTTGAACATGTTCGCAAGAACACATGTCGGTTTGGGTGGCATGGTATTTTCTAGTGTCCGCATGTGCTTGGTGACAGTATATTTCAGGGGCATGTGCCACGGGATTCTCTTGTGCAACCTTCTGTTGACGAGTAACTTACAAGGCAAAGCCAGCGGCACCCGAATTTTAGGTTGTGCTAACCCAGTTGGGGCCGAACGAATCGGCGGTGGCTTGTGTGTTCCGTTGTGGTGAGGCCGCAACGCGGAAATTGGAATTTTCGCAGGCCTGATCGATTGAAGTACGTGATCCGGAACGCTATGCTATCTCGCTTTGCCGCTCCACCATAACGGATTATGGCAGAGGCTGCGATTACGCCCGCACCTGGCGGCCAAACAGGGTGATCCCTGTAAATTGATGTCAGAAATAACAGAGATATAAGTGAAGACATGGCAGTAGAACTGGTACAAAGAACATCGGTAGCCAAGAACGAAACATTCGTTCCCGAGTGGTATCATATCGACGGCGAAGGCCAGATTGTCGGTCGATTTGCGTCGGCCTTGGCAATGGTTTTGATGGGTAAGCACAAGCCGACCTACACGGCCCACGTGAATACGGGGGACTTCGTGATCGTCACCAATGTCGAGAAAGTCCGCTTTTCGGGTCCGGAAATGGCCCATGAATCGCATCCGAACTATTCCGTGAAGATGGCCGAAAAGGAATACCAGCATTATACGGGATACCCCGGTGGTCTGCGGATTACCAAGGGGGCTGAGTTGATCGAGAAACATCCCGAGAAGATTCTCGAAGAAGCCGTCCGTCGGATGCTTCCCAAGAACAAACTGGCAAAGTCGATGCTGCAACGGTTGAAGCTGGTCGTGGGATCCGAGCATTCGCATCAGGCGCAACAGCCCAAACCCTTTCCCGAGCATCTGCTGACCCGCTGCAAATAAGCACTTCCCGGCAGACCGCGCGGTCCCACTTTACGCCGACCATCACGGCGATGGGTGAGAAATTCAAGGCAGTTCCTTACATTTTGTGATTAGAGTCATCGGAAGATTGAAATGACGACGGAAAATCCCCAAGACGAATCGCCGGTTGAAGAAAACGTGATCGAACAGATCGATGTGACTTCCGCGCCGGAACCTGTTGAAACGGCTAGCCCCCAAGCGGAAACGGCTCCCGCCGTCCCTCAATTAACCCTGGGGCAGACTGGTGCGGCGGCCGACGTAGAGCCCGTGGAGACGGAAGAACCCGTGTTTCAGCCGGTTATTCGAGGCCGCGTAGACAAGGCGGGCACCGCGATTGGCACCGGACGCCGCAAGACGGCCGTGGCCCGAGTGCGATTAAAGCCCGGTTCCGGAAATTTCAGTGTCAATGGTCGCGAATTCGCCGAATTCTTCAATATCGAACGTGATCGCGCCATGGTCGAAGCTCCGCTCAAGGCCGTCGGGGAATTCGGCAAGGTGGATGTCTGGGTGCGGGTGAATGGTGGGGGCATCACGGGCCAGACCGGTGCGGTTGTCCTGGGTATTGCCCGTGCCCTGCAGGCGCGCAATCCGGAATTCCACGCCATACTCGCCGAGGGGGGGTATCTGACACGCGACGGGCGTATGGTGGAACGCAAGAAGTACGGCAAGCGCAAGGCTCGTCGCAGCTTCCAGTTCTCCAAGCGATAATTTGCTTCGAACCCCTCGTCCCCCGTCAACTGGGATGAGACAGACTGATCGCAAAATAACACCCCGGTCACCTTCTGGCCGGGGATTTTGTGTATCAGGGGAGCATTGAGACAAATGAGAGTGGATGCGCCCGCATGGTGCGTGCTGCAAACGGGGCGGCGGCACGACGCCTTTTGCCAGTGAGGAGCCAGATCAATGTACTATGAGCTGTTGTTACCCGATTTACGGATGGCACTGGCGGAAAATGACGATCTGGCATTACGCGAGTTTTGCGAAGTGCTGTTTCCGGCTGCCTGCGCGGAAATTCTGGCGGAACTGAATGCAGCCGACGCCTGGCGGGTTCTCTCCAAATGCCGCCTGGAACGGCGCGCGGAGATCTTTGGGTTTCTGCCGCTCGCGTTCCAGGTGGAACTGGTCGATCTGATAGATCGACAGTCGCTGTCGCGAATGATCGAGGAGATGGCGGCGGATGATCGCGTGGACCTGCTCGAATGCCTCGATCGCGAGCACGTCGAAAGCCTGCTGCCGTTGATCGCGCAGGCCGAGCGGACGGATATCCGTAAACTGTTGTCGTACCCGGAAGAATCGGCCGGGGCGATCATGACGACGGAATACGCTTCACTCCCCCAGAACATCACCGTGCAGGAGGCCTTTGAAAAACTGCGATTGCAGGCGCCGGATCGCGAGACGATTTATTACATTTATATCCTCGACGAGCAGCGCCGCTTGCTCGGTTTTATCTCGATGCGAAAGCTGATCCTGGCCAAGCCCAAGCAGTTGCTGTCGGAGATCATGGCACGGGATGTCGTTTCGGTGCGGGTGGACGACGACCAGGAAGAGGTCGCGGAGAAGATCAATCGTTACGGCTTCATTGCCATTCCGGTGGTTGACAACGAACGTCGCCTGGTCGGGATTGTCACGCATGACGACGCGGCGGACGTTATTCGAGAGGAGGCCGAAGAAGACCAGCAGCGCCTGGTGGCCGTGGCGCCCCTCGATGAATCGTACCTGACGACCTCCGTGCTGACCTTGGCGCAAAAACGGGGGGTGTGGCTGTTTTTTCTGCTGGGGGCAGCGTTTGTGACGGCCAAGATTGTCGGATTCTACGAGGGAAATTCCGAACAGGGCTGGATGATCATGTTTTTGCCGCTGGTGCTGGCCAGTGGGGGGAATGCGGGCTCTCAATCTGCGGCCCTGGTAATTTCCGCCCTGGCGCGGGAACGCAGCCAGAGTAGTTCTGCGTACAACAAGCGAGCCCAGCGGATCCTCGTGCGAGAATTCGCCTTGAGTTGCCTGCTGGGGGGCTCCATGTCGGTCTTTTCCCTGTTGGTGGCCTGGGTCTTGACGGGTTCGCTAGTGGCCGCGATACACGTCTCTTCGACAGTCCTGCTGGTCGTGGTCATCGCGGCAGTGACAGGGGCGGCATTGCCTTTGATCATCCAGTATTTTAATGCGGATCCGGCGTATATGTCGACGCCGTTGATTGCCGCCATGGTCGACATGATGGGAGTGGTGATTTACTTCAATGTCGCCTATCTGATCTTTGGTCACCTCCCTGGAATGTGACGCCTGACGGTCGATTTCGCCGGAACGGAGTGCCGCTGCAGTGGCCGCTTCTCGGGGGATCTGCGGCGATATCCCCGATGGAATTTTCTCCGATGGGACATGTTTCCCGCGAATCATGAACGCGTCTGGCGCGACACGATTTACCGAAAATCCAGATATCCCAGGCTGTTTATTCTTTTCATTCCACGTGGGGGCTTCTCATACTGTGTTACATGTCATTAAGTTTCTGTAACCATTGGGAGAGTAAACGGATGTGGCAAAACGTATTGCGGGCTGGGGTATTGATTCTGCTGTGTTTTGGATCGAATTGGACCAGAGGCTCCGAAATTTTCCTGCCTTCTCAACCGACGGTTTCGCCGAATGGTGAAACCATCGTATTTCACTGCGAAGGGGATTTGTGGTCGGTATCGAGCGCGGGTGGCGTGGCGCAACGCTTGTCGGTGCATCCCTCCCGCGAGTGGCAACCCGTCTTTTCACCGGATGGTCAACAGTTGGCATTTGTGAGTGACCGCACGGGGGCCGAACAGGTTTACGTGATGCCGGCTGCGGGAGGGGCTCCGCGTCAGGTCACGTTCCACACCGCCGGGTCTGCTGTGCAAGATTGGCATCCCGACGGCCTGTCCTTGCTCGTCACGGGGCAACGGGACCATTTCTGGCGCGAGGCCGAGCGTTTCTTCCTGATCAATCTCGAACAGCGGCAAGCCGAACAACTGGTCTTCGATGCCTGGGGAATCGATGGGAAATTGTCTCCCGATGGTCGTAAGGTGTTGTTTGTACGGGGGGGAGAACGCTGGTGGCGGAAAGGGTATCGAGGGGCGCGCTCGGCTCAAATCTGGTTATACGAACGTGACGGGGGGACGTACACAAAAGTGCTGGAAAAGGAAACCGATTGCAACTGGCCCCTGTGGAAGCCCGATGGAAGCGGATTCTATTACACCAGCGGCGCCAATAGCGACGGCTACAATTTGTGGGAGTACCATCTCGATACGGGAGAAGAGACCCAATTGACTCGGTTCACCGCGGATTCCGTGGTGTTTCCCGCCCTTTCGCGCGACGGCTCGACGCTAGTCTTTCGGCATTTGTTTCATTTGTATGTGTATCGCCCGGGACAGGATCCGTTACCGCAACGGCTGACCATAACCTACGGAGGCGATCATGTTCTGCCGGAAGTCTGGCGACGGCAGTTCACCCGTGCCGATAACGTTTCCTTCACCGCGGATGGGCTGGAAGTGGCCTTTGCGGCGGGAGGCGACATCTGGGTGATGGATACAGAACTCCGCGAGCCTCGGCAAGTGACGTCGTCTCCAGAAGAGGAACGCGAACCGGTTTTCTCGGCCGATGGCAAGTCATTGTATTTCCTGAGTGATCGGGAAGGGCAGACAGATATCTGGAAAGCCGAAGCCGCGACCCCCGGGGCCGCCTTATGGGAAAGCAGAGACTTCACGACGACCCGCCTGACCAACAGCGCGGAGGTGGAGTTCGACGTGTCGATCAGCCCGGACGAGGAACATCTGTTTTATCAGAAAAAGCGGGGGGAACTCTGGGTGATGCGCACCGATGGCACCGGGAACAGGCGTATTCTGTCGCACTGGAACAGCCTGAATTACAGCATATCACCCGACGGTAAGTGGATTGCCGCTTCCTACGAGGACGAGGACTTCAACGACGACGTTTACATTCTGCCGGTGGATGGCTCCCGCGAACCATATAATGTGTCGCGACATCCAACCGATGATTACAGCCCGGTCTGGTCGCCCGACGGGAAAATACTCGCCTACACGGGGAACCGTGGCTTCAACGGGGACCGGGATATTTTTTTTGTGTATCTCCGCAAGCAGGATGGAGATCAGCAGAGCCGGGACCGGAAACTGGAACAGGCACGCGATAAAATCCTGAAGGCCCGGCCACAATCCAAACCCGCCGAACAAAAACCGGCGGAAGCCAAGCCGGCAGAGACTCCCCAGAAGCCCCCCTTGACGGAGGTAGTCATCGATTTCGAGGATCTGCACCGGCGAGTTCGACGGGTGGGTCTTGGCAATACGTCGGCAAGCACGCTGGTCTTTTCGCCGGACAGTAAGAAACTGGCATTTGCGGCAAAGATCAATGACCGGGCCGGTACCTACACAATCGAATTCCCCGACAAAATGACCCCCGTATTGCTTTCTGGCAGCACGGGTAGTCTGGTGCGCTGGCTGCCGAAAACAAAGGCGATCGTCTGGCTTTCGGGGGGAGTACCGGGGACGCTGTCGGCTACGGGGGCCGAAACCAAATACACCTTCCGCGTAGATCAGGAAGTGGATCGGGGCCTGCGGTATCGAGCCGCGTTCGATCAATGCTGGAGAGTCATGCGGGATAACTGGTACGACGATCGCCTGGGAAACCGAAACTGGGACGAAGTCCGCCGAAAGTATCGGGAAGTCGCGGGGAACGTGACGGATTATCCCCGTCTGGCGACCATCATTCATCTGATGCTGGGGGAATTGAATGGTTCGCATCTGGGATTTTCGGGGAGTGATTTGCCGGGGCCTGCGAATCCCCAGCAGTGGATCGAACAGACGGCACATCTGGGAGTTCGATTCGACCTGAACCATCGTGGGCCGGGGCTCAGGATTCGAGACGTGATTCCCGATGGTCCAGCCGCGAAGGCGGGAAGCGAATTGCGGGCGGGCGAGCTGATCCTGGCGATCAACGGGACCGTCATCGATCCGGCCTACGATCTCACGCAAATTCTGAATGGAACACTCGCACGGGATTTGACCCTAACAGTGCGGCGCGTCGATGAGCCACCGACGGAACGTGAAGTGACGTTGCGGCCCATCAGTTTCGCGGCGGCCCGCGAACTGTTGTATCCGATGTTGATGCAGCAGCGACATGATCAGGTCAGCGAGAAATCGGGGAATAAATTCGGGTATCTGCATATTCGATCAATGAATCAACCCAGCTTCGAGGTGTTCCAGAAGCAGCTTTATGAATTGGGGTATGGTAAGGAAGGGCTGATCATCGACGTACGCGACAACGGGGGTGGGTTTACCACCGACCACTTGTTAACAGCCCTCACGCAGCCGCGGCATTCCATCACGGTGGCGCGGGATGGTGTTCCCGGATATCCCCAGGACCGGACGATTTATGCCACCTGGCATAAACCGATTGTGGTATTGTGCAACCAGAACAGTTACAGCAACGCGGAGATTTTCAGTCACGCGATTAAAGGCTTGAAACGGGGCAAGCTGGTGGGCGTTGCCACCGCGGGGGGGGTAATCAGCACAGGGGCGGTGAGTATCATGGATATCGGAGTGTTGCGGTATCCCTTCCGAGGCTGGTACAGCCAATGGACGGGCGAAGACATGGAATTGTCCGGCGCGGTTCCCGATGTGATCATCTGGCCCGAACCGGGGCAACTCCCCGCGGGCCGTGACGTGCAACTGGAAAAAGCGATCGAGATTCTGGCCCAGGAAGTGGAACTGGAGCAACAAAAGCCCCCCGTGAAACTCAGGAAGGCCACGGAACGCTAATCCACTTTCACGATTGCATAGCCAGAAAACCAGTCGCGCCTTAGTAGTTTGTCATTTTTCAATCCCAGGAAAACCGCCATCGAGAGGTTCAGCCCTGGGCTATGCCGGCCCCGCACAGTTCGCGCAGGCCACCTCACCTAAACCCCACGCCCACTATTGTAGGGGAAGTCCAATCACGCGGTATAATGCACACGTCCCTAACGCTACAACGAGACACCCGAACCCGCTATGACCACTGATAATCCCGAGCAATGCCCCTCGACGGGAGACTTGCTGCCTCGCGAGGTCGAAATTCTCCGCCGTTTCGAGAGTTTGAAGGAGTATATCGGCTGGACGGCAGCGGACGATGCGCATGCGGAGTTGCTGACGCGCGTCTTGGCTCCCTATGGAGCCATGCTGGCGGACGATTTTTATGCCCAGATCGAAAACCATCCTGCCGCTTATCGGGTGATTACGGGGGGAGCGGCGCAAATTCAGCGTCTGAAGGAGAGCTTGATCGCCTGGCTGGTTGATACGCTGAAATCCCGGCACAATGCGGATTACGTGTTGCGTCGTTGGCGTATTGGCCGCAGGCATGTGGAAATCGGACTGGATCAGTTATACGTGAGCGCCGCGTTCGCGCGGGTGCGGGCGCGAATGAATGACTTAATCTGCCATTCTGCCGACCTCTCCATGGAGGAACGCATCCAGGCACACCTGTCGCTGAATAAGCGTCTCGACCTGGAACTGGCGATTATGTCGGACGCTTATCAGCGGGAGTATCAATCCCGCCAGCTTCCGGTGGATCAGGCACGGCTGCAGCAGCAGAAACTTCTGGCAATATTAAGCGAGGAAGCCCTGGCGGGAGCCAGCCTGAATGTGATATTCGATCAGGCTGTGGTCTACCTGACGCGTGCCTTCCAGGCGGACCAGTGTGAGTACCTTGAACTGGATCGCACGCAGCGGACGTTGCGATTGAAATCCGCTTCGGGCTGGCCCGTGTGGAAAATCGGGGAGATCGTGGGGCGACTCGAAAATTCCGCCCAGTTGAATCATCTGGATCAATGGAAGGGCTGCCGCGAAATCGAGGATTTACAATTCCGCAACTCCCCCCTGCCGCTGCCGGCCTGGACCGATCCGCAAATGGTCAGCAGCCTGGACGTAGTGGTTCGCAGTGAATCGGGAGTGTGGGGAGTGCTGGGAGTGCATTTCCGCCAACGTCGCCAGTTTCGCCCCTCGGATCACGATTTTCTGGTTTCCATCGCGCATTTGCTGGCGAATGCGGTGCATCGCAAGCGAATCGAAAAGCAGCGAGCGGAAAGTGAAAATCAACTCCGGCGACTGGTCGAACGCCTGCCAGCCGGCGCGGTGTACGTGATTCAGGGGACATTGCATGTGAATCAGGCGGTGGAGGCGATGACCGGTTGTTCGCGAGACCAACTCCGGCAACTCGAAGACTGGAATCGCCTGGTCTTGGAGCAAACGGTCGGCGAGGATCCCCAGGAATTGCCGGGAGTCCATCACGAAGGGCGGATCGTGCAATCGCAACTGCGAATTCGACATCTCGATGGCAGGGATCGTCTGCTGTCGCAAGTGAAATTTCAGTCGGGTACGGATGAGATCTGGCTGCTGCACGATGTGACGCAGGAAGCGGAGTATCATCGCAGGCAACTTCAGTCCGAACGTCTGGCGGCGATCGGACAGATGATCACCGGCCTGGCACATGAAAGCCGCAACGCCCTGCAGAGAATGCAGGCATGCACGGAAATGCTGGAACTGGAAGTCGAGGGAAACACGCAGGCGCTCTCGCTGATCACGCGGTTGCAACAGGCCCAGGATGATCTGCAACTGCTGTTCGACGAAGTCCGGAATTATGCCTCGCCTCTGAAGTTGGAACCTGCTCCCGTCAAACTCTCCGATCTTATTCGCCAGGCCTGGGATCAACTGGAACCCTCACGCAAGCAGCGTAAGGGGGGGCTCCAGTTCCTGGGGGATTCCGCGGAGGTGGAACTTTTCGTGGACAGGTTCCGCATGGTTCAAGTGTTCAGAAACTTTTTCGAGAATTCCCTGGCCGCTTGCAGCGATCCTTGTGAGATTTCCCTGGAGGTTCGTGTATTTCCGCGAGAAAGCGGTCGGCAACTGGAATTGACCCTGCGGGATAATGGGCCGGGATTGGCCGCTTCGGTGGCCGCCAAAGTCTTTGAGCCATTTTTTACAACAAAGCCGAAGGGTTCGGGTTTAGGCATGGCAATTGCTTCACGGATCATCACGGCGCATCATGGGGATGTGCTGGCGTTCAGCCACCCGGGCAGGGGGGCTGAGTTTCGCATTATATTGCCGCTCGATTCCCGAGAAACGCACTGAGGTAGGATGTCTTGGGGGACAATTCATGAAAATCATTGTTGCCGACGACGAAGCCGATATGCGCGACTACCTCCGTGCCATTCTGACACACTGGGGGCACCAAGTGGTGGCGGTCGCGGATGATGGAGTTCAACTGGTGGAGTATTGCCGCGCTTGCAGGCCCGACCTGATCATTACAGACTTGCGTATGCCGAACCTGAACGGCGATGATGCCATTCGCGAAATCTGGAAGCAGGCAGCCATTCCGGTAATTTTGATTTCCGCGTATCAATGTCCCGAGGAACTTGCGAATGCGGCGGCTTATCCGTCCCTCCGCTATCTCAACAAGCCCATCAACCGCAACAAATTGCGAGAGACCTTAAACACCTTGCCCACGATTTCTCAATAAATTCCAGGCAAGAGAGTGGATCGGGCATCCCCTCGATGACGTAATTTCCCATGAGCAATTCTCCCGAACCGATCGATCTGCTGATCGTGGATGACGACGTCTTCCTGCAGCAGGACCTGAAGTCGTACTTCTCCCGCAAGAACTACCGTGTCATGACGGCGGGCAGTACGGCTGAAGCCCTGGACATATTGGAGACTCGCGTAATTCCCGTCCTGGTGGTGGATATGCTGCTGCCGGATGGATCGGGAATTGAACTGCTGGAAAAACTGGGGGAGCAGGTAAGCGATTCCGAAGTGATCATGCTGACGGGACAGGGCTCGATCGAAACCGCAGTTGAAGCGATGAAGAAAGGGGCCCTGGACTATTTAACCAAGCCCGTGCGGCTCAAGGAACTGGAAGCCGTAATCGAGCGGGCGGCAGGCGTGAATCGACTGAAACGCCAAAACCAGCAACTGCAAGGGATGCTGCGTCAAAGGACGGCCGAGGAACCCGTATTGATCGGGGCTTCCCCTGTCATGCAGGATGTGTTTCGGTTAATTCAGCGATTGGCGCCCGCCGACAAACCGATTCTCATCCAAGGGGAAAGCGGAACCGGCAAGGAATTGGTCGCACGGGCGATACACCAGGCCAGTTGCGTGGGTGATAATCCGCTGGTCGCGGTGAACTGCGCGGCTTTGCCGGAGCAATTGATGGAAAGCGAGATGTTCGGTCACGAAAAAGGGGCTTTTACTGGCGCCACTTCCGTCAAGTCTGGGTTATTTGAAATCGCCGATGGCGGAACATTGTTTATCGACGAAGTCGGGGAACTGGCCCCGGTGCTTCAGGCAAAATTACTGCGGACATTGGAGGATGGTTCGTTCCGCCGCGTCGGCTCGACGAAACAACGGCGCGTGACGGTGCGGTTGATCGCGGCGACAAATCGGGATTTGCTGAAAGAGGTTCAGGCGGGCCGATTTCGGGAAGATCTGTATTACCGCATTAACGTGCTCACGTTGGGTTTGCCCCCCTTGAGAGAACGCCTGGACGATCTTCCCCTGCTGCTGCGAGAATTTGCGGGGCCGGAATACTCCCTGGAAGCGGGCCTGGAAACAGCACTGCGGCGATACACCTGGCCCGGGAATGTGCGTCAACTGAAAAATGCAGTGGAACGAGCACGTATTCTGGCCGAAAACCACGTTCTCGAACTAAAGAACTTCCCGGAGGAGATTCAGCGTTCCCTCGCCAATGCGGAGATTCCAGCGGAGATGGATGTGGACGCCCTGGGGGCATTAACCCGTCAGCATATCGAACAGGTACTACGCAAACATGGAGGCAACAAAACGACTGCCGCACGCATGTTGGGCGTGAGTCGGCGAACGCTGTATCGCCTGCTCGAAAAATATGCGATCTCGGATGAATGAGACGGGGCAGACTTCGCGCGAGCGCGCGGATCCGCACGCTCGATGTGCGGATGTGTCACACGTTGCGAGCTGATGGAGCAGTGTGGGCTGATGCGATGTAAAATATTGCTGTCGACGGGCAAGAGTCCTGGTGTTAAAATGTTCTCGTTTACGCGAAACTCGGGTACATTTTTCCGACTGCGTCAGCATGTCGCGACTCTGGCATACATCTTGCGTACTACTTCTGGTGGAACGTAAACCAAATACGGGTTGGCGTACTATGGTAGGGTGATTCACTGAATACTCTGTTATGAAATGAAAACATGAGTGCGAATGTTGAACAGCAGGGACGGGTAGAGCAGATGTCTTCAGTTCATCGCGAAGGGCAGCCGAGCGCCGGAGGCATGGAGGCGTACCAGTACGACGAAGGAATTACGCGGCAGTTTGTGACTGCGACGCTGGTCTGGGGAATGGTCGCCTTCCTGGTCGGTATCTATGTCGCCCTGCAATTGGTGGTGCCTCAGGCGACTTTTGGACTCGATTTTCTCACCTTTGGTCGCTTGCGACCGTTGCATACGAATGCGGCGATTTTCGCCTTCGCGGGGAATGCGATCTTTGCGGCGATCTATTATTCCACGCAACGCCTGTGCAAGGCGCGGATGTGGAGCGATGTGCTGAGTCAACTGCATTTCTGGGGTTGGCAGTTGATCATCGTATGTGCGGCGGTCTCGTTACCGCTGGGAATCACTCAAAGCAAGGAATATGCGGAACTGGAATGGCCGATCGATCTGTTGATCGCGGTGGTCTGGGTCGGATTTTTTGGTGTCAACTTCTTCATGACCCTGGTGAAGCGTCGGGAGCGCCACCTGTATGTCGCGTTGTGGTTTTATATTGCCACAATCGTGACCGTGGCCTTGCTGCATGTCTTCAATAATCTGGTGGTGCCCGTCGGGTTGTTCAAGAGCTATCCGATTTATGCCGGCGTCCAGGATGCCTTCATGCAGTGGTGGTACGGTCATAACGCGGTGGCTTTCTTTCTGACGACACCGTTCCTGGGGCTGATGTACTACTTCCTCCCCAAGGCGGCGAATCGCCCCGTGTTCTCGTACAAGTTGAGTATTTTGCACTTCTGGTCGCTGGTGTTTCTGTATATCTGGGCGGGGCCGCACCACCTGCATTACACGGCCTTGCCAGAATGGGCCTCTTCGCTGGGAATGGTCTTTTCGGTGATGTTGTGGATGCCCTCGTGGGGCGGAATGATCAACGGTTTGCTGACCCTGCGCGGAGCCTGGCACAAGGTGACCGAAGATCCGGTGCTGAAGTTCTTCGTCGTCGGCTTGACATTCTACGGAATGTCGACCTTCGAAGGGCCGATGCTGTCGGTGAAATCGGTAAATGCCTTGTCGCACTACACCGATTGGACAATCGCCCACGTCCATAGCGGCGCGTTGGGATGGAACGGCTTCATGACGTTCGGCATGATTTACTGGCTGTTGCCGCGAATTTTTCAGACGGAACTCTACAGCCGCAAGCTGGCGGAATGGCATTTCTGGCTGGGGACCATCGCGATCCTGTTGTACATCCTGCCGATATACTGGGCCGGAATCACGCAGGGACTGATGTGGTACGGTCTGACGGAGACCGGGCATCTGATGTATCCGGATTTCGTGGAGACCACACAGCGTCTGATGCCCTTTTACTGGATCCGCGTGGTCGCTGGGGTGTTGTACCTGGGTGGGGGCGCGCTATTGTCGATCAATGTGGTGCGAACCTGGATGAGTCGTCCCGCGGTTTATGAATCTCCGGTCTATTATGCCCCAGCGTTGTCGCGCGATTACGTGGATCCCCCGGTGGCGGAATCGGAACTGACTGCAGTGCTGAACGTGGCCAGAAAGCTGGATGTTTTTTCACGCATGGGCTGGCACCGCCGCTGGGAACGACTGCCGATGTACTTCACGTTCTGGGTGATCGTGGCGGTGGTGGCCGCTTCGCTGTTCGAAATAATTCCCACCTTCCTGATTCGCTCGAACGTGCCCACCATTGCTTCCGTGCAGCCCTATACGCCACTGGAACTGGTGGGGCGGGACATTTACGTTTCGGAAGGATGCTACAACTGCCATTCGCAAATGATTCGACCGATCCTGTCCGAGACGAAGCGATTCGGCGATTATTCGAAGCCCGGCGAGTTTGTATACGACCGGCCATTTCAGTGGGGGTCTCGACGGATTGGTCCCGATCTGGCTCGCGAGGGAGGCAAGCAATCGCATTTGTGGCACCTGGTGCACTTGCGGGAGCCGAGTTCCCTGGTCAAGGGTTCGATCATGCCCTCGTTTGCCTGGCTGGAACAGCGCGAACTGAACTTCAAGACGATTCCGGATCGCGTTCGTGCCGCCAGTTTCCTTGGAGCACCGTATACGGACAGCGAGCTACAAAACGCAATTGAACTGGCCCACGCACAGGCACGTCAAATTGCCAAGGATATCGTGACCCAAAATGGTCCCGCGGGTCTGGAAGATAAACAAGTGGTGGCCCTGATTGCGTATTTGCAGCGGGTTGGCACGGACTTGTTCAAGCCGGCTCCGGTTGCCGCCCCTGCGGAACAACCCGTCGCGGCGCAACCCGTGGAAAGCGAGCAGGCAAAATGATCAGGGATATTTTGCGGGAAGTGGATTACAGCACGTTCGCGACGTTGGCGTTGTTGCTGTTTGTGCTGGCATTCGTGGCGGCAGGGATCAAAACCCTGTGGTTGACAAGTCGGGAAGAATCGTGCGAGCAGGCGAATATTCCCCTATCCGATGGCAAGCGGAGCGATCAATGAGTCAAGGCGAAACGCAAATCGAAAGTGACGAGCTACTGACGGGGCACCTGTACGATGGCATTCAGGAGTACGACAATCCTCTACCAGGCTGGTGGACCATGCTGTTCCTGCTCACCATCATTTATTCGGTGCTGTACCTGATCTATTTCCACAGCGGGAAGGTCGATCGCAGCATGATCGACTCCTACGATCTGGCGGTGGCCGATAACCTCCGCGTGCAGTTTGCCGAAATTGGCCAACTCAATCCTGATCGTGAAACCATCCTGACGTACATCGACGACCCCAAGTGGAGCATGGTGGGCAAGGCGGTGTACCAGATGCATTGCACTTCCTGTCATGGAGCGAATGGCGAGGGAAAGATCGGCCCGAATCTTACCGACAACCTCTGGAAGAATGTGAAAGTGGTCGAGGATATCGCGAAGGTCGTCAGCGAAGGGGCCGCCGGGAATGCGATGCCCTCCTGGAAAACCCGTTTGCATCCCAACGAGATCGTCCTGGTGGCCTCATATGTGGCTTCGCTGAGGGGCACGTTGCCCGCCGGTACGGGAAAAATCATTCCGGGGGAAGTCCCCATTCCACATTGGGGAGAACCGCCCGCAACGGAGCAGGCCCCGGCTGATGCCGTGGGGTCACAGGAGTCGAAGTAATGGCGAACGCATTGTTGCAAGCCGAAGAACATGTCCTGAGTACGCTGGAAAATGATGGCACGCGACGCTGGCTGTATCCCCGGCTCTCCGCTGGACCGTACTGGCATGCCCGACGCATTGTCGGTTTTCTGCTGATTGCGCTGTTCGTGGCCTTGCCGCATCTGCAGATGCGGGGCAAGCCGATGATTCTGCTGGACATTACACGCCGAGAGTTCACCTTCTTCGGCTTCACGTTCCTGCCCACGGATACGTTGCTGCTGGCCTTGTTCATGATCTGCGTGTTCCTGGCGATATTTCTGCTGACGGCATTGTTTGGTCGCGTCTGGTGTGGCTGGGCCTGTCCTCAAACCGTGTATCTGGAATTTGTCTATCGTCCGATCGAACGGTTGTTGATGGGGACCCGCGGAAAGGGAGGAGTCCCCTCCAAGGCGGTTCCGGGATGGCGCCGAGTGGTTCTATATGCCACTTACCTGGTGCTGTCGATGCTGTTGGCGCACACGTTTCTGGCCTACTTCGTGGGAGTGGAGGCGTTGTCCCGTTGGGTAAGGCAATCTCCCTTCGAACACCCGGCCCCATTTCTGGTGATGGCGTTGACGACCGGCCTGATGATGTTCGATTTCAGTTTTTTTCGAGAGCAGTTGTGCCTGATTGCCTGCCCCTACGGGCGGTTTCAGTCGGTGCTGCTGGATCGCAAGTCCCTAATCGTGGCCTACGACAGAAACCGGGGGGAACCTCGCGGCAAATTGCAGAAGAATTTGCCGATTGTGGATGCCCCGACGGGAGACTGCGTCGATTGTGGCCTGTGCGTGAAAACATGCCCGACGGGTATTGATATCCGCAATGGACTGCAAATGGAATGTATTCATTGCACCCAGTGCATGGATGCCTGCGATGCGGTCATGAAACGGGTGCAGCGTCCGCCGGGCTTGATCCGGTATTCCAGTCAGGATGCGATTGCCGGAAAGCCGCAGCGATACCTGCGTCCCCGCGTAATCATCTACCCGGTGCTGCTCACAATTCTATTGGGCATTTTTGTATACAACCTTTCGATGAAGAAGTCGTTTGATGTGACGCTGCTGCGAAACTACGGCAGTCCGTACACGGTTGGAATCGATGGGCAAATCGAAAATTCGTTACGGATTAAGCTGGTCAATCGGTTGGAGACACCCGATGAATTTGAAATCCGTTTCCTGCATCCAGGGAACGTGATGCTGGATCGTGACACGGCAATTGTGCTGGCGGGCCGGGAAACACGCACCGAGCCGATTCTCGTTACGGTCCCCCGCGAGGAATTCACGTTTGGACGACTGGCCGCGGAAATCGAAATCCGCAGCCGTTCCGGAGATAGAAGGGTCGTGACATGTCAACTACTGGGACCGTAAACCACAATCAGCGAAGTATGGAGATCCGCTCCCGCATTCTCTGGGTCGGTATGATCGTGGGGCTGCTGTCGCTGCAGATCCTGTGCTGCCTGATCGGGGTGCTGGCCGCGACGGGGACGCCATCCCTGGCCGTGATTCCGAATTATCATCAGCAGGCAATGCACTGGGATGAAGCGAAAGCCGCGGTCGCGGCGAGCGCAGCGCTGAACTGGCAAACGCGGATTGAGGTTTCCGAGCCAATCGACATTTATGGCAATCGGCGGATCCAGGTAAGACTCTCACGCGAGGATGCCTCTCCCGTCGAAATTTCGGGCCTGCGATTGCTGATGTTTCATCATACCCGCGTGCAGGATGTGATTGAGATGCGTCTGCAAGCCGAATCGGCCGGGCTGTATTCCGGGGTGGCGGTCATGCGTCAGGAGGGCCTCTGGGATATTCGGCTGCAATCCGAAGAACACAACGGGCATTATCTGCATACCGAAATCCTGCAGATTCCCGCGACTCGGTAACATCAATTGGAAGTAGAGTAGACGACTCTCGTTTCCTGGAAGTGAAAACGACCGATGACGAACCTGGTCGAAATGTGGCCTTTAATGATTGCCGTGGTTTCCGCCAGCCTGGCGGGAAGTCCGCATTGCGTAGGGATGTGCGGTCCTTTCGCGATACTTTCGAGCGGCGCGACGGGGCACTCGAAAGTATCGAGCGGCAAGGGGCTGCTGTTCTATCATGCCGGGCGAGGCTTCACGTATGCCGGGCTGGGCCTGTTTGCGGGTCTGGCGGGTGCCTGGTTCGATTGGGGAAGTGGCATGCTGGGCTGGCAGCGCGGAGCAGCCTGGTTAGCCGGCGTCAGTATGATACTGTTTGGCTGCCTGGCGCTGCCCCGGTTGCGGCGGATGGGGAATCTGCATTTTTCCCTGCCGCCCTTCGTGGGGCGAACTGTCCGCGAGATGTATCGTCTGACGGGTGGACTGTCGGGGTCTAGACGTGCCTTTGCCATTGGCGCGGTGACGGGGTATTTGCCCTGCGGCTGGCTCTACGCTTTTCTGCTGCTGGCAGTGAGTACCTCACATCCGATTTCGGGCGCGGGCGTGATGCTGGCATTCTGGTTGGGAACCATTCCCGCCCTGACGGCTGTCGGCTGGGGAGGGAAGCATGTGTCCGATCGTTGGAAGACGTGGATGCCCTACGGGACAGCCGTGATGTTTATTCTTGCCGGTCTCTTGACTGTAACCGGTCGCGCCTCGGCGATGTTTGATGATTTGAAGTTGATCGTGGAACGCACGGAGCAGCCGGCGGAGGCCTTGCGGCAAATTCAGCAGCACCCCTTGCCCTGCTGCCAGCACCGCCTGAGTGGAATTCCGTCGACGGAGTCCGTGAGCGGATCCCGCCAGGAAATAGGGACCGAGGCATGTCCCGCGAAGAACTGAGCAAGGCGGCAACCGTGGACTCGCCCGAGGCAGTGGCATGCGTGCATTGCGGCCTTCCGGTCCCCGCTGCGATGCGGCATCCGGAAAACAAACGGCATTTCTGCTGTCATGGCTGCGAAGTGGCATATGCCATACTGGGCGAGGACGAGGAACTCCGCCGGGAGTGGCAGCGGCGCGCATCCCAGGAACCGGTAGCGGCCGATTATGCGGAGTGGCTGCATCCAGAATTCCAGTCGCGTTACGTGACGCGGATTACGCCTGAACATCATTGCGTGGAATGGACTCTTGCCGGCCTGTATTGTGCGGGTTGTGTGCTGGCAATCGAAAAACTGCCTCGCTTTCTGCCCGGGGTGCAGGAGTCTCGCGTGAATCTGACAACCGCGCGCGTCCGTGTGTCGTGGAATCCCCAACAGGTCGAACTACCAGAAATTGCCAGAACCCTGGATCGCCTGGGGTACAAGCCGCATGCCCTGGACGAAGATGAAAATGCGGCGACGGAACGCGCGGAATCCCGTCGACGGCTCGTGCACATCGCCATCGCAGGGGCCTGCGCGGGGAATGCCATGCTGGTGGCGTTCCCCATGTATTACGGGTTTTTCAGTGGAATCGCCGACGAGCATCTTCAATTATTCCGCTGGACGAGTGCCGGACTGGCCGCAGTCTCGCTGTTCTGGCCCGGGGCCGTCTTCTTTCGGAATGCCTGGCGCGCGATGTGCACGCGTACGCCACACATGGATATTCCCGTTGCGGTGGGACTGTCCGCCGGGGGGGCGATGGGCCTTGTGAACACAATTCTGGGGCGGGGAGAAATCTACTTCGATTCCATCACCGTGCTGGTGTTTCTGCTGCTGGTGGGGCGTTATGTGCAGTATTGCCAACAGCGCAAGGCCATTCGTCAGGTTTCGTTGTTGAACGCATTGACACCCCGCTGGGCGCGCCGCTACCCCTCGAATTCCGCTGGGGAAATTACAGCGGAAAGGACAGCCGAAGTGATCCCGTTATCCGCCGTGCGCGTGGGGGACTGGCTTGAAGTCCGGGCAGGGGATCTCATACCGGTGGATGGGCGGATTCTGCGGGGCGCGACCACGCTGGATCAATCCATCCTGACGGGAGAAGCGGTGGCAATTCCCGCCGGACCTGACACTCCCGTTGCCGCCGGCACCACCAACGTGACCGCCCCTGTGGTGATGATCGCGGAAAGCACTGCAGGCCAGTCGCGCGTGGCTGAGATTGCCCGACTGATCGAGTCGAGTATGCAATCCAAGACACCCACGGTGCAGTTTGCGAATGCCATCGGGGGTTACTTCGTCGCGGTGGTGCTGTTGCTGGCGGGAATCACTCTTCTGGCCTGGTGGTCCACCAGTGTTGAAACAGCACTCAATCATGCCATGGCCTTGCTGATCGTGGCGTGTCCCTGTGCGCTGGGGCTGGCAACTCCCTTCACGGTGGCCATTGCCCAGGCGCGTGCCGCACGACGGCAGATCTTGATCAAGTCGGGAGACGCGTTGGAACTGCTGGCGCGACCGGGGGAACTCTGGCTCGACAAAACAGGCACCTTGACAGAAGGACGCCTCCGCCTGCTGGACTGGCAGGGTGCGGACGATGTAAAAGCTGGGGTGATGGCTCTGGAGCGACAGGTGGTGCATCCCGTGGCGGTTGCCCTGACACGCGATTTGCAGGTCTCGCCCGCTGAGGAAGTGGAGCCTCCCCGGGATGTGCTGGCCTTGCCCGGCCTGGGATTACAGGGAACCTGGCGTGGCGGCTGTCTGCTGGTCGGCTCGGATCGACTGCTGTCGGAGCGAGCCCTGAATATCCGCGAGGATTTTCAAGCCGCCCTGGAGAACTATGTCTCGCGGGGGTGGACTCCGCTCGTCGTTGCCCTGGAAGGGGACGTTCAAGCCGTCTGCGCGGTGGGGGACCGTCTTCGCGAGGAGGCGGCGGATGTTTCCCGGAAATTGGCTGACGCGGGCTGGCAACTGGGGATGTTGTCGGGCGATCATCCCGATGTCGTGCGCTGTGTCGCGGCAGAAGTTGGCATTCCCGCAGAGCGGGCCTTGGGGCGCGTCAGTCCCGAGGAAAAACTGGTCCGGGTGCAACAGGCCGGCTCGTCGGGGACGGTGGTGATGGTGGGGGATGGTGTGAACGACAGCGCCGCGCTGGCGGCCGCGTCGGTCGGAATTGCCGTACATGGGGGGGCTGCGGTCAGTCTGCAAGCCGCCGATGTGTATATCAACCGCCCGGGGCTGGAACCCTTGCATCAGTTGATGATCGCCTCCCGGCAAACCGTGCGGACAATTTATCGCAACTTTGCGGTCTCCCTCGGCTATAATTCCCTGGCGGCCTTGCTGGCGATGACGGGGGTGATCAATCCGATCATTGCGGCAGTGCTGATGCCCTTGAGTTCCCTGTCGGTGCTGATTATTGCTTCGCTGAACCCCGCGTTTCGAGGTCGATCATGAGTGTCATTTATGTGGCGTTGCCGCTGGCCCTGCTGCTTTCCCTGGCCGCGGTTGCGGCGTTTATCTGGTCCGTGCATGATGGACAACTCGACGACATGGAAACACCGGCAATACGCATGCTGCAGGAACAATCTCCGCCACTCAAGGAACAACGGGAAAAATAAACACTTCGCATGCCCCCGCGCTGCTTCGGGAATTGCCCCCCCCCCGGAGTTTTAATGCCCACAGAACCAATCCAGATGCCGCGGCACCCGCATTTCCCACCACGCGATGCGCAGCAAGGTTGTCTTCTCGCGCATCAGCAGTCATGATGTGAGGCATCAACACATGGGCATTCTCTGAATATGGGGACAGGGCAATTTCCCCGGGAGAATCCAGAGAGGACATTTGCCTCGAGCAATTGACGCGGGAGTGACAACATGCGGGAGTTGAGGGGGATCGTTTTGTCTGTCCAACTGGCAGGCACGTTACTGTTGTGGACCGGGGAAGGTGTGACGCGGGGGGCAGAGTCGCGGCAGCCGAACATCTTGTTTGCATTTGCGGATGACTGGGGACGATACGCGAGTGTCTACGCGGCCCTGGATGGCGCGGGGGGCATCAACGACGTCGTGCGGACGCCTCATTTCGATCGCCTCTGCCGGGAAGGGGTGTTGTTTCGCAGTGCCTTTGTCTCCGCCCCCAGTTGTACCCCGTGTCGCAGCGCGCTGCTTTCGGGACAGCATTTCTGGCGGACGGGACGTGCCTCGATTCTGCTGGGAGCCGTCTGGGATGGTTCGCAACCGAGTTATCCCCTCCTGCTGCAGAATTCGGGGTATCATATTGGCAAGTCTTACAAGGTGTGGGGACCGGGGACGGCGACCGTTCAGCCATATGGTGGTCGCGAGCAGAATTTTGAAAACGCCGGTAGGCGGATCAATCAGTTTTCGCAGCATGTCACACAGATGGTGGCCGGCGGCACGGGCCTGGAAGAGGCCAAACAGGTCCTTTACGACGAAGTGCGGAAGAATTTCGATGCGTTCCTGGCTGCCCGCCAGCCCGATCAGCCCTTTTGTTACTGGTATGGCCCAACCAACGTGCATCGCAAGTGGATCAAGGGATCGGGGAAAGCCTTGTGGGGAATCAATCCCGACGACCTGCAAGGCAAGATGCCTCCCTTTCTGCCCGATGTTCCCGAAGTCCGGGAAGATCTGGCCGATTACTTCGGCGAGATCGCGGCGTTCGATGCCACGCTCGGTTTGCTGGTGGAACGGTTGGAGGAACTCGGACAACTGGAAAATACGCTGGTGGTGGTGAGTGGGGACCACGGGGCGCCCGGTTTCCCTCATGGGAAATGCAATTTATACGATTTTGGATCGAGTGTTCCCCTGGTGATCCGCTGGGGCAAGGCGAAGCCCGGGCGCGTCGTGGATGATCTGGTAAGTTTGACCGATCTGGCGCCCACCTTTCTCGAAGCGGCGGGCGTTGCGGTTCCTGACCGCATGACGGGGCGGAGTCTGGTGGAGATCCTGACCTCGGATCAGACGGGGCAAGTCGATCCGCAACGGACTGCTGTTTATATTGGCCGGGAACGGCATGTCGATCGGGCACGCGGAGATTACATGCCCTATCCGCAGCGTGCGATCCGTACGCATGACTTTCTCTATATCGTCAATTTTCGGCCCGACCGCTGGCCGCTGGGGGATCCCTATCGCTTGCACGAAGGTGATCCCCCTACGGTCGAAGAACTGACCGAAAATACCTTTGTGACCTTGCCCGACGAAGACGCCGGACCGACTAAGGCCTGGCTTGTGGGGGTTCGAGAAACGCCCGCATGGCAAGCGCACTTCAACGCGGTTTACGGAAAACGACCGCGCGAGGAACTGTATGATTTGAAGGCCGATCCACACCAGGTCAAGAACGTGGCGGAAGATCCAGCGTATGCCCGCCAGCGTGCAGCCCTGGAACACCAATTGTTCGAAGAACTCCGGCGAACGGGGGATCCGCGGCTGATTGACGAAGGCAAATTCTTCGAGACACCTCCCATGTCGGGCCCGGCCAGTCGCTGAGTTCCGCTGGATTCAAGGGCATTTCACGGGATGGGAAGCTCGGTGGGCAGGCTGCCTCCGGGTTTGATATTGTTGATAATTGCAAGAGAAGGAAACGTCGCATGAGATTGCGGAACGTACTGCTGATGGGGCTGCTGGTGACGCTGATGCCGGCAGAGCGAATGGTCTGGGCGGAAACCGTCTCCACGCCGAACATCGTGTTCATCATTTCGGACGATCATGCCTGGACCGACTACGGTTTCATGGGGCATCCCCAGATCGAAACTCCGCATCTCGATCGGCTGGCGAGGGAAAGTGCCGTATTCTCTCGCGGTTATGTCCCCACTGCGTTGTGCCGCCCCGCCCTGGCAACATTGATTACCGGAAAATACGCACATCAACACAAAATCAGCGGCAACGATCCCGCGTTGCTCCCTGAAATGAAAGGCGGTGGAAACCGCGCCCAACAGGCAGAACCATCGAAATACAAAGCACTGCGCCACAAGCTGATTTCCCAACTCGACCAGCAACCAACCGTCCCGCGACTGCTCGCAGGGAAGGGTTACGTGAGCCATCAATCCGGAAAGTGGTGGGAAGGGAACTTTCGCCGTGGCGGCTTCGATGAAGGGATGACACGCGGATTTCCCCAGCCCGGGGGGCGTCACGGCGACGATGGACTGAAAATTGGCCGGGAAGGAATGCAACCCGTATTGCAATTCATCGACAGCGCCGTTGAAAGGAAAAAACCGTTCTTTGTCTGGTATGCGCCGTTTATGCCTCATACGCCGCATAATCCCCCCCAGCGCCTGTTCGATAAATACAAGGCAAAGGGGATTGAATCGGATTTCGTCGCCCGTTACTACGCCATGGTGGAATGGTTCGACGAAACCTGCGGCGAACTGCTGAATCACCTGGAAGACAAAAATCTGCGCAAGGATACGCTGATTGTGTACGTGGGGGATAACGGCTGGATCCAGAATCCCGATAATGGCGGCTTCGCGCCGCGGTCGAAACAATCCGCCAACGAAGGGGGAACGCGGCAACCGACCCTGTTCAGTTGGCCTGGCACAATTCAGCCCGGGGATCGAGGAGACCAGTTGTGCTCCAGCGTGGATATTGTCCCTACGGCATTGGCGGCCGCGGGAGTCTCCATTCCCGGGGAACTTCCCGGCTATAACCTGCTGCCGATTTTGAAATCGGGCGGGCCGACGCCACGGCGGGAAGTGTTTGGCGAAACCTTCGCGCACGATGTCGCCGATATCGACGATCCCGAGGAATCGCTGCTGTATCGCTGGGTGATCGACGGGAATTGGAAACTGCTGCTGACCTACGACGGCAAGGTAGGGCGCTACGCGCAGCATCATTCTCGCACGGAGCTGGGCCCCCAATTGTTTGATGTCCTGGCGGATCCTCACGAGGATCACAATGTGGCCGCGAAACACCCCGAAGTGGTGGCCGCGTTGGCCGCAAAACTTCAGGCATGGTGGCCCGTCACGCGCCGTCAGGTGCAAACCACCGTCGCCGCGAAACAAGCCAGGCCGAATGTGCTGTTCATTGCGATCGATGATCAAAACGACTGGCTGGGTTATCTGGGGGGACATCCTCTGGCGAAGACACCCCACATCGACGCATTAGCCGCCCGTGGCACGGCCTTTCTCAACGCGCATTGCCAGGCTCCGCTGTGCAATCCCTCGCGGACGAGTTTGATGCTGGGATTGCGGTCCACCACGACGGGCATTCATGGCCTGGCCCCCTGGTTTCGACAAGTGGAAGCCTGGCAGGATCGCGTTACCTTGCCTCAACATTTTCACGCAAACGGTTATCGCACTTTGACAGCAGGAAAAATCTATCATGGCGGAGTCGGGGGGCCGCAAAAACGTGCCGCCGAGTTTGACGAGTGGGGCCCGGCGGGAGGTGTAGGCGTCAAACCTGAAAAGAAGCTGATTCCGCCCACGCCGATGGGAAATCACCCCCTGATGGACTGGGGGGTATTCCCCCATCGAGACGAAGACAAAGGAGATTATCAGGTGGCCAGTTGGGCCGTCGAGCAGATTCAATCGGCACCGCGTGACCAACCCTTCTTCCTGGCAGCCGGATTTTTCCTGCCGCATGTCCCCTGTTACGCCACGCAGAAATGGTTCGACCTGTACCCCGACGATGACAGTGTACTGCCTCCCGTGCTGATGGATGATCGAAACGATACGCCGAGATTTTCCTGGTATTTGCACTGGAACCTGCCGGAACCGCGATTGAAGTGGATCCAGGAAAATAATCAATGGCGGAACCTGGCACGCAGTTACCTGGCCTGTACGAGTTTTGTCGATGCCCAGGTGGGACGACTCACCACTGCCCTGGAAGAAGCCGGCCTGGCCGACAATACGGTGATTGTGCTCTGGGGAGATCACGGCTGGCATCTGGGAGAGAAGGGGATCACGGGGAAGAACACCTTGTGGGACACAGGCACCCGGGTGCCGCTGATATTTGCCGGCCCTGGCGTGCGTTCTGGCCAGCGGTGCAGTCAACCGGCGGAATTGCTGGATATCTACCCCACTCTGGTGGACTTGTGCGGTCTGCCCCAACGGGACGACCTCGAAGGCATCAGCCTGCAACCTCAACTGGATAACCAGTCGGCCCCACGCGAACGCCCCGCCATTACCAGTCACAATCAGGGAAATCATGCGATCCGAAGCGAACGCTGGCGCTACATACGCTATGCCGATGGCAGCGAGGAACTGTATGACATGCAACAGGATCCCCATGAATGGAAGAACTTAATCGGCCAGCAAGACTTGGCCAAAATTGTCGAGGAACACCGCCGCTGGTTGCCGAAAATCGATCAGCCTCCCGTGCCCGGCAGCGCGCATCGCGTGCTGACCTACGATGCCGATACCGATACCGCCGTGTGGGAAGGAACCCCTGTTCGTCGCGGCGACCCCATTCCCGAATAGTCCCGCGGACTGTCTTCGGGGAACGATTCTTTCGCGGGGCCGCGTTTTCCTCGAACTGGCGTGACACAACCTTTCCCGCGGCATGATTTTCAGTGAAGGAATGGCAATGCGAAGTATCTGGTTGTTATGCCTGTCCCTGACTTGTTACGCGGGAACCGTCCAGGCGGCGCGGACCACGCCGAACATCGTCGTCTTTCTCGTGGACGACATGGGCGTGATGGACACCTCGGTCCCGTTTCTGACGGATGCCTCCGGGAAACCGCGGCGTTTTCCGCTGAATGATTATTACCGTACCCCCGCCATGGAGCGCCTGGCCGCGCGGGGGATTCGCTTTAACAACTTCAGCGCGATGAGTGTCTGCTCGCCCACCCGGGTTTCCCTCATGACGGGACAGAATGCCGCCCGGCATCGCGTCACGAACTGGATCAATCCCGATCAGAACAACGCGGGCCCGCTGGGTCCACCCGAGTGGAACTGGGAAGGCCTGAGGCCGGGAGAAGTCACCCTGGCGAGAGTATTGAAAGCCAGGGGATATCAAACGATTCATATCGGTAAGGGGCATTGGGGACCGCGGGCATTCCCCGGCGCGGAACCGTTGAACTTGGGGTTCGAGATCAATGTGGCTGGGGGTTCGTTCGGGGCTCCCGGGAGTTATTATGGCGAGCAGAATTACGGTCTCGGCGGCAAGCGGGCACATCATGCCGTCCCTCACCTGGAGAAATATCATGGGACAAGTACGTTTCTGACCGAGGCGTTAACTCTGGAGGCGAAAGCCCTGCTCGAGCGGGCTGTCGCGGCCGACAAGCCCTTCTTTTTGCATTTTGCGCATTACGCGGTGCATGCTCCGTTCGAAGCGGATCCGCGATTTACGGCTAATTATGCAAACTCCGGGAAGTCGAAACAGGCCCAAGCCTTTGCAACGCTGATCGAAGGCATGGATCGCTCGCTGGGTGAAGTGCTTGATCATCTGGAAAAACTCAATGTGGCCGAGGAGACGCTGATTTTCTTTCTCGGAGACAATGGGAGCGATGCGCCACTGGGGCATCAGCATGAAGTGGCCTGCGCGACTCCCTTGCGAGGAAAGAAGGGGGCGCATTACGAAGGGGGAATGCGGGTTCCGTTTATCGCGGCATGGGGGCGACCGAACGCGAAACATCCTCTGCAGCAACGGCTGCCGATTCCCGCAAATGCGATTCAGCCACAAATGGCGTCGGTCTGCGATCTGTTTCCCACAATTCTCCATCTGGCCGATGCCCCAATTCCCGAAGGGCATCGGGTGGATGGCTATCGGCTGAATACTCTACTACAGGGCCAGCCCGACTCCACACGACCCGAAGCTTTCCTCATGCACTACCCGCATGCACCGCACCGTAGCGATTACTGGACGAGTTATCGCGAAGGCCCCTGGAAAGTCATCTACCATTACTTTCCGTCGCCCGCATCCGGCGATTCCCATTACCAACTGTTTCACTTGGGGAACGATCCCTACGAACAGAACGATCTGGCGGCGACGCATCCCGTCGATCTCCGCCGAATGATGCAATCCCTGATTGACCAACTCCAGGCACACGGAGCCGTTTATCCCCGCGCGGAAGATTCCAGGGAAACATCACTGCAACCAGTACTTCCCCCGTAACCCGAATTTCAAGCACCTCGGCCACATCGTCCCTTTGATTTTTTAGGGCTGCCGCGGTTCCGCGAGCCTTGCTGTTGTGGGGAAATGAGAAAAATCAGTGCGTGGGAAATGTCGCGGAACAGGATTTGCCCCGGCGTGACATTTACAGGGCACGAGAGTGGACCAGATTTAATGCCTCGGGGAGCAGGATGGTTTGCTCGTAGAGTGCCCGTCCGATGATGGCAGCATTCAGACAGGGGGATTGCTGGCCGGCCTCCAGGAGATTTTCGATGTCGCGCAGGGTGGTCACGCCTCCCGAGGCAATCACGGAAATGCCGAGCGCCGCCATTTCACGCAGATCCCGCAACGTGCCAGGGTCGATCCCCTGCATCATGCCGTCGTTGGCGATATTGGTGTAAATGATCGCCGCGACGGGAAGCCCAACAAACTGGCGGGCCAGTTCGATGGCGGGCGTCTGCGACACTTCCAGCCAGCCCGCCGTTGCCACCAGGGAGTCCCGGGCGTCGAGCCCCAAGGCCACGCGCTGCGGGTAGGCTTCCACCATGGAGCGAAACCATTCCGGTTGTTTCAATGCCTGTGTGCCGATGATCGCGCGTTCGATACCGATTTCGTTCAATACCAGATCGATGGTTTCCGCGGTGCGCAACCCCCCGCCGAGTTGACAGGGGACCTGTACCGCCTGCACGATCGCACGAATGACCTCGCCGTTCCGCACCTCCCCGGCCTTGGCACCATCGAGATCCACCAAGTGGATGCGGGTGGCCCCTTGCCGCTCCCATTCCCGGGCAACCGCGACCGGATCGTCGTTGAAAATGGTCTCCTGATTATAATCGCCCTGGCGTAGACGCACGCAGCGTCCGCCGCGCAGATCGATGGCGGGAATCAGTTCTAGCATGATGAGTATCCTTACCTCGCATCCGGAAGCCTTGCGAGCGAGTCCGTCGCGAGACCGGCGGTTCTAAAGATTGGCAAAATTTTCCAGTAGCCGCAAACCCTGTTGCTGGCTTTTTTCGGGGTGGAACTGGGTGGCGAATAGATTTCCGCGACGCACCATCGCCGTTACGGGCAGGCCGTGTTCGGTCCGGGCAGCAATGACGGCTTCGTCTCGTGGGACCACATAATAACTGTGCACGAAGTAAAACCAGGCATCGTCGGGAATACCTTCGAGCAGAGGGTTATGGGGTTGACGATCGACCAACTGATTCCAGCCCATGTGGGGGATCTTCAACCCGGGCCGTTCCTGAAAGCGGACGACCTCGCCGGGTATCACCCCCAGGCCGGCAAATTCCCCTTCCTCGAAACTGCGATCGAACAGCAGTTGCAAGCCGAGACAAATTCCCAGAAAAGGGCGGTCGGACGACAGGTACTCCAGCAGCGGTTCGATGAATCCCTGATCGCGCAAGTGGGCAATGGCATCGCGGAAAGCGCCCACGCCGGGTAGTACGATTTTTTCCGCGGTTCGCAGATCCTCGGGATTGTGGCAGATTCGGGCCTCCGCGCCAACGGTTTCGAATGCCTTGGCAACGCTGCGGAGGTTGCCCATGCCGTAATCGATAATCAGAATCATGGGAGGTTTCGGAAATATGTGTAAGTGTTGAATGACATGTGAGTATGCGCTGGGTATTCCTATTTCAGGGACAGCGTTGCCGCCAGTGAAGTTCGTGAATTTGCCCCTGACCGGCCGGAATTCCGCTCCAGCGGGCGCGGCGCCAGTTCCCCTGCTGGGGATCGCGTGCTTCCCCCATCTGGTAGAGTAACTGGTCGGCTGCTCGCCAGTTGTATTCCGATTGGTCCCAGACAGGAATCCCCATCAGCCATTTCAGGCCTTGCAGCAGCAGCAGGGTACCGGCCAGCACCAGCGTCATCAATCCGGCCAGAAGAATCAACAGCGGGCCCATCAGGAACAGCCGAATAAAGGCAGGCCAAATCACATTCCAGCCGAACAGCACGACCAGCGTGGCCAGCGATAAGTAAGGCCCGTAGGGGAGGGCGGGCGGAAGTTTCACCAGGGAAAAAAAACGAAGCAGTGAAATCAGAAACAGAACCAGCAGCGCCATGACCGGTGCCAGAAAAAACACCAGGACCGATGCCTGCCAACCAATAAACAGACCAATCATCGCCATCAGAATGACGTCGCCGAAGCCCATGGCCTCGCGCCGCAGAATCAAACCGCCAATGATTCGTACCGTCCAGACGATGCCACCTCCCACGATGAACCCCGCGACCGCGACCGCGGCGGCATGCCAATACGGATGATGTGAAATCCACTCGGGAATCCAGCCATTCACGGGCCAATAAATGAGCAGAGGCAGCACCTGGCGAGCAACCTGAAGCAGTTCGGGATCCTGGAACCAGACGGGAGCCAGGAAAAATCCGGCACCCAGAATCTGTCCCATGAACCCGATTCCCATCGCCGGGACCGTAACTCCGTCCGGAATAATCCACAGGTCGAAATCGATGAAGGTCGCTACAAACAAGGCTTCCACCAGCGTCAGAAAATACAAATAGCGCCCCCACAGAAATAGCAGGCTGGGGGAATTCCAGTCGTATAGATCGCCTGCCCCCAACAGCGAAGTCACCGTGGAAGACGCGGGGCCACCCCAGGCTTGCGGCGGAATTGTGCACAGGAATGTCAGTACGAACAGCAGTCCATTGAGCACTTCCAGCCAGGGCTCGCGTTTCAGGATACGCCGTCCACTATAGGGCGAACGCCCCACCAGCGTCGCCGTCCCGATGATGGGCAAGCAGTGATACCAACGTGTGGGAGGATACATCCCCTTGCGGGTTTCCCGGGCAAATACATGCCGCCAGGCGGGCAGCACTTCAAAATGCTGGCACAACCTCAGCACGCACCGATTCAAGAATCGCCCCGCGCACGCTCCCGCCAGAAAGAGCACCAGACACAGCAGGATATAGCCGGAATTGGGGACGTTCATGCCTGGCTACTCCCGGGCTGCTTCGAAAGTTCGCGCAGGGCGGCTTCCGTCTGTTCGGCAACTTCCACCAGTGTTTTGCCCGCGGTGTCGATGCGAATGTGACAAGTCTGTTGGTAAAGGGGCAGCCGTTCCGCCAGGACCCGTTCGATTTCCTCGCGCCAGCCGAGATTCGTCAACGCGGGACGACTACGGCAGGTACTCTGATCTTCACCAAGACGCTGTTCGATCGTGGAAGCATCGGCTTGCAGCCAGATGACCGGACCGCTCGCACGCAGCTTTTCCCGCGTGTTCGAATTCAGTATCGCACCCCCTCCGGTCGCCAGCACAAGATTCTCTTGATGACAGAGTTCCCGCAACAGATCGGCTTCCAGTCGACGAAACTCCGGTTCGCCCTCACTGGCAAAGATGTCCGCGATGCTGCGCCCTTGCTGGCGTTCCAGTTCCCGATCCGCATCGATCCACGACCATCCCCGAGACGCGGCCAGCAACGGGGCCAGCGAGGTTTTTCCGCATCCGCGATAACCTATCAGGGAAATGATCATGCTATGAAAAATCGTTTCTGAAAATCATTAGGGAGTGCGCTGCACGCGGGGAGTTGCCTGAATAAATTGTCGAATCACACGCCGGATCGCATCAAAAAAAGAGGCCTGCACTTCGGACCCGCATTCTCAAAAATACATCCTCGCAACATAATTCCCACAGGCCCTATAGCTGCGAACATACTGGTTTTCCCAAAAATCAATCCGTTGCCAGCGAGATTGCCTGCTTGAGGGTTTCGCGGAAGGTGTCCAGGGGAGGATTCTGACCCGTGAAACACTCGAATTGTTTAGCCGCCTGCTGCACGAACATTTCCAGTCCACTGGCGATATGACAATTGCGTTCCCGGGCCAGTTTGATCAACAGCGTATTTTCCGGATTGTAAATGGTGTCGAAAATGACCATCCCATCCGTCATCCAGTTTTGCTCGAAGGGAGTTTCGTCCATATTGGGAAACATGCCGATCGGTGTGCAGTTGATTAAAATTTCTGGGCGCTGGGCACCGCGGTTTTCCCAACTGCAGGATTGGCATCCCAGCTTCTCGGCGAGTTCCTTGGCACGCGACTTGGTCCGTCCGCAGAGGGTCAACAGCCCGCCGCCCCGCACAATTCCCAGGCCGATCGCCTTGGCGACACCGCCTGCTCCCAGAATCAACACCTTGCGATCCTTGAAGCCTCCGTCCGGCCAGCCGGCGCGCTGCGTGGCTTGTCGCAAGGTGGTCATCGCGGCCTCGAAATCGGTATTGGCGGCAAACCAGATGCCCCGGGCGTTGCGGTACAACGTGTTGGCGGCACCGATTTCCTTGACGTTATCGTCTACATGGTCCGCTTGCGTCAGCGCGCGTTCCTTGTGAGGAATGGTCACGCTGAACCCTTCGACATTGAGCCGCCGCAACGCCTTCATGGAAGGGGCAAAATGTTGTTCGGAAATCCGAAACGGCAAATAGACCGCATTCATATTCTCCCGTTCAAAGGCTCGGTTGTGCAGACGGGGACTGTAGCTGTGAGCAATCGGATCCCCCAGCAGACCGAAGACACGCGTCTGTTCGTTGATGCGATGATGCCGATACAGCTCGATCATTTCCCGGAAGGAAATTTGTCCGGGCGCCATTTCCCGCTCGCTACTGAAGCTCGCATAGGTGAAGGGGGCACCGTACTTGCCGCACAACACACGGGTGAACAGACCGAATTCCCCCATGCAAAAGCCTACGGTGGGAATTTTGGTGCCGGCCACCAGTTCCAGCATGCGGACACCATCCGCGGGGCTGTTGGCCATCGTGACGATCTTGATGACATCCGCATCCAGATCGCGCATCTGTTCATAAATACTCGACAGGTTATCGGGCGTTTCCTCGAAGTTATGGTAACTGACTATGCGACGGGTTTTCCCATAGCGCGGAATTTTCTTGGCTACATCCAGTTCCAGATCGACGAATTCCACGCCATCGACGATGGCCGAACGCAACAGCGTCAACCGTTGCTCTTCCGTCCCTTTCCACTTCCCGCGATCCTCGGCCCGTCGGCAGGTGACTACTGTCGGCGTGGGACGATTCTTCAGCAGGAGTGAAATATCGGGAATTTGCTTCAGCCAGTCGAGACGCAATTCCACCAGTTCGGCTCCGGCCTTCCCGAGGGCTTCGTGCTCCGCACGCATCATTTTCAACCGAGTCCGGCCAATACTGACGCAAATCATGTCACCAATCCGAATTGTTATATCTGGAAGGCCGACGGTGTTTACGCATACGAAACACCAGGCTTGCCGTTTCCAGGAGTATGTCTGGGAAATGCCGTCCGGAACGCCGCAGTACCGTCCGGAATTGACTAATGAATACGCAACTCACTGCGTACCGGGCCGACCGGGCAATCATGCGCTCGGCGACGCTGGATTCTGGCCCGTTTGCAAGCGGACTTCAAGCGACTTTCCCTTCGAAATCGGCTCAGTCCGCCATGACGCAGCGGTTTTGCGCCCATTCCCGCAGTGTCGTCACCTTTTCGAAGGTTAATGTGGCGAGGGGACGCGTTTCGCGAATGGCCTTTTCGAGATCCTCGTTGCTTAACTGGCGATCGTGCTGAAACGCCCCAAACATCGCGGCAATGATGGCCTGTTCTAGCTCCGCGCCACTGAATTCGTGTGCCATGCGGGCAAGCTCAGGCAGGTTAAAGTGTTCCACTGACTGTTTCCTGCGCGCCAGATGAATCCGCAGAATGCGTTCCCGGGCGGTCGCGTCGGGAAGATCCACGAAAAAGACCTCGTCAAACCGGCCCTTGCGCATCAACTCCGGCGGCAACGCGGAAATGTCGTTGGCGGTGGCCACGATGAAGATCGGATGCCGATGGTCCTGCATCCAGGAGAGCAGCGTCCCGAACATCCGTTGCGACAAGCCTCCATCCGCCGAGGAGGCCGATGCCGATGCGAACGCCTTTTCGATCTCGTCGATCCACAATACCGCCGGAGCCATCGATTCCGCCTGGCGCAGCGCTTGCCGCAACTGACTTTCCGTTTCTCCCACGAATTTCTGGTACAGCACCCCCGGGTCGAGCCTTAGCAAGGGCATGCCCCATTCAGCCGCCACCACTTTGGCGCACAGGCTTTTCCCGCAGCCAGGCACACCCAGCATCAGCACCCCTCGGGGCGATTCGAGTCCAAACTCCTGGGCTTTTCGACTGAAGCCGGAACGACGAGATGTCAACCAGGTTTTAAGCCGGTTCAACCCACCGATTTCATGAGAGGAAAAGTCGGCTGCAATTGCTTCCAGGCACCCCAGGCCGCTCAACACCTGGCGTTTGTATTCAACAATCCGAGGAAGATCGCGGGCATCGAGAACGTTATCTTCCAGAATGGCAGCCGCCACCACGCGCCGAGCCGCACCGGCACTTAATCCTCGCAGCGTCTGTACCATCTGGTCGATTTCGCGGCGCTTGATGTTCGAGGTCACTTCACGCTGACTGTCATTGCGAATGGAATGGTAGGTATCGCGAATGATCGCTTCCAGTTCTTCCGCGTCGGGCCAGCCCAACTCGAAACGTACTGCGAATCGGGCCAGTTCATCGGGTAACGGCAGGGCATCGATCAGCACAAACGACAGCCTGCGTCCCCCCGCGACGTCCAGCAAATCGCGTATCCAGCGATGCACCAGCGCATCGCGACCATGTGGGCCGAAATCCTTGAAAACGTAAATTCCCTTGCCGGCATGCTTGTGCAGATACTGTAGAGTTTCTGCAACCTTGCCCGGGGCAAGAATTGTTTTCGCCGCGGGTGCATCGGCAGTTTCCGCGGTGGACTCCGGCATAAGCTGCAGCCCTTGAGTCATGGACCAGTGGTAAAGCGGACGTGACGTGACACGGGCCGATTCCGTTAGAAATCGCAGGGCGCGCTCCTCGTCGGTCGTTTGAATGGAGATTAACGGGGCGCCTGATTCTATCAACAGCGGCAAACTATCGTTCATGCAACTCCTCCGTACCTGCGGTGGGGTGATTCTCGCGCAATCCGAGAATCCCGAGGCATTCTTAATCGCCAGAAACGCGTATCCTCCTATCCAGTATCACGGAAAAGAGGGGAATTATTCGTTTTATCTCAAAATCTCACCCCTCAGGGGCGCAACGGCATGCCGCTTAACCACGGCGACACACACCGGCCTCCTCATGAGGGGCTACCGGACGTTTCTGGCGTGGTGGTCAACGCGGCTCCGCGATTCAGCGGTGCGACAATCCGGACCTGCACATCGGGCAGGGTTTCCAGAGTGTTCGCGACTTGCTCCGCCTGGTTGAAGTTCTCGCAAACGCCGAACATGGTCGGCCCCCACGAAGTTTGCGCAACGCCTCGGATTCCCGTTTCGTTCATGGTCGAGAACAGGGTTTCACAGTACGAATGCACGAATCTTCCCCCTTGGACGGCGGCAAAACTCTGGCCTACCAGCAGGCCAAATTCTCGCAGGATCTCGGAAAATGCCTCAAAGTGCGAGTGCTGACGTTCCAGGTCCGCAAGCAGGCTTCCCAGTCGATCCAGCGTCCCGCCATCAAGCCGGGGCAGGCGTTGAAATGCGAGCGTTTCGGCTGTTCCCGCCAAACCACGCAGGCCCGTCGGGGTCGCGAGCACAAATCGCCATTCTTCCGGAAGTGGGGTGGCCAGCCGGCACCCCCCACCAGACTCCTCGGGCCTCATGCCCGCATCGATCAACAGCCCTCCCTTTTCAAATCCGTGCGTTCCAATGCACGAGCGTTTGCCTCGCCCTTGTATCTCCGCTAATGCCATTATCGATAGCGGACACGGCTGGAAAAAATTCCAGGCAGTCCCCACCGCCAGCGCCAATTGTGTTCCCGAACCCAGACCGACATGCTGAGGAATCCAATTCAGAACATCCACCTGCAAGCCCTGCTCCCGCCCACCGGGCAACGCCCGATCGAGCCTGGCAAGACCTTCGAGCAAACGGTGTTTAAGATCCTCCTGTTCCTGTACGGTCTGCCAGGAACGGGGTTCCAGGCGGACGTGATGCTCTTCATGCGCCAAGGGACGTGCCGAGAGTTGGAATCCGGGGGCATCCACCATGATCCCGAATCCCTGAAATCGGCGGCCCCCTTCGCGATGATCGGAAAACAGCCCGCAGTGCAGACGCGCGCCGGTCTGTACTGTTACGGTTCGCGGATCATCACAGGCCGCTCCACTCTGGTCAGTCATCTCGTTTCCCCCCGATTTCAACGCCTGGTCGCGGGGGCGGCGTCTGCCAGCAGTCCTGTATGTAATCGTGAAGCATGTCAAATGCCATCCGCTCGTGTTCGCTCGCGGTTTTCTCGACGATGACCGCAAGCTGTTGCATTTGGCTGGCTATTGCATCCGCGGACAGGATGTGCAAACGCGTCGCGAGTATCGCGGCCTCAATGACGGCTGCTCCGGCCCGATTGAAGCCCCGCCACTCGGCCTGGCGTCCCGTATACACCACTTCCGCACGCATTTCCAGCCTGGATTGCGAATCGTCGATCTCCCGGATGCGGACCTCATGCCAGCGGCAGGTATCCACCAGACGCCTCCCTTGAATTACCGTGGCAGGCAGCAAAGCGATTGGAGTTTCGTGCAGACGCCGCGTGACGGCCCGGGCAAACAGCAGCGAGTCGTCGGTCACATGAAAAACGGCTTCGGGATGCCGCAACAGGTTCTGGCAGGTGGTGGAATCAACATACGGACGGAGTATCAACTCGCGGAGTTCTCGTTGGTCGAGGAGACTCACCACTGGTCCCATCGGCGCAATATTGGTGCTCCCATCCTCGTTCATCGAGGTCAGAATTCCTTCGAGAATGTAAGGCACGTACCGCTGCTCCTGTCGGCGAGTCATGTACTCGCGCCTGCTGGAAATTACTTTGTCGTATCGTATTCTGGAATGTTCTTCTCTTTGTTACCATGATATCCTCCGAACCGGAGATTGAACATTCAGGCGTTGCAAAGATCCCCCCGTCCCCCCGGGGAATTGGGGGAACTGGTTGCAGGAGAAGCACTCTCATGTTGAAAATCAGCCCGCTTCGTGAGTCCAATTCCTATGAGCCGGGCGAATCCGCCGAGTTGGAACTCGAATGGGAAATGGATCAACCCATCGAACGTCTCGAACTGCGCATTGTGTGCAATACCGTCGGGAAGGGGGACCGCGATCTTGAAATAGCGGAAATCTGGTCAAGCCAGCAGACCTCTCCCCAGGGACGCGAACGGCTGACGATTCCCTTGCCTCTCGCCCCATACAGTTACTCGGGTAAACTGATCTCTGTCGTCTGGGCCTTCGAACTGATTTGTTTCCCACGCGAAGAATCGACGCGTTGCGAATTCATTCTGGGCCCCAATGCCAGGGAAGTGTTGGGCGAACTGGCCGGGAACTAACGCGGGCGACATCGTTCACTCACGGGAGCGAATCCCATCCACCGCTAATGCTTTCACCCCTTAATTCAAGGAAACCAGTTCGTAGCGGGCACGGCTAGTCGCGGATTCGCAAACGAGTGGGAGATTCACTGACATGTCTCGATTGGCACGCAGAAATCCTTTTGCCTCCACACGAATGCACTCCCTCCCATACCGCGCGCCAGGGTTTTGCATTGAGAATATATCGATAAAATTCCGCGAATTGAATCGCCGGGCCGCGCTGGTGGGAATGCACGGACATGGCAAATCGACCCTCCTGGAACAAATTACGGCCCTTTTCCGCGCCAGCGGAGAAACCATTCTTCGCATTCAACTCCGCGAAGGGGATCGCCGCCTCGATCAAAACACTCGATGCGAATTGACCGAGGCCCTCGGTCGGTACACCCTGGTCATTCTGGATGGTGCCGAGCAGTTGAGTTTATGGAACTGGCGACGATTCCTGCAAAGCCTCCCCTCGGAAACAGGCTGCCTGATCACCTCGCATCGGCCGGGCCGGTTACCCACCTTGTGGCGGTGTGAAACCACGCTGGACCTGTTGCTGGAACTGGTTGAGGATCTACAAGGCCCGGTATCGTCCGAGCAACAGGCTTTGATGGCGGGGCTGTTTGCAAGCCATCGGGGCGACATGCGACTTTGCCTGCGCAGCTTGTACGACTATTACGCCGACGGGATCTGGACCCCGATACGGGATGAGATGCAATGAACGGGCAGTTCGGTATAATGTGCGAATTCGCCTGAACTGTCGGGCGTAAAGCGGGAGGGAACGTCCGCGTCGATCCTTGCTTCGGGAACAGCGGGCTGACAGGGTACTTTATGTTTGTCGATAAAATTACACTCATCTGCAAGGCGGGCGATGGAGGACGGGGCTGCATGAGCTTCCGCCGCGAAGCCCACGTGCCGCGCGGCGGCCCCGATGGCGGCGATGGCGGCGATGGCGGAAGTATCGTCGTAGTGGCCAGCGAACACATCAGCAGCCTGGCACATCTGACGGGGCACATCCACTGGCATGCCGACCGCGGACGCCACGGCGAAGGGGACTTGTGCCGGGGACGAAACGGGGCCGATTCCCTCATCGAAGTTCCTCCAGGAACCATCATCAAGGATGCGAAACATGGGCACATTCTGAAGGATCTGGCCCAACCGGGGGATCGCGTGGTCGCAGCTCGAGGAGGCCGTGGGGGCAGGGGAAACAAGCGATTTGCCACCGCAGTAAATCGGGCTCCCAAAACGTTTGAAGAGGGGGAACCGGGCGAAGAACGGACGATCATCCTCGAACTGAAGGTGATTGCCGATGTCGGTCTGGTCGGAAAACCGAATGCCGGAAAGTCGACACTGCTAAGTCGCCTGTCGCGTGCCACGCCTGAAATTGCTGACTATCCCTTCACCACCAAGCATCCCAACCTGGGAGTGGTGCAAGTCGGCTGGGACCACGATTTCGTGATGGCCGACATCCCCGGTCTGATTGAAGGGGCGCATGCCGGCATCGGCCTGGGTCACGAATTCCTCAAACACGTGGAACGCACGCGCGTGCTGGTGCATCTCGTGGAACCGTCTCCCATGGATCAAACCGACCCCATCGCCAACTATTTTCTGATCCGGGAAGAACTTCGCCTGTACGAGGTAAATCTCGATAGCCGGCCCGAAATTGTCGTTGTCACGAAAGCAGAGCTACCGGATGCGGAAACGGTCGCGGAAATGCTTACCGAGGAAATCAAGAAGCCCGTACTGCTGATTTCCTCGGTCACGGGGCAGGGGCTCGATACCCTCAAGCAGGAAATCCTTCGGGTCCTGCGGGAACTCAATGAAACCGAATCGCGTGCGCCAGAGAAGGATTTCGAGCCACGCCCGGAAATCCATGAATGATCGCTCGGTCATATTTCATGGGTGAGAACAGTCGCGAGAAGTGATGCAAGATCAGTTTGATGGCTTTTGAGAAGATTCGTGAAAGTAGTAAAATCTGTGTTTACGAAACAGACTTTGCCTTTCATACTACGCCCTTTCATCAGGAATAAACGAGCCAACATCGGCACGGTTCCCGCCAGTCCTCCGCGACTCCCGGGATGTGTCGTTCAGGCTGCGAAGATTCATAACACGTCAGACGAGGAGTGGCTACGTGCCCGAACATCTCAGCGTGGATGATTTTTCCTCCCGTAGTATTCCGGCCGAGGCCGATGCCGGTAACTCGCAACACCCCGAGGTCAAAACCGAACGACTGAAACCCGTTGCCGTCGATCTGCAAGGGCGGCTCTCCTTGAGCCAGATGACAACAAAACGCTGGCCCCTGGAACGCGATGTCGCCGCGTGCCGTCAGTTAGGCTTGAAGCATATTGGGTTATGGCGGCTGAAATACGAAGAGTTCGGGCTGGAAAACACGGCGGCGATTCTATCCGAACATGGCATGACCCCTTCCAGCCTCTCCTGGATCGGCGGCTTCACTTGCATGAATGGGTATTTGCTGAACGACACGCTGGAGGAATCGATCGATGTCATCCAGTATGCCAGTTGGATCGGCGCCAAAACGGTGGTGGTGGCAACGGGCGAGCAGGGGCGCCATATCCTCTCCCATGCCACTCGCCTGACCGTGGAATCCTTGCAGTCACTGGGCGATTTTGCCCGCGACAAGGGGGTCCATCTGGCTGTTATGCCCATGTCCCCCTCTTCGGCCCATGGCTGGACCTTTCTGAATACCCTGAGGAAAACGGAGGATCTCCTCGTCCGTTGCAATCATCCGCATGTCGGGCTGTGTCTGAACAGTTATCACGCACTGCAAAGCCGACACTGGAAGTCGGAACTGGAGAATTTACTGCCGGCCGTCAAGCTGGTAAGACTCTGCGATGGCAAGTCCTCGCGACGCCCCAAACAGCAATGTTTGCCGATGCAGGGAAAAATGCCCTTGCTTTCCCTGCTTGACCAACTCGAGACGGCGGGATATCGTGGATTGTACGAAATTGACACCTGGAACGATGAAATCTGGCAAATTCAGGATATCCTGCCCTTCCAGGACTGCGTTCGCCAACTGACCTCCCGCTGCCTGCCACGGAATTCGTCGTAATTCCGCACACCCCGCATGACGATCCCCCAACTACTGACAATTGAACAACTGGCCCAGGAGATGGGCCGGGATGTCCGCGAAGTGGAAAAATTGGCCGGCAAGGGCCAGATTCCCGGTCGCCGCGTGGACGGTAAATGGATCTTTCAGTCGAATGAGATTCGCGAGTGGATCGAATCCGAACTGAAAAGGTACACTCCCGGAGAATTGATGGCGCTGGAACACTCTCAGCGTTCCGTGGAAACCGATCGCGATTGCCCGGTGACCAGTTTACTCAAGCTGGAGACCATGGAAGTTCCCCTGCAAGCCCGCACACGTCGTTCCGTCATTGAACGCCTGGTGGAAGTGGCAGGCAAAACCTGGCAGATTTACACGCCCGATGTGGTCGTCAAGGCGGTGCTGGATCGCGAAGAAGCCATGAGTACCGCTCTGGACGCCGGTGTCGCCATTCCCCACCTGCGGTCCCCCTTGCCCGATGCCCTCGGCGAATCCCTTGTCGCATTTGGTCGCACCTCCAAGGGGATCCCCTTCGGAGGAACACGCGGGCTGACTGATCTGTTCTTCCTCATCTTGTGCCGAGATACCCGCACCCACCTGCAAATTCTCGCCCGACTGGGACGCCTGTTTCACGTTCCCGGCTTTCTCGATGCCCTCCGCGAAGCAGAAGACGAACAGGCCGCCTGGCAACTCATCTCCGATGCCGAGGCCACGCTGAAATAATCCTGCCAGCATCGCTTTTGCCTGGCGGAATCACCTGATACACTGTGAAGTTTTCAGCCACGAAACACGTTACGTTCAGCCGACCACCCCGAAAACGACAGGCCAAGCCGGCCTGTACCGTGGCAGCAACCGTAACCGTCGCGGTAATGGTATCCGTATCATGGTGACACGGGTGATATCGGGCAACACCGTTAGATAAGCACGAGACCTTCAGGAGAAATACAGACCGATGTCGGAAGGCTTAAACAAATACAGCGCGCACATCACCCAGCCCCGCAGTCAGGGAGCTTCGCAGGCCATGTTGTACGGAACAGGCTTGACCGATGACGACATGCAGAGGGCCCAGGTGGGCATCGGCAGCATGTGGTATGAAGGCAATACCTGCAATATGCATCTGCTGGATCTGGCTGCCAAGGTGAAGGAGGGGGTCCAGCAGGCAGGGCTGGTGGGTATGCGGTTCAACACCATCGGCGTGAGCGACGGCATTTCCATGGGGACGGAAGGAATGTGCTATTCGCTGCAATCGCGCGACCTGATTGCCGATTCCATAGAAACGATTATGGGCGCGCAATGGTACGACGCTCTGATCACGCTGCCCGGTTGTGACAAAAACATGCCCGGTTGCCTGATCGCGATGGCTCGCTTAAATCGCCCCTCGCTCATGGTGTATGGCGGCACAATTCGCGCGGGTTGCGGTCGCCGCAAGGAAAAACTGGATATCGTGTCCGCGTTTCAATCGTATGGGCAGTATCTGGCCGGAACGATCACCGATGAAGAACGCCGTGAAATCGTAAAACGAAGTTGCCCCGGAGCCGGTGCCTGCGGGGGCATGTACACTGCCAATACGATGGCCTCGGCGATCGAGGCGCTCGGAATGTCCTTGCCCTACAGTTCATCGATTCCCGCCGAGGATCCCGACAAGCTGCGAGAATGCTTTGAAGCCGGAGCCGCAGTAAAATTACTCCTGGAGCGCGATCTCAAGCCGAGCGACATCATGACGCGAACGGCATTTGAAAACGCGCTGGTCATTGTGATGGCATTGGGCGGATCGACCAATGCCGTTCTGCACCTGATCGCCATGGCCCGCGCGGTCAACATCCCGCTGACGATTGACGATTTTCAGGCTGTCAGCGACCGCGTGCCGTTTCTGGCCGATCTCAAACCCTCCGGCTTGTACGTGGAGGAAGACTTGCATTCCGTCGGGGGGACGCCAGCCGTCATCAAGTACCTGCTGGACAAGGGGCTGATGAACGGAGACTGCCTCACCGTTACCGGCAAGACACTGGCCGAAAACGTGGCCGATCTGCCCGGTTTGAAAGATGGACAGTCGGTTGTGTACCCCCTGGAAAATCCGATCAAGAAAACTGGACACATTCGCATCCTGCGAGGAAACGTCGCTCCCGAGGGGGCCGTGGCGAAAATTACTGGTAAGGAAGGCCTGGTCTTCTCCGGACCGGCGATCTGCTTCGATAGTGAAGAAGACATGCTCAAGGGGGTTGAGGAAAAACGGATCCGGGGGGGAGAAGTCATTGTGATTCGCTATGAAGGCCCCAAGGGGGGACCAGGCATGCCCGAAATGCTCACCCCCACGTCGGTCATCATGGGAGCCGGACTGGGAGATAAAGTGGCCTTGATTACCGACGGCCGTTTCTCGGGTGGTTCCCACGGCTTTATCATCGGCCATGTCACTCCCGAGGCCCAGGCCGGTGGCGTGATTGCCCTGTTGCGCGACGGAGACATAATTACCATCGATGCCGAAGTTAACCGCATCGATGTCGCCTTGTCCGACGACGAACTCGAACAACGCCGCGCTGCCTGGGTGGCCCCCGCCTACAAGTTCACCCGCGGGACACTTTTCAAGTACATCAAGAACGTGAAATCCGCCAGTGAAGGGTGTGTGACGGACGAATGAGCCCCTTTGTCCCTGACACCGTCGAGGAACTGCAGCGGGTGATTGCCCAGCACCATCGCGACAGGCATCCCCTTTGCCTGTCGTCACGATGGGCTGCTCCGGCTGATTCCTCGAAGGGGCTCGCGCTTACCAAATTGCAATCCGTGATCGATTATCCCCATCGGGATATGACCATTACCGTGCAGACCGGCATCCCGGTGGCGGAGTTGCAGCGGGTGTTGGCCGAGCAGAATCAGTGGTTGCCCCTGGATGTCCCCCGTCCCGAAACGGTCAGTATTGCCGATTTGATTCTCGACCACTGGTACGGTTCCCTTTCTGCAGGCTACGGTACCATTCGAGACTGGCTACTGGGTGTCGCCGCGGTCGACGGCTCGGGACGCCTCTTTCATGCGGGGGGGCGTGTCGTTAAAAATGTCGCCGGATACGACCTCTGCAAACTCCTGGTGGGATCGAGCGGTCGCCTGGGTATTCCGGTCGAAGCCACCCTCCAGGTGCGTACCATCCCGGAATGCCTGCTGGCCTGTCGCATCCTGGCCGAAACCCCCGATGGGCTGCTGGAGGCCTGGAAACGCGTCCGAAATCTCCCCCTCAAACCCGTTGTGCTGGATGCTTCCAGTAGGGAAATGGCTTTGACCGTCGCTGTCGAGGGAACCGCGAACGTGACCCAGCAACTCGCGGCATGCATCCAGGCTACCGTCACGGATCTGCCGGGATACCATGCGGACATATTTCCCTGGAACAACGAAACCGACTGCTGGCATCAGATGATGCCCCGCACACCGGATATCGACTCAAGTTGCCTGCTGCGAGTGGGAGTCCTCCCATCGCAGTCGCTCCGCCTGCTCGCCATAGCCCGGGAGCACGATTGGCAGGCCTTGGCCCTGACAGCGCGGGGTACGGTCTACCTGCATCGCTCCGCCAACACTTGTCTGCCTGCGGATTGGAACCACTTCTGGACTCAACTGATGCCGCTGAATCCGGGATTGCAATGCCTCCGGGGGCCGGATTTCCTGCTACGCCTGGCGGAAGACCTGCGCCTGAACCGCCCCGCAGGCCCACTCATGTGTCAATTGCAAAAAGTCTTCGATCCCGCGGAAATTTTCGCTGCACCAGGAAGCAACGCACCCTAACGCGGCAGTAACTTCGCCCACCGCTCCAACTCCTCCAACGTAATCTTCTCGTCCCCGTTCCGATCGATCAGGCGAAACAGAGGCTGCCATTTTTCTGGCACTTCCTCCGACTCGATCACTTGATCGTTGTTCGCATCAAGCCGCGTAAGGATCTGTAACGCACGCGTGCCGAAGGTGGATTTGCCTTCCTCCTTGCCGAGGGGAATGGCGACATCGAAATAGCCGATCATCATTTCGTCCCAGGTCTGCTCTCCCCATCGCACGGTTTTTTCAGGGGCGGGATTATGTGGGTTTGCCTCGGAGTTGTCGTAGTGGGCCACGCACTTAATTCGCGAACCCGCTGGAAGCAGCAGGGGCTCTGCCAGCCGGTAAGCCGTTTGCCAGTTGAAATCGTATTGGGGGATGGAAAGCAACGGAGTCAGTTCCCCCGCGGGGCTTTGCAACGCATACGAAAACGCCTTTCCTCTCAAATGCATGTGGGGCATTAATGCCAACAGTTGTACTTCGCGTTCCGAACGTGGCGAGTAGCCCGAGATGGAGTAATCCGCAGCATAGGGCGGAATTTCCAGACGGCGATTCACGGCGCTGCTGGTCACGACCTGATGGGTGATGGTTTCTGGCTCTGCAAGGATCAGCCCGATCTGGCTCAAATCCTCCTGTGGGGAACCGTTGGGCGTGTAATGCATCTGGAAGATTAATTCGGCTCCCGCCGGAATCCGCTTGGCCATGCCCGGGGGATACAACTCCGGTATCAAGCCAGGCACGTACGCAGCCAGAAATCCTCCCTCCTCGCCGTTGAGCCCCTGGCCACGGCCCCCTTTTTCCCTTGTAAAGACCAGCACGTGATGTACCACAGCATAGTTACCCGGCCTGATCTCCGCGCCGCGTATCCACGTATCTTCGGTGAAGCCCGGGTCTACCTTGAAATACTGATATTTCACTTCGCCCTGGGCAGGAATGGGGACTGGCTTTTCCGTGATCTGAAGGATGACCTGCGGACGTTCTGGCAACAACCACTCCGAGGGATAGTTTTTCGGCTGTGGCAGATCGGCCTTATCCCCTTCGGGAGCCCCGGCTGCTACCCAGTCACGAATCAATTGTTTTTCCGCCGCGTGCAAGTGAGAGTCGTTTTGAAACTTGCCGATCGCGGGATCCGCATGCCAGGGGGGCATGCGATTCTCCTCGACCACTTCTTCGATCATGCTGGCCCATCCGCGCGCCTGCGTGTAGCTGGTCAACTCAAACGGAGCCGCTTGCCCCGCGCGATGGCAATCAATGCACCGCTCCTGGAACAGTCGGATAATCTCCTTGGAAAACGTCACCGTCTGGCCCTGCGCCACTTTCTCCCGGCCAATCAGGCAACCGATCGGTTCCGTTTCGGCAACGGCTGGCGTTTGACCGGCCAGCACGGCCTCCAATGCGTTCTTCAGGTCTTCCTGCTGGGGGCGATCTCGTACCACGCCAATCTGATATTGATCATCGACTCGGCCCTGATACCGCACGATGCGTTCCTTGTCGAGCAGAAACACCTGAGGCGTACGCGTGGCACCGAACAGATCGGCCACGCGGCTCCCGCTATCCTTGCACAGAGGATACGTCAACTTGTGAAGCTCCCGAAAGGCCTCGATCTCCCGAGTACTATCCTGGGCATTCGAGAAAATCCCCACCACGGTGACTTCGCGTTCGCGATACTGCTCCGAAATGGCCTGCAGACGTACCGCATAATGCTTTGCCAGGGGGCATTCCGTTCCCAGAAAGGCCACGATCAGCAGATCACCCGCTTCGTCTCCCTGAGAACGGATTCTGCCACCACGGGTATCCTGCAGAATAAAAGACTCCACGCGGCTCCCCGGCCTAACCGTCCGTGGCGACTTTCCAATCAGCGGATGGGGGACACTCAGCAACAGACAGAACACAACGCAACGAGCGAAGAAGGATGTCAGGTTCATTCAAAAAGCTTCCAGTATGCGATGAATTGGGTAGCAGCCGTTGTCTGTCAAGGTAATCTCATGGAGTTCTATCCTATCTACTCCGAAATGTCTTCCCCGGGTTTCGGAAACTCTGAAAATATTCACACGGCAGTGAAGTATTGCCGCGACAAGTAGAGCATCCAATGTTGCCGAGTGACACGAAAAACTTCCGCACCACTGATATTGTGGCAGTCGGATGGATCGCGAGTCCCGATTGTCGACCGCGCCGCGAAGAGATCTTCTATCCTCGCATGAAAAAATAACTATCTCCAGTTGACACTGCAGCAACACTTGTGTAAACAATAAAGACCTATCTCTCAGAACGGTTTCATTGATGCAGACAGCGGACCAGAATCCCGACGGTTCCGCCAGCAACATGCAATCCGAATTCGTCTTTCGATCGCGGAATTGTCTGGCCGAGCGTCTTTGTCACGCGGCATTCTGCCCGAGACCGGGAGTTATCTCCCGGATCCGGCACACGAGTCGGATTTCGGGGCAATTGCGGCATATTCTGCTCCACAACTCTTGTTTCGACTCCCCGTGTCCAACTCCGCAAACGGCCCGAAACATGCCTGCTACAACCCAGCGCGAGACGCGAAACACCTCCTTGGCTCGCGCCGACGGGACCACCTCGATGATCCCGTCGGCGGGTAGCTCAGTTCCGAAGAAAACGAATTTGTACACACCAGGCCTCTCGGAGTCCACTCTAGTAACTGGCGCGGGGAGGCAACATGCCGTCGACGATGTCCGGCTTGATTGTGTCGGAGAATTCTCCCAGCCAAGTCCACTGGAGCAACCAGGCACGCCCGCCTGGCGCGTGACCCGTCCCCGGTTACTGGATGTCGCGTGGATTCCTCGATGCGACTTGCGTCGCCATGTCTGCTGCCCTGGATGCGGGAGACTCCGGTAACCATGGGAATGACTCGTTATATCGACGTGATCCATCACGACACGGCAGAGCGGAAGTCCCTGCTGGAATTGCTCGCCACTCACGCATACACGTTACTACGCGGTTTCGATAACGGGCAGGAGTATCTCGATCGGGCATCCTGGAAACAATCGCAATGCGTGATTACGGAACGGGGGCCCTCGGGGGAAGGGGGCCACCAGTTCCTGCGGGAGGTCAAGCAGCACTGGTCCGCGCTCCCGGTGATCGTAATTTCGGGAAGCATTACGGTCGGCGAAGCAGTCGCCATCATGAAGGCCGGTGCGAATACAATCCTGCAAAAACCCTTCCGGGATCTCGAACTGCTATCTGCGATTGCCGAATGCCTTGCCCAGGAACAGGCCCGGAAGCAGGATCAGGCCGCGGACCTGCAGCAGCGGTTTCGCTCGTTAACCGGCGAAGAGATGGCCATTCTGGAGATGATGATCGCGGGGCAACCGACCAAGTCCATCGCGTACCAGTTGGATCTCAGCACGCGAACCGTCGATCGCCGCCGCACCGCGATTCACGAAAAACTGCACTCCAAATCCCTGGCGGAACTGGCCCTGTTGTTTATCGAATGGTCTCGTGCGGAAAACTTTTCCGAAACGTCCCAAGGAAACGCAGATCCCTCGCGGCAAGAAGAGAAATGAATCCTTCAGCCGGGCAGGGGAGATTGGCCATTCTCCGCCAATATAGCCCCGGAAATCAGAAGTTATCTTCACACGATCCAAGGATACGGATATACTTATGGGTAATGCACTCAGAAGAGTTCTTAATGCATAGTTGCGGAAATCTTTAACAAGGCAAGGGCCATTGCCATGTTTGTTTCCAAGCTTGCGGATCGAATGTGTATTCCAGGTGATGAACTGGGGCAAGGCTTCGCGTCTGCGGGATTGCAGCGCGAGGTCATGTTTTTGCTCCCAGAACGTGCCTATTCCGAGGCCTTCTCCCAGTCCTTGCAGGCTCGCGGTCAACCGGCAGCCAGTATTGTCGCTGCCATGGAACCCGAGGGGTGGCGTAGCAGGGCGTCGGAGATTGCCTTGCTGGTGGTCGACCCTGCTCTATTGTTGACCACCCCAGGGTTATTGGATACGAAACAATTTCCGCTCCTGTTTCTTGCTTCCCGAGTGAAAGCATCCTGGCTGGAAATTGCATTGCAATGTCATGCCAGCGGATTCGTAACGCTTAATTCGCCCCTGGCAGCCCTTCTAGGCATCATCGAGAAACTGGTCTCGGGTGAACTCCACGAATACTGGTGCCCCGAAGCAGAACAGATGCTGACCGGGGCGGGGACCAAGAGAAAGTTGGCCACCGAAACTGTATTTTCCAGCTTGACCCGCCGACAAATGGAAGTTCTTGCACATCTGGCCGAGGGAAAAACAGTTAAGGAAGTGGCCCAGTTGATGCACCTTTCGCAAAAATCCGTCGACAGCCACAAATACCGCATCATGAATCGGTTGCACATTCACGACCGCGTGCATTTATGCCGCCTGGCCATTCGCGAAGGACTGATCGAAGCCTGAAACACAAATCGCTTCCCGCAGGCGCAATAAAACAACGCCCCGTGCAGGCATGACACGTGGCGTTGCGCGTAGTAAACGAGGATAAACGCCTGCGAACGGCAGGGTGTTTCCGTTCCGGATCCGCAGGGCAACCGTCCCGGGGACTGGCCCGTGACGGCTCAAACTTCCTTGGCGTTGATCCAGGACATCATGCGGCGGAGGTCCTTGCCGACCTTTTCAATCTGATGATTCCGCTCCCGGCGTCGCACTGCCTTGAAGGAAGCCTGGTTGGCCTTGTTTTCCAGAATCCAGTCGCGTGCGAATTGCCCCGATTGGATTTCCTGCAGGATGCGGCGCATCTCGTTCTTGGTTTCCTCGGTGACAATCCGGGGACCACGGGTGTAATCACCGTATTCCGCCGTGTTCGAAACGCTGTAACGCATGTAATTCAAGCCCCCCTGGTAGAACAGGTCCACAATCAGCTTGAGTTCGTGCATACACTCAAAGTAGGCCATTTCAGGCTGGTAGCCCGCTTCGACCAGGGTTTCGAAACCCGCCTTGACCAGAGCGGAAACACCACCACAAAGCACGACCTGTTCGCCGAACAGATCGGTTTCGGTCTCTTCCGCAAAGGTGGTTTCAATTACGCCCCCGCGGGTTCCGCCGATCCCCTTGGCATACGCCAGGGCAAGTTGACGCGAGGATTCGGAAGCCCCATCTCCCAGAGCGATCAACGAGGGGACACCCCCTCCCTTGACGTATTCGCTCCGCACCAGATGCCCAGGCCCCTTGGGGGCCACCAGCGCCGTATCGACACCCGCTGGGGGAGCGATTTGACCAAAATGAATATTAAAGCCATGCGAGCACATCAGCAGGTTGCCTGGCTTCAGGCGATCCTTGATCTGGGCGCGAAACACGTCCCCCTGAACTTCGTCGGGCAACAGAATATTGACCAGATCGGCTTGGGCAGTCGCTTCGTCCACGGGTAGAGGCTGAAACCCATGTTCCACTGCGAGATCGTAATTCGGGCTCCCCTTGCGTTGGCCCACAATGACCTTGCAACCACTGTCGCGCAGGTTCTGGGCCTGGGCGTGGCCCTGGCTGCCGTAACCCAGGATTGCAATCGTCTTGTCCTTCAGCAGGGACAAATCCGCGTCTGCGTCGTAGTAGACCTTAATCGCCATGTGTGAGTGTCTTTCCTCGATGAGTTGCAAAAATGTTGGACGGTGCCCGCATCACGTGTTTCGGGCGGTCGAGTTCGCGTCGCGCTCGGTCGGTTGAGCAGTCGGCACAGTTTACTGCAGGGGCGTTTGGACGAGCGATGCTTCCAGATTTGCCTGCAACGCCGGAATTTCAATGTTCTCGCGAGTCAAGGCGATACGTCCCGTCCGCACCATTTCAATGATGCCGAACGGACGCACCACATCCACGAAAGCATTCACTTTCGATTCCTGGCCCGAAATTTCAATCATCACCTGCTCGGACTGGACATCGACAATCTTGCCGCGAAAGATTTCCACCAGCTCCTTCACGTGCGAAAACGAGGCTCCTTCCGTGCGGACCTTGATCAGCATCAGGTCCCGCTCGACGTGATTCTTGTTCGAGAAATCGATAACCTGGACCACCGTTACGATTTTTTCCAGTTGCTTACGTACCTGGTCCAGGACCCGATCGTCTCCACTGACGACGAAAGTCATTCGGGAAAACTCGGGAATATCGGTTTCGCCAACCGCCAGGCTTTCAATGTTGAAGGCCCGGGAAGCCAGCATCCCGGAAATGTGCGCCAGCACGCCCGGTTGATTGGTTACCAAAGCGGATAACACGTGTTTCATCATAGTTCTCGAAGGTGGATTCGTACGTTCAGGTTTTTATTGACGCACTGGTCTACAATAGCGGCGTGTCCGACGATCGGATCGCCTTCACGCAACGCCAACGATGCGTGAAAGAAGACTTTCACACCCATCAGCGAGGGGTGCACGGCCCTTGACACCGGCATTCGCCAAAAGGCTCAGTCTAACCTGCCCGACGACCATTCTCAACTCGCGCGTCCGCACTTCCACCATGAAAATCCCGAGAATCCGCCGGTTGTGGGGGCCAGAGACGATTTAGCGGAGATTTTTCCACTTGGACAGGGCCAGATCGCGCCGAACCGCATGATCGACAATCGGGGGCGGATAATCCCGCCCCAATTTCACACCGGCACACCTCAGTTCGGAGGAGGGAGCGGAACCGGGGTCATGCAGATATTTGCGGGGCAACCGCGCCAGTTCCGGGCACCATCGTCTCAAATAATCTCCCTGCGGGTCGAACTTTTGTGACTGCAAAACGGGATTGAAGATGCGGAAATACGGGGCCGCATCGGCTCCGCAGCCCGACGCCCATTGCCATCCAAGTGTATTGCTGGCCAAGTCGGCATCAACCAGCGTATCCCAGAACCAGCGTGCCCCCTCGCTCCAGTGAATCTGCAGGTCCTTGGTCAAAAAGGAGGCCACGATCATCCTGACGCGATTGTGCATCCATCCCGTCTGCCAGAGCTCTCGCATCCCGGCGTCGACAATCGGATACCCTGTCATTCCCTGCTGCCAAGCCCGCAGCCAGTTCGGCCGCGACTCCCAAGGAAAGTCTGCAAAAGAACTCCGGAGCGGTTCGTGCGGCGTGCGGGGAAAATGATAAAGTATGTAATAACTAAATTCGCGCCAGCCGATCTCACTCAGAAAACATGCCGTCTGATTTTCGTAATCCATTGAATTGCAAGAAATTGCAGCCAGACTGCGAACGGTGTCATGGTATACCCGTCGAGGCGTGATCTCTCCGAAATGCAGGTGCGGCGAAAGACGCGACGTACCGGCTAAGGCGGGTAAATTCCGTGTCGCTTGATAGGTTTCCAGGTTTGACTCCAGGAACTCCCGCCAGCGTTTCAATGCGGCTGCTTCGCCTGGCTCCCAGCAGGCCGCAAGTCCAGTCGTCCAATTCCTCCCGGGCAGTAATTCCAGTTCCTCCAATTGCAAACCGTGGGGCCAACAGTGAGGCTTGGGTATGCGAGTTGGCGCCGCAACCGGGGGGGAAAAAGCGTCCCGCAGGCAGGCGGCCCGCCAGAAGGGAGTGAATACCTGATAGGGTGTGGAGTTTTTTGTCAGAAATCGGGCTGGATCGACCAGCAGGGAACCATCAAATGTGTGCACGGAATGTCCCCACTTGGTCAGTTCGTATTCCGCCTGATCTTGCACTGCCCGTTCCCGTGGTTCATAACAGCGATTCCAATAGACCCCCGCAGCCCCGACATCCCGCGCCACCGAGACAAGTTCCCGGGCAGGATCTCCTCGTCTCAACACCAGGCGATTCTGAAGGGGCGAGAGTTGGGCATCCAAACTGGCAAGAGAATGATGCAGCCACCAGCGGGAAGCCTCGCCCGGAAACCAGGGGGAATCTCGTTCCGGCAGAATGTACACCAGCAGTACAGGCCTTCCGGACTCACACGCAGAGGCCAGCGCGGGATTGTCGGAAAGCCGCAAGTCCTGACGGAGCCAGACAATCAGCGGGTTCCGTGTGGATTGCAAGTCTTTGCTGTGACCGGCGGCCAGGGGAGCGGGAACTGTTGGGGCGGGGGGCTTCATAGAGGGCTTACAAGGGACGCATTTTGTTGTTAAGACAGAATTTTCAAACGCAATTTAATTGCGAAACGTACTCTCAAGCAGTTAGGGCGCATTGAGATTCTAGCGCGCGGGGACTAAAGTACGAGTGGTTCCCTTGAGCTTCGGGTAGGCAAGCCTTTGCGTGTGTATCCCGTGAAATCGCGGCGACCTTCGAGTCGAAGGGAAGTCGGCCCCGCTGAGTTAGCTACGGGATCAGGTGTATTTCCATCCCGAGAACGGAAAAGAGACGGCATGTCCCTGGTGTTGAAAAACATTCGTAAGAGTTATCACCAGCCCGGAGGAGGCGATTTGCCGGTGCTGGACATCCCCTACTTTGAGATCCAGCCACGGGAGCAAGTGGCGCTGGTCGGGGCAAGTGGAGGCGGGAAAACGACTCTGCTGAACATCATTTCCGGGATCACAACCCCCGATTCTGGCGAGGTTTTGGTCGGAGGAGTGGATATCACCAGACTTCCTGAAGCAGCCCGCGATCGATTTCGCGCGGAGCGGATTGGCATCATTTTCCAGACGTTCCATCTGTTGCCTGCGTTCACCGCACTGGAAAATGTCTTGCTGGGAATGTCGTTCGCGCGTGGCAAGGTCAATAAGCCGCATGCACGGGAATTGCTGACGGAAATGGGCCTGCAAAATCGCCTGCATCATTTGCCCCGGCAATTGTCCGTGGGAGAGCAGCAGCGGGTGGCAATCGCGAGGGCCATCGCGAATAAACCTCAATTACTGCTGGCCGACGAACCGACTGCGAGCGTCGACGCCGCCAACAAGCAGACCATTATCGATCTGATCACCACGGCCTGCCGGGATCATGAAATTGCCCTGTTGACGGTGACCCACGATCCGAAGATTGCCCAACGGTTTGAGCGGGTTGTCCCCCTGCGGGAATTCAACCAGGTGTTGCAACACTCCACGTAAATGTCCCGTGTGACACTTTTTTTATTCCACCGACGTTTAACCGAAAATCCCATCCATGAGTCTGTTAAGCATTGCCTTCAAGAGCATTCGTCAGCGTTTGCTGACATCGTTGCTGACCGCGCTGAGCGTTTCCCTGGGCGTGGCCTTGATGATTGCGGTGTTGCTGGCAGGCAACATTCTGAATCGAACATTCGACTTGCAACAGTTTGGCTATGACTTGATCGTAGGGGCCAAGGGGAGTCCGCTGGAACTGGTGCTCAGTACGGTGTATCGCATTTCCCCTCCCATTGAAAATCTCCCCTGGCGATATTACCAGCAGTTGAAGGAAAATAAGCACATCGCGGCGGCCATTCCCGTGGCACTGGGGGATCGCACCGAGGACGGGGGCTTTCCGATCCTGGGAACAACACCGGATTATTTCAGCATTCCCTACGCCGGCGATCGGACCTTCCGCCTGAAGGGAGAACTGTTACGTGGGAAGTGGGAATCGGTCATCGGCTCGCAGGTGGCGAAGGAAAACGGCTGGAAGCTGGGGGATCAGTTCCGCATGGTACACGCCGGGCAGGATGACCACGTCCACGACGAAAAATTCACCGTGGTGGGGGTGCTGGCCCCAACGGGAACCCCCAACGACCGCACCGTCTTTGTGAATCTCAATGGGTTTTTCGCGATCAGTGGCCACGAAAAACCCATCGAAGAAGCCATTGCCCGCGAGGCGGAATTCTTTCGCGAATCAGAGCAGGAAATTCGCCAGTTTTATGCAAAAGACCTGGCGGAGTACGCGGCCCACGCGCACCACGATCACGCGGGGCACGAACATCACGATCATCCCACTCCTGATTTGCAAAAGGAAGTAACCGCGATTCTCGTGAGGATGAAGGCGGAACCAGGGCGGGAGATCCTGGCACAATCCCGGGCCATTGAGTTTTCATCCCGGCTGAAAAAAGGGTTTCAGGCCCAGGCGGTCAATCCGATCATGCCCATGCAACGCCTGATGACCAACCTGGTCGGAAATGTCCGTCAACTGCTGCTGTATCTGACGGGGGTCATCATTGTGATTTCGGGAATCGGAATTTTTGTGAGCATTTATAACTCCATGTCCGATCGTCGCCGGGAAATCGCCATCATGCGGGCCCTGGGGGCCGATCGCATCAAGGTCTTCTCGATCATCCTGCTCGAATCGATCGTGTTATGTCTGGCAGGAGGACTGTTCGGAATTATCCTGGGTCACGGTTTTGTAATCGTGGCAGCCCCGATCATCGAAGCCCGCAGTGGCCTGGCAATCGATCCCTTTCTGTTTGATTCCCGAGAGCTGATTCTTCTGCCCGTGGTGATCGGATTGGCAATTTTGATTGGATTTCTTCCCGGAGTGACCGCTTATCGTACGGATGTTGCCGAAAATCTATAGGCTGAGGCATATGGGGCAATTGCGCAGCATGCGATGCTTCTTCAAGTTGTATCAAGGAAATGGACGATAACGAACAAGAAGGGATCGAATCCCGCCAGAAACATACTCCGCCACTGAGAAAGCCCTGCCAGGATGCTGTTGGCTGCTCCTTATCGAGTCGAACTTGCTGATTTGTTCGACGGTCCACTGGACCTGTTGCTTTATCTGGTGCGCAAGGAGGAAATCAACGTCCTCGATTTGTCGTTGTCGCGCATTATCGATCAGTTCCTGGAATACCTGGAAGTCCTGGAGATTATCGATTTTGACTTGGCGGCCGACTTTTTGGTGACGGCTGCCACGTTGACCGAAATCAAAAGTCGCTTGGCGTTGTTGCGGGATGAAGAAGAGGCGGCGGCTCCCGAGGAAGAGGAACTTTCCGATATTGCACCGGGAAACTTTGTCGCCCATCTGCTGGCCTACAGGCGGCTTAAGGAAGCCGCCGAGAACTTGCAGGAACAGGCGCTGGCCTGGCACGATCGTTATCCCCGCCTCGCCGATGATCGTCCCGATATGCGGCGTTCGCCGGCTCACGATTTCATCAAGGATGTGGAAGTTTGGGACTTGGTGGGGGCCTTCGCGCGAATTGTCCGCAAGAAATCCCGCGAAGAGGAACAACAGGTTCGCTTTGATGACACGCCGATTCATGTGTATGTGGAACGGATTGGCGAACGTGTCCGGCAAGAAGGTCGCGTTCTGTTTCAGGAATTGTTCGCCCACCAGGCGGATCGCAGCCAGGTGATCGGCATGTTTCTCGCGGTACTCGAACTTGTCAGGCATCATGGATTTCGAGCACAACAGGAACTCGATTTCGGCGAAATCTGGCTCATGCCTCCCGACGACTCCGATTGTGCCACAAGCAACGCCACGGATTGCCCCGGGCATGCACCGGAAGCGCCCCTTGAACGCCCCCCTGGCCACTTGGAATCCGCTGAATAAGTCGCAGACGGTGGTTGGTCTGGGAGTCGGTTGCCGTTACCATGCGAGGGGTATCCCGCATTCTCGCATTCCTGGTGTAACCGGCTCATGAATTCCGACGTCCCGCCCAGCGATATCGAAGTCATCGGTGCACGCGTTCACAATTTGCGGAATTTGTCGCTGCGTATTCCTCGGGGAAAGATCACGGTTTTGGCCGGGGTCTGCGGCGCCGGGAAAAGCAGTCTCGCCTTCGACACGCTGCACGCGGAGAGTCAAAGGCGGTTCGTGGAAACTCTGTCCCCTTCCACCCGGCTGTTTGTAACCCAGATGGAACGCCCGGACGTCGAACGGATCGATCACCTGCCGGCCACGTTGGCGGTGGGACACTCCGGCACTCGATCCGGTGGAACCGAAACCATCGCCGAAACCTGCGAAATTCTGGACTATCTCGGATTACTGGCCTGTCATGTCGGGCAGACGTATTGTCCCTCCTGCCAGATCCCCGTCCTGCCCGACCGCGTGGAAACGCTGGCGGGGAAATTGTCGTCGCTGAACGCGGGGGAGCGGATGCAGATCGCCGTTTCCCTGGAAATGGACGACCGCACGGAGATGAGTCTTCAGGAGCGGATCAGTCAGTGGGAAGCCAGTGGCTTTCACCGGTTCTGGCATCTCACCGCGGAACAACGGACGGACCTGATGCGAACCGGTTTCGCCAATTTGCAGAGTTTAGTGATTGTCGATCGCCTGGTCGCGGGTAAATGCACGATGGAACGGCTTGTGGACAGTCTCGAACAGGCTTATGCCGTGGGCCGCCAGGCTTGCTGGCTGTTGCTGGATGGCGCGATACCCGCATCATTTTCCGCCAACCCTCGGGGGAGCCTTGTCGACGAGAGTCAACGTAAGTGGACTCTGCTGGGATTAACCGAGGAACGGCGTTGTACCTGTTGTGGCATGAGGCTGCCAGAACTGGATGCGAGCCTGTTCCGCCGACCGGGCCTGGCGGACGACGCGGCAAGCCTGGCGAGGCAGGCCACGGCCTGCAACGTGCGGTACCCCCTGGTGGCGGGGCCGCGGGAGTTGTCCGCGCCCCCATCGCTGTCCGATCTGCTGGCCTCGCCAGTATCGGGGCTGATCGAGTACGTGGCAGCCTTGCGCCAGCTTTGGGGTGAATCTTCACGCAGCCTGGCGGAAATTCTGTCGGAACTGGCCGGGAGGCTGGAGGCGCTCGATCAACTGGGGTTGGCTTATCTCGGATTGGAGAGGCGTTTGGAAAGTCTGTCGACGGGAGAACGGCAGCGGGTGCGGTTGGCGGCCGCGGAGCATACCCAGCTTGTCGGCATGTTGTGTCTGTTGGACGAGCCTTGCCGAGGGTTGCATCCGGCGGATGTTTCTCGGGTAAGGCAGAGGATTCGCGGCTTGCTGGCTGGCGGAAACTCGGTGCTGATGGTGGAGCACGACACCGCACTGTTGCGAGCAGCGGATCATGTGATTGAACTGGGGCCTGGAGCGGGGCCGGAAGGCGGCCGGGTGGTATTTGCGGGATCCCCGCGGGATCTGTTGAACAGCGAAGAATCCGTAACCGGGCGCTGGCTGTCGGGACGGGAACACTTTGCACGCCCCGGTCGCGTCCCGCTACCGGATCGCCAGGAATGGCTTTCGGCTACGGGAATCTCCGGGCGAAATCTGCAGGATCTTGCCATCGAGATTCCTCGCCAGCGGTTGACCATGCTGACCGGAGTTTCAGGGAGCGGTAAGTCGACACTGCTGGTCGAGACCCTGTTTCCTGCCTTGTCGAATCGCCTGGCGTCGGACCGAACGCCCCTGATTCCATCGCAACCCGGTTGCACCGTCGAATCGTTGGTTGGCTGGGACGTGTTTGATCAAGTTGTGCTGATGAGTGATGACGAAATGGGGGCCTCGCAGCGGAGTACTCCCGTAACTTATCTGCAGGCCTACGATGAAATTCGGCGACTCTTCGCGGAAACGACGGACGCCCAGGCCCGGGGCTACACGGCGTCGCAATTCAGCTTTAATACTCCCCAAGGAGGCCGTTGCGAACATTGCAAGGGGATTGGCCAGGTGGAACTCGATTTGCAGGTTCTGCCAAGCATGTCGATCCCGTGCCCCTCCTGTCATGGAGCGCGGTTCAATGCGGAGACCCTCGAGGTTCAGTTCCGCAACCGGAATATTCGCGACGTGCTGGATATGAATGCCGACGAGGCGTTTCAGTTCTTTCGCAATCAGCCAAAACTGCAACGCCGACTGCAAATGTTGCGGGAGGTAGGGTTGGGGTACCTTCCCCTGGGGCAACCTTCCCGGCAGTTGTCGCAGGGCGAGCAGCAGCGATTAAAACTGGCCGCGCACCTCATTGCGGCCACGGGCAAGCAGGGGGTGTATCTGTTCGATGAACCAGCGAACGGCTTGCATCCCGCAGACGTGGCCTGCCTGCTGCAATGCCTGTTTCGTTTAATCGAGCAGGGGCACACCGTCGTGGTCATCGATCATCACCCGATGATGATCCAGCACGCGGACTGGATCATCGATCTCGGCCCGGGCGCGGCCGAACAGGGGGGGAAAGTGGTTTTCTCGGGTACACCCGAAGAACTGCTTGAACGGGCCGATTCCCTCACAGCGCGGCATCTACGCGAGAGACTGGCAACCTGAAACGCCTCGCAGCGGGGATTGCCAGTCTCGGTCGGCACGGAAGCTCAAACTCTGGCGCGATGCCGGGCCAGTAGTTCAGCGATCTGCACGGCATTCGTGGCCGCTCCCTTCCGCAGGTTGTCGCTCACGCACCAGAAGCAAAGTCCGTTGGGATGGGAAAGATCCTTGCGGATGCGCCCGATGAAGACGGCATCCGAACCGTCGCAGTTCGAAGGCATGGGGTATTCCCCTTCGGCCAGATTATCCACCACCTGGATCCCCGGAAACGCGGCGAAGGCCGCGCGTGCCTGCTCCACCGAAATCGGCGATTCCGTTTCGACCGTGATGCTTTCGCTGTGGCAATTCCAGACGGGAATGCGGACGCAGGTCGGGTTGACCTCGATGGCGGGGGCTTCGAGAATCTTGCGGGTTTCATACACCATTTTCATCTCTTCGCTGGTGTATCCTGCCTGTTTGTGACCGCCAATCTGGGGAATGGCATTAAAGGCGATCGGATGCTTGAACACCTTGTATTGGTATTCACTTCCCGCGAGCCGGGCCTTACTTCCTTCGATCAGGTCTTCCGTCCCTTGCACACCCGCTCCGCTGGTAGCCTGATACGTGCTCACAATGACCCGTTTGACGGGCGAAAAATCGTGCAACGGCTTCAAGGCCATCACCATTTGCGTGGTGGAACAATTCGGGCTGGCGATGATTCCCTTGGCGTTAAGAGCCGCCTCCGGGTTGATTTCGGGTATTACCAACGCCACATCCTCGTGCATCCGCCAATAACCGGACTCATCGATGACCGTGGCGCCCGCAGCCACGGCTGAGGGGAGGTATTCAGCGGCGGTATCATCCGGAGTAGAGGCAATCACCAGATCGGTGCCCGCAAATGCCTCGTGCGTCAATTCCTCGATCACATGGGGAACGCCTCGAAATGTCAGTTCCGTCCCGGCGCTCCGTTTGCTGGCTAGAAAACGAAATTTCCTGGCAGGAAAATTTCGTTCTTCCAGCAGTTGCAAAATAATGCGTCCTACCGCTCCCGTGGCTCCAACAACCGCGACCGTATCAAACACGCGACACTCCAAAACATTAAATACATGTACGAACCGATGACAATCTGGCGTCCGGGTCTGCTCACCCATGCCTGGGGAAAAGCATACGTACAGGCATTGTCCGGATTTTCTCCGATCACTGCAACTGGCGCTTTCAGCCGAACCCGATCGATATTGTGACAGAAACAGTCCGGCATTCAAATGTTCGGAAGGAAATTCGGAAAAATGACGCCGGGAATGGATTCAGCGAGGGGGCGACTAGTGATCGAGTCAACAGCAGGTTGAATCTAAACATATGTGCAAGTTGGACCTGATTCGGAAGGAGCGGCTCCCACCGGAGGTTTTCGGGAGTTGTGGGAGCACTCCTTACCTGCAGGCCATTCCGAGGGAAAGATGGGTGAGGGAAACGAGAAATCAAAACGGAGAGGGAATCAGCAGGAAGGGCTGTTCGTAGAGCACCAGTTTCCCGTAAGCGCCAATATCCCGGGTGAAAAACAATAGGAACACATACACGCCACAAATCGCAAAGCAAAGCAAATTCCACACCCAGCGCCAGCCATACCAGGCGGGGCGGGGGCGATGGCTCGACCAGTAGTAGACCCAACCTGCCAGCAGTCGGGCGGGGTATATCACCGCGATAAAAATCAGAGTTAACAGCCAAACGGCATCTCTTGGGGGAGCCACGATTTTGAACAGATACAGCACCAGGCTGAGTGCGTAACCGAGCAGCAGCACCAGCGTCCACAATGCGGGACTGTTCCGAAACAGGCGGCGGGCCTCTCCGATCTTGCGGAACGCCTGCAGTTTCCCCTCATTTGCGAAACCCGCTTGCAGAATCGGCAACCAGCACAGCACCACGACGAGGAGTCCGCCTCCCAGCAGTGTTACCAGCACGGCGGGGCCGCGCGTGGAATCGGCAAGGGCGAACAGCGTGGTGGGAAGGAACGTCCACATCAATACACCACAGGCTCCCAAAAAACCGAGTTGCAGATGTTTCCACAATTCGAATCGACGAATAAAATCCTGTATGGAGGCAGCGGTCGATTCCAGATACGTGCCCGAACGGAGTTGCTGGCGGAGCCAACGCCAGTTGCCGAGGGGACGAAAGAAATCCCTGATCTTTCCGCCACGCGCCACCGCCAGCAATATATTCAGATATACCAGACAAGCCGCAATCGCGGTAAAACCTCGCAAACGCCAGGTTGCGGCGGAATCGGGGTCAATCAGTACTGCGTCGGATGCAAAACTTCCCAGAAAGCCGAGGGGCAGGAGAAAGATCAGGCTGCCCAGGACGAGCCGACCGAGGTGGGCTGCTGGTTTCAGCCAGGCAAATCCATGAGAAAACGAACCTGTGCGGGCGATATTTCCTTCGGCTGCAAGCATCACCCCCAACGCGAGCAGATTGACTCCAGGAATGGCCGCAATAATGGCCAGCAGAACACACAGCGAGATCACGCCGAACCCGAATTCCGCCACAACATAGATTCCACGGGCAATGCCTCGCAATAACTTCCTCCTTCGGGATTGATAGGGCATCGCGATGTCTGGCTGCTGTTGCTGCTGCAATTCGGGCGCGGACAGTGTCAGCGAGGTAGTCGGCATGATCTTCTGTTTTCCCAGTAATATCCGATGAGGTGCTCCGCCATCGCGGCCTATCAACTCAATTTACTCACCAAAAAACGACCGGGTTTCGAGAATCCTTGAAACCCGGCCCAGCAGGGACTAAGTATTTTAACAGGAAGGCGCTATTCCGCCGCGGGACTTGCTTGCAGTGTAATCCCGCAGTGCGAAGAGCAAGAGAATGGAACGTGGATAGAAGGAAGCCTTCGGGGTGGGTATCCCGAGATCATTACTGGCAATAAGGAATTCCCATGACGGGAAGGCAATGGCATCCTGTATTGAAGCTGTCCTGGCTGCTGGTCGTGGTGGGCCTGTTTTGGCTGGTCGGCCGGACTGCTTTCCCGACGCTGCACAACGCGAACCGCACCGTCGAACGGAATGAATCTGCTCAGGCGGTGTTGCCCGTGGTTCAGGTGGTGGATAAGGCGATGCGGGAACTGTGGGAGCAGGAGGGTTTGCGTCCCGCCGCCCCGGCAGGGGAGTTGACGATTCTGAGGCGTCTCTCGCTGGCCCTGCATGGAACCGTTCCCTCGCTCGAGGAGATTCGCCAGTTCGAAGCCGATACACACCCCGACCGACTCCCGCGTTGGATCGAGGAAATGTTACGGGATTCCCGCTTTGCCGATTATTTCGCGGAACGCTTGACGCGAGTCTTCGTGGGTGTACAGCGGGAACCATTTCTGATATTTCGCAGGGATCTCTTCAAGTCATGGATGTCCGATCAATTGCGGAGAAATCGCCCGTATGACCAGATGGTTTGGGAAATGATCGCCCAACCAGGCTTGTGGACTGGCGAGCCCGCGACGAACTTTATCACGCACGGCGTCATTGACAAGGAGCCGAATCCGGCAAAGCTGACGGGGCGTACCGTGCGGGCCGTGCTCGGACAGCGGATCGATTGCGCGGAGTGCCACAATCACCCCTTTGCCAACTGGAAACAACGGGATTTTCAAGGTCTGGCGGCATTTTACGGACAGGTCAAGCTTTCCCCGTTCGGGGTGGAGGACGATCCGAAACGACGCTTTCGGGTGACGGATCGAAACACTCTGGAAGAACAGGTCATCGAACCTGCCGTTCCCTTTGGCGAGGACTGGTTGACGACGCGAGAAACATTCCGGCAAAGTCTGGCGGACTGGTGCATCAATTCCGAAAATCGACGCTTCAGCCGCGCGGCGGTGAATCGGGTTTGGGGTCTGTTGTTTGGCAAGGCCTGGTCGGAAGGGGCACCTTATCAGGTTTCGGTTGACGATCTACCCGATCCGGAGGAAGAGACCTCGGCCACGCCTCTGGTGCTGGATATCCTGGCGGAGGATTTCGTGGCCCATGGTTACGATCTGCGGAGACTGATGCGGGTGATCCTGTCGACCGAGGCTTTTCGGATGGATTCACGTGCGGAGATCGAAGACGACCAGGAATTGCAACGTCACCTGGATCACTGGGCCGTTTTCCCCTTAACCCGGTTGCGCCCAGAGCAGGTGGTGGGGGCGATGTTGCAGGCCGCCTCGATCAAGACTATAGATCAAAACGCCGCCCTGATCACCCGGACCGTGCGTCTGCTGCGCGAGGCCGATTTCGTGCGTGAATATGGCGATCTGGGCGAAAATGAACTGGAAGAACGCTCGGGTACGGTCCCTCAGGCATTGTTGCGGATGAATGGAAAACTGGCGGCTGAAGCGACGGAACCCAATCCCTTCAATGCCACACCGCGCCTGGCGATTGCCTCGGGAAGCCCGGAGCGTCTTTTGGAGAATTGCTACCTGGTCACGTTGACGCGACGCCCGCTTGACGAGGAACGTTCGTACTTCCTGGGCCTCTGGCAGGAAACCGCAACACGCCCCGATTCGCGCCGCGTCCAGGACCTGCAATGGATTTTGTTCAATTCCCCGGAGTTTTCCTGGAATCATTGAGGTAGTACTTTCGAGAGAGTCTGTTCGTCGCGTTTTCCGCCGTTACATGCGGATTACTCCCATGGCGGCGGAAATGTTGGCAATGTGTCCTCCAGACAGGGAAACGCCCACGTATGAATCCTATTCCCTTGAATCGACGTCAGTACCTTCAGTGGACCTGTGGAACGGGGATCGCCTTTCTGTTGCCCACGTTATCGGCACGGGCGGCAACACTCCGCGGGCAGGAACGTCCCGCTTCCCTGATCACGCTGTGGATGGGCGGCGGCCCCAGTCAACTCGAAACCTGGGATCCGCATCCGGGCACGTCGATCGGGGGGCCGACTCAGGCGATCGATACCCGGGTATCCGGATTGAAAATAGCGGCCACGCTTCCCTTGATGGCCGAACGGATGGATCGCGTCTCGCTACTGAGATCCCTGGTCAGCAAGGAGGGGGACCACGAACGGGGGACGTACTTCGTGAAGACGGGTTATCGCCCCGATCCGACCGTGCGGCACCCCGCGATTGGCGCGGTGATTACGCATCAGTTAAGCACCGCGCATCTTGATATTCCAGCCTTTGTTTCGTTGGGGTATGGAGAGTGGCCCGGAAGAGGGGGGTATCTGGGAGACCAGTACGATGCCTTCCGCGTGGTCGAAGCCGGGCAGGATGTGCGCAACCTGCGGCCTCGCGTGGGTGAGGAACGTCAACAGCGGAGACTCGCGGGCCTGGATGTCGTGACACGTGCCTTTCGCCAGGGTAGAGCCGCCCAGGCCGATAAGTCGTTGCACGAGGATACGATCACGCGGGCAATCCACATGATGACCTCCGAACAACTTAAGGCGTTTGAACTCGAAGACGAACCCGTCGAAAGAAGAGCCCGCTACGGCGAGACGAATTTCGGGCGGGGATGCCTTGTCGCGAGGCGATTGGTCGAAACGGGCGTCCGCGCGGTGGAAGTAACGCTCCCGGGGTTCGACAGCCACGCCAACAATTTCGAAACGCAGTCCCTGCGTGCCGCGGAGTTGGACGTTGCGTTTTCCTCGCTCCTGGACGACCTCGTTGAACGGGATCTGCTGGAATCGACCATTGTGCTGTGCATCGGCGAGTTCGGGCGGACACCTCGTATCAATCCGCTGGATGGACGCGACCACTGGCCCAATGGTTTTTCAGCTGTGGTGGCGGGAGGAGGACTGCGAACTGGCCAGGTGCTGGGCGAAACCGATCCCTCGGGGGAAAAGACGGATCCCGTCCGCCCAATACCGGTTCAGGATTTGTACGCCACACTGTTGCGTCAATTGAATATCGATCCCTCGCTGGAACTGATTACACCGATCGGCCGTCCCCTCGCATTATGCGAAGGGACCCCGATACCGGACTTATTGCCGGACGCCTGAATCGCGGGCTGTCTGGCCTGGGGAAGCGTGCCCGGGCTTCAAGTTAATCGACCGGTCTTTCCAGTTTCTCCTCTGCAGGGGAGGCCGCGTTGGCCCCGAGACGATAGACTTCGGCCATTTCCACCAGAATTTCCAGTAGAAACAGGTCCGCGCGCTGCAGCAAATGCTGGGAACTCCGGATTCCCTGGCCCGAGACGAGTAGTTCGACGGCGCGAAGATGGCAGGCCATCACTTCGCGGGGCGTCCAACCCTGTTCGAGGAATCGCGTGGCCTGCCCCGAGGCCCCTTCGAGTCGATTCACGTCCGCCATCACATAGGCTTGCAACTGCCGGAGATATTCCGCTTCCGGGACAACCTGCATTCTCTCTCGGGTGGGGAATCTGGATGTTCCCTCCGGAATTCCACTCTCGATAAAATGACCATCCCGCCAGGACCGATCCTGCGCGACGATGCCCGTGAGCAAGGTTCGTTGCCGCGTAAGAATCCGCTCGGCTTCCTCGCGTTCCCTCGCTTGTCTCAGGCATTCCTGCTGTTGCAACACCCGCAGTTCGCGTTCCGTGCGGTGATGCAGAAGTACGGATTCGATCACGGCGCCGATCGCGGGGTTAAACCATCCAGCGGCCAGTTCCCGGCAAGGGCACGCCTGCAACGCGCAGAGTTCCGCCAGTTCCAGGGAGAGCCGATCCGTTACCAGGAGCAGTGCTGATGGCACGCCCATATCGCGAATTGCCTGCAGCACGGCTGACAATTCAGGCACGCTTAGGGAAGTGTCCCATTCGCACGCCGATATCAGTAGCAAGTCCCAAGCTTCACAACGCAAGGAACGAAGCATCGCTTGGGGAGTTTGCACCCAGCCGATTTGCCGAAGTTGCCGGGCCGTTCGAGACAGTTGCTGGTCGAGCACAACCCAGTCGGGTTGCCTCGCCCCCCAGGCCAGTACGCACAGGGTTTGATCGGGGATCGCGGGTTCAAGCGACATGGATTACGTGACGATCGAGCAAGAAATGATCGCAGGAGCTGAGAAAACTTTTCGCAAGCCTGACTTACGTCACTCGATAATCGATCCTGGCAAGGACGTCAAGTTCAATTGAGAGAGACTCGATCTGCCATTGCGTCTGGAGTCCGTGTTGCCGTTTTTCAACGCGATTCGTTCGCGTGTCGCTCCCCGGCAACGCGGCGTTTTATCCTGCGGAATCGTCATTGTGTGCCGAGTCTTTTTCTGCACTCGGAATTTCAATTTGTGGACTCTGGCTTCAAGTCTGCCTGCTAATCATACCAGTAGAAAGGAACACGAATGACATTGTCCTCGCATTCAATTTTTAACATGCGAATTTGAATTCTGCGGGAATCTTCAAATGGTCGATCAGATCGATTCAAGTAACACCTTGGTCAATAACCCCATGGCCGAACAATATGCCTTCCCCACGGAATTGTTTCCGCTGGTTTCCGTGATAGTGCCCACGTACAAGGAAGCAGAAAATCTGCCGGTGCTGGTGCCCCAGGTCTCTCGGGTACTGGCACGTTCTGGCATGTCGGCTGAGATTCTGATTGTAGACGACAACAGTCCCGATGCCACGGTTGCCGTCTGCGACAAGTTAAGACAGGAGTATCCGGTACGCTTGCTGGTGCGAACAACGGATCGGGGCTTGTCGAGCGCGGTGATTCATGGCTTGCGGCATGCCCGGGGTTCCGTGCTGCTGGTAATGGATGCGGACTTGTCTCATCCTCCGGAGAAGGTTCCCGAACTGGTGGCAGCCGTGCTGGAACAACAGGGGGAATTCGTTATTGGGAGCCGGTATGTTTCGGGAGGGACCACGGATGATGATTGGAGTCTGTTTCGGTGGATCAATTCCCAGGTAGCGACCTGGCTGTCTCGCGGCCTGACAGCAGCTCGAGATCCGATGGCCGGATTTTTTGCCTTGTCGCGACAGACATTTGAACGAGCAGAGCAGTTGAATCCAATCGGATACAAAATTGGCCTGGAATTGATCGTGAAGTGTGGTTGCCAGCGCGTGGCGGAAGTTCCGATCCATTTCAAGGATCGTCTGCATGGCGAAAGCAAGCTATCGCTAAAGGAACAACTCAATTACTTGCGGCATCTGGGGCGCCTTTACCGATATCGCCTGGGGCAGTGGTTCACGCCTCTCTGTTTTGGCTTGGTGGGGGCATCCGGCGTGGTCGTCGATTTATTGATCTTCAGCCTGCTGCTGGCATGGTCGTCGTTCCCGTCGGCACGGGCGGGGGCCATCTGTTCGGCGATGACGTGGAACTACCTGTGGAATCGCCAGCTAACCTTTGCAGACCGTCGGCGAGAAGCCTGGCTAGGGCAATATCTCAAGTTTTGTGCCTCGTGCCTGCTGGGGGCCAGTCTCTCGTGGGGGATATCGACGTTTCTCTGGCAACAATTTTCCTCACAGTTGCAGTATCCGCAAATCGCGGCAATGGGGGGTATTCTGGGGGGCGTTCTGCTGAATTATCTGCTGAGTAATCATCTGGTATTTCGGCACAAATCGCCGGACCTCTCGGGATTTCTGGGTGTGGAATCCGTGGAGGGAGGGGGCTCCCCGGATTACGAAAACCCAGGCGAAGTCGCGTGGGCAGAGGCCTCGGGCGTGCCGCGGGTATCGCGGACTTCCTGGTGGCTGGGAGTCGTGGGAGCGATGCTGATGTCGCTGCTGATCACGTCCCCCAGTTGGTTCCGGATGCAAATCGATGGTCTAGATCAGGCGCATAACGTCCTGACGAGCGTCTTTTTTTACGACATGTATCGCGACCTGCCCACACGTGACCTGGTTGGCTATACCTACGATTATCAAAGGCAGTATCCGGCCTTGGGACTGATGTTCTGGCCTCCCCTGTTTCATGCGACAGCAGGGGCCGCCATGTTGGCAACCGGGCCGAGTCTCACTGCAATTCACGTGGTCCTTGCCGGGTTCGCGCTGCTGCTGGCGGTTGCGATGTATCTGGCGTTAAGCCGTCACGTCTCGCCCGTTTGGGCGTGTGGCGCGGTTTGCCTGGCAATCACCTCGCCCGTGCTCTGGCAACTGCAGAATACCGTGATGCTGGAAGTTCCTTCGTTGGCCGCGGGGCTGGTGGTATTGTGGCTGTACAGTCGGGTCGCGCACAGGCAAGCGTGGCTGCACGCGGGCGAAGCCGTGTTTGCCGGGGTCTGCTGCGCGGCCATTGCCTACACCAAGCAACCGGCAGTGTTTGTGTTGGCCGGGGTGTTTCTGGATGTTCTGGTGAATCATCGGCCCCTGCTGAAATCGCGGCTCACCTGGCTGTGCGTCGGTACCGCGGGCGCGTTGCTGCTTCCCCTGGCTGCCTTTACCTGGAAGTACGGCAAGGTAAACATAGCCCAGTCTATCGGGAATCAGGGGAATATTTATGTGGACCATCATCGGGTAGCGGAGCGGTGGTCGATCGAAGGCTGGACGTACTACCCGGAACTGTTGATGAATCAACTTCCGTGGGTAGCGTTGGTCCTGGTAATGGCCGGCATGCTGGTGATGGGCTGGGATACTCAGGCACGCAAAAAGCAGGGCATCTGGCTCTGGACCGCGCTGGCCTGGTACGCCATGTTCTCTTATTTCGACAACAAGCAGATTCGCTTCGTGGCCTATGCGATGCCTTTCGTTGCCATTGCCTTCATGGTTGCGGGAGTGTGGTTGTCGCAGCGTTCGCGCTGGGCAGGAATCGCTTGCCTGGTTGCTCTGTGGGGCGTTGTCGGTTGGAATGTCACACAGGGCCTGCGGAGCGTCCCTCGGGGGTATGATCAAATGGCGGCCCTGCTGGCTCCCGTTCTGGAGGGGGAACAGCAGACGAACATGGCGTACTTCGGCGACGATCACCACTTGTTTACGGCCCAACTGCGTTTGTTGGATCGCGACCGTCGCCACGCGATGTTACGGGGTGACGATTTACTAGCCGATCTGCAAGGCAATTTGCCCGCTGCCCTGCGAGAATTCCGGGTGCAATGGTTTCTGGTCGATCCCGAATTGCCCCTGGGCCAGGAAGTGATTGCCCGGGCCGAGAAATCTCCCGATCTTTTCGAGGCCATAACCGAAACCGTGCTGTTCGACAACGGCGAAAAATCGTTTCCCGTGCGTCTGTATGCCTACAAGGGAGCACTAGCAGAAACGATGAAAACGGTTCCCTTGCACAGCCAGATGCTCGGCATCGCCGCGACTCAGTAAGTTCTTGCGGTCCGCGGGGCTTTCATCCTGTCATAGTTACGCTGTGAGGCCGTGAAATTATTGCGGGGTGCGCCCTGCGTACCATTTATGTGGTGACCACTCGGCAGCCGAACCACATTGCATCGCGGCAGGTTACCTCCGCGGTCAACAAATCACCGCCTCTGTGCGTACCGTGTATGCGGCATCCATTCGCTTGTATGAAATCGCTCGGCAAAACATGAAAAACCACCGAGAATAGGGCGTGTTGTGTTCCGCGATTTCGCGTATCACGGCTCCGCCAGTCAGCTTCAGTTGGGGGGAAACTGGGGCGTAATCAGGGGAGCCTCGGGGAGTGTGGGCTTGGGGGACGGAATGCGATTTTCCACTGGCCCGGGAGCCGCCTGGTTGGCCGTGAATTGGAGATTCATCCAGCCTTTGTCGGACTGCACCTCGCTCAGTCTGATGGCGAGGGTTTGTTTTAATTGCTCGTGCAGGCGGAGTTCGCGCTTGATCTCGATCGGTTGCAGATTGGTCCGGATTTGCGCGGCAATCGCCGTTTGCGTAATGCCTGGAGTGGCCAGAGTGCCGTCGGCCTGCAGTTCACGCACGGTGATGTCGGATGTTTTGATGGTGAAGGTTTGCTCCGTCAACTCTCCCGTGATCTGTAGGCGAATTTCCTGGGTCTCCGTTTTGGGCAGAGTTCCCGCCTGAAATGTTCCACGCAAATACAACAACAACTGATTCTCGCGAGCTTCCGCCCGGAGTGGTTGATGCGTGTCAAAAGTGAACGTAATCGCCAGTGGAAGTCCAGGGAGTTCGGCTGGTACTTCTTCCGCGAGCAGGAGCAGTAAACGATCCGTGGCTTCGCGCAGTTCATTCAGCGACACCGTTTTGCCCCCCAGTTGCCGGCGGGAGGCCACGGATTCGAACAGTGATTCGTGCAGGCGGACCGTGACATCCGGAACAAACACGGAACTCGATGGCAAGGTGGGCTGCGTTTCCTGCGTGGGGGTGGCCCACGCGAGAGGTTGAGTCCCGAGACGATAGTCCCAGAACAGTCGCTCCTGCGAAGAAAACGTGGCCTTGTAATCGGGCATCACGTTCCACGATTTCAACCGTGTCCAGACTTGCTGATGTATCAACGAGTTGACGTCGGCCAGATTGGCATCGATTTTCGCGTCGATTTCGGGTTGCAACCGATTGATGACTTTCTGTCCGGCAATCAAATTGCTTTCCGGAAGGCGGGCCAAGGCAGCCTTGTAGGCGATGCGATCCGCCAGGCTGTTGAGCATCGGCAGGGGAGTCGGCCGGGCGTGCGCGCCGGTCACCAGTTGGTTCGGCATGACCTGCACCATCGACTTTTGCGTCAGTATGGTTTCGCCGTTCAGGTAGACACGTTTTCTTGCCAAAAATTGCGTGTTTCCCTGTTGCAGAATATCGGCCTGAGGTGTCGAGGAGGTTGTGATGGAACTGACGACACCTTGGATGACGAAGTCGAATTGGGCAACCTCCAGACTCGGCAGACAATCGATCGAGGCGTGGGATTGCGTCGTTTGCTGCCCAGTGACCACAGCCCCGCTGATGAAATCCTGCACCGGGCCAACATCGGATTCGTGGCGACTCACCAGCATTTGCATTAGTTTCTCGGAGATTTCCAGATGAATCTCTCCCTGGAAACAGGACGCGGGATCTCTCGCGGGAGTCACCGGTGGAGCGACGGGCTGAATTGGCGAAACAGGTACACCAGGTACAAGAGGATAGGGCAGGGGAGCGGGCGGCAGAGGAGGCAAAAACGGGCGCGGCGCCCGAAACGGTTGAGCGTAACACGGCATCGCACACAGGAGCAGACAGCCCAGCAGGGGCCCGAAGAAAGGAGCAGTCGGAATCTGAAACCGCCCGCATCTACATCTACCTCGGATGGTATGGAACCAATTCCCGGGAATGACCTTGTCGCTCGCAGTCCGCTCCGCAAGCACCGGGGACTGCTTCCGCAAAGTCGGTGAAGGGGACGGAAATCGAAACATAGTTTGCCTGACAATGATTAAAGGGAAAACTCACCGAAACGATACGCGTATACACCTGAGTCTCAAGTGAAAACTCAGGGACTAGACAGATCCTCATCCAGCGATAACTGAAAACAAGTGCACTTTCTGGGGCGATGTAACTCGGCTGACCGATTCACCGGATTCTTCGTGCATTCCTGAATTCAACAAACTGCTTCGAGGTGACTTGATGCAGAATCGACGACTTTATATGCTAAGCGACTCGTATGACGGGAGAACTGTTTTGTTCAGCAAGGCCGCTGAACGAAAGTTTTTCAGTCAGCACGAGTTATTTTTGTTCAGCGACCAATCTCTTCGTGTTTACCTGATGGTTCACGAAACATGTTTCGCTGGCCCAGGCCTCGCAGTTTAGCTTTGTCCCTGGTAGTTTCGCCAGAGGACTTTTGCAGTTCCCGGAACCGCGGCGTGTTGCCGGAATACACTCTATTTTTAAAGTCGAGTTTGAGGTTATGTCGAACGATCCCAAGATTCAAGCGGCCCGTCGGGAAGCTGTTGGCACCATCGCAACACGGAAATTGCGCAGGTCTGGCTTGATTCCCGGTAATATTTACGGACACAAACAGGAAACAATCCATTTTTCGGTCGAGAACGACTCGCTGGCTCCGATTATCGCTTCGGGACACAAAGTGGTCGATTTCGAACTGGATGGTCGCGTCGAAAAGGCCATCATTCAGGATGTGCAGTGGGATACCTTCTCGAAGCACGTGCAGCATTTCGACCTGCTGCGGGTGGATGAGAACGAACGCGTTACCACCCAGGTGGATCTGGTGATTCGCGGAATTTCTCCCGGCGTATTGGCCGGTGGAATTCTGGAACAACCCCATCACACTTTGCCCATTGAATGCCCCGTCATCCGCCTGCCCGACAATATCGTCGTGCGAGTGAACACCTTGCAACTGGGGGAAAGCATTCATGTCAAGGATCTGGTTTTGCCGAAGGATGTGACGACCACGTTGCCTCCGGACGAAGTACTTGTGCATGTGGTTGCCCCCAGAAAATCAGCCGTGGCGGAGGAAGAAGCACCCGCGGCCGAAGCGTAGGCAAACGGAATTGGCTGGGAAGCCGACGTCCGTTGTCGGGACGTATTCCTGGAATGGCTTGGAAGAAATCCACTGGTCCGCGGGGTGTTTCACGAAACAGGCCGCGAAAGTTTCTTCCGGTTTGCATTTCTTAACGTTTCGCCATGCGACATTCGGTTTCCAGGTGGTCAAGGCCAGCGCCACGGCAGAGGGAGAACATGAAAGTCATCGTGGGCCTGGGAAATCCGGGGGCAAAATATGCCGGCACCCGGCATAATGTCGGGTTTGCCGTATTGGAAGCCCTCGGCAGGAAACACCAGGCAGGCAAGGTGACCCGGGGCCACGAGGCGGAACTCGCCGAAGTGAATATCCAGGGCGAAAAGGTGTTGTTGGTCTGCCCCCAGACCTATATGAATCTGAGTGGTCGTTCGGTCGGATCGATCGTCAAGTTCTACAAGTTGCCCCTGGAGAATTTGCTGGTGGTCTGCGACGATCTGAACTTGCCTTGCGGACAATTGCGTTTGCGGGCGGGAGGTTCTTCGGGAGGTCAAAAAGGGCTACGAGACATCATTTATCACCTCGGTTCGGAGCAATTTCCCCGATTGCGGTTTGGAATTGGTCGCCCACCCGGAAAAATGGATGTAACAACCTACGTGCTGAAGCCATTTCGGGCGGAGGAGACAGCGGATGTGGAACTTGCCTTGGCGCAAGCTCTGACGGGTGTGGAGTTGTGGATTCGCGAGGGCATACTCGCCGCGATGAACCAGGTGAACACGAAGTCGGTAGCGGGGGAGGAACCGCCACCGCGTAAAACTCCCTCCGGTCTGTCCGATTTCGGCAACGACCAAGATTGATTGTTTTCGAGATTTTGTTAATCTATCGGCTTGGCGCGAGTTAGATCGCGTGAGTTCCGATTGTATTTTGCACATGTCAGTATTGCGGGACGGCTCGTTTGCCTCTTGATTTTGCGGCATTGTGTGTGCGATTGAACAATAGCGACAGCGAAGTTAAACGGCTCATTGAGGGAGAATCAAGTTGGCGATTCGTAGCTACGAGATAATGTTTCTGCTGGACAGTGGAAAATACGCGACCGCGCCGGATGCGGTTACCGCCGAGGTAAACGGCATCCTGGAGAAGATCGGGGCGGAAATTGTTGCCGCCCGTCCCTGGATGGATGGCAAGCTGGCTTATCCGATCGAAGGTCACCGCAAGGGGTTGCATTATCTTGCCTATGTGAAGGCAGATAGCCTGAAGGTCCAGCAGCTTCAGCGGTTATGTCGCCTTAGCAGTGTCGTTTTGCGACATTTGTGCGTCTTGCCTCCCGAGCAATTGTTTGATTTGATGGCGGAGGCCCTGTCCGACCCCAACGCCGTGTTGCAGCGTATTGAGTTGGATGAACCGATCGCCGCGGTTGAAGAGGACGAAGACGAGGAAATCACCGAGGACGACGACGAAATTCTGGCTGGTCGCTGAGAGGCGATCCCCCCCGGGGGAATGACGAGTCGAGAGTCCTCGGGAGTGGTGTGGCCGGGGGGATTGTCGGGTTGATCCGTGCCTTTTCGTATTGCGGAGTTTGAGGGAGCGCGTCATGGCGAGTTACAATCGTGTGATTCTGGTGGGTAACCTGACGCGTGATCCCGTGGTCCGTTACACGCCGAGTGGCACGGCGGTCAGCGAAATCGGCCTGGCAGTCAGTCGGCAGTGGACCGATCGTCAATCGAATCAGCGGAAGGAAGAAACCACTTTTGTCGATGTCACGTTGTGGGGACGTCAGGCGGAAGTGGCCGGAGAGTATCTGGCGAAGGGACGTCCCGTCCTGATTGAAGGACGTCTCCAGTTGGACCAGTGGGAAGACAAACAGTCGGGTGAGAAGCGGAGCAAACTGCGTGTCGTGGGCGAAACGATGCAGATGCTCGGCTCTCGCGAGGGTGGAGGGAGTGGTGGTGGAGGAGGAGGACGGAGTTACGGCGGTGGCGGTTCGGCCGGGGCAGCCCCCGTGGACGACATGCCCCCTCCGCCAATCGACTCCTTCTACGATAGTGCCCCCGACGACGACGTACCGTTCTAGTGGTCTGTCACAGTTTGATTTTCGGGCTGTAGCACACCTTAGAATTGGAAAAAACGTATCAAACTTCGTTGTCTGGCAGGTTCGGACGACGAAACGTGTGTTGAGGGATCGAGTGCATCGCAAGGTCGCGTTGCCTCATTGGTTCTGGTTTCTGAATCTCTTGTGATGTGAACTGAATAAGGTGATCTGATGGTTGGTCAAGTCAAACGGAAACCCGTTTACAGTCCTCGTGTGCGAGGTGCGGTGGAACTGCTGCTCGCGGAAAATGTAACGGGTTTGGGTAAGCAGGGCGAAATTGTTCGGGTCAAGCCGGGATATGCCCGCAACTACTTGCTCCCCTATGGTCTGGCGACCATTGCCACCGAGGAAAATAAAAAGGCGGTCGAAGAGCATCGCTTGCGACTCATCGAAGTGGAGAAGCAACGCAAGGCCGTGGCCAAGAAATTGGCAGAGACGGTTGCAAAATACTCCGTCACGCTGGAAGCCAATGCCAACGAGGAAGGCCATTTGTACGGCTCGATCCTGGCAGCGGATATCAGCCGAGCCCTGGTTGAGGCCGGTTACAAGGTGGAACCTCAGCACATTCGCCTGGAAGGTCCGCTGAAGGAACTCGGGATGTACACCGTGAAATTGCAATTGCATTCCGAGGTCGCTTCCGACGTTAAAGTCTGGGTTGTCCCAGCCAGCAAGAAGTAATCACGGGAACTTCCTCCCCGACCGACCGTCGTAATTCGTAGGGAATTGTGCAGTTCGGGGCGGTCTTCCGTGACGGTGTTTCGAGATACAATCGTGAGAGAGAACAGGATGTCGGCTCGTCAGGGCTGGACATCCTGTTTCATTAACGGTTAGCCAACGCGAGAGGGAGCATCGATGGCTACGGCCCGAAAATCGGCGGCATCCGAAAACGTGGAATTGCTCAGCAAGGCCCCGCCCAGCAATCACGAGGCGGAAAACAGCGTGCTCGGCTGCATCATGCTTGTAAACGATACGCTGGATCAGGTGCTCGACGTGCTGCGAGCCGAGCAGTTTTACGACGATCAGAACCGCAGAATTTTTTCCACCATTGTCGATATGTACGAGGCGGGAGATCGCGGGATCGATGCCGTCACGTTGGCCAATCAGCTTGAAAAAAAAGGAGAACTGGAAGAGGCCGGGGGAGTCGCGAAGCTGCTGGAAATCATGGAGACGGTCCCGCATGCTGCTCATGCCGAGTATTATGCCCGGATTGTTCGTGAAAAATGGTTGCAGCGTCAGCTCATTTATGTCTGCAACGATATCCTTAAGGATGCCTATCACTCGGGAGATGATGTCAACGATGTGCTGGCGCGGGCGGAACAGAAAATGTTCCAGATTTCCGAACAGCAGGAATCGCTAAGCAAGCTGGACATGCGTTCGATCCTGATGGATACTTGGGACCGCATCAACAGCCGACGCGACCAGACCGGTACCGTAAGTGGCCTGCACACCGGTTTTATGGGCTTGAATGAACTGACGAGCGGGTACCAGCCTTCGGAATTGATCATCCTGGCGGCTCGTCCCAGTATGGGCAAGACGGCCTTTGTGTGTAATTCCACCTTGGCGGTGGCGGGCATCGCCAAATCAGGCGTCTTGCTTTTCAGCCTGGAGCAGTCCAAGCAGGAACTGGCCGAGCGTCTGCTTTGTATCCATTCGAAGGTCGATGGCCATAAAGTGCGTCAGGGCGATCTGGACGATCTGGAAAATCATGCTCTGTTGGAGGGATCCAGCGAATTGAGCCAATACCCGATTTACATCGACGATCAGGCCGGACGCACCATGACCCAGATCGCGGCGGTATCTCGCCGGATGAAACGTCAGTACGATATCGGGCTGGTGATTATCGACTACCTCCAGTTGATCGAGGCAGAAGATCGGAATCAGCCACGTGAACAACAGATTTCCTCTATCACGCGGCGACTCAAATTTCTCGCCAAGGATTTGAGCATTCCGGTAATCGCACTGGCCCAGTTGAATCGCGGGGTGGAACAGCGGGAAGATAAACGGCCGCGACTTTCCGATCTGCGAGAATCGGGAGCGATTGAACAGGATGCCGATATTGTGATGTTCCTGCACAGGCCAGAAGCTTACGATCCCGAGGACCGCCCGGGCGAAGCCTTTGTGATTGTCGCCAAGAACCGTTCCGGTCCGATTGGCGATGCCCACCTGACTTGGATCAAGCAGCAATTGAGATTCGTCGATTACAGTCCCCTGCAGGAACCGGTCGGCGGGTGGGTCGGCGACGAATTCTAAATTCGCGGCATGCCTCACGTAAACGCGCGTTCGCGACGCGAACGCGGCCACATGGGGGCTGGCTGGCGATTCTCGAGGCGAACAGATATCCTGCCACGCAGGGCTTGCGCGTCATCGCGGCAAGGATTTCCGTCGCGTGGACTTGCTGGGATACCTCCGGCCCTGTTCTTCGCGCACTGGTCCGCGACCGCCATGACTTGCCTAACCGGGAAGGTGGACGGAAGTCGGTCCGGCACGCTCCCCTGTTATTTACATGCCTGTTGTGCTCCACTGGCCAAATCCGTGTAACCTCCTGTTGACGAGAAGCCTGCAAGGCACTCGCCAAGCGAGTGACCCCCAAATTCCTAGCTGTAATAGAACAATAGAGATCGAAGGAAAACCATGAAGATTCTGATTCCCGTCATTTTCGCCTGTATGACCGCGCTATGCTGGGGGCTGTACGGCCCAGCCTTGCAGAATGCCCGCAGTGCCACGGGCGAGTGGAGCCCCTTTAAGCCGTACGTCTTCACGGGAGTTGCCTATCTGGTCTGGGCCGTTTTGGGTGGGCTGCTTGGCATGTATTTCAAGAACGACAGCTACAACTTTTCGGGAACGCATGCCCCTTCCATGACCTGGGGTTTTCTGGCCGGTTCCGTCGGGGCATTCGGCGCCTTGTTTCTCACTTCGGCGATGATCAGCGGCGGAAAACCTCTGTTCGTGATGCCGATTGTGTTCGGGGGGGCGGTGACCGTCACCGCGATCGTATCGGTCATCCAGTTGAAACAGGTAACGACCGCCAGTCCACTGCTGTGGGTTGGAATGCTGCTGGTGTTCGTGGGCGTGGTGCTGGTGGCGAGAAATACGCCCCATGGCCATCCCCCCAAACCCGCGGCCGCGGCCAATCCCAGCCAACCAGGCCAGAGCCATTGACAGCGGCACCGTTCTGTCCGCAACGCCGACATTCCGGGCTGCGTACATTTCCCGGTGCAGGGGGGCCGGGCGGCCGCAAAGGGGAAATCCGGCTCCTGCTCGGGGCCTCGGATTTGACGAACCCCGCGAAAGTATCAACAATCGTTGTTGAATGGGTTGTCGCCAATCGGAGAAAACCTGAATCCGACACCGGGAATTCGTGTTGCGATTCTGGTATTCCATGCTCTACCTGAAGGGATCTCGTGTGATGCGTCATATCGTGTTGTGGTCGATGTTATGGACCCTGGCCGTGCCCCTGCATGCCGAGGAGTTGCGTTACCAGGGAGAGCAGGGGATCGCCAAGGGCAAGAAAATTGTCTTTCTCGCGGGGGATCATGAATATCGATCCGAAGAAACTCTGCCCGCGCTGGCACGCATCCTCGCGCGTCATTATGGAGGAGACTGCACGGTTCTGTTCAGCACAAATCCCGAGACAGGAGAAATCGTGCCCGGTAGCAGTTACATGACGGGCCTGGAGAATCTGGCCGATGCCGACCTGATGGTGATCTTTCTCCGCTTTCAAAATTTTCCGATTGAGCAGATGCGGCACATCGACGAGTATGTTCAGCGTGGCGGACCGATCGTGGGGCTGAGAACGTCCACGCATGCCTTCAACATGCCCGAGAATGCGGAATACGTTCGTTATTCCTACCGGCATGCGGGACCCGAAATGCAGGGGGGCTTCGGCCGGGCGATCCTCGGGGAAACCTGGGCCGGTCATTACGGGAAAAATCACGTCATGAGCACGCGACTGGATCTGGTCGAGGCGATGAAGTCTCATCCGATCCTCACCGGAGTAGACCAGGTTTGGGTGCAGTCGGGCGGTTATTGGACGGAACCACGCCCGGGGTGCGAGGTGCTGGCGATGGCGCAACCACTTCAGGGAATGCAACCCGAGGCACCGATCGCGGCGGATAAAGATCCCTGTCCGGGAGCCTGGACCACCTCGTATTCGGCAGCCAACGGCAAATCCGCCCGTGTTTTCACCACCACCTACGGAGCCTCCGAAGATCTGCTCAATGCAGGGTTCCGACGCATGATGGTCAATGCCTGCCTGTGGGCCATGAACCTGGAACAGCGGATTGAACCCGATGCGGAGATCGGCTTTGTCGGGCCCTATCATCCCTCCACGTTCCGTTTTGAAGGATACCGCCGCGGCGTAAAGCCAGCGGACATGGCAGGCTGGGACACCCCCATTATGGATCCGTCCCGGCCGACGACCGCAAAAAAAGAATAACCACGTGCTGCAGAAATAGGAAAGGCGCATCGTGAAAACCATACGAATCGCGGGACTAATTTGCAGTGGCCTGTTGTGTCTGTTTCTGCAGGCGGGAACGCCCGTGGAGTTGAAGGGGGCAGTCCGCCCGAACGTGTTGTTTCTGCTCACCGATGACCAGCGTCCCGATACCATCGCGGCCCTGGGAAACACCGCGATCCGCACGCCCCATCTCGATCAACTCGTGCAGCGGGGCTTTGTGTTTCACAATGCCTATTGCATGGGTTCGACAATGCCGGCAGTCTGTAATCCGAGTCGGCACATGATTCAAAGCGGCATGTCCCTGTATCGTTATCAGGCCAAGCCAACCGAGCAAACGCCCAGCCTGGCCCGCTCGTTCCGGCAGGCAGGTTACGAGACGTATCATCATTCCAAGCGAGGCAATTCCGCCCGGGAATACCACAAGCATTACGAGCATAGCCACTATCTGGAGGATATGGTCGAACGCAATTCCGGACATCACGGACGCACCGCCGCCAACGACGCCATTGAATTTCTACGGATGCGGGATCACGAACGCCCATTCTTCATGTATGTTGGGTTTGCCGGTCCGCATGATCCTCGTGTCGCCGCGGAGGAATGGCTGCAACAGTATCCCCTCGACAGCCTCTCCGTGCCGAAAAATCATGCGATCTTTCATCCATTCGACAACGGCGAATTGCTGATTCGGGACGAACTATTGGCTCCCTGGCCACGGACCGAGGAACTGGTGCGACAGCATCTGCGCGATTATTACGCCTGCATCACCTCCATCGATTTTCACATCGGACGCATTATGGAGACACTCAAGCAACAGGGGGAACTCGACAACACCCTCATCCTGTTCAGTTCCGATCACGGCCTGGCGATTGGCAGCCATGGCTTGTTCGGCAAGCAGAATCTGTATGAACACAGCATGCGTGCCCCCATGCTGCTGGCCGGGCCCGGTATTCCGCGAGGGGAAACCTCGGCTCTGATGTATCTGCACGATGTATTTCCAACCCTTTGCGATTTGGCATCACTAGACGTACCTGCGGGGCTGGATGGTATCAGCCAGAAACCGGTAATCCGTGGCCAGCAGGACTCCGTGCGAAAAACCATTTACCTGGCGTACAAGAATTCACAACGAGCCGTGCGCTATGGGGACTGGAAATTGATCCGTTACCCCCTGGTCAATCGCAACCAGTTATTTAACCTGCGGGACGACCCTCACGAGACTCGCAATCTGGCCGGGGAGGACCGCCATCAACAACAACTGGAAGAGATGCTGGGCCTGCTGGCGGTTCAACATGAGCAAACCGGCGATCCGCACCCCTTGACCGCACAAGATCCCGTTTCAGGCGACATTCCCAACGCGGAATTCCTGGAAGCCCGGCGACCTCCTCCCAAGTAACACGTGGTATGCGGGGAATCCGGTTGATTAACTTCCCTGCCGGGTTGTCTCACGGGATAGGCAGGCACGATTCCGATGATTTGATTTAAGACCCCGATGACGCATTACACTGAGAGTAAACTGTTCGCCAGTCTGGCAGGCCAGACGGCTGTTGTCACGGGCGCTTCGACGGGCATTGGCAGGGCGATTGCGTTGGAACTGGCCCGGGCGGGGGCAAACCTGCTGTTGCATTATCGGGGCAACCAGGAGGGAGTCGAGCAGACGGCAGCGCAGGTGCGCGCGCACGGTCGCGAAGCAACGATTCTGCAGGCCGACTTCGCGGAAGAACAGGCGCTCGAGCCGTTTGTCGCGGACTGCTTTGCGACCTGCTTTCCGGGAATTTGGATCAACAACGCCGGCGTCGACCTGCTGACCGGCGTGGCGCGGCAGTGGAGTTACCAGGAAAAACTGCAGCAACTGCTCGACGTAGATGTCCGCGCGACAATTCTGCTTTCGAAACTGGTAGCGGAACGCTACGTTGCGGCCCGGCGGGGCGTGATGATCCACATCGGCTGGGACCAGGCCGAGCGCGGCATGGAAGGAGACAGCGGGGAATTGTTTGCCGTGGCCAAGAATGCCTTGATGGGATTTTCCCGATCGCTGGCGGTCTCGGTGGCCCCCCACGTCCGCGTGAATTGTATTGCCCCTGGCTGGATTAAAACCGCCTGGGGTGAAAACGTGGGGGATCCCTGGCAGCAGCGGGTCTTGGCCGAAACGCCACTGAAGCGCTGGGGGTTGCCGGAGGATATCGCCCGCCTGACCCGCTTCCTGGTCTCTGAGGAAGCCGCCTATCTCACCGGGCAGGTTATCTATGCCAATGGGGGAGCGGAACGCTGATGTCCCTGCGAGGTTGGCGTTACGGGAGAACGCGTTTTTCCAGGATCGCTCGGGACATTTCCTGCCGTCGCTTCAAGCGTTCAACCGAATAGATCCGCACGAGCGTGTTCTTGTACAACAGGCGGCCCTGGTCGTCGCGGGTCAGTTCGTCCGCCACTTCACGAACGGCATTTCCGGCGTATAAATCGGCAAAGGTGAAGGGGTCGACTCCCGTTCCCCGTTCCAGATCGTCGATGGCATTGCCTCCGCCGGTCAGAATCAGGTAGGGGTTCAGTGTTTCCGTTGCGGCGGTGTATTGGCTCTCGAGCCGCAGGGTTTCCATCGCCGCCGCGAGGGATTCCGAGATCAACTTGATCTGCTTGACGGCATCGTTGGAGATCGTGATAGCCACCTCCGCATCTTCGGTATCGAGTACCTTGGGGGCTTGCGCGGAACTCGCTTGAGGCTGGAATATGCCCGTCACGCCCAGGATATATCCCAGGCCGATCAGCGTGCAGGAGAGCAGTGTTCTCCGCAGATTCGCGGGAGTGGCCAATTGCAGCATGTGCGAAACGGGACGCAAGAGAAGCATGTGTGGCAATCTTTCCTGTCTATCGAACCTGTCAAACGTAATCCGCGGGGCGGCTTGCAGTATCATATCGTGACATGCGACCCGACAAGATGCAAGTTGCAGATTACGTCCGCCAGAAAGAAATGTTTTGCGGATGCTTACAGGCAAATGCGATCGATATGTTGACACAGTTCCAACACGGCAGCGGAAATTTCCCCGGGTTCGCCCGATTTGCACATCTCTTCCAGGTGGCTGGCCAGCGAGGAAAGCCCATCGAATCCGTACCCGCCCCCAGCCCCCTTGAGTTGATGCGCCGTCACACGCAAGGCATCGATCCTGCCTGCCTTGAAGTCATCCGCCAATGCCTGTCGGCGTTCGGGCAAGGCATCTACGAAGAATTCAATTAACTCCGCGAAGTCGGGATCGTCCGCGAAGGCGGAACGAACGGGTGTCAGTCTGACATGCGGCTGGGAGTGAGAGGCAGAGGAACTGTAATCCCGTACGAGGTAGGACATATGGCGGACCTTTGTTTCGGCGTCTCCGATTTCTGGAAATGGCATCCCGCTGTCTCACAGGCTGGGCGAGCATGCTGTCTTAAAAAAGCTACATCGAATTTCATTGAAACCCGAAACTCAGGCCCGGGAGAGACTGGAACTTGTTGAATTAACTTTGGATTACACCAGCAATGCTGGTTCTGCTGGCAGTGCGTGCTGCAAACCGATTATGTGCCCATGTGTACACACACGCGGGTTGCCCCTTGACCTGTATCCCGGATTTACAGTATCTAGCCTCTGTACTTTCACGGGAGTGGCCTGTGCGTACGCACCACGATGTGCAGAGCCGGCGAAAGTCCCTGGTCCGTTATGTTTTCCGATGTGCAGGACTGCGATGCGTTTGCTGCAACGTTATATCACAATGGAGCTTATGCGCGTGTTCGTCATGGTGTTGACGGGCATTTCGGTATTGCTGGTGTTTGTGGGCGTATTTCAGCAGGCATCCGAAAATGGGTTGGGGCCGATGGAAGTGCTCCAGATCCTTCCGTACGTTCTGTACAGTTTGTTGCCGATCACCATTCCCGCAACCATGCTGCTGACGGTTACGGTCGTGTATGGACGCATGGCTGGCGACCAGGAACTGACGGCGGCGCGAGCGGCTGGCATCAATTTGTTCTCCCTGATCTGGCCTTCCCTGCTGATGGGGGCAACGCTCAGCCTGGGGGCGCTCCTGTTGACGGACCAGGTGATTCCCTGGTCCATTCAGAAAATTCAGGAAACCGTACTGCTGAAAATGGAAAAGATCTTCCTCGATCAGTTACGGAATGACCACCAGTTTATTGATTCCCATCGCGGGCTGGCGATTACCGTGATGGACGTGCAGGAGAAAACGCTCGTCAAGCCGACCATTCGCTACTCCCCTCGGAATGGCCAAACCTTCACGATTCAAGCGGAATCGGCACGCATTCAGTTCAATCTGGAGGAACGGACGGCTCGCATCAAGGTTGTTGGCGGGTATATTCACATGTCCGATGGTCGCGGAGCCTGGATTCGCGAAGAGGAATATCCGTTCCCGTTGCCGATGATCGACAAGGAGCCCAAGGCACGTCACATGGCGGTCCTGGAGATTGATCGGGAACTGGACAAGCTCCAGGCGAATCAGAAATCCTGGCAGACACGCCAGGCGTTCGCGCGTTCGTGGCACCTGATGACCGGTCATTACGAGGAACTGGAGATGCCTCGGTTTGTCGATCTCGTCCAGAACCAGCGAGGCGGCGAGGACCGGGGGCATCGTCTGAGGACAGAGTATCACAGTCGCTTTGCGCTGGCGGGAAGTTGCTTTTTCTTTGTTCTGGTGGGGAGCCCGTTTTCGATCATCCAGGCCAAGCGTCAATTCCTGACCAGTTTCTTCATGGTCTTCATGCCGATTGTGTTCCTGTACTACCCGGCCATCATGCTGGCGATGAATCAGGCCAAGAACGGCATATTGCCCCCCGCGTGGGTAATGTGGATTGCCAACATTGTCACCGGCTTCATTGGTTTATACCTGCTGCGACGACTCATGCGGAATTGAAAGAGGCATCACACACAGAATACCAGCAGGCTCGCGAAACCTCGGCGAACGCGGTCTCCCTTCTGGCGGCATGGTCGTCAGGGGAGCGGTTTGCCATCGAGATCCGCCAGCGTTTTTTCCTTGAGTCGGGGAATATAAGACTTCAGCTTCTGGGGCACCCCGTCCCAGCTTTCGGGCAGTTCCGCCAGTTTATCGCGGACCGATGCCGCTTTGTCATCGAGTTCGTCCAGTGCGTTCCAGGCGGCTATCGCCGTGTACAGGTCGCTCTGTTCCAGGTCGGCAGCGGACACCAGGACCGGGAGGATGCGTTTCAAGTCGGCTGGAGTGCCATATTTCCCCAAGGCCTCTGCTGCCATAACGCGCACCGAGGGAGAATCGTCCTCGAGACGCTGTAGCAGTTCTTCTCGATACTCGGCCACGCCTGCCTGCTGATGTCGCAAGGCAAACAGACAGGCCCAATAACGGACACCCGCCTCAGTATTTTGTAATGCATCCACCACGCCTTGATGATCCACCTCATCCAGGGAAATCCGCGTGGCCAGAAAGGCCGCCGCGATCAGTTGATTGTAATTCGAAACCAGAGTTCCTGCTTTTAGCAGATCGTAGGGAGACTTTCCCTGGCTGCGCCGATGCACTTCCGCCTCGGGAAGCACACCGAGGTCACCAATGCGCAGGCACCATTTCCCCAACACATCCTGCATCTGGTGCAGGGTTTCCTCGTATGCGGGATCGCTGGCGAGATTGTGGATCTCTTCAGGGTCGTTCTGCAAATCGTAGAGTTCCTCGATCGGCTTCTCTCTCCAGAAGGCGTCCTGCGCCGGTGTCAGTTTTCCCTCCCGGTGGAGTTGATACCAGACGCGGGTGGTCGGAGTTTGAAACATGTAATGCAGATACTGGCCGTATGGACGATGTTGGTAAAAGTGGCGGAGGTACACAAATCGTTCGTTGCGAACGGAACGCACCATGTCGATGCGCTCATCCATCCGGCCGCGAAATCCGAATATAAATTTTTGAGGTTCCGAGGCATGCGGACCGGCAAAGGCATGGCCCTGCCATTGCGCCGGAGGCTTGATGCCGCACAAACTCAGCAGGGTCGGGGCCAGGTCCACGAAACTCACCAGGCGATCGGACGTCCCTCCGGCCTGATAGTCTGGTGGGGCCAGATGCTTGTACTTGTCGGGAAAACGGACAATCAAGGGGACGTGCAATCCGGAATTGTAAGGCCAGCGTTTGTGCCTGGGCATGCCGGAACCATGGTCGCCGTAGTAAAAAATAATGGTCTCCTCGTACAAGCCGGCCGCTTTCAGTTCGGCAATGTTCTGGCCCACCAGCGTGTCCATCTCCGTCAGCTTGTCGTAGTACTGTGCCCAGTCCTGTCGTGACTGGGGAGTATCGGGATGGTAGGCCGGCAGTTTGACTCCCGCGGGGTCGTGCACGGGCGTGTGGGGGCGCTTGCGGAGTTGGCTTTCGTGACTGATCGTATGATTAAAAATGGCAAAAAAGGGCTGATCGGGGGCACGATTCTTCCAATGAGCCTTGTTTCCACTGACATCCCAGGTCCCCTCGGGCTTGTCCAGGTTGTAATCTTCCTTGCTGTTGTTGGTGCAGTAATATCCTTGCTGGCGAAGATAGTAAGGATACATTTGCAAGCCTGCGGGCATGGGCAACTGAGACCGCATATGCTCGGCCCCCAGGCTCTGGGGGTACATCCCGGAGATAATCGTGGTACGGGCGGGGGCACACACCGGCGCGTTGGACCAGCAGTATTTATAACGCAGTCCCTGTTGCGCCAGTTCATCAATATGCGGGGAAACGGCATAGCTGTCGCCGTAGCAGCCAAGTTCCGGGCCATTGTCCTCGCTGGTTATCCAGAGGATGTTGGGACGGTCGGCCGCGGCAAGCCAGTCCCCTCCCAAGGTGAAGATTGAGAGAAAACAGGCAGACAATCGCAAAATGCATAGACGGCTCATGATCATTCTCTCGATATTCATGCAGAAATGAGTAATGCGGAAAAGCCCCTCCGTTGGTTTGTGAACAGACCTTGCGAGGGGTGATGTCATGCGTCTCGGACGGAGGAATGTTATCATGGCGAAGCATAAACGATCCTGCAAGGATGCAAAATGCCCGGCAGGTGGACGTGTCGCGTTCCACCACTGACGCAAGAGTCCAGGTCGCCGGAATACACGGTTGCGGAGATATCGATCCCTCATGAAGAACTGGCATACAACGGAAGGCTGGCACGATCCCCCGGGAGTCACCTGGATCGAGGAAGAACAGGCCTGGAATTTCGTTTTATACGCGCAGAGCGCCACACGTGTAATTCTGATGTTATATTCCGAACACGATGCCGCGCATCCTGTCCTGGAGTATGAATTCGATCATTACCGCAACAAGTCGGGCCCTGTCTGGCATTGTCGCATCTCCAAAACGCGGGCTCCGCGGGCTTTTTATTATGCCTATCGCGTCTATGGTGCTCACGATGACGATAACCACTTTCATCGCTTCGATCCTGAAAAAGTTCTGCTCGACCCATATGCCAAGGCCGTGTACTTTCCCACGAATTTCGACCGCGAAGCCGCAAAGGGGCCGGGACCGAACGACGGCAAGGCTCCCCTGGGCGTGATCGACGCGGAAATTCATTTTGACTGGAAGGATGACCGCTACCTGCGCCACGACTCCGACCTGATCATTTATGAAATGCACGTGCGGGGCTTTACCCGTCACGACAGTTCGGGAGTAACTCCCGCCAAACGAGGCACCTACGCGGGAGTCATTGAAAAAATTCCGTACTTGCGCGACCTCGGAGTGACGGCGATCGAGCTGATGCCGGTTTTTTAGTTCGATCCACAGGAAAAGAACTACTGGGGATACATGCCTCTCAATTTCTTTGCCCCGCACAGTACCTACGCCGTCAATGCGGAAAGCCGGCTTGTCCGCGAGGAATTTCGCGAGATGGTCCAGGAACTGCATCGCGCTGGCATCGAAGTCATTCTGGATGTCGTCTTCAACCATACGTGCGAGGGGGACGATCAAGGGCCCTGTTACAGCTTCAAGGGTATCGGCAGCGACATGTTCTACATGGCGATGCGCAACGCCGAGGGCAAACTGGATTTCGCCAACTACAGCGGCTGCGGCAACACCTTGGATGCCAACAAGCTCGCCGTCCGAAAACTGATTGTCGACAGTCTGAAATACTGGCGCGACCAAATGCACGTGGATGGATTCCGTTTCGACCTGGCCTCCATCTTCGCGCGGCGCAGCGATGGCTCCATTTCCCCCGATCAGACTCCCATCTTCTCGCAAATCGTGACGGCCAAGGATTTCCTGAATGTCCGCCTGATTGCAGAGCCCTGGGATGCCGCCGGGACGTATCAATTGGGGCATTCCTTTCCCGGCTGGTTGTGGATGCAGTGGAACGGTTTGTATCGCGATTCCCTGCAACGGTTCATCGCGGGGGAAAAAGGCATGATTCCCGAATTGATGTCACGGCTCTACGGCAGCGCGGATCTGTTTCCCGATGGTCTGGTGCACTCCTGCCGCCCCTGGCAATCCGTGAATTATATCACTTCGCACGATGGTTCCACGATGTTCGACATGGTGGCCTACGAAGGAAAGTATAACTGGGCCAACGGGGAGCGCAACCGCGATGGCTCGCATGAATTCAAGTGGAATTGCGGTTTCGAAGGCGAACGCAACGCCCCCCCGGAAGTGGTCCGACTCCGCAAGCAGCAGGTCAAGAATTTTATCACGCTACTGATGCTTTCGAATGGATCTCCCATGTTCCGCATGGGAGACGAATTCTTGCAGACCCAGCGAGGCAACAATAACGCCTACAACCAGGACAACGAAACAAGCTGGCTCGACTGGACGCGGCTCGAACGTTTCAGCGACGTGTATCGTTTTTTCAAGTTGTTGATTGGCTTTCGTAAATCCCACCCTTCGCTCAGCCGTTCTCATTATTGGCGCGAGGACATTACCTGGTTTGGCCCGGACGGACCTTGCGAAATGGGGCATGACTCGCAGGTGCTGGCCTATCGGCTCCTGGGGGGAGACCTGAACGACCAGGATTTTTACGTAATGATCAACGGCTCCAGAAGCGGACGCGAATTCCGAATCTGCGAAGGTTCTGAACTCGAGTGGAAAAAGGTTCTCGATACCTCGCTGGAATCACCCGACGATATCCACGGCGCCACGGGGTACAAGCCAATCGACGCTCCGCGATACTTCGTTGCCGCCAATTCCGTGGTGGTGTTGCTCCGCGATACCTGATCGGCTCACTCTCCCGTTATCGCGTAGCAACACACAAGACATCCGTCCGATTGCGGCAGGTCGCTTTACTCCCTCGTGCGGTTGGGAGCCGTCTCAAACGCCCCTTGGAACTGGTCCGGCGTCATTCGCTCAGCGTTTGCGCAAGTGGGAATCGTAAATGGCCAGAAACGTGATGGGAGGCACGATCAGCATCAGGCCAATGAAAAACTGCCAGCGAGGAAATAGGTAGGCCTTGATCAGAAACTGATCGACCAGGGCCGAACCGATTGTCGCCCAGCAGAGTACGAGAATCCCGATCATGCGACGATCCTTCTTCTCCTGGTCGGTCATCTGAGAGATCGGCTTAGACTTTTTCGGGGCTGATTTTTTCTTGGCTCCCGATTTCTTCCCCTGGCTGACACTGGCTTCGTAGGATTCCGCCTGCACTTCATCTCGCGCGCCAGGGGCATAATACTTGGCGATTCCCTGGTGTATTTGGCGTGGAGTGCCGATCACCGCGCGCATCGGCTTGCCGAATCGCAGCCGGAATTCATCTTCGATTTCGTGGTCCGGTTCATCGATGCACGCGATCAGCACGACGTCCTCGTCGATGAACAGCGGGAGAATACTGTTGCGCTTCACGACGTTTCGGGGCACCATGTCCAACACGCGGTCGTCGGGCAGGATGCTATCCAGGTCGACAAATGGGCGCCCCAACTCTTCGGCCAGGGCCATGGCGGCTTTGTCCTCGTTGACCAGTTTCATTTGAACCACGGCATCCCGATGCGACAGCCCTCGGCGATCGGCAAATTCTTCGATCTCTCGAATTTGTCCCTTGGAAATTTCGCCCCTGTCCGCCAGCACGCGTAGCAGAGGTTTTCCCACGCCTGTCTGGGATTCGGCAAATTCGCGCCCCAGGGATTCGTCGTAATCGCGCTTGCGCCCGGGGTCGGTCAGGCATAACATCGCCTTGGCGAGTTCATTCAGCAGTGCCTGGGACTGCAGCATATAATCGCCCGTGGCATACTTGCGGACCAATTCATTGAGTTTCCGGTAATGGGTCCGGATTTTTTCGGAATCGTCCTCGAAGTCCACCAGGCGCAATAACTGATAATGCGTGGGGGGGCGGAACTCCTCGGGAATTCCCAACCACTGTTTGTAAACGTCGATCGACAAGGGAAAACACTCCGTTGGTTATGGCCGACAAGTCGGGAGAAGGGCCACGGTTCCGCGATTATTATTCGACGGAATATTCGGCCGCCAGCAATTGCATGGCATCCACGCCCCGTTCGTCCAGTCCGGAATCACGCACAATTTGTGTCGCCGCTTCGCGATTCCCGGTTAATTCCCGAGCCGAAGCATGGATACGACCATTGGCGTCGTAACTGTACATCACCTCGACCGGAGACCCTTGTGGCAAATTGGGGGGGAGATCAACAATCCGAAAATCGCCGATCAACGTGCAGGCGGCCGGATCCATTGCCTCGCCCTCCAGAATGTGGACGTGAATCGACCGCTGGTTCGGTGAATTCGTGACGAATCGTTGACTGGCGCTGAAGGGTATCTGCGTATTGCGGGGGATTATGATGTGATTGATCTTGCGACCGCGCTCGTTGGGGTCGGTAATCTTGATGCCTAGTGAATGCGAGTTGACATCGGCGGTTTCGACCGAGCGCAGACGTTCCAGCACCGCCTTGGCAATGCGAGATTCTCCCCCGGTGGCACGCGCTTCCAGAATGGCTGCATGAATGGCCGCCCCCTGGGCAACGGCCTCTTCCGGAGAGACATCGCGCGAGGGGGCACGCCCCGCGACCTGGCGGAGCATCAACTCCACAGCCGGCATGTGCGTGGAACCTCCCACCAGCACAATGTCATCCAGGTCGCCAACTTTCACGCCCGCTTGCCGCATGACAAGTTCCGTCGTATCGCGGGTGCGCTGCAGCAGATCGGCCGTCATCCGTTCGAAATCCCCCCGCGTCAGGGCAACGGTCAGCGTTTTTCCCTGGTAGTATAAGCTGACGGGTATTTGAGACTTCGCGCTCAACTGCCGTTTTGCGTCTTCGCACTCCTGCGTGAACTGCAGCAGGGTTTCCGGGTCTTCCCGGGGATCGCTGCCGTATTTTTGCAGGTATTGCTCGCTGACGTGATCGACCAGACGCCGCGTCCAGTCCAACCCCCCCAGCATCACGTCTCCGTCGGTCGCCAGCACCTTGAAGTTCGTGGAGTTGTATCGCACGACGGTCACATCGAACGTCCCCCCCCCAAAGTCGTAAACCATGATGGTCTTGGTAGTGAAACCTGGCTTGGAACTGCCCAGTTCGCCCTTCGTCCAGGCATAGGCCAAGGTCGCGGCGGTCGGTTCGTTGATAATGTCCACCACGTTCAACCCGGCAATGCGGCCCGCGTCCTGGGTGGCCTTGCGGCGAATATCGTTGAAGTAATAGGGGACGGTAATCACCGCGTTGGCGATGGGGCCAATTTCCACCTCGGCATCCTGCTTTAACTTTTTCAGAATCAAGGCCGAGATAAATTCCGGGGTCAATTTCTTGTTTTGATAGACAACGAAGAAATCCTTGTTGCCCATTTGACGCTTGATGGCCTCGATAATCCGTTGCGGGTCCTCGATGGACATGCGCTCGAAGGTGGGGCCGACAACCACTTGCCCTTCCTCGCTCAGAATGACAATCGAAGGTGTGATGGTGCGACCATCGACATTACGAATCGCCCGGGGTTCGCCCTCCGTGTTCATTTGTGCGATCGTGGAAAAGGTCGTTCCCAGGTCGATGCCAACGGTATTGCCTTCAAGGAATTGCATATCTCACCTTAACAGAAGTTGTCCGGAATCCTCAGTGGGTATTCAGTGTGTCTCGTGTTGCGTTTGTTTTGCCATGGGGATCATGCCATGAATCGTCACTGCGCCTTCAAGGCGTTCCAAGGTCACTCGATTTGCAAATGCTTCGTGACCAGGAAACGCGAATGGCTCTTGATCCGAAACAGAGTGGATTACCTATTGTGATGCGGAGTCCATGCGCTTTCAAGACTTAAGCAGCATTCCGAAGACGCTCGCGGGAGACAAATTTTCATTTTGTTAAGAAATGATTATGTCCCGTTTCCCGCGGTTTCCGGTGACGGAGTGCTGTCAGATGGGGTTGAGAGGCAGTAGATCCTCCACAACAAACAGGCCATCCCGGCGTATCAGTTCTCCATCGAACCAGACTTCGCCTCCTCCCTGTTCGGGCAATTGTGCCAGCACCAGATCCCAGTGTACCGCACTCCGATTCCCGTTATCAGTCGTGGTGTAGGCATTCCCGGGCGTGAAATGCAGCGATCCTCCGATTTTCTCGTCAAACAGCGTATCCAGGATCGGATGGCGGACTTCATAATTGACTCCCAGGGAAAACTCCCCGATGTAACGGGAGCCTTCGTCACTATCCAGGATTTTGTTAAGACGCTCGCTTTCCCCATCACACTGGGCTTCAATTACTTTCCCCTCCTGGAACGTCAGGCGTATATTCCGAAACACGGTTCCCTGGTACCGCGAGGGAATGTTGTACTGAATGGTGCCGTTCACGCTGTCGCGCACGGGTGCCGTGAAAACTTCCCCGTCGGGAATGTTCCGCCGACCATGGCAGGTCACCACGGGAATGTCCTTTATGGAAAAAGACAAATCCGTTCCCGGCGAGACAATCCGTACCCGATCCGTGCGCAGCATTCGCTGCCGCAACGGTTCCTGGGCCTGCTCCATCGCCCTGTAGTCGGCGGTGCAGACACGAAAATAAAACTCCTCGAAACTTTCCGTGCTCATATTCGCGGACTGCGCCATCGAGGGAGTGGGATACCGCAGCACAACCCATTTGGTGTGTGGCACGCGGATGCCGAAATGCACCGGCTTCATGTAGTGCTGCTGATACTGCTCCAAGGCGTCCTCGGGTACCTCGGCAAATTCAGCCGTGTTCTCCGATCCGCGAATGCCGATATAGGCCTGCATGCGCTCCATGCGGGCACTGTCGAATTCCGCAGCGAGTTTCAGCGTTTCCAGATCCGCGCGGCACACCCATTCCCGCAGTACGCGATTCTGGCGGAACTCGACCAGCGGAATCGCCCCGCAGGCGCGTGCCTTCCTCACCAGGTGCAGGACCAGCTCGGGCGATGGAAGATCGAACGCTTCAATCAACACGTTCTCTCCAGGTTCGAGTCGGCAACTGTGATGAATCAGAATATCGGCAAGCTGTTCGAGGCGAGGGTCCATGGATACGCTTTCATCGGACAATCAGAAAAAGGGGAATCACAGGCAACACGCGGTCGGACGGTGTATTTATCGGAGGGCACGCCCTGTGACCCACCTGATACGCATTGCTTTGCAACCCAAGACACATCCACTCGAGGGCTGTGGACTACGTATTCACATAATTCACAGCGGCGGAGGGGACAAGGAACACCGCCAAAACTCAGTAGCGAGTGTCTCAACCCCGGGGGGGAGTTTGCAACTGAACGAGCGTGTCGGCGGATTTCTTGGGGGTGCCGCACGACTTAGGACATTTCCTGCAGCCCCCGGATTTTCGGCCGAACAATATTTTCAGCCAACCTGCCAGACAGAGTAGCACGATCACCAGCGTTAGTAATAATTGTCCGTCCATGCCCGAATCCTCTCCCGGTTGATCGCCTTGCAGCATCTCAATTCAGGGACCCCAACGCCATGCCTGTCTGATACACCACCAGGGCCGCCAGATACGCCAGGGTTGTCATGTAGGTAAAGGAGAACAAAGGCCATTTCCAACTGCGAGTTTCCTGACGCATCACCATCAGCGTGGCCGCGCATTGAGCGCAGAGGGCAAAGAACACCATGACGGAGAGTGCCACCGGGATATTGAACAGAGGACGCCCATCGGGATGACGGGCCGCTTTCAGGCGATCCATCAGGCGAGTATCCGATTCGTCAATATCCCCACCCAGACTGAATATGGTCCCCAGTGTGCCGATGACCACTTCCCGGGCGGGAAAGGATGAAATCACCGCCATACCGATGCGCCAATCCCAGCCGAGGGGACTTACTATCGGCTCGATTAAATGGCCTGCTTGCCCGAGAAAACTTTCGTTGAGCAAACGCGTCGAATGGTCGCGGCGGTCCTGCTGCAGTTGTTCGAGTTCGGGAGCATCGGGCGCGAGATCCCATTGCTCGATCCGGGTTTCCAGCCGATGCAGTTCGGTGTGGTCGCCCGGAAAATATCCAGCCGCCCAAACCAATATGGTTGTCACGAAGATCAGCGTCCCCGCATTCGTCAGAAATTCAGCCGAACGATCTCGTACACGGGCAAACACCACGCGCGAACCGGGCCATTTGAAACCGGGCAATTCCATCGCAAATGGAGCGGGTTCGCCCCGGAGCCAGGTTTTTTTCAAGGTCCAGGCCACGGGAATCGCAACCAGGGCACCCACAAAATAAAACATGAACAGCACCAGCGCCCGCAACGATAGCCACGCCCCGAAGACCGTATCGTCCGGTATGAAGGCATTGATCATCAGTATGTACACCGGAAGCCGAGCCGAACAGCTCATCAGCGGAGCCACCAGGATAGTCGCCAGTCGGTCCTGGGGATTCTCGATGGTCCGCGTCGCCATGATACCCGGAATCGCGCAGGCATATGACGACATCAAAGGCACGAACGACTTACCGCTCAAGCCAAATTTCGTCATGACGCAATCCATGATGTAGGCGGCGCGCGCCATGTAACCGCAGTCTTCGAGCATCGCAATAAACAGAAACAGGATCGCAATCTGAGGCAAGAACACCACCACCGCCCCCACGCCGGCGATTGCTCCATCCACGATCAGGCTGCGCAATGGACCGGAAGGCATGACGCTAACCACCACGTCCGCAACATAGCCCTGAGCATATTCGATCGAACTCATCAGCGGTTGGGCGCCGAGGTAAATCGCCTGAAACATCAGCAGCATGATGGCCGCAAAAACAAGCGGCCCGAGAAAACGATGCGTCAGCAACCAGTCCAACTGGTCATAGCGCGTGTCAGGCCGCGTTTTCGGCTCGATCACGATCCCCTGAAGCACCATTCTGGCCCAGCCGTAACGCACCCGGGGTTCTATCGCGGGAACGGGGCACTCCTGCTCCGCCAACCAGGCACGCTTGCGATCCAGGACACCCGGGGGCAACTGATGATGCGCCAGGACCTCGCGTTCCGTTTCGCCATTCACATCCAGCAACAGGCGTTCCGCCAGATATTCAGGAAAGACCTGGCCGGATTGTAACGTCACCTCGGCTGCCAATTCCCGGCGCGCCTGTTGAAATGCCTCCGGAAACAATTCCAGCCGATCTCTTAGCATGCTCGTACGGGAATGCGACTGCAGCAGTCTTAGCAGCGCCGACTTCAACTCGTCCAGCCCCTTGCCACGTCGCGCCGAGATGGGAACCACCGGCACGCCAACCCGCCGCTCCAACTCCTGACAGTCAATCCGCAATTCCTGCCGCTCGACTTCGTCCCACATGTTGAGAACCAACACCAAGGGCAGGCCGACATCCAGCAATTGGCTGAACAGATAGAAGTTCCGCTGCAAATGCGTGGCGTCGACAATACAAATGACGGCATCCAGAGGGTTTAAGTCCGGTTGCTTATTCAGCAGTACATTCACGGACACCATCTCGTCCGCGCTTCGCGGAGAGAGACTATAAGTGCCAGGCAGATCCACGAGGGTAATCGCCTGCTTTTCGACATGAAATCTGCCCACTTTCTTTTCAACCGTAACGCCCGGGTAATTTCCAACTTGGGCATTCATGCCGGCCAGGCGATTAAACAGCGTGCTTTTGCCCGTATTAGGATTGCCTATCAACGCAACCGTAAATTCCCGGTTGAGGAAATCGTGAGGAGACGCGATTCCGTTGGGGATGGTCGCTGTCGACGATTCGGGGGAGGGGAGATTCATCAAAAATTCAATCCTGTCCTCGAACGACTCGGGGACGCCCCCCAGAGGGAAGGCTATACTGACTGGGGGAGGTTCAGCACGCAGGTTGCGGGAGGGAACGGGGAGTCGCCGTGGGCATCAACCTTGCGGCTGAATGTAAACGCGTTGAGTCTCACTTTTTCGCAAGGAAACTCGGCAGCCACAGACGCTGTATTCACGCGGATCACCCAGGGGCGCCATGCCTTGCATTGAAATTCGCTCGCCCTCGAATAGTCCCAGTTCCATCAGGCGCATCGCGACCGCGTCCGTTCCCTCGATTCCCGTGATGACCGCGGTTTTTCCCGGTCGCAATTCATTGAGTGTCGTCATATCGTGTCACGAATTCCTATGGGAAAGTGAACTTTCGGTTGAAACGCTCGCCTGCGATTAAGTTCCATGTCGCCAATCTGGCACTCTACGATCCACTCTCAGATTGTGAATTTCGTAGAACACGCTCTGCGTACCATTTACGTGATATCCACGCAACAATTGAACCACTACATTTCGTGGCAAATCAGTTCCGTAATCAAAACATTCACAGCTTCTCTGCGATCATTGCATCAATCATCCAGCAATAAGCCCCGTCCGCTCATGATTGCCGACGTGGCCGATCGGCATCTCCTCCTGAAATGCCATTTGTATGCTGTTATCGCCTGAGATCCACGGGGTGGCTGCCATTCACACAAAATTCCTGGAATCCTGCCCCGCAGCGCCCTCTTCTTGGGAATGAGATTCAATCTCAGGTTAAGGATATTCTAGGCGGGAGCTTGCTTTGTTGCAACAGGCCTGTCAATTTATCGGTCCCGCCATCCGGAAATTTTCAGCCACTTGAAGCAGCAGGGATAATTCCCTGGCTCATTTCCCCCATGATTATCGCATTTCTTCGATTGTTCCGATGGGTCGCTTGTTCGCCGGGGGATTTGGCGTTAATTTTTCCCTAGTGCCCCGTCACAGTTTGAATTTCGGGCTGTGTGCCACTGACTTTGCCAGTAAAACCCGAAATCCTAAACCTGACAATGCACGAAGGAACTCGACGGCTCTCTCCCGGAGAGCGCATGCCGTAGACCTGGAGCGGCACGAAGGCAGTAGAGGTCATCCCCCAGGAGCATCCGCTGATAAAAAACTGGCGGCATTTCGTCGCAAAATGTTTGCAGGAAGGTGGTTGTGATACTCGATGGCGACAGTTTGGCCTGAATTTCAACTGTCACCTCGCAGCAAAAATCGGGAGTAAGGAGCAGAGAGAGACTCCCGATCCCGGCATGGGGATGCCAAATCGTCTGTCATCAGGGATTTCCTTCCGCAGCGGGACTGACGCGAAACAAAAATAGTGTTGATGTGGAACGGGTACATGCCTCGAATGCAGCGTTGCCTGTGTAACTGGCCTGATGGCTGAGAGTTGAGTAAATACTTCCATGACGAGCGGAATCGGTCAATTAGATCGCGTTGTGATTACGGGAGTCGGCCTGACATCCCCCAACGGGGATACCCTGGCGGAATTCCGAGGAAATCTGCTCGCGGGAAAGTCGGGGGTCGTCCCATTCGAAACCCGCTATATGGGTGAAGTCCTCGCCGGCGTGTGTCGCTACAACGCCTTGAAATACCAAACTCGAAAAGACCTGCGCAGAGGGACCCGGGCTGGCTCCATTTCTGTGTATTGCGCCAACGAGGCGATTGTCGATTCTGGCATCGACTGGCCGAATGTCCACAAAGACCGCGTCGGGGTTTACTTAGGGATTACGGAACACGGCAACGTTGAAACGGAAAACGAAGTCTACGAAATTTCGAAGTTCGATTACGATGCCTCCGTCTGGACTCACCATCACAATCCCCGCACCGTGGCAAACAACCCGGCAGGGGAAGTGACCATCAACATGGGCATTACGGGGCCACACCTCACGATTGGGGCGGCATGTGCGGCAGGAAATGCGGGTTTCATCCAGGCCGTGCAAATGCTCCGCCTCCACGAGGTCGATCTGGCCATTGCGGGAGGTGTTTCCGAAAGCATTCACACCTTTGGTATTTTTGCCAGTTTTCAAAGCCAGGGGGCACTCGCTCGGCACGAGGATCCCGCCAAAGCCAGTCGTCCCTTCGATCTGGCGCGTAATGGGATCGTCGTCGCGGAGGGAGGGGGTATCTGCACGCTCGAACGACTTTCCGACGCCCTGGCCCGGAACGCCAAAATCTATGGGGAAATCGTCGGCTACGCGATGAATTCGGACGCTACGGATTTTGTATTGCCCAACGCAGAGCGGCAAGAGCAGTGTATTCGACTGGCGCTACGGAGGGCAGGGCTCGAACCGGACGACATCGATATCGTCAGCAGTCACGCCACCGCCACCGAGCAGGGAGACATCGAAGAAACCAAGGCCTTGAGACGAGTCTTTGGAGATTGCCCGGGAGTGGCGATCAACAACACAAAAAGCTTCATCGGGCATGCGATGGGAGCCGCTGGCGCACTCGAACTGCTGGGAAACATTCCATCCTTTGAAGACGACATGGTTCACGCTACAATCAACCTGGATAATCTCGACCCCGCGTGTGCCATGGATCAACTGGTGATTAACCACCCCCGCGGCAAAACGGGCATTCGCTGTCTCTTGAACAATTCGTTCGGAATGCTGGGAATCAATTCGGTATTGATCGTGAAGAAATACCAGGAGTGATTCCTTCCGCGAGCGAGTCGTGGCTTCCCCCGAAAAGGGAGGCCGCACATGGCTGTAAACGCAGCCAACCCAGCGGTATTTTGCGGAATTTGTTCGTTTACACATGGAGAAAAGTTGCATGGCACCGGCAGAAATCCGGCAGGTTATTATTGGCATCCTTTCGAAGATTGCTCCCGACGAGGACCTGTCGTCCCTGGACGACACGAAGCCCTTCCGCGAGCAAATGGAACTGGATTCCATGGATTTTCTCGACATTGTGATGGAACTCCGCAAGGCGTATCGCATACAGATTCCGGAAGAAGATTACTTTCATCTGGGCACGATGCAAAGTACCGTTGAGTATCTCACTCCGCTGCTGAAAGATGCCTGAACCTGGAAAGTGGAGGAGGGGCTGCCGGTTCGCCTGTCGCAAACAGACGCTCCCACGCGGCTGCCATTTCCGCGGACCTGCGTCCCTTTCCCGCGGATCAAGCCGTGCAGGGGCGTAATCCAATGACTTGCTCTCGAAGTTGCCTCCTCGATGCACTATGACACACTCATCATTGGAGCCGGGCTGTCGGGGTTGGCTGCGGGGATTCGTTGTGCATACTTTGACCAGCGGGTCTGCGTGCTCGAGCGGCACACGACCATCGGCGGGCTGAATTCCTTTTATCGTTTGCGGGGCCGAAATCACGACGTAGGATTGCATGCTGTCACAAACTATGCCTCTCCGGGCAGCAAAACGGGGCCGCTGAGCAAGCTGTTACGTCAACTCCGCATCCGCTGGGATGAATTCGCGCTGTGCGAGCAGATCGGGTCCTCCGTGGTGTTTCCGGGGGTTACCCTGAAATTCACAAATGATTTCGAATACCTTCGCGAACAGGTGCACAGCAGGTTTCCGCTGGAAAAGGATCGCTTCGAGCGGTTTCATAGCCATTTACTGACATTTAACGAGCTCGACCTGAACCAGCAGGCGGTTTCCGCTCGGGAGATTGTCGGAAGCTTTCTGCGGGACCCCCTGCTGATCGATATGCTTTTCTGCCCCCTGATGTTCTATGGCAGCGCGCGTCCCGAAGACATGGACTGGAACCAGTTCGTCGTCATGTATAAAAGCATCTTTCTGGAAGGCTTTGCCCGGCCGAACAGGGGAGTCCGGCCGATCATGAAAGCCCTGGTCCGCAAATACAAGGACGTAGGGGGCGAATTGAAATTACGATCCGGTGTGCGTCGAATCCTCGTTCACCAAGGCCGCGCTGCCGGGGTAGAACTGGAGGACGGTCGGCAACTGACGGCAAATCGAGTCCTTTCCTCCGCCGGGATCGTGGAAACACTGAAGCTCTGCGCGAATAATCGGGAGCAAGGGACGATTGAAGCGAATTCCTTGCCTGCCGCCGGGGACGTTACGTTCAATGAAGTGATTGATATCCTGGACATATCGCCGCAACAGTTGGGGCACGACCAGACAATTATTTTCTTCAGTAGTTCGGAGCGTTTTCAGTATCGAAAGCCCCAGGAACCGTGCGACTTGCAAAGCGGAATCATTTGTTCGCCCAACAATTATCGCTATACGGAGCCGCTCGAAGAGGGGTGTATACGCTTGACGGCTTTGGCGAATCACGATTTCTGGCTCAATTTGCCCGAACGCGAGTACACAGCAGCCAAGGCGGAATGGGCAGATAAAATTCGCGAAACCGCCCTGGAACTGATTCCGGATTATCGGGCCCACATTCTGGATACCGATACCTTCACCCCGCACACAATCCGGCGATTCACGGGGCACGAGAACGGGTGCGTCTACGGCGCGCCGGAAAAATCCCTCGATGGACGGACTCCCATCAAGGAATTGTACATTTGCGGCACGGATCAGGGATTTCTGGGGATCGTGGGAGCCATGCTGTCGGGCATCACCATGGCCAACAACCATTGCCTCAACCCCTGAGGCAATGGCATTCGACGCAAAAAACTGCATGGGCTGAAGTTAAGCACGGCAATGCCTCGGATGCCGCGGCCTCGAATCTCCCCCCCCGCCCGAAATGTACGAAGTGGGAACGCAGCGTACCTGCCAGGACTTATTGTCCCTCGCCAAGGGAAAGAGAGCCCCCTCGGGCGCATTGTATTGTTTTCATCAAATCGTGGAGAACGGGGGCCGATAAAAAGGATTGTGCAACAGATTCGACTCAGGCAACCACGCTAGTCCATGGAAGGATTGCGATGCGGCCCCGATTAAAACTGTTTACTGGCGAAACAACGGTAAATTGTGAAGAGCCGATGGTATCCGTTCGGCTGGGTGATGTCTGCAAGGTCCTTGCAGATGCGGGGCGGTTTCGCCGGACATGGCTGTCCGATTTCGAAGATGATGATATTCAGGTGCCTGCCGACCTTTACGAAGTCTTGATGGCCTACTGGGAACTTCGTCCCGGCGCTTGAGGCATGAGCTGATGTGGGGTCGGAAAGTGACTGCGATCTTCCCATGGTGCTTGTAAGAATAATCGCGTTTGCCTCCGTGGTGCTAGGGGCCTGGCTGCTGATCTCGTCTCTTGGCCGAGTGGAAGATCGTGAGTCCGTTCGACAGGCGTCGCGACAATTCATGGGCCGCCTGTTGGATCGCGTGGTTCGCGAGGAGCGCAGCCACGATTCTGTAATGCCCCGTCTGGATTTGCAGAATATCCGTATCGCGGGTGACCGGGCGAGCGTTCAGGTGCGGTTATCCGTCGAGACGGGCGGGCTGGATGCAGATCTGGTGCTAACCCGTTCTGGAAGATTCGGACGCTGGCAAGTGCTCGGTGTCAGCCGCATAACGGACCGGGACGGTACTCTGCTCATTCCACGGGAGCACCCTGTGCCGCAACATGAAATGCTTGATGTGGAGATGCTGCGTACCGCATTCGGTGACGCCGAGGGAATTCAGGTGAACCGCTACTGAAGCGACTACATCTCCTTCAGAAAATTCTCGAAGGCATCGTCATCGGAGAGTGTGGGCAATTCGTTGTCGGAAGTGACCCCCGCCATCAGGGAGGTCATCTCCTCCTCTTCCGTAGCCTGCAGTTCTGCCAGATCGTCCAGGGAGTCGGAGTCGCATTCCGGATCGCCGATTTGCTCCTCGATCGCCGCGCGAAGATTTTCGTTTGCGTCCGTGGGAAGGATGGCCGTTTCGAAGGGTTGATGGGTTTCTTCCCCATTGAGTACATCCGGAACATCGGCGGCTGCAGGGACGGATTCGCTGCTGACAACTGGCGGGACAACGACATCCACAAGATGCACGCAAAAAGCGGCTGGGCCGACCTGTATTTCGTCGTTTTCCTGGAGGGCCGCTTCGCCATGCGCTTCCAGGCGTTTCTTGTTTAGAAACGTTCCATTGGTACTGCCGAGATCGATGAGAATAGCCTGTTGCGATTGAATTTCAATGCGGCAATGTTCTCGGCTGATTTCGGTCGAGACAACGCGAATGTCGCAGTGATCTTGCCGCCCGATAATCGCTTGATTACGGATCACGAGGCGTTTGACGTTGCAACGCTTATTTCCAACGAGCAATTCAACATGCATGGGCAAGGCACCTGGTTATCACGATATTCCCTGGAATTCCGGACCGTTCTAACGGTTTCAGAATATCGGCGATGTTGGATGCTTTCAATAGCAAACCTTCCCCGATGCCCGGCTGGGGGGAATTTCCCTCCCCAGCATCTGGCCATCGTATCACGGAACGATTCTTTCGATTTCCGGAAATTACCTGAAAATCACAGGCAGATTGGGCGAAACAGCGATGCCACTATTCCTCCGCATCCTGCCATTTCACCTGATACCGCTCGATCAGATTTTCTGTCCACTGCTGGGCTACGGACTGCCCTCCTGCACGCGCAATTGCTTCGTAAGGTGAGAAAAACGAGAAGAGGTTCGTGTTGGGACCGAGAAAATCGGTTTGGGTTTGCTCCAGGTTGGTGCGGTTATCCACACGAGCCACAAAAATGTAGCGGTGGTCGCCCGACCAGACTGGGCCAATTGCTCCGTTTTCCATTTCGTTAAAAACGCGTTTCATGAATTCCTGACTGGTCCCTCCCAGGACAATCGGAATTTGCGTGATCTCCATGGGGGGAGGAGCAAAGGGATTTGTTTGTGGCGCGGAAGATTGCGTTAGCCACGAAAATTCTCCCGTATAAACCGCGACCAGGGATTGCGAGCCTTCTTTACCGGTTTCCGTCACGCCTTCGAGTGCCTCGGCCCAGGTTTTATCGGATTCCCGCAGCAATTTTGCAATCTCCTCGGCCCGCTGTTCCGCCAGTTCCCGGGCACGTAACATGATCCAGGCCTGACGGACCTGTTCCTGCACACCCTCTTCGGTCCACGTCGGCACGTGGGGCTTGAGGAAATCAATTTGCCAGTGCACAAACCGATTCAATGTGCTGGGATCCTCGGCCTCCATCAGGCGGTAACGCTGGCGTGCCAGGGTATCGAAATCGGCGACCGCAAAATGCTGTTCGACAACCGTGGGAGCAGTGGTTCGTTCGAAGGGATTGGCCACCGGCTCGGTTGCAGAACCGATGGGGTGATCTTCCGATTCCTCCAGTTCCTCGGGTGACAAGAACGGCGTTTCGACATAGCGCAGGCCATAGTTAGCGGCGAGCTCTTTTGTTTCCTGTCGCATTTTTTCGCGAACCTGTTCGACCTCTTCCTTCTTGGCTTCCGCAAACTGCGCGTTAATTTTGATCATCTCGCCCCGAGCCTTCTGGGCCAGTTCAGACATACGCGCCCGCGTCCGCTGATCCCGCAACTGGGCACGAATTTGCCCCTTCAACAGCTCATCCAGAGGCTTGAACTCCGGCAAGGGCTCCGCGGGTGGTTTCGGGGTGTCGACGGGCTCCCCTTCCGGTTTGGGTTGATCCGGTTTGGGTTGATCCGGTTTGGGTTGATCCGGTTTGGGTTGATCCGGTTTGGGTTGATCCGGTTTGGGTTGATCCGGTTTGGATCCGGTTTGGGTTGATCCGGTTTGGGTTGATCCGGCTTGGGTTGATCCGGCTTGGGTTCTTCCGACACGCTGGCGAATGCGTTCCCGAAGGGGTGCGCCCGCAAGAGAGATTGTTGTTGCGGCTGACTTTCCGTTTCCGGTTTTGGCGCGGGTGTTGGGGCAGGGGTGTCTCCGGAGGGAGCAGATTCCGACGGCTTCTCGGGTGATGTCTGTGGTTTGTCGGCCTGCGGTTTTTCCCCGGCAGGTTTTTCCCCGGCAGGTTTTTCCCCGGCAGGTTTTTCCCCGGCAGGTTTTTCCCCGGCAGGTTTTTCCCCGGCAGGTTTTTCCCCGGTTTTCTCGGTGGCGGGTTTTTCCTCCTGAGTGGGAATCATCGGGAGTTTGAGGTCCGGGCCAGGGGTGCCCCCTTCGGGAACAGGGGTTACACCTGATCCCGGCGGCATGGAGTGCGGGAATTCCGGCGTAATGTTATTGCGGTATTGTTCCTTGTTGGACTCGTAATAGGCGGCAATCTCTTCGTCGGTGATCTCCGGAATCGTTTTTTCAATTGTGTCATAGTCGATTTCAAGGTATCCCAGTTTGATGCGTCCGGGCTGGCGGAATCCCGGTGCCCCAGGTTTGGATTGATTGGGATATTTGTCCTTGTATTCCTCGAACAACTGCTGCAATTCCTGGTCGGAAGGATCCCCAACCAGGCTGTTAAATGCTTCCACAGCGAGAGGAACCAGTGCCATCTCCTGGCGGACGTTCAACTTACGATAGGCGTCCCAGTAATCTTCGGGAGTGACCAGGCTGGCCGGCATCAAAATCTGGCGGGCCTGGCGAGCTTGTAGTTGTTCTCCCATCAGCGAGAACAGTTCATCGCCACTCACCCCCATGCGCGAGACTATCTGGGCAAAGGCCCGACCGCTAAGCTTATTCGACGTCGCCTGATCGATATGGGCCTTGACCTGCTCTCGGCTAACAGCCAGCCCCATCTGTTGGGCTTCCTTCGTCAACAGCAGATGCATCAACGCTTCCTGTTGGGGATCGCCATTTCCACCAAACAGGGCTCCCTGCAGTTGAAACTGAGGCGGATTTTCTTCTCCCTCGTGAGCGCGGCGAAAGGCTTCAATCAGGAAACCGTTGACAATCTGCCGACGATTATGCACTTCCTGCAAATCGGATTCGGTCAATGCGCCAAACGAGGTTGAGACAACGGTTTGTGCAGCCGTCGAGGACTGCTGCAATTGGCTCCCCAGATAGGCACCCGCGGCGGCCCCCACCAGCATCCACGCCCAGGAATGGCCTGATTTCCTGGTCAAGCCCCAAGCAATCCCCAAACCGACGACCAGGCCGAAGATCGGGGGAAAGGCTTCCATGTTCTGCGAGAGCGAATCGAGAACAATGAAAGCAAACATTGCCAGGCCCGTTAAAACGACCATGAGCACTTTCTGGTGCTTGCGAAAAATCGCAAACGGAGATTTCATCAGAGTATCCTTACATTCGGTTCATCGGGGATGAGGCTGCGGGGCATGCGCCCGGGCAACCACCTGCCGCCAGACTGTAATCCATGCGCCCGCGCGCCGACAAGCCTATCCCCGAAAACCGCACAAGCGGTCCGTTCCCTTGACATTCCAACCTGATATCACTTAAGCCTTGCAGGGACAATTCGGATCGCTGGCATGCCGGGGAACGCAGGGCGGGCTTCGTCGACGACGAGACCTCGCCATTGGTTCGATGTTGCTATTTTCCCTCCCGTACGCAATAACAACAAGTTTTCTCGACCCTGTGGGAAGGATTCCCCAGGGTTCGGGGAGGATTGATTTCGGAATTCGGCGACCGTTTTTTTCGATGACAGTGGCTAAAAGGAAGCAGAAACGTCCATGGTGGCCAAGAACGACAAGTACGCAGCACTGGTAATTGTGGAGTCTCCCGCGAAAGCCAAAAAGATCGGCGAGTTTCTCGGCAAGAGCTACGTGGTACGGGCCAGCCTGGGACACGTGCGTGATCTGCCAGCGAAAGCTTCGGAGATTCCCGCTGCCCTGAAAAAAGAGAGTTGGGCCACGCTGGGCGTGAACATCGGCAACGATTTTGAACCCCTGTATGTCGTCCCTCCCGAAAAGAAGAAGCTGATCAAGGAACTCAAGGATCTGCTTAAGGATTCCCGCGAACTCATAGTCGCGACCGACGAAGACCGCGAAGGAGAAAGCATCGGCTGGCATCTGGTGCAGCTGCTGGAACCGAAGGTCCCCGTCCGCCGCATGGTTTTTTCCGAAATCACCAAGTCCGCCATCACCGAAGCTATTCATAATACGCGGGATATCAACCAGGAACTGGTCGAAGCGCAGGAAACGCGCCGCGTACTCGATCGCCTGTACGGCTATACTCTCAGCCCTCTGTTGTGGAAAAAAATTGCTCGGGGACTTTCCGCGGGAAGGGTGCAGTCGGTTGCAGTTCGGCTGCTGGTCCAGCGGGAACTGGAACGAATTGCGTTTCATTCGGGCACGTACTGGGATCTGAAGGCGACGCTGACGACCCCGGACGGGGCCTCGTTCGAGGCCGTGCTGGCGATTCTGGGAGGAAAACGCTTGGCCTCCGGCAAGGATTTCGACGAAGCCACCGGCAGGTTGAAGCCCGAAGCGGATGTGCTGTTGCTGCAGGAAGAACAGGCAAGACAACTGCGGGAGCGGCTGCAACAGGAACGCTGGACCGTGACGGAAATCGACGAGCGCCTCAGCCAGCGCCGCCCCCCCGCGCCATTCATCACCAGTACGCTGCAGCAAGAGGCCAACCGCAAACTGGGAATGACCGCACGGCAAACGATGCAGGTCGCCCAGCGGCTTTACGAAAACGGTTATATCACCTATATGCGTACCGATAGTGTCACCCTCTCCAGCGAGGCGATTCAATCGGCGCGGGGGCGGATTGAGGATTTATATGGTCACGATTACCTCAGCGATACGCCACGACAGTACACTGGCAAGGCAAAAAACGCCCAGGAAGCCCACGAGGCGATTCGCCCCGCCGGTACACAAATGCCCACTCCCGATGAACTCGGCCTTTCGGGACCTGAACACAAGCTTTACAGCCTGATCTGGAAGCGAACCATGGCTTCCCAGATGGCCGAGGCTCGACTCAAGTTTTTGAATGTCACCATCACCGCCGACGATGCTCAGTTTAAGGCCACTGGGCGCCAGGTGGTGTTTGCCGGATTCTTCCGGGCTTATGTCGAAGGGAGTGACGATCCCGAGGCAGCGATCGACGACAGGGACGCAATGTTGCCTCCACTGCACGAACACGAACAACTGAACTGTGGCGAACTCGCCGCAGTCGGCCACGAAACAAAGCCGCCTGCCCGTTACACCGAGGCTTCGCTGGTCCGCATGCTGGAAAACGAAGGGATTGGTCGTCCCAGTACCTATGCCAGCATTCTGGGGACGATTCAGGATCGGGGTTATGTTCGCAAGGAAAGCAACCAGTTGATTCCCACGTTCACGGCAATGGCGGTCACAAAACTGCTGGAGGAGCATTTTCCCCGCCTGGTGGACCCCCAGTTCACGGCGGGGATGGAACAAACCCTCGACGATATCTCGAACGGTCAGGCGGAGCGGGCTCCCTATCTGGGTCGATTTTACAGCGGTGAGGAGGGGTTGGAGACACAAGTCAAGACACGGGAAGAGCAGATCGATCCGAGGCAGGCCTGCACGCTGGAATTTAGTGGGCTTCATTCGACGGTACGCGTGGGGCGTTATGGCCCCTATCTGGAAAAAGAGGAAAACGGGACCGCCGTCACTGCGTCGTTACCACAAGAGATATCGCCCGCGGACGTGAATGACGAAATGGCCCAGAAATTGTTCGAACTCAAGGCCCGCGGTCCGGAGTCGCTTGGCATGCATCCCCAGGAAGGCTTGCCCATCTTCGTGTTGAATGGTCCGTTTGGCCCCTATCTGCAACTGGGCGAGCAAGGGGAAGACGGGTCCAAACCAAAACGCGTCTCGATCCCCAAGAACTACGATCCCACACAGATCGACCTGGACCTGGCGCTGAAACTCATGGAACTTCCCCGCACGGTGGGGGCCCATCCCGAGGATGGCAAGGTCGTAAAGGCAGGCATCGGACGATTCGGTCCCTACGTACAACACGATGGAAAATATAAGTCCTTGGGGAAAGAGCACGACGTCCTGACGATCGGCCTGGAGGAAGCTGTCGAATTGCTCAAGCAGGCGCGTACCAAGGAAGCGCCCAAACCCTTGCGGGAAATCGGCCAGCATCCCGAAGAGCACGCAGTGATTGCCGTCTTCGAGGGGCGGTACGGTCCATACATCAAGTACGGAAAACTGAATGTCACGATTCCCAAGGATCATGATATCGAATCCATCACCGTAGCCGAGGCGGTGCAATGGATCGAAGCCAAGGCACAGCAGAAGGGCATCAAGAAAAAGACGGGCAAGAAAACCGCCTCCAAAAAATCCACGCCTAAATCCGCCACGACCCCGAAGGGGACCAAAAAGAAGGGAACCAGGAAGAAGTCCTCCCCCTGAAGCAGAGCCGCACGCGCCCGCGTCGCAGGCCGCTGACGGATTCTAGAACACCCCGCGACTACGTCGGCGGCTCGGAAACTTGTGCCGAAGGCCTGCCTTGCAAAATATTGCCGCAACATGTTAGGCTAGATATAGGAATCGGCTAACCAAGAACTGCTTTCTTACGTACCAAACTCCCCTATGCTGGAGTCTATGCGTACTCTGGTGACATAGCAATAAGCTGTGTCGTGCCGCCTGGAAGGGATCGCACGAGTTGCTCGTAATTTCGGCGATTCTCCGACGACGGGATGAAAGAAATTCCTGTTTCCCTCGAATCCGCTTCGTGAGTACGGGTATGCGCGCCCGTACTGGTCGTCACTCCTTTGTTTCAATCCGAGAGTAAAGCCATCATGGAACGAACAACTTTGTTTACCCCCGCCAATCTAGCCAAGGACTTACTCGCCGGGGTGATCGTCTTTCTGGTGGCGTTGCCGCTCTGTCTGGGAATTGCGTTGGCTTCCGGGGCGCCGTTGTTCTCGGGAATTGTCGCGGGAATTGTGGGGGGGATTGTGGTCGGGCTGCTGAGCGGATCGCATACCAGCGTCTCCGGCCCCGCAGCGGGATTAACGGCGATTGTTGCCACGCAAATTGCCACGCTGGGGTCGTTCGAGGCACTGCTGCTGGCGACGATGGTGGGGGGACTGTTGCAAGTTGGCCTGGGAGTTATTCGGGCAGGTGCCCTGTCGGCCTTTTTTCCCTCCAGCGTGATCAAGGGCTTATTGGCGGCGATTGGTGTCATCCTGATCGTCAAGCAGATTCCCTATCTGCTGGGCTACAATATGACTCCCATGGGAGAATTGCATGTGCATCCCAGTTTCTTCCGGGATGTCGGCAAGATTTTCAAGGGAGACCTGCATTACGGTTCGCTGTTGATTGGTCTGCTTTCACTGATATTCCTGATGTTTTGGGAGCGAAATCCCCGCCTGAAGAAATCGTTGGTGCCGGCCCCGTTGCTGGTGGTGATCTTGGGCGTGATTCTCATACCGGTGCTCAATGCGCTGGGAAGTTCCTTTTCGCTGGCAGGCAAGAATTACCTGATGGTGCAGGTGCCCGTCGCGGAAAGCATGGCTGGATTTTTGGAATTCCTGCGATTCCCGGATTTTTCACGCGTAATTGATCCCGCGATTTATTTCGCGGGGGTGACCATTGCGCTGGTGGCCTCGCTGGAAACCCTGCTCAACCTCGATGCCGTCGATAAACTCGACAAGAAACAGCGGATCTCCCCTCCGAGCCGGGAACTGCTGGCGCAGGGAGTGGGTAATCTGGTAGCCGGCTTTCTCGGCGGTTTGCCGGTCACGGCCGTGGTGATTCGTGGCTCCGTCAACGTTAATGCCGGGGCACAGACCAAGGTCTCCGCTATCTTCCACGGCGTTCTGCTACTGTTCTGCGTCATGCTGCTGCCTACCTATTTGAACCAGATCCCGCTCTCCTGCCTGGCGGCCATTCTGTTGATGACGGGCTTCAAGCTGGCCAGCAGCAAACTGGTCCTGCAGATGTGGAGCGAGGGACGTCCGCAGTTTTTACCCTTTATGATCACACTTGTATCAATCGTCCTGACCGATTTGCTAATTGGGATTATGATCGGTCTGGGAGTCAGTCTCACGTTTATTCTTTACAGCAACCTCAGGCGGCCGATTCGTCGTATTGTAGAAAAACACGTGGGGGGTGAAGTGCTGCATATCGAACTGGCAAACCAGGTCAGTTTCCTGAACCGTGCCGCGCTCGAAAACGCCCTGCGCGAAGCCCCCCGGGGAAGTCACATTCTTCTTGATGCCCGCCACACCGACTATATCGACCCCGATATCCTGAGTCTGATTCGCGAATTCCGTGATGTGACCGCCCCCGTGTACGATGTGCGTGTCAGCCTGCGTGGATTCCGCGATAAGTATCAACTTGAAGATGACATTCTGTTTTACGATTTCTCTACGCAGGAACTGCAACAGCAACTCACGCCGGATCGTGTACTGAAAATATTGCAGGAAGGAAACGAACGCTTCTGTTCTGGTCATCGCATGGATCGCGATTTGACGCGGCAACGGCGCGTCGACGCCAGGCATCAACACCCGATGGCGATCATTTTCAGCGGCATGGATTCTCGTTCTCCGGGAGAACTGATATTTGATCTGGGGCTGGGGGATGTCTTCAGCGTGCGCATCTCTGGGACCGTTACGGGGCCGAAGGTCTATGGGAGCATGGAATATGGCTGCGTGGTGGGTGGGGCAAAACTGATCGTGGTGATGGGACATACCTGCAGCAATGTAGTGGAATTTGCGATCGAGCATGCCTGTTCCACCAAGAACGCGGAGCAGTTGACGGGCTGCCCGCATCTGGAGCCTATCCTGCTGAAAATCCAGGAATCCATCACCCCGGAAGACTGCCAACGGATCATAAATGCGCCCCGGCAGGAAAAAGAGGCTTTCTTCGATGAAGTAGCCCGCCGCAATGTGATTCGTTCGGTGAATCTCATTGCCAACGAAAGTCCTTCCATTCGTCGCTTGATATCGGAAGGGCGTCTGGCCATTGTGGGGGCCATGTATGATGTCGTCACCGGCAAGGTCGATTTCCTGCTGGACAATGCCATCGGCCTGTCCAGCCAACCGGCATCCGAATTGGCTAACATCTGAACTCGGCCTCTGGACGGGGGAAGCGGAAACCTGTTGCCACCGAGTTATTTCCCGAACACACCGAACCCGGATTTCTCACGGGGTTACCAACGCGGTAATATTTTGTCTCGAATATGCCTGGAAAACTAGCCGCGCCCGTCAGGACGTGGGCCACGCTGGGGCTCGGATTTTTACAATGCATTGCCAAAATGATTTTGTGTCCAAGGAGTGTTCCTCGGGGAACCGCCCGCCTGGCCCGCTTCCTGACGGGCGCGGCTAGTTTGTCGCAATCAGGAAGCCTAATTGATTGTCCCGAGTGAGAAATCCGGGCTAAACGCAGTCCGAGCCGCTCAATTCGTGTTGCTCTCAATGCGAATGGATTCCGTATCGAGAGAGTGCATTGCACGTCGTTTCACTGACCTGGACCGCTTCCGTCACGGGATCGTCAAGACTCCCGTTGCCTGCTGAAGGCAAAGTTCAGTCAAGGTTTTATGCCACGAAACGCCTTTTGGACCGGGTCGTCGAAATCGTCCCGCAGTTTGTAGGGTCGCTGGTCGACGAACCATTTTTGCCAATCGCGGTGGACCTGGGTTTGCCACTCGGATTTTTTGCGGTCGACGTCCAGCAGGTATTCCTCGCCCGTGGGAGAAATCCGAGGATCGGGGGGATGCCCCCAGCCATTGGGACGGCGTGCGATCCAGCAGAGCGCCTGGCGCGCCTCGATCGAGACTTCGATATCGGGATCCTTGAGCAGGGGAATCAGGATTTCCGCGCCGGCAACCTGGTCTGTCCGCCCCAACGCCCAGGCCGCCATTTGACGGGCCCGCGGATCGGGATGCCGGGCCAGTAGCTTCAGTTCCTCGACCCGGCCAATCAGTTTTTCCGGTTGCGTCAGGTCCACCTGGAGCGGTGGCTGGTCGGGTTGTTGCGTCTCCTCCAACGTGACCTGGGACAATCCGGCGAGCAGTTGATCGAACGAATCGGTTTTCGGGTCCATGCGGATGCGACCATTGCGAAATTCCACATTGGTCAGATCGTCGGGTAAGCCCCGACCTCCCGCCAGAATCCCTTCGCCCAGGGGCCGAGTCTGAAGCCTGGGGAGCAATTTCTGGGTGGATCGCATCAGGAACAGCAGGGCGAAACAGGTATCTGCTGGCAGCGTATCCCGCCAGCCTTCCCATTGACCATCGGGTTTCTGCAACGGCAGGAGGACATCGACCCCCTTGCGATACCAGTCCTGATTTCCCAGCTTGCTCCAACCGTGAATGGTGGCGGCACGTTCCAGGGCGTAATAGAAGTAAAAGTTGAAGCCTTTGTGATCGTCGACGGCGTCCTTTTCAAAGCGGGGCGAGAGCCATTGCTCGACGCTTGCGATGGCCTTTTTCAATGGTTCGCGGAGGTGAGTGGGGGGAGTGCGTTTATTCCCGGGTTTTACGGGGGCCGTTCGTTCAAGCAAGCCAAACTTCAACACGGACTGGCTGGGAGCCTGGGGGACGGGAGTCTCAGGAAACAGCAGCAGATGGACAATGCCCAGGGAACCGGCACAGGCCGCGCTCATGGTGGCTGTCGAGGAATTGGGGGCTGGCGTCGGTTGCGGATGATAGGGAAAGCCGCCGTCCGCGTTCTGGATGCGGATCAGCCAGGAAGCCGCTTTTGTAAGAACGTCTTCGGGAATGTGGACACCCGCCCGTTCCCCGGCCCACAAGCCCAGCAGGGCATACTGGCTGATACTGCTGTCGCCCAGCGTGTCGACCTGGTTGGGATAATGCCAACCCCCATGTTCCTTCTGCATGCCGGAGATATATTTCACGATGGCATGGAGCTGATCGGTATAATCCTCGGCCCCCGCTTTTTCGAAGGCCATGGCATCGATGCCCGCTTCATACAGATGGTGTTGCGTGGGCATGTAAATGCCTGTATCGCGATCGAATTTTGCTGTGAGCAGGTCCAGCCCGCGGGCCACTGCCGGGGAATCGAGCGGTTCTTCCGCCACCAGCAGGGTGTACACCACCAGCCCCGTGACCGGACGATAGGAGTAATTGTATTTGCGCAAATAGGCGAGCGCCTTCTGCATGGCGGGAACCGCGCGCGGATCGGAGGCGTTGAACGGATCGGCCCAGACGGCACCACCACTGCCGAACCACATCGCAATCGCCAGGAGTAACAGTCTGCTGCTAGTCGGGCTCGTCATGGCCGTTTCATTCCTTCACGCTGCGCGCAGCAGGGGGAGGAGCAGGGAATTCTCGAATGGCACTATAACGCGGATACGTTTCAAAAACTTCACCCCCATCCAGAATACGCGGATCGCCGGTTTCCCGCAGACAGGTCTCCAATTGTTGCAACAGATCGTTGCGTTGTTCCTGGAAATCAGGGTGATCCGCCAGGTTCACCAGGCAAGAGGGATCGGCCTGTATATCGAACAATTCCACCGCGGGGCGTTTGGCCACTGCCAGGTGGAAGTAACGCTCGATTCCCGGCTCTTCGCGTTGTTCGACCAACAGGGTCTGCGTGGGACAGGCATCGATATCATGATACGCCGCATGCATCGGTCCCAAAACGCCGGGCATATCGAATTTTTGCGGATCGCCCGCGGGCCAGCGATCGGGGCGAAAATTTCTGATCAGCAGAAAGTCCGCCGTGCGAATGGCTCGCTGAGGGTAGGTCCAGTTCTGGTAACGCGAGGAGGAGTGCCGCTCTCGAGCCGAGTACACCGCCGTGCGGTTTTCCTCGATTCGCCCCGCCCGCTCGGATTTCAGCAGGGCCAGCAGGCTCCGACCGGAATGGACCGAGTGTCGGGGAGGTGAGGTAATGCCAGCGGCCTCCAGAATGGTTGCGGTCAAGTCCACGAATCCGACCAGATCGGTCACGCTGCGTCCCGAAGGGATCTGGGCAGGCCAACTGATCGCCAATGGGACGTGGATGCCATGTTCATAACAATTGGCCTTGGCTCGCGGAAACGGCATCCCGTTATCGGAGGTGACAATCACCAGCGTGTTTTCCAACTCTCCCCGCTGTTCCAACAGTTGCAGCATCCGCCCCAGGTGGCTGTCAAACCATTCGATTTCCGCGTAATAGTCGAGTAAATCGGAGCGAACAACCGGATGATCCGGCAAAAAGGAGGGGACTTCAACCTGCTCGGGTTGCTTCCCCTGTTCGATGCCAATTCCCGCGGAATAGGGGCGGTGGGGTTCTTGGGCACCGTACCAGAAAAAAAAAGGTTGCTTGTCCTTGTTGGTGTCGAGAAAGTGGGCAAAATTCGCGGCGTAATCGCGGGGGTTGATCCCCTTGGGTGTTTCTCGCTGCCGTATCGTCGAGAAAGCAGGCCCTGCGGGATTCCGCTGCCTGCCACTAACTTCCCAGTTTCCCGGCCCCCAGCCCTTTCCCGTGTAACCAATGAAATATCCTGCCCGTTCCAGGAGATCGGGAAAGACGGTCAGTTCGGCAGGAAAGGAACTGCCATGTGTACCCGCTTCTCGCAACTGCCAGGTGTGCAGACCGGTCAACAAGGCTGCCCGGGAAGGACTGCAACCCGGCGAGGCGACGAACGCGTTCTGAAAGACTACTCCCGTCGACGCGACCCGATCAAAAGCCGGAGTGGCCAATTGCTTCGCACCGTAACAGGAAGTGTGCGGCCAGGATTGATCATCACTGATTGCCAGCAGAATGTTGGGGCCATCCGCCGCGATCAGAAGACGCGGAGAATCGCTCCAAAGACAAAAAAACAGTATCAGATAGATGTACGGGAAATCCCTCAGGAGAGTACTGGTGAACACTTGCCGCATCAGAAATGCCTCGCATGTTATGCGCCAGAAGGGCTGATCTAAGTGTCGATTTTGAATTTTTGAATAAGAGGACCGGCCCGTCGAGTCCGAGTCGCCCCATGCAGAGCATCTTAACTACTTGACCTCAGATGAGATGCGTCGCCTGCCCAGCAAATGGGTCCACTTGAGTTTATTCCAGGAATCCGACTCGAACAGGGATCGACAGCCTTGCATTCGTATCCACCATTTCTGATTATATAATGCCGATGTCGACAGGGACATGCAACCCCTGGAGATGCCGTGGAAAAGCGCTTGACTGACTCTCTGATCAGGTTCTGCAACTAGAAGGTATCAACCGTGACTCGACCAGAACGCTTGGAAAAATTGCGAAAAACGCTGCTGTCTCGCCGTGACGAGCTGCGAAACCGGGTTGGAAACTCCTTTCCCAACCAATTGGATGATAACCCCGCTATCGGCGACGCCGCCGATATCGCACAGTATAACGTCTCCAGTGACCTCGATAGCCATTTATTCTCCATGGAAGCCGATGAGCTGTCCGAAATTGAACTGGCCCTGAAAAAGTTTCAGGAAGGGCGTTACGGGGTTTGTGAATACACGGGAAGGCCGATTCCGATCGCACGGCTCGAAGCGCTTCCTTTGACTCGATTTTCCGTCGAAGCCCAGCGAGAGTCCGAAAAAACGTCGACCTGGTAAACAGGGAAGAATAGAACCTGAATCGCGTGCTCCCTTCTCTCGGCGAGAATGGGGCACGCTTTTATTTTGCGCGGTACTGCTCTCTCGCACGTCGTTTCCTTACCGGCAGTGGACTCTCATCGCGGCAAAACGATTGCACAACTTACACGGATCGATCGGTTCCAGCCGATTCCGGAACACAATTGACAGCAGGACGGGATTTCCATAGGTTTCGATACCTTTCGCCTGCCTTGCAGGTCATTCCCTTCCCTTGAAGTTGTCGTGCTCCCCCAGTCCTGCGCGACGAAATCTGTTCCTGCCTGATTGATCCCCCGCATGATGCGACATATTCCTGGGGCACCTGCGCCTGTGTTACCGGCCTGGCAACGACTCGGCGTCGGATTGCTGGGAGTTTTGCCCTTCTTCCTGGGTCTGGCCATTACGGGCTGCCATACCATCGATGCCCGCAGTCCCGAGGGCTCGCGTAAGCCGCTGCTGGCCCCCTTACAGGCAGGCATTGATGCGGTGCAGTTGGATATTGTGTTTGTCGAACGGGACAATAAGGATCCGCTGCTGACGCGAATGTTATGGGACGAAATCGATCAGGTGGGGACCGTCGATCTGCAGACGCGTTCACGTTTGCGCGATGCGGGCTTCCGTGTGGGGTTGGTCGGTATGAGTCCCCCGCGATCGCTGCAGAGACTACTGGGGTTCAGTAGCGATATCACCGATACGGCGGGAACCTCCCGGCACAAGGAACTGGCGGGGCGGAGCGTGCTGTTGCGTTCGCAAGGGGAAACGGAGATCCAGACCAGTCCAATCTATCCAGAACTGATGCTGAAACTTCCCGGCAGCGAGGAACCGGTCAAACTACTGAACGCACGCTTTGTCTTGCGAGTTCAGCTTGAACGCTTGCAGGACGGCTGGGTCAATTTGCACATCACCCCGGAGATCCATCATGGGAACTCGCAACTGCGACCGGTCGCGGGGGCTTCAAACTGGGAGTTGAAGGGAACTCAGGAGGTCAAGAGTTTCGAGGACCTGCAGTTTTCCGTGGCTTTGAACGTGGGGGAGATGGTCGTGTTGTCGGCCGATCACGAATCCGAGCATTCAATCGCCGATCAGTTTTTTGTCAACCGGGATGTACAGCGGCCCCAGCGTCGCCTGGTAGTGGTGCGGCTGTCCGACATGAAAAAGATCGAACCGCTTTATACCGAGTAGCACGATTTGATGGGCTGGAAGGGGCGTGCATCGTCCGCGTGGGAATGTATTTCTGCGTCCATCGACAGGAGTGGCAGGAGCGTCAGAATCGATCTGTTGCTCTCCTCCGGGGCATTGGTTTCAACCTGCCAACAGTCACAACCGCACGGACCAGCAAGGACTGCCGTGAACGGTCCAAGGCGGCATATCGTGTACCGTCCGCACGATTGCTGTTACTGCCGCTGCTCGTCGGGGAACCCGCCGAATCCGTGGAGTGTCGATACAGGTCTAACCCGGCGCGGACGATAAATCCAAGGCAAGGACATGAAGCAGGTGTAGAGAGTCATTGACGACTCGACCGAGACGATTCGGTTGAGCCCACAGAAGGGTGTTCGAGACGGTACCGAGGCGGCGTGGATAATCGACACAGCCGCACAATCCAGGCCGTAGGGAAGATTCACGGTCAACAACACTCTTGAAAGCTGTCCATTCCTATGAACCACGCCATTCCCAAACCCCACACGCATGCTCGTCGGCGTGTCGCCGCCTCCGTACAAAATCCCCTGGAAACGTATTTGCGGGAAATCAACGATACCTCCCTGCTGAACGCGGAAGAGGAAAAGGAACTGGCCAATCGCATTGCGATGGGGGATGCAGAGGCGCGCGACCGCATGGTCCGCGCGAATCTGCGCCTGGTGGTGAACATCGCCCGGGGATATGCCAGCAAGGGATTGCCTCTCCAGGATTTGATCGAAGAAGGCAACCTGGGCCTGCTGCGAGCCGTTGAAGGTTTCGATCCCAACATGAACACCCGATTCAGTACCTACGCGAGTTACTGGATCAAGCAATCGATCAAGCGCTCACTGGTGAATTGCGCCAAGACGATTCGGATCCCGGCCTACATGGTGGAGTTGCTTTCGAAATGGCGCAAGGCGACCGCCAAGTTGCAGGATGAATTGAACCGAGTTCCGACCGCGGAAGAAGTGGCCCGGGAACTGGGGCTTCCCAAGAAGAAGCTGTCGATCGTCAAGAAGGCGATTCAACTTTACAACTCGACACCTCAGTCCGACGACGAGGAAACCGGCTGGACGATCGGCGAAATGGTGGCCGATGAACGGGCTCTGGGGCCGGATGAAGAACTGCTCAACAACGACAACCTGACCCATGTTTACCGCATGCTGGAAAACATGGATGAACGCGAAGCGACCATTCTGCGGATGCGATTCGGACTGGACGAACAAGAACCCAAGACGCTCAAGGAGATCGGCGAAGCGCTGGGGTTGACTCGCGAACGCGTCCGCCAAATCGAACAGGAAGCCCTGAACCGCCTGAATAAAGGCCTGCTCGGCGAATAAACAACTGGATGCACTCTCCCTTTCCCTTGGGTCACCCGTGGGACGACCTCCTCCGAATTCAGGATCAATTCGGAGGAGGTTTTGCTTTATCAAGGGGCCTCACCGACAACGGGTCGAAGAGCAGGCCGCAGGGGCTCAAACCGAACGGAACTTCCGCCCAGGCGTGAATACAGGGCAGGGGACTGGAACGTTTTCCCGCCAATGTGCTACCGTACTGAAAAGGCGTTTTCCGCATCCGGGGAGGCGGGGCCATTTCACGGGGGTAGCTTTCGAACGCGTCGATTCATCATGTGGAGCATTCCCTATAACACTTCGGTTGTGCTGCTGGGCACGTTACTGGTGGGGGCCACGGCAGGTGTCGTGGGGACTTTCGCCCTGTTACGTCGTCGGGCACTGACGGGGGACGCCTTGGCGCACGCCTCTTTACCCGGAGTCTGCCTGGGTTATGTACTCGCCTCGGGTCGCAGTCTGCCGCTCCAGTTTCTCGGAGCCATGGTGACGGGCCTGCTGGCCGTCTGGCTCATTCGTCTCCTGCCTCGCATCTCGCGCACGCGGAGCGAAACCGCGGTTGCGGGAGTGCTCGGTGTCTTTTTTGGCGCCGGGATCGTGTTGACGCGCCTCATTCAGAATAGTGGCACTTTCGGAGGCCGAGCCGGGTTCGATGCCTTCCTGTTCGGTGCCCCGGCAAGTCTGCTGATTCAGGACGTCTACCTGATCGCGGCGGTCTGTCTGATCGTGATACTTTCCATCTGGATAACGTACCGACTGAGCGTGGGGGTCGCCTTTGACACGGCGTTCCTAGAGGTCCAGGGGTTGCCGACGAACCAGATTGACTGGCTGCATCTTCTGCTGCTGACCATCGCGGTGGTGGTAGGACTGCCGGCCATCGGGGTGGTGATGATTGTGGCCCTGTTGATCACTCCGGCGGCAACGGCCCGACTCTGCTCGAATCGCCTGTGGGTCATCTTATGGTTGGCGGCGATGTTGGGGGGGATCGCCTCGGCCACGGGAGCATACCTGTCCTCCGTGGATGCACGTATTCCCGCGGGGGCGGCGGCCGTGCTGGTGGCTACGGCATTTTTTCTGTTGAGTCTCGCGGCGACCTCGTTCCTGCGCGTTCGCGAATAAACACGTGGCATGAGGGTGGAATGCAAGCCGTTACCGCTAAACAGGGAGGTCGGAAGGTTTCAGCAACGCGTGCAATTCAATATGACGATCGAAGCGGGGCAGCAGGCTGGTATCGTGCGTCACCAGCAAGAGCGTGGAACCTGCGGATTCGACAGCCTGAAACAGGAAATCGAGGGACTGCGCCGCCGTGTTTGCATCCAGATTACCAGTCGGTTCATCCGCAAGGATCAGTTCAGGCTGACCGAAAATCGCGCGGCCAATGGCGGCACGTTGGCGTTCCCCTTGGGAAAGCTGTCGGGGATGCCGCCGCAGTAAATGCGTCAATCGTAGACGCTCCGCGATTTCCTCGACCTGCTCCTGAACCTGCACGAAGGAACTGCCCGGCAGTCGTGACTTCAGGGCGATGTTTTCGGCGACGTTCAGATAGTCAATCAGGCGAAATTCCTGAAATACAATCCCGATGTGCCTCAACCGAAACCGCTCCCGCTCGGGTTGCGACATTTCGCCAAGACTTTGGCCAGCTATGCCGATGCGGCCCTCCAGTGGTGTTATGCGTCCGGAAATCAGTCCCAGCAACGTGGTTTTTCCCGTGCCACTGGGGCCCGTCAGTGCCACCTTTTCCCTGAAGGGGATCTGAAACTGTTCGATCCGCAGTTCAAACCCCGAACTGGCGACACGATAATAGACTTCGCGCAGGTCCACGCAAAAGTCTCCCGGCGAGCCGTCCGATGGAAACGAATTGGCCATGCAGACTACTTTCATATCCACTGCAAAAGGAGGCGGATTCAATTCGCGCAGGCCAGCGCAGTGGCCACGGCGTACTCCTTGCCATGGGAAATCGACAGTAGAATCTCGGTGATCCCCAATTGCCTGGCGAATTCGGCCGTGGTGGCAGAGAGTTGGACTGTCGGTTTTCCGGATTTCAACACGACCACTTCAATTTCTGTCCAGTGGATTCCGGTCACGAATCCCGTGCCAAAGGCTTTCATTACTGCTTCCTTCGCGGCCCAGCGGCCCGCAAAGTGTTGGGCGGAATTTTTTTTCGGAGCGCAGTAGGCAATCTCGTCCGGGGTGTAGGTGCGTTCCAGAAAGTTCTCCGCGTGGCGTGCCAACATGTCGGAGATTCGGGAAATCTCGACAATATCGGTACCAAGTCCGAGAATCCGCATCGGGTTTCGTTTCCTGGAAGGGAGCGTGACAATAACAGAACTTGCCGGGGACGCGGTTATTCTGCCGCGTCCGCCACGGATGCCTTGGTGGACTGTTCTGTTTCAGCCACATCGGCATCGGATTCCACGCCACTCCATTCCTTTAACACGGTGAGATCCTGTGGACTGAGCCGAGACTCGGGGTGCAGAGGCAAATAGAACCACAGCGGCATTTCCCCCGATTCGATCGAGGGCCAACAAATTTCCTGGAACATCTCGGGGGTGTCCTCCTCATCGTAATCGTTACTCCATTCCGAAAAGTTCAAGGCCGCCCGGCCTTCCTTCACATCCGCAGCCATCAACCAGGACCCCGGGGCAATGTAACTGTACCAGGGCCATTTGGTTTCGTTGGAATGACAATCGTAACACGCCCGTTTCAGGATCGACTTGACTTCGGCTGGTGCGATCAAATCAGCTTCGACCGGCGGGTTGCTGCGATCGATGGGGACGAACTGGAGACACAGGAGTGCCGCCACAACGACAATCAGGATCCTTCGCCTCCAGGCCGGCTTGGCGGGAGCAGTATCCTCCGGTGCAGGTTGAGTGATCTCGGTCATGGCATATCCTCGGTGAGATAAGTGGGGTGGGGCATCAGGCCGAAGCTCTTGTGGGAATGGAAAGGCTACCCATCCATTTGCGATATTGTAAGGTCTGGCCGACGTTTTTCCAGTAAATCTTACGTAAATGTCCGACTTGCAGCCGGTCTGATCCCCAGGGAGCCCCACGCGGGCGCGAGGCGGATCGGCGCTTATCCTGCGTAGGCACGCGGTTCGGGCGAATGTCCCGCCCGTTGATATACAAGGGAATTCCCTTGTTTTCCGATCACCACGGCGGCAGCGGTTTCTCTCAAGCAATAGGCCACTTTCTGGGCAAACCAACGCGGCCTGTTCAGTAGCCGGGCAAGCTGATCCGTCTGAAATTGCTCGGGGAGATCCGGCGGCAGCAGGCGATACAGGTCTTCGGCGGATACCAGGCTGCAACTTCCCACAATTGCCGTGAGTTGACGTTCCTCGACCCGATATCCACGCTGAGAGCGGTTTCGCGGGGGCCGACGCGTCTCCTCGATATCGATCAACACCGCCTCGAGCGTGAGATTCGGCCGGGGAAATACGGTGACAAAATGAACCAGTTCCTCGAACAGATCGCACCAGTCTCCCGCGTTGGAAGCCAGTCCCTGGCTGATGGTCCGCGACCAACGCTTGCGGATCACAAAAGTGTGACGGGTGAGCGGCTTGACAATCCGCAGCGGATGCAGGGGAGTCAGTTCGCGCACCTTGTCGCGCAAAGCGGCCAGTGAACTACACTGGATTTCAATAATTTCGTTCGCCTGCAGCACGTCCACGCGAAACCGCCCCACCTGCTGCTCGCAGTCGGTGGAAGTGGCGGCATAATGAAGTTTCAGTTGTTGATGAAGCAGTGTTTCCATGGCGATCCACGAGCATCCGTTCTGCGGGATTCCAGGCTGTGATGGCCGGCTACATGGGGATATTATCGGTGCGGAGCGTCCTGGGCCGCCAATTGTTTTTCGGTGGCATGGCCAATCAGTGCCCCCGAATTGGCAGGAGACCAGCGCAGCTTCGAATCGAATCCCGAACCGGGCGACTCCTCGAACGGTAAACCATAGTGCTTCAAATTGTCCACAATATCTTCCAGTGGGTCGCACAGCGCATCCGGGTGAAGACAGGGCTTAAGCACGTCCCAGTGTTTTTTCAGTAACTGCGTGTTTTCCTCGGGCACGCGCAGCAGTTCGCTGGCCCGGCTCACCCGTGTCAGCCAGGCAGCCTGGCGGAGAATTTCATACTGTTCCTCCTCGGAAAGATTCGAGAAGACATCCTCGCGCTTCAGGAGTTCATTGATTTCAAATTGCCCCGTGCGGCGCATCGCGATCAGTTCGGAGATCTCCTCGAAATGCGTCCGAGCGGCCGCCAAGTTGATTGATTCCGTCAACCCCAGAAACTGCTGCAGGGTGATTTTGTGCTTTTGCAACAAGTTCCGCAGGCGGCGATCACTGGCCAGCTTGCCCAGGACGGCATCCGTAAACCAGCGATTTTCCTGGGCTTTCTGCTGCTCCTTGGCAAGCCCCTTGACGGACAATTCCCGTTGTACATCCCAGTTTGGCAATGGAGCAAACAGGGGGGGCAGGGGCGGCAGGGTTTGCTCCGACAGCCCCCTCACAATTTGCAAATACGTATTGAGTTCGGAAGTCTTCAGAATTTCGTGTGGACGTTTGATCTCGTTGAATTCGATTTCCTGCGAGGAACAACCGATTGAGACCAGGCAGAGTATCAGTAAGCGAAGGGATTTCAGATTCAACATGATGTCTCCCTGCCGTTTTCAGAAGGACCGGACTTGCCATGCACGTCTGGAGCCGGGCCGCGCGGGCCACATTCAGGTATGCACCCTGGAACTCAACTTTTCGCCAGCACGGAAGTATGAAGTATTACGGAGAATCCGATCGCGGCCCGCTGCGACACAACTAAATCAAGTCCATACAGGACGACATCCTCGGGCCCCAATTCGTCTCTTCTGATGAGAAATATAGCTCTATTCAAGTATATCTCCTCCCGAGGCGCGCGCGGGGCGAGTTCCTCGGGCTCCCCTTGTCATCGTGTTTTCCGCAATACTCCTTCATGAAAAGCAACCTCATCCCGCCAACCGGGTTTATCGTCATGGCCGATACCACCCCCGTGTTCCGTGCATTCAGAGCCGCAACCACCAGGGAGCCCCCCAGCGTTGAATCGCATCGCTCGCGTTGCTTTCCCCTCCTTTCCCCGCTATGAGTTGGCGAACAGGCCTGGCATCGGGAACGTTACAGCGGAAACGCGCTGTAATCGAAACCATCCAAGCTTGCGACTGTTACCCCGGCGACAAGCGCCTGGGCCACGCCGCAGAGCAGCCAGGGGAAAGGAGCATCCGCTTCGGGGGCCGTCGTCCCATGCCTGTGAAATTGACTGGCGACAACGAGCAGGATCAGAGGAAACAGGAAGATCCAGAGGCGAGCGGATTCGCCCATGTTTTTGCCACTCAACCACAGTAGCACCCACACCAGCACCACCGAATATGCCAGGTGGCCCAGTGCATCGCCGCGCGGTCTCCAGCGGAACCGCCAGACAGCGGAGATCGTTAATACAAACAGGGGGCCCCCCAGGCTGAATGCCAGTTCCAAGGGATTTTCGAGCAGCCAAGCCAGGTAGGTCCGCGTGTTGTGATCGTAAAACTCTCCATGCTTGGCCAGATTGATACGCCAGACAGTCGCCAGGTTCAGATCGTAAAGCCACCACAGTCCCAGACAGGGCAGAAGAATTCCACAACTGGCGGCCAGGACCACATCCCAGGGAATACGCACCAGCCAACCTCCTCGCAACAGTTTCTTGAAGGAGATATTCGGCACGAGCGGATCGGACTCGACTGCAGCAGCGGCCCGCAACAAACACCAACAAGCCAGGATCGCGGCGACGACCAGCAAGGCCAGCGACATCAGCAGGCCCAGCCAGAGAGTCAGGCCCGCCAGCCAGGCCAGTCCAATTCTGCCAGTGCGTCTCTTCGCGGAGACCGACATCAGGAACAGACAGACGGTCAGCATCGAAACCAGCGGGAATAACACGTCGGACTTGGGCATGAAAACAACCAGTCCGGGGCAGAGTGGCCACAATCCTGACAACCACCAGGCAAAGTCTGCGCGGATAAACGTACTGGTCAGCAGAAACAACGGGAGGACAGTCGCGGCAGTCAGCAGGTGGGTCAGCAGGACATTGCCCCAGAGAACGGCGCGATGTTCGGGTCCGAAGGACACTCCCGCATGCACAGCGAATTCTTCAATGACTTCCAACCCCTGCCCGATCTCCAGGGGCTGAGTGCTCAACAGGAAATCGCGGAATCCGGGACTGGCCCGGCACGCTTTCAACCACAGCGAGAAGTAGATGGGCAAGCCGGGGGGATGTGTCCCCTGGTGCAGATAATCTCCCTCGCGGACGGTGTTTTCGTATCCGCGCAGCAGCGAGGTCAAATCGCCATCGTGCTGACTGGCCTGGGTGAAGTAGCCAGACATGCGAGGATAATACGTGACCCAGGTGAGTCCGGCATGGCCGTAAATGCCGTCGGAGAGTCCTCGGAGCGACCACATCGGCATGCAGGCAAACAGCCAAAGCAGCAGGCACCAGCCGAGTCGTCGCCAGCCCGTCGCAGCGGAAATTCGCAGACTGCCGAAGCGAAGAAACAGCAGATAGGCGGTCAGCAGCAGCGCGGTCAGCAGCAGTGAAATCGGGTTGGTCGTCCCGGTCGGCGTCCTGCTCCAAGTCCATTCGCCGGGAATACCGAGTGGAACTTGCGGGACGAGCAACAAAACAATTTGCAGCAGCGCGCCGGCTGGTATCGCAATGAGCAAGACCCGTCGGCTGAATCCCATGCTGATGGACTCCCTCTCAACGGATTTAGTCAACCCGAACAACAATGCAGGTGATATTGTCGCGCGAGCCCCCATTTTGAGCAGAGAGAATCATTCGATCGGCCACGATCTGTGGATCCTCGTCCAGCGCGAGCACTTCCTGCAATTCCTGATCGGTCAGCCCATCGGTGACCCCATCGGTGCAGAGCAGGTATCGATCGCCGGGCCGAGGTTTGGAGGTGACTGTAAAAGCCCCTTCGGCTCCTTCCTTGGATCCGAGATAGCGGTAGAGAACATTTTTGTAGCGGTGGGACCGGGCTTCCTCCTGGGAAATCGTCCCGGCTTCCACCAGCGCCTGGGTAAGGGAATGGTCCTTTGTCAGCAGGGTGAGCTGGCCATCGCGAAGCAGGTAACAGCGACTGTCTCCCACGTTCCCAATGAAGAACTCATCTCCCACCACGACCAGCAGGACAATCGTCGTTCCCATGTTATGCAAATCGGGATCGATCCGTCCCAAGGCCATGATCTCGCCATTGGCGTGGCAGATCGCCTCGTTGATGGCTTCGTGGACGTGTTCCTCGGAATCGTCGAAAAAATCGATCAGATCGAGCAGTTTCTTGGGAACCAGTTCCACGGCCAACTGGCTGGCCTTTTCACCGGCGCTTTGCCCTCCCATGCCGTCGGCGACAATCAGAAAGCGAAGCTCGTCATCGACGTGGAGGTTATCCTCGTTATTCTTGCGAAAATTACCCGTGATGCTCAATTGGCCGATTTGAAGCTTCATAATATCGTGTGACTGCATGAAAGAGTTTCGTCGAAACGGCTACGCCACGAGAACATCCGACGCGGGAGTTGCACAGCATCGGGAATGGGATTCCCACGGGTCGGGTTCGCGTCGCCTCGGATTCTCAAGGGCTTATTGTGACCGCCAGTGCACGGGAAAGCAACTTATAAGAGCGCTCCGAACAGGTCTTTCACGCCAATTGCGGTCGGACTGATCAGCAGTTCTCCCGCTTCAAATCCCGCACATGCGCCATAAAATCGATTCTGGCTTTCCAGAAGTTGAAAAACCTGCTGCTTGGTGGGAGGAAACTGCGATTCATAGGCGCGCACGGCTTCCAGCTTGCAGGCCAGCGTTTCGGAAATATCGTGTATGAATTGCCCGGCAACGGGAGGGGTGGCCAGATTGCGGATGCCCAGGGGATACCAGAACTGCCGGGAAATGGTATGCACCGGCAGGTGATCGAACTGTTCATCCCACTTCGTCAGCCGAGAGTAGAAAACGGCGGCATCCGTGATTTGCATCGCCTGCCAGTGATCGGGCGATGCGAGGGGGGTTTTATCCGCGATGCCGATGACCACCCGGGGGCGATACCGGCGCAGAATTTTTGCCAGTTCCACGCGGGCTTCAAAGCTATCGAACAACCTGCGATTGGGCAAAGCCAGCGTTTGTCTCATGTGGACACCCAGAATTCGGGCCGCAGCAGCAGCTTCCTCCAATCGCGATTCCGGCCCCGGACTGAGGGGCGTCGGTTCCCCATCCGTCAAATCCACTATGCCGACCCGATACCCTTGCTGTGATAATTTTGCCAGAGTTCCTCCGCAGCCGATTTCCACGTCGTCCGGATGCGCCCCGACAGCAATTATGTCTAGGGGTTCGGGGAGTTCACCAGGTATCATGTCCGTTCCTCCTTGATTTGACGGTGTCCGGATTTCCAGGAAAATAAGCAAGCGGGCTGCCCGCCACGGGTTGTCCGCCACTGACACGCAGCGAAGTGTCGAAGGGGTAGCCGAGGTCACGACCCGACGGATCGACCGCCATGCCACGCTTTCCCCACCGGAAAAAATTGGTCGGCACGGGGAAACGGGATGGTAATCGAATCAAATGGAAAGGTAAACCAGCCCCAGGACGGCCATTCCGCCCTCGTCGAAACGTCTCGGCTGTTTCCTCGCGGAAGATTTGATAAACTGGATCCCAGGGCAGACCGTGGCCGGAAGCGCTTCGGTAGGGGAGACAGTCTCTCGGAGAGACAAATGTATCCCTTCGGTCGAGATCTGTCCCCATGAAACTATGTCCGCGAGACGAGTCTATCGAGTCCGCGTCTAGGAAATCTGATTTGAACATGTCCAAACCCGTGACTGATGCCGGTGGCAGCGACCCGGCGACCCAGGCCGCGCGCGAATTGCTCGGATATCTGAATTTTTCAAGTGGAGCGCGGGATCCCAGGGCATTCCACCACTGGAATACGCTGTTTGCCCAGTATCCCCGCCAGCCTCTAGTTGCCATCCGCGAATTATTGATTCGCGAATTGGGACGGATGCAGGGGGAACAGTCGGCCTTTCAGCGGACTGGCCAGGCGGAATCGGTGATTGAAATCCTGTTCGATCATCTACTGCCCGCCTACTGGGAATTTCATCGCGATCTGCTGTTTCACCTGCAGCCCGAAATCCTGTATCAGCCCTTCTTCTTTGGGTGTCTGGCGGAAACGATACTGTCCCAGGGGGAACCCTGGACGGAAGTTTCGCGGATCGTGAAGGCCTCGCTGTCGCAACTCAACGACTATCTTGGGTATCGGCCCGTGGCAATCCTGGAGAATGGTCGGTTGGTCGAGCCATATCCCCACGAGCGATTCCGACCTTTGCCTGTTTATTTGGAAGGCGTGGGAACCGCGGCTGGGCCATATCACGACTTGATCAACCGAACGCTGGACTTGTTCCGGGAACTGCCTGCCGAGGTTATCGCCACCACGCATTTCGAACTTTCGCGACTGCGGGAACTGGCTGTCGATATTCGTTCCTACGACTACAATCATCCCGTGTTCAAGCGGACGAACTACTTGTTCGGCGAGTGGGATCCACATCAGATCGGGCTGGATGGTTTTTACCACCGCTTCATCGTGCGGCAGGTGATTCTGGATGCCCTGCTGAACTGGGTGGAGACGCAGCGCCGCTACGAAAAGGTTTCTTACGACGAAGCCTTGTTCGACGCCTCGGCGGCGTTGAGCGGCACCATTTTGATGGCCTCTTCGATCAGCGGGGCGGGGCCGGACACGTTCGATTCGACGATCACGTTGTCGTCCCTGTTGCCGATCGTGGCCCGCCAGCGCGATCATTTCTACGAACGCCTGATGGAAGGGCTTTCCGGAGAACGGCTGGCGCGACTCCGCAAGCATCAGGAACAGACGCAGCAGCCCTTTGGGCATGTCCGTCATGCCTTGAACATGTTTCTGTCGAGTCATGGTGCCCGGCAGGTACGGAATCACGAGTTGGCGCTGATGTACGCGCGGATGGGTTTTGCCGAGGAGAGCCGCGCGCAGGCCAGTATCATTCCTGCCGCGTCGATTCGCTTCGAGACGGAAATTCAGTGGCGTTTGCGGATTGCTCACCAGGAATTAACCTTTGGCCGCTTCGAGGAGGCGGAAAAGCTGTTGGAGGAAATCAAGGATCTGGGCCGGCGTGCCATTGAATGCGGGGCGTTTGTCGATCCCTGGAACATTCTGGGCTTCCAGGGACAATTCACGTTGTTCGCCAATCGCGAGGATACGGTTCCCGATGTGCGTGTGGAAACGCTGGTCGAGTTGCAGGAGCGGATTTTCACGCTGTATGCGGAAGTTCTTCGGGAAGCAGCCATTGCGGGCAGGCTTGAAGTGATCGAACGGGTCGGCACGGAAATGCGCCGCCAGGCGGAAGACTGGGATCGGTACGCCACCACAACCGTCGAGGATATTCCCCGAGTGTTCGGCATGCGAATGTACGAGTCCGCAATGATCGTGGCCCGAACGCTCCTGGCCTGGAAGGATTCCGGAGAAACGGATAACAGCATTGCCTTCTGGAATCGGCATCTGGATCTGTTTGATACCCAGATCGCCTATCACAACGTGGTGCGGGTGTTGCTGGAGAAGCAGGACCTGAATGCCTCGCTGGGGCTGCTCATGCAGTGGCTGAACCAGACCGAGGAAGACAACGACGTGCAGTTCGACGAGAGCTTCAGCACGGCCCTGATTCAGTGGACGCACGTCCTGCAGGAGACCGTCACGGATCCACAGACCCTCTTTCAGCGGTATCGTCGGATGCTGGAATTGCTCGAGGCCAATGCCGGAAGCCGCTGGGGTGTGCCGCGCGTCGTCTTCGACGACGCCACCGCGGCTCCCTCCGAGGAGGACCAGGACTGGTGGGACGAACCCGCGCTCGATGGCCCCTGGAACACCCCCGAAGAGGCCGCGGAGGAGGAACCGGGTGAAGACGATTTTCTGGCGGCCGCCTACGAGGGAGTCACCTTTCGCGATTCAGCCGATGATGGCCAGGAAGGCTCGCTTTCCGAGGGGGGGATGTCCCTGACGGACAACGAATTTGAAAGGTTGAACCGAAACTACGAACCGCACCTGAAATTTCTGCAGTCCCTCGCGGATATCATGCAACAGGCCATCATGACCGCGGCCCGGCAGCTGCATCAGCCGGTGGAACCCGAACCGGCACCGCAGACGGAGACGACTACTGCACCGCCGGCGGAGTCGGGCGAGGACACCGCCGAGCAGCGTCTGGTCCAGTACGTGCGAAACTGGTCGCGCGAGCTACTGCGCTTCGAACGCGAGTTGAGCCATCTGTTACACGAGGTGCATGTGCGGGAACTGTCTCCTCCCTCGGGGAGTCACGATGCAAACATCGAATACGATATCCAGCTTCAATCGAAGCTCTTTCTGATGCATAACATCATCTGGACGCTCACGCGTCTCCGCTTCGTACGCCGCGTGGCCGATTCGCTGTTGTATCGTACGTCGGAAACCTCCCAGGGGGGAGAAGAATGGTTGGCCGAGTTTCTGCAGGCCATTTTGCGGAATGACGTCAACGCGGTGCGACGACTGCTTCCCGCCAGTCTGCTCCGGCTGCAACGCCGCAAGTTACTGTATGTACCCCTGGAAAATGGCGGCACCCCCCGGACGATCTCCGACGCGCAAGAACTGCATGCGCTGCTGCGGTTCCTCGTAACGGCACTTCCGGGCCTTGGGCTGTATCGCGAGACCTGGCATGTCATCGTCACTGCGTTTCGCATGGAACGCGGCTCTCGGCCGCGTGGGCCGGCGATTACCGAGTTCGATCGCCTGTTCCGTCTGGCGCTTTCGAATACGTTAACCTACCTGTTGAAGTCCTCCAGCAACTGGCGCGCGGGACGTCTGGGAGACGACGATCTAATCCAGATTCTTGCGGAAGTCGTCGATCATTTTCGCGATATCTGGCTCGATCACAGCTTCACCATGCGGCTCTCCGCCGCCGAAAGCCTTAAGGATGAACAAACCTGGAACGAGGTCTGCGGGTTTGTTCGTCGTTATGGCAGCGAATTATTCCATGCCCGCAATCTCACGCTCGGTTATATTCGCGCCATTGTGCAGAGTGGCGTGGATGAGTTCCTGGAGTACCTCGAGGAAAACGATGATCCGATGCATCCCCATCCCCTGATCGAAGACCTGCGACAGGGACGCATCAGCCTGGACGAGGCGGCCCATTGCCTCGAAACCATTTATGGAATTCTGATCGATAAATTCGACCGCTTTCTCGAGTACAACAGCACCACCACCCACTCCGATTACGGTGAACGGTTTGACTGCCTGCTCGATTTTCTGCGACTGGAAGCCGAATACGACCGGGACGACTGGAACTATGCCCCACTGAAAATCGCACACGAGGCGCTGGTGCACCACGGTTGCTTCAGCGCGGCTCGAACCTGGGAGCAGGTGTTCGCCATGCGAAGCGCGGAACGCGCGGACGATCACATCAAGGTGCTCCGCAAACTCGAAAAAAAATACGGCGTGAAACTCCCCGCGTTGAACGATCTGATCGAGGAACGCTTCGTCAAGTCACTGGCGATCAATCGCATGGTGGCGCTGGTGCGGCAAACCATGGCGGAACGCGACCCGGAACGGCGCCGGGAGTTATTCGACGACCTCCGCGTGCAAATCGAAAACTACCAGGATGGAACGTACGGCACGGGGCTGGAAGTGCCGGAGTGGCTGCGGTTGCTGGATCAGGAAGTCCGCAACTTCGAGTTTCCCGAACTGGCTCTGCACGATCCCTACGGCAAGGAACTGATTACCCCCGTGACCGTGAACCTCCGGGAGATGCGGCGGCAGTTGCGGATCTGGGACGATCCCGTCCAGCCCAGTAAACGAAACGCGGGGAAACGCCCCCGTGACAAGTCCTGATGCCGGCCCGGATCCGGCTGGCGGCTTGTGCAACGTGATTCCGGTTGTGTACAAATTCCCTGTGAACCATCTCGTATTCCCGTCGACTGAGCAAAACCCTGGTTGCGGCGGGAAAGTTCTCGTTCCCATCTTCTGTTCGCATCGTATCCGATAAATCCCGAAGGTTCCCGAGTTCCTGGAGATTCCCATGTGGTTGTTTGGCGGCAAGGATTGGAATGTTGTCGGGATCATGTTCGAAAAGCCAGATAGCTTCACCATCAACGCGAACCGGGTGAAGGGCAAACTGGCCGAATCCGTCAAAACCCGTGTCCGGATCCACGAGCGGACCATCCTCTGGGTCGTATACGATCAAAAGGGAGCCATCCTCGAAAAAGGGACGGGAAATGGGCACAACTACGTCCCCCAGGAAACGATCAAGAACCTGGAACAGATCCTGCACACCAATCTCACGATTCGGGAAATCCTCAAGTTGCTGGAATCGGGCCAGACCGATAAAGCCGCCCGTAAATTGATCTGGAGTGGCTACCCTCGCGTGGAGAAAACCGAAGAGTAACGCCTCCTGGAAAAAGGCTCCCCGACATACGCCAAGTTACTCGCGGGGAGCCATGCTCGTGGCGACTTCCGCAACCCGGAAACTGGCGGGGCTCGGAGAGGCTGGTTACGATGCACGGCATCACGATAGAACCCGACACGATCCCAAAATCATTCGTGGGGAGGCAGAGGAGCGTGTTGCGGCAGCCAGGCCTGCCGCCGCGGAGAAGGGAACCATGGGAGGCTTACTAAAATTCCTGTTCCGGATTCCACTGGTGAAGCCGGTGCTGGCGCGCATTTCCCGTCCGCTCTTCCGGATCCTGCTGGGTTTAATCGCGGTTCCGATTTTCCGATTCTTGTGCCGTCGTATACTGCGTTTCCAGGATCTGGATCAGGAACTTGAAAAGGATCTCGAACAATGGTTCAAGGCCTCTCTCGTGTTGCTGGCGGCCACGAAGAACATGGAAATGGCACTGTTTGGGGAGTTGCTGGGAGCAGAGGATGATTTGGGTAACCCCTGGATCACTGGCTTGCGAATCATGATGGCGATCGGCGTGATTGAACTAATGCCCGATCAGGCCCTGTTCGCGCTCATTCATCCCGGTCCCCCTCCCTTGTGCTACAAAAAAGAACTGGGACTGTTCCGCTGCCTGCAGGACCACTGGTATCCCTTTCTGAAGGGGTTAGTCTGCCAGCATTTGAATCGCTCGTCACCCGTTTTTGCGATTTTGTGCACTATCTTCCTGGGACCAGCCGGCTGGATCTGCTACGGCCTGGCCATTACGCAATATCTGATCATCGGCCTGGTGACCTCTCGTGATCGCGCTGTCGATGTCCTCTCGCAGTTCGAGGAGCAAGTCAGCCTGCAACGAAAGCAACTCGAACACGAACTGAATAAGCAGGGAGAAACGTCATCCGCGGCGTCCCCCGCCCCTGTCTCAACTCCCGAAGTTTCCAGCCTCGACTCGCCCGCTGGCGGGCAGCCCATTCCGGAAGGGGCCGATCAAGTCACGGGGTAACGGGGGTGTTCACTGCTTGCAAACTACGGGGAACACCTATAATACATAATCCCTCGATTTTTCAGGATGAATTATGGCAACCATGGAACGGCTCAATCGCATCCAGATTCTCTCCCCCGCAGTGGTGAACAAAATCGCGGCCGGGGAGGTGATTGAACGTCCCGCCAGCGTTATCAAGGAACTGCTGGAAAACAGCCTGGATGCCCTCTGTTCGCGGATCGATGTCGATATCGAAGAAGGGGGAACCGAGCTGATACGCATCGTCGATGATGGCGAAGGCATGCTTCCCGAGGATTTGCCTCTGGCAGTCACCAGCCATGCCACCAGCAAGCTCCGCGATGCCGACGATCTGTTCCGCGTGCAGACGATGGGGTTTCGGGGCGAGGCGCTGGCTTCGATTGCCGAGGTCAGTCAATTCCGCATCCGCAGCCGAGCCGTGGATCAGCCAATCGGGGCCGAATTATCGGTCTCCTGCGGGAAACGCGGAGAGATTGTCCCCTGTGGCATCCCCCAGGGGACCCAAATCGAGATTCGGCAGTTGTTCTGCAACACACCGGTCCGCCGCAAGTTTCTCAAGAAAGCCGCCACTGAATTCGGTTATATTTCCGAACAATTTTCCCGGGTGGCGCTGGCTTGCCCCCGGTTGCAAATGACGCTGACACACAACGGCAAGCAGGTGTATCGTCTGCCGGGAAACCAGCAACTGCGGGAACGCATTGAACTCTTCCACGGATCGGCCCTGGTCGAAAAACTCTTGCCCGTGGAAACAGCGCATCACGGGATCCGCGTCTGGGGATATGTGGGGCATCCCAGCCTGCACAAATCGACGCGAAAATCGCAGTATCTGTTCCTCAACGGGCGATACATCCAGGACCGCACGCTGCAGCACGCCTTAAACGAAGCCTACCGGGGCCTCGTCATGGTCGGACGACACCCGGTCGCCTTTCTGTTCCTGGAAATGCCGAGCGATCAGGTCGACGTGAATGTGCACCCCACCAAATCGGAGGTTCGCTTTCGCGATTCACAACTACTGTTCCGCATGCTGCTTTCTACCTTGCGCACGAAATTTCTGCAATCGGATCTTCACAGCGAATTGACCATCAGGCAGCCTCTCCCGAGTTCGCTCGATCCCGGTACGCAGCAACGGAAAGTCGAGCTGGATCTGGTTTCCTGGGCGAAAACGCAACTGGAGCAGCAGGTGCGGCAACAGTCTCAACCGGAACCGATCCCTTCCGCAACCAAGGCACACTGGCCGGCGCCTCCCGGTACTGCTGCCACTCACGTCGCTTCGGCCACCGCAACAATCCCCCCGGCGATTCTGGAGGAGACCGACCCAACGCCGCCCCCGGTGGATGGCGCGCCCGTCTCCGAGGCAAGTCCGTCCGCCGCGGAGCAAGAGGACGAATGTTCCAGTCCGGTTCACACGGGTCCGCACGTCGAGCCAGTGGTCCCCTTGGGGATACCCGCCCGCAGTAGTATCCCCGCCCTGCAGGTGGATGACTGTTACATTGTACTGAGTACCGACCAGGGTTTGACGGTGATCGATCAGCATGCCCTGCACGAGCGGGTATTATACGAGCGATTCCGCAAAAAGGTGCTCGAGGAACGTGTCGAGGTGCAGCGGTTGCTGGTGCCGTTGACGCTGGAACTCTCGGACCAACAGTCCGCCGCGCTGCTGGAGCAGCAGGAACTGTTGCATCAGATTGGCTTCGGAGTGGAGGAATTCGGCAGGGGAACCTTGGCCATCACGAGCCATCCGGTCTTTCTGGGGTACCAGGAAATCGAAACCGTGATCCGCGAAATCGCCGAAAAACTGGAAGGGAACGATCCGCTGACCCGCCGCGATCTGCTCGATTCCTCGTTGCACATGATGGCCTGCAAGGCCGCCATCAAGGCCGGACAGCGGCTGACACCCGAGGAAATTATCAGCCTGCTGGCGCAACGCGAACTGGTGGACGACGCACACCACTGCCCGCATGGCCGCCCAACCGCGCTGGTGCTCAGCCGGGAAGAACTCGATCGCCAGTTCGGTCGCCTGGGTGCCTGAAAAGTGGCTATTTCACCGGCTGAATCGAACCGGGGCATTTTGCACGAGAGCCATGCACGCCACGGTTTCGCCCGCAGGACCTGCTGCCTGGCAGACGCCGAAGGTTTGCAGGGTATCTCTCGGACGACGATCCAGAAGACTCCGAGAAACTCACCGACTACCGTTCGGGGGAATTGGCAGTGCCGGCGGGGCGGTAAGACTCGGCCAGCGGAGGAACCACTTGAATCAACCGGGACGCTACCAGTCGCCCCATCCATAAACTCCCCTCGGCGTTGAGGTGCGTGACGTCGGGCCTGTCAACTGTTTCGGGCGAGTACTCCTTGCACTTTTCCGGTCCCGCCTGTTCCGCGGCGGCGATACTGAGGGTATGCAAGTCGATCAGGGGAACCTTGAGTTTAGCTGCGAGATCCGCCACGACGACCGCGTACGGAGTCAGGGTGCTCTCAATTTTGCCGGCTTTGTTGAACTGTCGGCGCGTCAGGGAGGTGACAAGCACCGGTTGCATGCCGGCTGCCCGGGCTTCCTCGACATAGCGTTGCATATTGGCACGGTAGGTTGTTTCGGGTTCGGTTTCCCGTTCCGGCCCCTTGCCCGGCTGATCATTATGACCAAATTGCAGGAGCACGTAATCCGCCCCGGTCCGAAGCACTTTGTCCCAGCGTCCCTCGGTGCGGTAACTTTTCGAACTGCGTCCCCCCGCAGCAAGATTGAGACACTCCACACGCTCATCGAAACAGGCCGCAAATCCGCTCCCCCAACCGGCCTGATCCGTCACCGTGGAATCGCCGACCAGTACAATCCGCGTTCGCTTCTTCGGCGAGTCGTCTGCTGCCTCTCCCGAAATGATGCCGCCGCACAGCACTCCCATTAGAATCAGGCATTTCATCCAGTTCATCTCATGGCCTTTTCTCGTTCCAGGGTTGGATTTGCCGACATCCCTCCGCCAGGGCAGTGGACAGGAGAGCATTGTGCGCCGTATTGTATTCAACTGGCCAGCCTCTGGCGTGTCAAGGGGCCGCCGATGGGGCATCCCGTTGCAGGATCAGCATGAGCGCGCGTTTTCTGGCGGTGATGTATCCCGGAAGTTGCAGGGTTTCGGAACGGACATGCACGAAATCGGCCAGTGTCCGCCAATGCTGTTGTGTCATACCCGCGCGAGGCCAGTGTTGTTCATCCCACAGGGTGACAAATAACTCGCGCACCAGCAGGGGCGCAGCGGCCTGCAAGGGAAGCAGACGCAACTGGAGCAGATGGGGGGTGCGGTTCAGCAACGATTCCTGTTCCAGCCGCGCGAGGAAAGGTTGCAGGAATTCGAGATGGTCTTGAATCTGCGCATGCAATCTCAGCAGGTTGTGCCCCGCTTGGGGATGGACCTGTTCAAGCAGAGGCAGAAGTTCGTGCCGAATCAGATTGCGGGTGTAGTCAATCTCATCGTTGGTGTGATCGTTGCGATAGTCCTGGGAGAGACTGGCCAGGTAGGCGAGAATCTCGTCCCGAGAACATTCCAGAAGTGGCCTCAAAAGCCGATACCCCGGAGCCATGAGGCGAACTGCGGGGATACCCGCCAGGCCGCGCATTCCCGTCCCGCGGGCCAGCCTGTGCAGCAGAGTTTCGATTTGATCCTGCCTGTGTTGCCCCAGGCAAATGGTATCGATTTCACGTTGCCTCGCCGTGGCCAGGAGAAAATCGAGCCGCTGCTGCCGCAATGCATTCTCGGAAGGCGAAACACGTGGAAGTGTCTCGGCTTTCAACACGGCGGATCCCACGTGACAGGGAATTTCGAGTTCGAGACAGCACTGTTCGACCCAGGCTTGATCCTCGTCGCTGGCGGCCCCTCGAAGGCCATGGTTGAAGTGCGCAACCTCCACGCGCATCCCGAATTCCGCCTGCAATTGCAGCATGCCTCGCAGCAGGGCGACGCTGTCGGGGCCGCCAGAAACACCCAGCAGACAGCCACGTGGGGGAGGCACGAGCCTCTGCAAAGCGTCCCGCAACGTGTTAAGCAGGGAATACGTCAAGGAGACATCCACCGTCGATCGCGTGAACCAAGAGTGCCAGCCGACCAGGCGGCACGCAAATGGCCACCCCAAACGCTGGGACCGCAGTCAGTTGAATCCGTACCGGTCTCTGTTAAGATACGGATTGTTACCAGTTGTTCGTCGGCGAGCGCATGATCGCTCCGCCGAAGGAATTGCTACATTATCAAACCTCTACATAAAATGGGAGGCGTTCGTCACCTCGTACGGAGGAATGCTTCGAGATCCGATCCCATATTACACAGCGCGTATCGGGTCGGCGAAACATTTCGGAGATGACAATGCCGGAGGAACTCGCGGGAATGGCTGTTGCAAAACAGGGTTTTCGCGGTCTTGGAGTGAGACGCGGCGGTGCGTGCGAGGCAAACGCCTGAGTGCGTGGCGTTCCGCGTGATTCCCGAGGCGATCTTCTGGCAGAGGATGGCTGGGAGCTGGAAAGACTTGTTGTTGGTAACTGGACCCATGATGCATTGGATGTGGATGCTACTGGCAACTGTTCTGACGTGGCAAGCTCGCAAGAGCCTGTCAGCGGTAGAGAGGTTGCGCAGTCTGTGGTGGTGGGCTCATACCTCAGCCACGGTGGGGGGATGCTTCTTCCCCGGCAGAAACATCCCTGACTGTCAATTGCGCCCGCGCAACGGTAAGACACGGGGGCGTCCCCGCGTTCGCGTGCCACTGACCTGAGCGTTCCGGTGTCCAGACTCGACATTCCCTTCACGATTTGATCCTTGCCAGTATTATCGGTTCCCTTCGGATCATCCCGTCCGTCACGAGTAAAGTAACGAAGGCCTTCCATCGGAGCAGTCCCGATGGGTGGTGAAATTTATATTGCAGCCGGCGTGACTTTGGTCGTCGGCTTATTAGCGGGCCTGGCCTTTGAGCGGGTTCGCCTGGGTGCGGGGTATCGCACCAAGGAACAACTGATCGACGATGCCCGTCGCGAAGCGGAGAGCCTGCGCAAGGAAGGGGAGATTCAGGCTAAGGAAGAAGTGCTGAAACGCCGCGAGGAACTCGAACAGGAGTTGAAATCCCAACGCAACGAACTGCGCGACCAGGAACGAAAACTGGACAAGCGCGAATCCTCGCTGGAAGATCTGCAGGAGAATATCAGCAAACGCGAACGCATGCTCGAGTCGACTCAGAACCGCTTGACGGAACGCCTGAAGACGGCGGAACGCAAGGAAGCGGAACTGGGCAAGATCCTCAAGCAGGAGCAGGAAGAACTCTACAAGATCAGCGGGCTGAAGAAGGAGCAGGCAGTTGAAAAGCTGCTGGATCGCCTGCGGAGCGAATTGCGCAATGAAACGGGCGAGTTGATCCTGAAGCACGAGGCGGAACTGCGGGAACAATGCGACACCAAGGCGCGTGAGGTCATCGGCATGGCGGTGCAGCGGTATGCTTCCGCCCACACCTCCGAAACCACCGTGGCCAGCATAGACATCCCCAGCGACGAAATGAAGGGGCGGATCATCGGCCGGGAAGGGCGCAACATTCGCACCTTCGAAAAGCTGACCGGGGTGGATGTGATCGTGGACGACACGCCAGGGGTGGTGATCATTTCCTCGTTTGACAACGTGCGACGCGAAGTCGGCAAGCTGGCCCTGCAGAAACTGATTCAGGATGGCCGAATTCACCCGACCCGAATCGAGGAAATTGTCACCGAGACGCAAAAGGAAATCGACGAGCGCATTATGCGTCTGGGGCGCGAGGCGGCCCAGGAAGCGGGGGTGCAAGGCCTGCACGACAAGCTGATTCAACTGATGGGACGTCTGAACTTCCGCGTCAGCTACAGCCAGAACGTGTTGCGGCACTCGATTGAAGTGGCGCATTTGACGGGTATGATGGCCGAGCAACTGGGACTGGACGGGACGTTGGCCCGCCGCTGCGGCTTCATGCACGATATCGGCAAGGCGGCCGATCATGAAATGGAGGGGGGGCACCCTGCCATTGGAGCCGAGTTGTTGAAGCGGTATTCCGAAGGGGAAGAAGTGGTTCACGCGGCTGCCGGCCATCACGATGACATCCGACCGGCTTACATCTACACGGTACTGGTGGCCGCTGCCGATGCCATTTCCGCCGCGCGACCGGGAGCCCGCCGGGAGACGCTGGAGAAATACACCAAGCGGTTGGAGGAACTGGAAGGCCTGGTGTGCGGCTTTCCGGGGGTCGATCAATGTTACGCGGTGCAGGCAGGTCGCGAAGTGCGAGTGATCGTGGATCCTCGCGAAGTGAATGATCGCCAGGCGGCTTCCCTGGCGCGGGATATTGCCAAGGCGATCGAGGAAACGCTGACGTACCCCGGGGAAGTCAAGGTCGCCGTGTTGCGGGAAACGCGATCCATCGATTATGCCCGCTGAACATGCCCGTGTAACCAGAACTTTTCCCGCGGTGGGAGTGTCCGAACCTCGCCGGGCCTCCCTGGGGTCTCGCCCCTTCCTTTAAGAGCGTGAAAATCCGATGAGTCATCTTCCCGATTTCGAAACATTCCGGCAACAGGCAGCCGGATATAATCTGGTTCCCGTGTATCGGCAGTTGACCTCGGATTCCCTCTCTCCCGTGGAAGCCTACCGACGCCTGGACAAGGGAGCGTACGCGTTCCTGTTTGAAAGTGTCATTGGCGGCGAACGGATTGGGCGGTACAGTTTTCTGGGCACAAACCCGTTTCTGGTTCTGCAGGCCTCTGGAACCCAGGTTCGCCTGACGGACACCAACGGGACCCGTGAGGAAACCTTGGCCGACCCCCTCGCGAAGCTGGCGGAACTGCTCCAGGAGTATCGCCTCGCGCCGCACCCACAATTGCCCCGTTTTTGTGGCGGGGCCGTGGGATATGCGGGGTACGACGTGGTCCGATACAGCGAAAATCTGCCGCACGCGCCCCAGGATGACCGTCGGATTCCGGATCTGCTGTTCGGATTTTACGATCAAATGGTCATTTTCGATCATATTCGCAAAACGGTGCTGGTGGTGGTGCTCGCCCGGGTGGACCGGCAGGAACTCCGCGAGGCCTGGGAAGAAGCGGTCGCCCGGGTCGATGAAATCTGCTGGCAACTTTCGCTGAATCCCCACCCGATCCCTCCCGAGGACATTCGCCTGGACCAGGCCGACTTGCCCCCCTGGACTTCGAATTTCCCGCCGGGCAGCTATCAGGAGGCAGTGGAGAAATGCCGGGAATACATCAAGGCGGGTGATATCTTCCAGGTGGTGCTGTCGCAGCGATTGCAACTGGAAACTACCGCCTCGGCCCTGGCGATTTATCGCGCGTTGCGGGTGGTGAATCCCAGCCCGTTCATGTTTCTGGTGGACACCCCCGAGGTAGAACTGGTCGGCAGCTCCCCGGAGATTATGACCCGGGTGGAAAACGGGCTGGTAACGGTCCGCCCGCTGGCGGGAACGCGTCCCCGGGGCAACACGGAAGAAGAAGACCAGCGACTGGAAGCGGAGTTGCTGTCCGATCCCAAGGAGCGGGCCGAACATGTCATGCTGGTGGACCTGGCGCGCAACGACGTCGGCCGCGTGGCGGAGTACAATAGCGTGGAGATCAAGGATGTGATGGTTGTGGAGCGTTACAGCCACGTCATGCACATTACATCAAATGTCACCGGGCAGTTGCGCCCGGGGTTAACCGCACTCGATGCCTTGCGAGCCGCCTTGCCGGCCGGCACGGTTTCCGGCGCCCCGAAAGTGCGGGCGATGGAAATCATCGATGAATTCGAAAAGCATCGCCGCGGACCGTATGCGGGCGCGGTCGGTTATATCGATTTCACGGGAGACATGGATACCTGCATCGCCCTGAGGACACTGGTGAAGCAGGGGAACACCGCGTATGTCCAGGCGGGGGCCGGCCTGGTCGCCGATAGCGTTCCCGAACTGGAGTATCAGGAGACCCTCAACAAGGCGCGGGGATTGATCAAGGCCATCAGCATTGCCCAGAATCAGCTTTCCACGCATGAATAGCGGTCTGTCACAGTCTATTTCTCGGGCCGTGGGACTCTGAATTTCCCGCTGAAATCTCCTATTGACGAGAAACCCGTAAGGCACTGAAGGATCCAGTGGCCCCCGAATTTCCATGCTCGGCAATGCACGAGCCTCCGGCAAGGGTCTCTTTGCGAAACACTGGAGTTGAAATCCGCTGCCGCCAAGGGCATGATGCCATAATCCCGGACGTCTCACCTTCGGTTTCTTCCAACTCTAGCCTCGGAATGCGGGCATGCAAAACCTTTTTTGTCGCCAACGCTTGATCCAGCTCCTGCTGTTGCTGGCAGTATTTCAGTCGGCGGGAACTCCCAGCCGCGCGGACGACCCCGCTCCCGCCGCCCCTGTCAAGTTTGGTCCCTGGAAATACCTGCTGGGTGGGCCGGTCAAGTCGTTGCAGAAGTCCCCCATCAAACTGCTGGATCAATTCGAAATCACGGGAGCCTTTCCCAAAGACTCGTACCTGCTGAACGAGGTGGTATGCGACGGAGAATGGGGGATGGTGAAAGGCGCGTTGCAGCAAACGTCCGGGCGGAGTGCAGCGCTGCACCTGGGGACCGCGCAAGATTTCGAACTGGAACTTGGCATTAATGCGGAAGGGCATGGGGGCTGGTTCATGCTGTTCGGTTTCCAAAATGGGCATGGTTACGGCATCTACAACGTGAATTTGAAAACCAGCGGCAGCCCCTGGCACATTTCCGAATTTCGTGGAAACGCGGGGATCGAAACGACGGATCGGGAATTTGCCCGGTATATCTGCCGCGGAAATGAATCCCTGACGGTCCGCGTGGTCGATTCCCATTTCACGCTGCAAATTGCCCGGCGCGTGTTGATTGAAAACGAAGAACTTCCAGCGTATTCGGAAGGGGATATCATCCTCGGCGTCTACGATACGAACTATGGCCCCAAGCCTCTCAAGATTTACGGTGCAAGGCTGCGGACCCCCTTGAATGCCCCCTGATCCCTCTGCTGCCGAGGCAAGCCTCCTGCCGCTGGACGCCCACGATCCGGTTCGCTCGGTATATGTGCATGTTCCTTTCTGCCGGCATCGATGCGGCTATTGCGACTTTTCAATTATCGCCAACCGAGGCGAACTCGTCCCTCGCTACCTGCGGGCCCTGGAACGCGAACTCGCTGCGGCCGCCCCTCCGGATGGCAAACCCTTAATGCTGGATACGCTGTACATCGGCGGTGGTACGCCCACGCTGTTATCGGTTGCCGAATTGTCCCAACTACTGGAGCTTCTGGCACGTTACTTTCTGCTGTATCCCGGAGCGGAATACACATTCGAGGCAAATCCCGACCAGTTCTCGCGGGAAAAGCAGCAACTGCTGGCCGCGGCGGGGGTGAATCGCATCAGTCTGGGAGTCCAGAGTTTCGATGACCGCTATCTGCAACTGCTGGAGCGAGCCCATTCGAGCCTGCAAGCATTGCGGGTACTGGAGCAACTGCGGGAACACTTTACCAACATTTCGCTCGACCTGATCTTTGCCTTGCCTGGCCAAACACTGGCACATTGGGAACAAACCTTGGCTCAAGCCCTCGATCTGGTGCCCCCCCACATTTCCACATATGCCTTGACGTATGAAAAGGGGACGCGTTTCTGGGGGGCGCGGGCGAAAGGCGTGCTGAATTCCCTCGACGAAGAACTGGAATCGGAAATGTATCGGGCAACATTGAGCCGGCTGGCCAAGGCCGGCATGTTGCAGTATGAAATTTCAAACTTTTGCCTGCCGGACTGGCATTCGAGGCACAACGATGTCTATTGGACGGGACTCCCTTATCAGGCATTTGGGCCGGGGGCATCGCGGTTTGTGGCCGGCCAGCGGGAAACCAATCATCGCAGTCCGTTCACCTGGATGAAGCGTCTGGAGGCCGGCTGCACTCCGGTGGAAAGCCGCGACAACCTGACAGGCGAGCAGCGGGCGCGCGAGTTGTTTGCGATCGGGCTGCGGCGAAACAGGGGAGTCGAAAAAGCCCTGATTCAGCGAATCACCCAGGTGGACGCCGCTGCTTTGTTGAGGCAGGAACTGGACAGCCTGCTGGCCCGCCGATGGATTCACGAAACCTCTACGCATGTCTACCTGACGGATCAGGGACGGCTGTTTGCGGACGCCATTGCCAGCGAAGTGATCTAACAGACTCGGCTTATATATAGAATGAATCTGCCCGACAAACCGTCTTTTTCCCTTTTCCACGAGGATTCAGGGAGAAACCCAGGGAGACGGATCTAAAAAATTGGTAAAATGATCTCGCAACCGGGAAACGCAGGCGATTGCCGCCATGCAAAGCGTTGAAAGGGCAAAGGGCCATCCTCCATGGCAGGGAGCAGCCACGGTCTTAGCGGGGCTGGTTGCCAAACAGCCACGCATCATGGCCCCCCACCCCGACACGTTTCACGGACTCCCCAAGCATCCAGAGCAGAATTTTTACGACCGAGACCATAATGACACAATTGCCCATACTTGATCTGTCTGCACAAACCAGCCCAGTGGCGAATCCGTCCGCTGGTCCCTGCAAGGGGCAATACGCCTTCGTCTCGCTCGGTTGTCCCAAGAATCTGGTCGACAGCGAAAAAATGCTGGGGACCCTGGCGGTGGATGGTTACGCTCTGGTTTCCGAGCCCGAGGGGAGCGATTTTGTCATTGTGAATACCTGTGGCTTTATCGACAGTTCGCGCAAGGAATCGCTGGGCGTCATCGAGGAGATGCTCGAATTGAAGCGGCAGGGCAAGACCCGGGGGGTGATTGTGGCCGGCTGTCTACCCGAGCGGATCGGTGCCGATCTGCGCGCCATGCTGCCCGAAATTGATCATATCGTGGGCGTGTTCGGCCGGGACGAAATTGGCCAGGTGGCGGATCGTCTGGTCGGTCACTCCAACGACCATCGGGATGTGTTTCGGCCCGCGCCAATCCGCGCCCTGGACGACCGCGCCCGCCTGCGGATCACGCCAGGGCATTATGCCTACCTGAAAATTTCCGAGGGCTGCAATCGCACCTGCACGTTCTGTTCGATCCCGATGATGCGGGGCAAGCACGTCACCAAGCCCATCGAGCAGGTACTCGAAGAAGCCCGGGAACTAGTCGCGGATGGTGTCAAGGAATTGATCCTCGTCGCGCAAGACACCACTTACTACGGGATGGATCTTTATGGCGAAGTGCGTCTGGCCGAACTGCTCCGGCAACTCGAACAGGTGGAGGGACTCGACTGGATTCGCCTGATGTATTTGTATCCGATCAACTTCACCGACGAGTTGATCGACCGCATCGCGGGTTCCGAGCGGATCATTCCCTATCTCGACATGCCCTTGCAGCATATCAACAGCCAGGTTCTCAAGCGGATGCAGCGGCGCATCAACCAGGAAAAGACGTACGAACTGGTCGAAAAACTGCGGAGCCGCATCGACAACCTCGTGTTGCGGACCACGTTTGTCGTCGGTTTTCCGGGAGAAACGGAGACGCAGTTCGAGGAACTTCGCGAATTTGTCAAGGCGACCCGCTTTCAGCGGATGGGCGTCTTTCCCTACTCGCTGGAACCGGGCACGCCCGCGGTGAAGCTCGAAGGGCACCTTCCCGAGGAAGTCAAGCAGCAGAGAGTCGATACGCTGATGTCCGACCAGCAGGAGATTGCCTTTGCCTTCGGCGAATCCCTCGTGGGATACGAACTGGATGTCTTGATCGACGAACAGGTCGAGGAGAACGTCTGGATGGGGCGCACCTATGCGGATGCCCCGGAGATCGACGGCACGGTGTTCGTACAAGGAGAAAATTTACCGACTGGAGAATTCGTCCCCGTCGAGATTCTGGCCACCCAGGATTACGACCTGATCGGACAGGTTCTCGAAGACCTGGAGGTCTAGGAAGCATTATCCGCGATGCCGGATTTCCCCCCAGGAAAATGACATCCCCCACTGAAAGGGCCCCCGTGGCAGCCAGCAACTGGAATACCCCCAACCTGATTTCGATGTCGCGCCTGGTGCTGTCCTTCATCCTGTTCGGCCTGATAACCGCGACCGACTGGTGGATCACTTCGGCGGTACTGTTTGTCGTCGCCGTGGCAACCGATGCCGTCGATGGCTACATCGCCCGCAAGTACAACCTGATCACCGTGCTGGGTCGGATTCTCGATCCGCTCGTCGACAAGGTGATCATCTGCGGAGCCTTTCTGTTTCTGCAAATGCATCCTGGCAGCGGTGTCAGTCCCTGGTTGACCCTGGTTGTAGTGGTGCGAGAATTGTACGTCACCAGCCTGCGTGGATTCTACGAACAGCAGGGGATCGACTTCTCCGCCTCGTCCAGTGGCAAATGGAAAATGGTCGATCAATGCATCGCGGTCACGCTCAGCCTGTTGAGCCTGAATCCCTGGTTCGCGGCACTCCCATACTTCCTGCAGATACGAAATGCCTTTCTGCTCCTGGCCCTGTTGATCACCATTTACAGCGGATACGATTACACCCTCCGCGGCATCAAACTGTATCGGGAAAAAATCACGCAGGCCTGAATGGACCGTTCCGGACACCATCGCCCCCGAGCCGATTCAAGACCTCCGATCTGTTCCCCGCAATTGCATTCCGCATCTCCCCAAGCCAGAATAGCGGATACATTTCGGATACTTCGCCGAGAGGAACCGTTTCCCGTGTCAGGAGTCAGCGCATGGCCGTTGCTTGTCGTCTCATGGGATTTCTGCTGTTGACAGGCCTGGTTTGTCACGGGGTGGCTTCGGGACTGGTGTTGGGCGGCGAGACCAGGCCGTTTCTCGAAAGTGGCTTTGGGCACAATACGCCTGGAGGGCAGGGGGGCTCCATTCTTCGGGTGACAACGCTTGCCTCTGAGGGGCCGGGTTCCCTTAGACAAGCGTTGGAGGCCAAGGGGCCGCGGATCATCGTGTTCGATGTAGCCGGTGTAATCGACCTGAATCGCAAATCGCTCCGCATCCGGGAACCGTTCGTGACTCTTGCCGGGCAAACGGCTCCCGCTCCGGGCATCACGCTGATTCGCGGCGGCATTTTCATCACCACGCATGACGTCGTCATTCAGCACATGAAGGTCCGCCCGGGAGATGCCGGCCAACCACGGAAGAGCGGCTGGGAAGTCGATGGTATTTCGACCTCCGGTGGCGAGGCATACAACGTGCTCATCGATCACTGCTCGGTCACCTGGGCCACCGATGAAAATGTGAGCGTTTCCGGCCCACGCGATCAGGGGCCGGAGGAGACCAGTCATCGCGTGACGATTCGCCATTGCCTCATCGCCGAAGCGCTGCGAAACGCCACGCATGCGAAAGGACCCCATTCCATGGGCTCGCTGATTCACGACAACTGCCGCGATGTGGCGATTATCGCGAACCTGTACGCACACAACAACGCCCGCAACCCCTATTTCAAGGCCTTCACCACGGGCGTGATCGTCAATAATGTCATTTACGATCCCGGTAGCAATGCGATTCAACTCGGATATGCGGCCTCGGAATGGGTGAATACGGGACTCACCCCCGAACCGCCCCGTGTGAGTGTCGTGGGAAATGTCTTCCTCCCCGGCGTCAGCACCAAGCCAAGGCTGGCCATGGTCGACCGCCCCGGAGAGGTTTTCCTTCTGGACAATCTGGCAGAGAACCAGCGGGGACAGGAGACCGCATTGACGGGCAAGGAGGTACGCCTGCTGGAGAGCAGACCGGTCTGGCCGCGAGACCTGAATCCGTTGCCTGCGGCTCGGGTGGTGGAATACATCGCCAGGCACGTCGGCGCCCGCCCTCGCGAACGGGATGCGGTGGATGAACGCATCATTTCCAATCTGCTGCAACGCCAGGGAAGGATTATCGACAGCCAGGACGAAGTCGGAGGGTATCCGGTGGTGCAACCCGTCACCAGAAAACTGAAGATCCCGGATAGTCAAATTGAGGCCTGGTTGGCACGGCTGGCAGAGGAACTCGAGTAGTCTCGATTCGTTGTGCGCGGGACGACGCCTTCACCACCCGCGGTCACCTACGGATTTTTCACGGGGAAATGCATCTGATGCGTATCAACAGCGGAAAGCACGCGTGGCTGTGGCTTATCGGCTTTTGGAACCTGCTCTGCTGTGCCGCCACCTGGGCACAAGAACCACCACAACTTCCGGCCAGAACTCCCGTTCAGATCGCGCGGGGAACGCAGGGGATGGTGGTGGCCCAAACCCCCCTCGCGGCCGATATCGGGCGAGACATTCTGGAAGCGGGGGGAAATGCCGTCGACGCCACGGTCGCCGTGGCCATCGCACTTACAGTGACCTGGCCCGAAGCAGGCAACATCGCTGGCGGAGGCTTCATGATGGTGGCCCCGCCCGGAAAGGACGTGGTGTGCATCGAATACCGGGAAAAGGCCCCCGCGTCTGCACACGTACACAGTTTTTCCAAGTGGGAGAATCATTATCACGCCCGGATGGCGGGTGTGCCGGGCACGATCGCAGGATTGGCCGAAGCCCATCGCCTTTATGGTTCCCTCCCCTGGCGCGTGCTGGTGGAACCTTCCGTGGCATTGGCCGAGCAGGGCTTTATCGTGGACGACTACCTCGCCTATTCCCTGAATAGCCTGCTGGTGAAAAAATCAGTGCGGGAGGACGAGCGGTACGCGGAATTACGCCGCGTGCTGGGCCACCCCGATGGCAAGCCGTGGCAAGCAGGCGAACGGCTGCAACAACCCGATCTGGCACGTACGTTACGCTGCCTCGCCGAGCAGGGACCCGAGGCGTTTTACCTCGGATCAATCGCCCAGTTGATCGTTGCGGAAATGGAGCAAGGGGAGGGATTGATCACCGCCGAGGACTTGCGCGATTACTCCCCTGTTGTGCGCAAGCCGATCTCTGGAACCATCGGCCCCTACACCCTCTATGGCGCGCCCCCGCCCTGCTCGGGTGGCATCACCGTGTTGCAGCAGTTGCGCATAATTGAAATGCTGCGTCCGGTTAATGATCCCGCCCGCCTCTGGACCGCCGACCAGGTCCATGTAATGGTTGAAGCCATGCGCCGGGGCTTCCGGGAACGGGCGGCTCACCTGGGCGATGCGGATTTCATCGAGATCCCCCCGCATATCGGCACCGCGGAAGAAGCACGGCGACTGGCGGAAACGATTCACCCGGAACGGGCGACTCCCAGCGCGGAGCTTGCGGGGGGCATACCGTTGAGCGATGGTCCCTACGAAAGCCTGGAAACGACTCACTTTTCCATCATCGACGCGGATGGCATGGGAGTGAGCAATACCTACACGCTGGAAGAAAGTTTTGGTTCGCGAATTGTCGTCCGGGGTGGCGGGTTCCTGCTCAACAACGAAATGGGAGATTTCAACTGGTATCCGGGGTACACCAATCGCGAGGGAAAAATCGGAACGCCCGCCAACCAGATCCAGCCAGGCAAGCGCATGCTCAGTTCGCAATCGCCAACCATTGTGAAGCGGGATGGACGCGTGGTGTTGCTGGTAGGCAGCCCCGGTGGGCGGACCATCATCAACACCGTGACCGAAATACTCGCCCAGACGCTACTCTTCGGTAGATCGCTCCCCGAGGCCATCGATGCTCCCCGGTTTCACCACCAGTGGTTTCCCGATGTGATTCGCTTCGAGGGAGACGACCTGGGCATCTTTCGCGAGATGACACCGGAGTTAATCCGACGCGGCCACACGGTCGCGCAGCCTCGCACGCTACGACAGGGTTCCGCCCACGCCATCGCGATTGATCCCGATACGGCGGCGGCGACCGGCGCGGCAGACTGGCGCCGAGGAGGCGCTGCTCGCGCCGTGCACTCCGTGCAAACGCCCTGATTTCGCTCCACTTGCGATCGGCTGCCCTCTCCTTACGACCAGGATAACTCGACCCGTTCTCCCTGTTGGGGGTGTTGTTTGTCGATCGTGTGGAGAGTCAGCGTCATCCCCGTTGTGTCGAGTCGCGCATGCACCCAGCCATTGGGCTTGCCTGCTCCAAACACATACGCCACGGGGGGCAGGTTGATCAGGTGCAGGGTGTCGCGCCGGGAAATCGACCAGTTGTGCGTATGCCCGAAGACATACGCACGCACGTGTTTTCGGGATGCCAACAGTTCGAGGAAGGCAGCCGTATCCTGCAATCCGGTCCAGCGCGATCCCTCGGGCGGAGCCTGAAATTGCGGGTTGTGGTGCCCCATAATCACGGCGGGTTTATCGCCGCGCGCATCCAGCGCCTTGGCCAGCCAAGTCAACTGCTGTTGTCCCAATTCCCCCGTTACAACATCCACTTGATACATCGAGTCCAGGAGAAACAAATTCGCATACGGCGTTTCGATCACGCCGACATGCTTGGACTGCACGGGAGAGGCTTCCGGACGGACCGCCTTTAATGCCTCGAATAAAGGCTGGCGGTCGTCGTGGTTGCCCATCGTCACATGCAGCGGTATGCCGGCGGCCTGCAAGGGAGCCACGCAGTCGGCCAGATTCGCATAATCCGCCGGCAAACCCTTCAGATAGGCACAATCCCCATTGATGATCACCGCCGCGGGCGGAGATTTCAGCCCGCACAATTCTCCCACGACCTGCCGCAGATTCGCCGTCATGTTGACGTCGCGGGCCGTGATATCGGGAGCGGAAGGAATATGCGTATCCGACAACCAGGCCAACTCGCAGGCCTCCCCCTCCGCGGAAAAACCGGCCCGCGCCACGGACAGTCCCACAACGGCGGAACCCGCGCCCACCAGAAAATCGCGACGAGACAGCGTGGGAAGGTAAACAGGCATAATGGCGTTCCTTTGGGGAGTCCCCTGTCTGACTGGCAAGAAATCACAAGACCTTGAGTGCATGATTTCATAAAATACAACCTGCTGTCAACAATGCCTGCTGATCTATGGATTTGTGCAGTCAACCAATCCGCACGTTTACTACCCGGCCACCTCCGCGGTTTCTCCGTCCACGTGGCGGCGATGCCAGGCTTCCAGCACGAGCAGGGACCAGAGGCGGTAGGCGTGATCGCGCTGCTTGCGGGTATGTTCGTCGATCAGCCGTTGGATGGTTTCGCGGCGGAAGTAGCCTCGCGCCAGCAGGCGGTCCCCCAGCAGATAATCGTGCAGCAAGGGCTGCAGTTCACCCCGGAACCAATGGTCCATTGGCACGCCAAACCCCATTTTCCCGCGGGTCAGTATCGGTTCGGGCACCAGGTCGCGGAAGGTCTCGCGCAGAATGTACTTGCCGAATCGGCCCTTCAGCTTGAACGCCAACGGAATACGGTTCGCCAGTTCGGCAACACGGTGATCCAGAAAGGGACTGCGGCATTCCAGCCCATGCGCCATGCTGGCAATATCGACCTTGGTCAGGATATCTCCCGGCAGATAGCTCAGTTGATCGACCGCGGCCGTCTGACTGACGATATCCAGATCGGGAAACTCGGCATACAGGGCGTTGATCCATTCCGAGGCGGACTGGGCATGGATATCCGCGGCAAATTCCGGCGTGTAAAGCGATTGCCGTTCCTCCATCTGGAACTGGCTGATCCACTGCAGATACCGTAAGCGAGGTTCCAACGCCAGCGAGGCAATAAAACGCTTCAATCGCCGCGACATCGATTTGTAACTGACCGACGTGGGCAAGTGTTGCCACAGGGATGAGGCCAGCAGACGTCGCACCCTGGCTGGCAGAAAATCGCAGCGCGCCCCCAGCCTGACCGCCTGGTAACGATCGTAGCCCACAAATAATTCGTCGCCCCCATCGCCGGAGAGCACCACCTTCACCGCGCGGCTGGTCAACTCGCACAAGGCCATTGTCGGGATGGCGGAACTGTCCGCAAAGGGTTCGTCGTAATGCCAGACCAGACGGGGGAGCATCTCCAGCGCGGAGGGCCGCACGATCTGTTCGTGATGGCTCGTGCCCAATCGCTCGGCCGCCAGTCGGGCATACGAGCGTTCATCGTATTCCGCGTGTTCAAAGCCGATGGAAAAGGTTTCGATCGGACGGCCGGACTCCCGCTGCATCAGTGCGGCGATAATCGTGGAATCGATCCCCCCCGAAAGAAACGCCCCCAAGGGGACGTCGCTGCGGAGTCGCAGCCGGACCGCTTCCGTCAGCGTCTCGCGCAGCTGACGCTTGGCATCCGCGAAGGAGCAGGGGGGGACATCCTTCCCGAGTGCGGTTGCCGCGACGGGGGACGGATGCCAGTAACGCTGAATTTCGAGACGCCCGTCCCGCCACAGGGCGGAATGGCCGGGCGGGAGTTTGTGAAAGCCCTCGAAAATAACGTGGGGGTGGGGCACATACTGATAGGCCAGATACAAATCGATCGCTTGCCGATTGATCCGGCGGGGCATGTCGGGGAGTTGCAGCAACGACTTCAATTCGCTGGCAAACAGGAACCGCTCCGGTTCCATCCGATAAACCAGCGGTTTTTGCCCCAGACGGTCCCGCGCGAGAAAAAGCTGCCGCCGCGGTGCATCCCAGATGGCAAAGGCGAACATGCCCCGCAGAAATTTCAGCATGCCGGGGCCATGTTGTTCATACAAGTGCACCAGCACTTCCGTATCGCAGGACGTTTTGAAAACGTGCCCCTGCGCCTTCAGATCGGGAATCAACTCGCGATAGTTATAGATTTCTCCATTGAAAACCACCCAGATGGTCCCCGTCTCGTTGCACATGGGCTGTTGCCCCTGGGCGAGGTCGATAATGGAGAGCCGCCGGTGCCCCAGGGCAATCCCGACATTTTCCGTCCGTGCCATGTGATAACCAGCGCCATCCGGGCCGCGGTGGGCAAGCGCGTTGGTCATCTCTTCAAGCTGACTTGCCGTCACGGCCAGTCGCGAATCCGTCCAGAGAACACCAGTCAATCCGCACATGAAGGTTCGCCGTGGACCTGCCTCAATCCCTCGGAAGGGGAGTTTTCAGCAGGTTCTGATAGAGTTGATCGTGTTGCTGGACCATCCGGCTGACGGAAAAATCGTGTTGCATGCGTCGCCTGGCCTGGTCCCCCAACGCCGCCGCCCATTCAGGCTGTTCGATAATTTTACGCATCTGCAGTGCAAAATCGGCCGTTTCTCCAGGAGTGGCCAACAATCCCGTCACCCCCGGCTGAATCAGTTCTCGATTGGGGGCGATATCGGAAGCGACGACAGGAAGCCCCGCCGCCAATGCTTCGAGCAGACTGTTCGACTGACCTTCAAAGTCGCTGGCCAGCCAAAAGGCGTCCCAATAGCGATGATACTCCGTGGCATCGGCCTGGTGTCCGGCAAAGCAGACATGCCGACAAACATCGAAATTCCGTGCCAATTCCCGCAGCGCCTCCGCCTCCGGACCAGTCCCCACAAACAAGGCACGCACCCGGGGATGAATCAACATCAACATGTGCAGAGCCCACAATAGGGTGTCCACCTTCTTCTGGGCAGCCAGTCGCCCCGTGAAACCTATCACAAAGGCATCGGCTGGAAAATTCCAGCGTTGCAACCAGGCCTGACGTTCCTGGGCATAGCCTGTCGACGTGCGATCGGCTACCGCTGGTATTTCCACGCCATTGGGTATTACGTGCAGCAGTTCGTCCGGGACACCAACACCCCGATAAAACTCAGCGACACTCCGGGAATTCGCCACCATCGCATCCGTGCGGGGAATCAAACGGCGATCCAGCGCGAGTTGCCAACCGGCCTTCCAGGTATCCACGCAACGCTCGGAAACGACGCATTTCCAGGCAGATCGGCTGGAGTTCAACAGGCGGACATGCGAATTGGCGGCAAACAACCACGCATGGACGATTTGAGGTTGGCTGTTTTTTAGCACGCGCCCCAACCGATAATGAGCGACAGGATCAATGCGGAAGCGTTTCCCCAGAATGTGCACGGGAATTCCCGCTGCTCGCAAGGGTTCCTCGTAATACCCCCCCCGATTCAACGCAATCACCTCGACCCGATAACGTTCCGGCGGCAAGTTCAACGCCAGCAAGGTCAACTGTTTTTCCGCGCCGGACTGGTCCAGCGTCGGAATCACCAGGGACAGGCGGACAGGATCGAAGTGTAAATTCACGGTCGGCCAAGACTTGGAACGGAGGCAGGGCAAATCCAGAAATCCTGCGATGATGGTAACGAAACGGTTCGTTGCGGGGAATCCGACACCCCGAGACTTTTTTCTGGATTCTGACATTGACGCATTCTGCCGAGCTTATCAACATAACGCATCATCCGGGGAAAGGCATGCATGTTGTGCCCGCCATTTCCCCACACCCTGTATGTAGTGCAGGCGCTGTAGCAAATACAGGCCTTTTCAAAACAGAGGTGCTCTCGATCCACTGAGGAGGTGTATCGAGACATGAGGAACTGCCGGATAGAGTCGGCAGAAAAGACTATATTTCTAAGGAAGGAATTTAACGTGCGAACACCATCCCTTTCCACAAGTATGGGAAAACGCTGGTTGATGGTCGGCTTGGCCGTGTTAGGACTGTCCAGCAGTCCGGTCGACGTAAAAGCTCAATTCGCTGCCGAGACCGTGGAAGATGCCCAAAAGGCATACGACGAAAACCGCTATCAGGATGCTCTGAAAATTGCGGACGCCCTGGTGAAGGCAAACCCGAAAAACGATGTGGCGCTGTTCCTGCGAGCCTCTTCCCGCGTTGAACTGGGCGTGGAATCGGGGGATGCGGCAATGGTTCGCGACGGCGTGGCCGATGCGCGTGCGGCCATCGAGGCGTCCCAATCCAAGCATCCCAAGTATTATCTGCCGTATTTGTACGGCATGACGAATCTCTCCCTGCTGGAGGATCGTCCCGAACATGTGCAGACTTCGGTCACCGTGGCCACGCAAATCATCGACCGGCTTGAAATGCCCCCCTCCGACAAGGCCAACATGCTCTACCAGCGCGGTTTGGCCAAATTGCAGTTTGAAGATACCGTCGATGGAGGCGTCGCCGACTTCCTGGCCGCCTTGCAACTGGAACCGACGCACATGGCAGGTCTGACCGCTCTGGCCGATGCGTATGCCATGTCGGAACAGAATGAGCTGGCCCTGCAAGCCTATCAGAAGTTCATCGATGCGTACCCCAAGCATCCGATCGGCTACAACAATCGCGGCATGTTCCATAAGCAACTCGACAACATCGACGAGGCCATCGCTGACTTCAAGAAGGCCATCGAACTGGAACCGAAGTTCTTCGTGGCCCAGATCAATCTGGGCTATTTGCAGATGGAATCCGGCAGCGTCGCGGAAGCGGAAAAATCCTTTACCAACGCTCTGGCATTGCAACCAGAGAACCCTGCCGTGCTGGGGCTGCGGGCCAACACGCGACTGCGTCAAGGGAATCCCCAGGGGGCCATTGCCGATTACCAGAAAGCCATTGAATTGTTCCCTAAAAATCCGCTCGCCTATGCGGATCTGGGCTTCGCCTACTTTTTCCTGAAGCAGTACGACAAGGCATATGAACAATTTGACCAGGCCATTAACATCAATGGGAAGTTGCGGTTCCTTGATCCCTGGATTTACGCCTCGATGGTGTTGTCCGGGCAGGTCCAGGAAGCCAACAGCCGATATGCGGGAACGTTGGCAAAACCGACCACGGAACGGGACTGGATCGATCTGTTAACGCTGTACCTGATGGGCAAGGTAGACGACCAGAAACTGCTTTCCAGCGTAAATCCGGACAGCCCCGAAGTTTCCACGGCCCAGACCTGCGAAGCCCACTACTTCATCGGTTTACGACAGTCGAATCTGACGGGAAAAAGCGAAGCGGATCCACATTTCCAGGCATGCCTCAAAACGGGCGCCTCGCACCTTTCCGCTTTCCGGGCCGCTCAATTTGAGTTGCAGGAGTTTGTCCGCTAGGCTGTTGTCTAATACAAATTCAACAACAGGCGATGTCTTTCGAGGCATCGCCTGTTGTTTTACCTACTGCATTTTTTCAGCCAATGCTAGCCTCGCCGAGACCTCTCGCCGCAACATTCACCGCGGCATGCGCAGCAGTTGATTTCCCGGCAGTCGCTGGACCAGGCGTTTCATTTCCAGGACGGTCAGCGTGGACAACACGCGCGAAGGTTCCAGCCCCGATTGTTCGATGACGGTATCCACCAGCATGGGGGCATCGTGCAGCAGATTCAGAATGGTGGATTGCTGCTCGGTCAGGTTCACTTCCCGTGGACTCCGCACCTCGACCTCGCGCGAATCGCTGCTTTCCACGGATGCCGTGCGATTCGGGCTGGTCTGTACCGCCGATTTGCGGACGGGCTGAACGAGAGGTCCCAAGTCTTCCAGAATGTCGTCCACTCCCCGCACCAGTTTCACGCCGTCGCGGATCAGTGCATGACAGCCTTCACTTTCCCGGCTGTCGATAGGCCCCGGGACTGCAAACACCTCGCGTCCCTGTTCCATCGCGTGCCGAGCCGTATGCAGTGTGCCACTGATGCTGGAAGCCTCGATCACCACCACTCCCAGACTCATGCCGGAAACAATCCGATTTCGCTGGGGAAATAGCCCCCGCGTGGGCTTGCGGTACAAGGGGGATTCCGAAATCACGGCTCCCTGCCTGGAAATTTCACTCGCCAGGTTGAGATGTTCCGGCGGGTAGATTTCCTTCAAGCCCGAAGCACAGACGGCCACCGTTCGCCCTCCCGCTTGCAACGCCGCGCGATGAGCAAAGCTGTCGATTCCGCGAGCCAGCCCGCTGACAATCGTGATCCCCGCGCGGGCCAACCCCGCGGATAGCTGCTCGGCCATGCGCCGCCCGTACATCGTACAATTGCGGGAACCGACGATCGCCACCGCCAGTTGGTCGGCGGACAACAGTGCCCCCTGCTGGTACAGAATCAGCGGGGGATCGGCGATCTCCCGCAATGCCACTGGATAGTTTTCGTCGGCAAGGGAGAGGGGCGTGATGTCGAGCTGTCGGCATTCCTCGAGTTCACGACGGGCCATGTCGGCATGATTATGCAGTCTCAATTCCTCGAGGATTTTTCGTCCGATGCCCGGGGTCGAAGACAGTTCCTCCGGGCTGGCCTGCAAGATTCCCGCCGGCGAACCGAAGCGTTCCAGCAACACCGTCTGCAGACGTGGCCCCAGTCCACGTACCAGGTTTACGGCCAGGTAGCTCCGCAACTCCCGCGAGTCGGTCTGAGACATGCCCGCTCCTCAGCTTTGTCTTTGCAGTTGACGCAGTTCACGGGGGAGCGGGAACGTGACATGTTCCTCGCGAGTGACCACTTCCTCCACTGTCGCCTGAAAGGCGGCGCGCAACAAATCGAGAACTCCCTGAACCACCACTTCCGGCGCGCTGGCCCCCGCGGTGATGAGAACGGCATCCGTCGGGCGAAACCATTCCATTTGAATTTCCGCCGCGCCATCAATCAAATATGCCGGCTTTTGAACGGCGGCGGCCAGTTCCTTCAATCGCTGACTGTTGGAACTATTCTGGCTACCGAGCACGAGGACGACATCCACCTGGGGTGTCAGGGCCGAAACCGCATGCTGGCGGTTTGTCGTGGCGTAGCAGATATCTTCCTTGGGCGGGGATTCGATTTGGGGGAACCGCTCCTTCAATCGTTGAATGATGCGACTTGCCTCTTCGACACTCAACGTGGTTTGTGTGAGATAGGCCAGTTTGGCATCGCCGGGAAACGGGAGCTTATCAACCTCCTCGGGGGAATCGACCAGCGTAATACTTTCGGGGGCCTCACCCATCGTCCCAATCACTTCATCGTGCCCTTCGTGCCCGATCAGCACGATATGGTAACCTCCCCGAGCATACTTGATTGCTTCCATGTGGACCTTGGTCACCAGGGGACAGGTGGCGTCAATCGTCCGCAAATTACGGTTGCGGGATTGCTGCCGGATTTCGGGTGAAACACCATGCGCACTGTAAAGCAAAATCGCCCCTTCGGGAACATCCTCGACGGCGTTAACGAATTGCACTCCCTGCTGCGTAAAACGGTCGACCACGTATTTATTGTGAACAATTTCGTGGTAGACGTAAATTTCAGGGCCAAACATCTGGACACATTCTTCCAGGCACTGAATGGCCATGTTCACCCCGGCGCAGAAGCCCCGTGGATTTGCCAGCAAAATTTTCATCGTCGCGTGATCCCGATTCGGGTGGTTTTCGTTAGCTTTCCGTGTGGCCGGACCACTTTCTGTTTCCGGTCGACCATCAATTCTTTATGATAGTTGTCCGAAGTGAAAGAGTGAAATCAGTTTTCGAGTATTCAGAGGGCATTCCAAGAGTAACAGAGTGCGCAGACCAAGAGATGGCCGTGTTGCCCTCGCGCACGGGACGAGCCATTACTGCATGAATCCGCGTGAATTTTAGAGTTCGACCTATCCGTTTCAGGGCGAGAAACCACTTTCCTGGGGAGTACACCAGATGGGACTTTTAGATAAACTTCGCGGCGAATTTATTGATATCATCGAGTGGATCGATGATTCTCGACACACCCTTGTCTGGCGATTTCCCCGCTACCACAACGAAATCAAAAACGGGGCCCAGTTGATCGTGCGGCCCGGGCAGATGGCCATTTTTGTCCATCGCGGCGAAATTGCGGACGTCTTCGAACCGGGAAATTATAGCCTGACCGCCGATAACCTGCCCATTCTGTCCACGCTGCAAGGCTGGAAGTATGGATTCAACAGTCCCTTCCGTTCGGAAGTTTACTTTGTCAGCACCAGACAGCTGACCGATCTGAAATGGGGAACCCCCAACCCGATTATGATGCGGGATGCCGATTTCGGTCCCATTCGGCTGCGCGCGTTTGGCACTTACGCCTTGCGAGCAACCGACCCGCGAGCCCTGCTGAAGGAACTGGTCGGCACCGATGGCGTATTCGAAGCCGACGAAGTCACCGAGTTGATGCGTTCCATCATTGTCACCGCCTTTGCGGATCTGCTGGGCGAATCAAAAATTGCGGCACTCGATCTGGCTTCGCAGTATTCGAATCTTTCCGAATCGCTGCGCAAAACCGTCTGTGAACGAATCGATGACGAATACGGATTGGAAGTGCCGCAGCTATTCATCGTGAATATCTCGCTCCCCGAGGAAGTCGAAAAAGCAATCGACACGCGTTCCAGCATGGGCGTGATTGGCGACATGAATCAGTTTCAGCAGTTTCAAATGGGCAAAGCCATGCTGTCCGCCGCGGAAAACCCAGCTTCGGGCGGGGCGGCGGAAGGAATGGGGCTGGGCATGGGCTTTGCCATGGCCAATCGCATGATCAACAACCCCGCATTGGCAGGGGCAGGGGGGGCAGTTGTCCCTCCGCCTCTCCCCTCGGCCTGGCATCTGGCAATCAATGGACAGACGCAGGGCCCCTTTTCGCTGGGACAAATTCAACAGGGAATCGCCAGCGGACAGATCGCGCCGGGCACGCCAGTCTGGACCCAGGGCATGGCAGCCTGGCTTCCTTACGAACAGATCCCCGCGTTGAATGTCGCCACCGCCGCTCCCCCTCCACCTCCCCCCACGGGAAACTGAGGAGCTCACGGCCTACACTCCGGCATGGGTGACCCGCGGCATCCCCGCGCGATGGATTCTCCGGGGGCCACTAGCCGGCTTGTCCGCCAGTGCGAGCGCGGGTTAGTTCTGGCGTTTTCGGTGTAGTATCAAGATTCACCGCGGAGAATTGTGTTGTGTTAAAACCTCCTGCGGCGATTATCGATTTCAGGGTGTAACAATACTTTTCAGGAAACGAGACAAGAAAATAACGCCTTCGCGAACCTCCGGGGCCTCGGCGGTGCATTCCCGAACTAACGAGTCGCGCCACGTCGGCAGCGTGGGTATGCAAACGGCAGAGCGGCCCCCTCGCTGCTCGTTTGGCGATTCGCCCCGCCATTGCGGCGACGTGCTGTGCCCGCTCCCATTTTCGGCGTAAGACTGTTGTCCGCGAGGGGAAGAGGATATCATAAAATCCTGATGTTGGTTCCGGGGGTGCATGCCGGCAGCCTTGCGTGGCAAGTTTCGCATTACCGAGAACAAGACATGAGTCCGTATCGTTCAAACCTCATGCTACGGCAGACGATTTATCCGCGAATTCCTGTTACTTCCGAGGAGTTTGTTCATGTATGGTCATCCACGACAATTGGTTACCTTCGTGCTGCTGGTCGGCATTTTTTCCGCCGGCCTGATGTCTCGTGGTATTGCAGCGGAGCCCCTGTCGCCGGAAGAGGCGCGGAAATTGTTTGTTACGGCAATTCCCCTGCAGATTGAATTGGCAGCCAGCGAGCCAACAATTGTCGATCCCGTGCACTTGGCGTTTGATGAGCAGGGACGGTTATGGGTGGTTGAAATGCGGGATTACCCCAATGGCCCCGCCCCAGGCCAGCCTCCGATCTCCCGCATCAAAATTCTGCGGGACCTCGACGGCGACGGGGTATACGAAAAAGCGACGGTGTTTGCGGACCAGTTGCTGTTCGCCACCAGTCTGCTCCCCTGGAAAGGGGGAGTCATCGTGGCCCTGGCGGGAAAAATCGAGTGGATGCGGGACAACGATGGAGACGACCGCATGGATCATCGGGAAGTTTGGCTGGAAGGGTTCGCGGAGGAAAATCCCCAATTGCGAGCCAATCATCCCACGCTCGGACCGGATGGCTGGATCTATATTTCAAACGGTCTGCGCGGAGGCGAAGTGAATGTGGTGCATCCCGCCTGGCCCAAGTTGGCAGAGCCGATTTCCCTGCGAGGCAAGGATTTTCGATTTCATCCCCATACGGGGCAGTGTGAATCGATCGCGGGCAATGGCCAGTACGGCATGTCGTTCGACGGGTGGGGCAACCGCCTGATCTGTTCCAACCGCAACCCGGCCATGCAGGTAATGTTCCAGTTCGAGCACCTAGCCTCCCAACCCTTGTTGATTGTCTCGTCCCTGGTGAACGATGTTTCGCCTTCGGGAGCCGATTCCCGCCTGTTTCCGCTCACCGAGAACTGGACCACCTCGAATCTACACGCCGGGCAGTTCACCGCCGCCTGTGGTGTGCATAGTTTCCAGGGGAGTGCCTTGCCCGACATCTATCGTGACCACATTTTCTGTTGTGATCCCACCGCCAACCTGGTGCATGGAGACTCTCTCGCCATTCACGGGGCAACCTTCAAAGCAGTCAACCCGCATCAACAGCAAGAATTCCTGGCGAGCAGCGACAGTTGGTTTCGTCCCGTCAATCTGAAAACAGGACCGGATGGCTGTTTGTATGTCCTCGATATGTATCGTGCCGTGATCGAACATCCCCAATTCATGCCCGATGAACTGAAAACCCGCCCCGATCTGACTCTCGGTAACGATCGTGGTCGGATCTGGCGAATTTCCGAGCAACCGGGCGCGGCCGCTTCCCTGAAGGCTCAAACCTTGCGCGTGGACGATTCCGCCCGGTTGCGAGCCTGGCTGTTGCATGAAAATTCCTGGCAGCGCGAGACCGCAGCACGGCTCATCAGTCAGGATCAACGCCGCGACCTCGTGCCTCTCTTGACGGAACTGCTGGCATCGGAATGTTCTCCGGAATCCCGTTGCTTGTTGATTTCGCTTCTAGCCCAGTTTGATTCCCTGACCCAACCGCAATTGTTGACTGCCCTGCAGCACGGCAGTCCGCTCGTGCGTCACCGCGGGTGCCTGATCGCGGATCGCCTGTTGAATCGCGCTGGAAAACTGCCCGAAACAATCGACCGGAAGGGTTTGGAACAGGCCCTGCTGATCTGCCTGGAAGATGCCCATCCCCATGTGCGATTCCAGGCGTTGATTGCCTCGCGCCAATTTCTTGGCAGTGCCCCCCAGGGAACCACCAAGGCCTTGCATGCGGTGCTGGCACAATCGGAATCGAGCGATGCCTGGCTGCGGAAAGCCTCGCTGCTGGGTATTCAACGTGAACTCCCCGAGATGTTGAGCCAGTTGAATTCCATCTCCGGCTCGAACCCCCGTGGCGAACTTTCGACGCAGGCTGTTGCTCCTTCGGTGCAGTACGCCGAAGAAATCAGCCAGATGATCGGACGCCTGAATCAACCCGAGATGGTCCAACAGACACTGGCCCTGCTGTGGGGCGACACGAATCTGGCCGCGCGGTCGGCGGACGTTTCCGCCGCGATTGTTCGTGGCCTCGGCGTCGGCTTGCGGTCCCGCGGCAGTTCGCTGCAGGCCCATCTCACGGGCGCGCAGGGTAAGCAGAAAACCGACTGGACCGCGAATTCGCCCTATCAACAGTTCGTGCAACAGTTAATGCAGCAGTTGAACAGTGGCGATTACCCTCTCCAGGCTGCGGCCATCGGTACGCTGCGTCACTTGCCGGATGAGGCCATTACGGCAAGGTTTCTGGAGATCGCGCAAGCGAAAAAAAGTCCGGGATCCTTGCGAACCGCGGCCCTGTCTGCCTTGCCAGGCAGACCGTTGAATCCGGAAGCTGGAATCGAGGGGATGTTCGTGGAGATGGTCCGTTCGGAATCGCCGCAAATGCGTCGTGAACTGATCGATTTCTGCCTGTCAGCCCCGCGCTCATCGCAACTGCTGCTGGAGAGCATGGTTTCTGGCCGGTTGAATTTCCGGGAACTGGCGGCCGATCAACTCACCCGGGTTTCCCGCTCCAGCGACCCCGAGATAAAACGTTTACTGGCGGAATTACAGGCTCGGACGAAATCGACGGATCGCACACAGGTGTTGGCGAGCTACGGGCAACTCCTGGCTCAAGCCGCTCTGGATAACGAACAGGCCTTGCGGGGCAAGGAAGTGTTTCGCGCCCAGTGCGCGACTTGCCACCGAATTGGCGCAGAAGGTGTGCATGTCGGCCCCGATATCAGCGACACACGCACCAAGCGTGCCGACGAATTGCTCGTTTCAATTCTGGATCCGAATCGAGCTATCGACAACAACTTCTTCAGCTACACAGCCGTCACTCTCGAAGGAAAGATTTACACCGGAATTCTGGCGGAGGAAACGCCATTCGCCATCACCCTGAAACAGGCCAAAGGGGAAGCCCGTACACTGCAACGTGACGAAATCGACGAGTTTGCCTCAGATGGTATCTCGTTCATGCCTAACGGCATGGAGAAAAACATCACCCCCGAACAGATGATCGATCTAGTTTCCTTTCTGAAGAACTGGCGTTACCTCGATGGCCAGATTCCACTGAAATAACGCCTCCTCAGCAGCCGTTCCCGCGGCATGACACGGGACGTAACCAATTCCTGCGATAGGAGTTATCCCTGTCGGAGACAACCCTGCCAGGGAATCCTTTCCCCTCCAGAGCCTTGGCACGCGAAAGTGCGTAAATGAATGCGCCACTCGCCGCGGGGCTCGCAACGGGTTATTTTCCAAAAAGCCATGCCTGGTCCCGATGCGTCAAATCGCCTAAGTCGCTGTTTTTGTGAGACTTACAACCGACACTGCAACGGGAATCCCCGTTGACCGCTTTTCTCGGGCTGAACTATACTCCCGCGCGACCGGCTGAGAACAGATTGTGTCCGTTATGCGTCAGACCACAGGATATGGTAGACGCGTGACTGCGACACGGTTTTCAATCCGGAGTCCTCTTTCATTGCCCGAAGATTCCATTCCTGAATGTCACCCAGGTTTCCGCCATATCGACGAAACTTGCAACCGTCCGGCCTGTGGTCGGTCTGTGCGGGCGTGTGTCTGTATTGCCTGAGTCTAGTGGCCTGGGGACAAGAGTTTTCAGGACGCACGCAACCTGGCTTTCTGACAGGGACATCGTCCGAGGTGGCCGCCGGAAACCTCCAGCCTGTCCCCACCGAACACGACCCCATCGTGTTAAGCTGTGAATACTTGCACGAGGAAACTCCTTCCGCCATCGATGTGACGCAGCGTCTGGCTGGCACGGAGGATGTCAGCCGCTCGGGCCAGGGCATCCCCGACGAGGCTCGCGTATTTGTGCTGCGGGACAGGTGTCGCATACGGCAGGGGAAGTGGGAGCTGACCGCTCGGCAAATGGTTGTCTGGCGTTCGAGGGTGCAGCGTCAGGGCCGTACCGTGGAACGGTTGCTGGTGTATCCGGAAGGTGATGTCGTTTTGACGCCCAGTTCGGAACGATTGCCCGCATCGATGTTTATCGAGTTGTATTCCTCGGTCGGCGTGACCATGGAAGCCCGGCATACGGACCCAGGCCACGTTGCAAATGGAGACCTGGATCCCCTGCATAAGCGGGCCCTGCTGGCACGGGGCGAAATCACTCAGGCGGCCTGGAATCAACCGGAGTTGATTCCGCCAGGTCGGTCTCAGCCACTGTTCGGGCCGGAGGTCGATTTCGACTCCCTGAATCCCGTTCTGCCGGCGACGGGAAGTCGGCATGTGGTGGTCTCCCCGCGAAGTTTTGGAGTCGGATTCAGTGTTTCCAGCTTTCTCTCGAACGAAACCTCTCCTCCCGAGCAGGTCACGGTGATCACGCAGGGTGTGAATATCGTCATTGAGGGAATGCCCGATATTCGTGGACTGGGCACGGGCACGCTGGATCTTTCCGCCGATCAGGTCGTGATCTGGACCCAGGCGAATGCGTCGGGACAATTCAGCCCGGATATGTTTCAAGATGCCAATGCGCCTCTGCAGTTGTATCTGGAAGGCAACATCGAAATACGCCAGGGGGAAAATGTCCTGAAGGCATCGAAGGCCTACTACGACATTCGCGAGGATCGGGCGGTCCTGCACGACGGAGAACTGCGGGTGCGAATTCCCGATCTGGAGGGAACCTTGAAGCTCCGGGCCGAGCGGATTCGACAGCTCTCCCACGATAGCTTCCACGCACAAAATGCCTGGGTAACCGGCAGCGAGTTCGGAGTGCCAACCTACCGCATGGAAGCGGGAGACATCTTCATCGAGAATCGCCATGACCAGCGCTGGATTGGAAACGGCAATTCCCAGATCGATCCCGAACTCAACCAACCGAGATCCCACCCCGCTCCCTGGATCACCAGTCTCGATAACCGCTTTCGTATCGGCAATACTCCGGTGTTCATGTCTCCCTTCTTGAGCATGTCAGCCGAGGATCCGCATATACCGCTTGAAAGTATCACGCTGGGGGGAGACCAAATCCTTGGAGCTCAGGTCAAAACCATCTGGAACATGTCCAAATTACTGGGTCTGGCGACTCCTGGGGCCGACTGGAATCTGCAGTTGCATGCCTATTCGGAACGAGGTTTCTGGCTGGGAACCGATGCGAACTATGCCAGTATCGAGGCGCCGGGAACGCCCGGCAGGTTCTTCGGAGAAGCCGAGGCCGTATGGATCAACGATTTCGGCCGGGATAATCTGGGACTGGACCGTCGCGATCTCGATGTGGCCAACAATACCCGTGGCCGCGTGTTGTGGCGACATCGCGAACAATGGAGCTCCCAGCTCGATTGGACTGCCGAAATCGGACTGCTCAGTGATCGGAATTTCCTGGAACAGTATTATGAAAGCGAATGGGACCAGGGGAAGGATAACGAAACCCTGCTCGGTCTGAATTACGTGGAAGACAATGTCGCCGCTTCGCTGATGACCCGGGTGCAGCTCAACGAGTTTGAGTACGACACACAATGGCTCCCCCGCGGCGACCTGACGATTCTAGGGGAACCGTTGTTGTGGGATCGGCTGGTGTACAGCTCGCGGACCTCCGCGGGGTATGGCCAGCTTCGCCCGGGAAGCACGCCGGAAGATCCCGCGGATCTGTTTGTGCCAATCTGGTACATGCCTGCCGCGGAAGGCCTGGTGTTTTCCAGCCGGCATGAACTCTCTGTGCCGTTTGCCCTGGGCCCATTGCAACTCGATCCCTACATTCTGGGTGAAGCGGCTTACTGGCAGGACGACGGCTTCACGGGCAACAGTTTGAATCGCTTTTATGGTAGCGCCGGTCTGCGGGGCAATCTGCAACTCTGGAAAACGTTCCCCAATGTCCGCAATCAGATTCTGGGGCTCAATGGGCTGGCTCACAAGCAGACGCTGGGATTCGATTACTACTTCGCCGATTCCACCGAGGATCTCTCGAACATTCCGCAATACAACGAATTCGAAGAGAATGCGCAGGAACGATTTCGCACCCGGCTAATTTTCAACACGTTTGGCTTGATGAACTCGGCAATGTTGCCGGCCCAGTTTGATCCTCGGGGGTATGCGGTCCGATCGGGAGCCGCGCGGAATGTTTCCTCTCCCTATTTTGAACTGGTGGATGACCAGCATGCGTTGCGGCTGAACTGGAACCATCGCCTGCAAACCAAAGTCGGCCCGCCAGAGCGTCAACGGATCAAGGACTGGATGACACTCGACCTGGGAATTACGTACTTCCCTAATCCGGGCGATGACAATTTCGGAACGAGTTTCGGACTGCTGACCGCCAACTACATGTGGGATGTGGGGGCACGCACAAAGTTTCTCGCCAACGGACAGTTTGATTTTTTCGACGACGCCCCCCAGGTGTGGGATGTCGGCTTCCTGAGTCAACGCAGCACGCGAGGCAGCGTCTACGTGGGATATCGAAATATCCAGGCCGGCCCACTGGAAAGCCAGTTGTTGACGGGCAGTGTGAGCTATGCCATGAGCGAAAAATGGATTGCGACATTGGGAACGGCATACGACATTGCGGAGAATCAGGACCGGGGGCAATCCCTGACGATCACCGGGGTGCGTGCCGACTTCCTGATACACGTCGGCATGTCCGTGGACAGCAGCAAGGGCAACTTCGGGCTGGGCTTTATGATTGAACCTCGTCTGGGACCATTGAATGGATCCTCGAATCAGTTGAGTTCCCTTTTGGGAACAAGATAGTCGGGAAAGAAGCGTGCAGGCATGCCCGATGAAATCACCCTCATCGTCGAATTGACCGTTGGACGGTTATTTCCATGGGCAGGAACAGATCGACTCAAAAATCCGTGAAGCTAATCGGAGCGGAGGATGCGAAATTCGTCGCGTTTGAATTTGGAACACATCACTGGAGCGCAGATCAGCCGATCGGCCTGGCGGCAACGGGTGGTGGAGGCAGAGCGAGGTTTCACCGCCGGTTTCCGCGCGAACTCCGCCTTGTTCTTCTATTTCTTCACCACGAGCGTGCTGATCAGCATTTCCGTCGTGCTGGGACTTTCCGGCATGCAATGGGCGTTGCTGCTGCTCAGCGTGGTCATTGCGATCAGCAGCGAATTATTGTGCTTCACCGCACAGAAACTGGGAGAGATTCTCGATCGCCGACAGGACGAGGAAATCACGCGGCTGATCTCGATGGTCGCCGCCGCCTGCTTTCTGCTGTTGGCCGGAGCCATCACGACCATCGTGCTGATTCTAGGCCTGCGACTGTATGAACTTTACGGATGATCTCCACCGGTATCGGCCACGCGACTCGAATCCGCATCGGGCCTTGAATTTTTCGTAGGGTACGCTCTGCGTACCATTCATGTGGTATCCACGCAGCTACTGAACCACACACATACCGGGGCAGGTTGCCTCCGCATCAAACCATCCACGGACTCCGTGCGTATCCGTACTGGGAGGCGTGCCGGAATCTCAGGGGGTGTTCAGTTTGGCGGCTGCGTCCGAGCCTGTTTGCACCAGATTCATTTCGACACTGAATTCAGAGTGTTTCTTGAAAAGATCGCGTGTATCCACCAGCGTCTTGGTTTCACGTTCGGTGCGTACGATCCACCGAACCGAACCGAAGGGAATCTCGTCCGAGATCCAGAGCGTGGTATTATTGGTGCTGCGGGAGGAAAGTTCTTCAATCACGGTGCTGTTTTCGATGCGCGTCGCCGCAATCTCACGGGGGGCATCCGCACTCCCGGCCTGAACGGTTACCGTATCTTCTCCCGCAATTTTCGCCTGTTCGTTGATCAGTACCTGCGACAGCACCGGAAAGGTTTGAAAAACATTTCCCTGAAGCGGTTGCACGTCTCCCTCCCCAATTTTTCGGTAGCCCTGAACCACGGGCAGGTAAGCCCGGGGAATGGGCAGGTCGAAAAATGCCTTGCCGATCACTTCCTGCTCGGGAACCAGGATCTTGTAAAGACGTACCGAGCCTGGTCCCGTTTCCAGTTGGCCGTCCACTTGCTGGCCAATCTGCGATTCCAGTTCTAGCCAGACACAGGAAACCTGCTCGCCTTTCCATTCCGCGGTGGTCCGTTCGAGGCAGCGGATTTCCAGAAGGCATTGCCATTGCAAGGTCAAATCACCTTCCGTGCTGGTGGGCCGGACGGTCACCTGGCGATATTCGCCTGCATACCGTGCCCACGTCCCCGATTCAGGGAGATTCCACACCAATCCCTGGGCCGCAACCGTTTGAAGCATTCCCGTAAGAACCAGAGTCCAGCCACAGCAGTGCAGAAAATAGCCTCGCATGTTTCGTTCCCGAATCGTGTCAAGTTCAAACTGGTGCTTCGATCGCGGCGATCGTGTTCACTGAAGATAATTTCGTTTGCCGAGCCGGGAAATGCAATCCTACGTTGTGGCAAGTCATCGATTGTGGCCGAAATTATTGATTCCGGCGGCAAGATCGGTACATTCCCCGCGAAACAGGCCGGTCTGGAATCAACTCGCGCACGGTTTGCTATCATGCTGGCGGAGATGATATACAAGAACTGGTCTACGATGGTACTCGCAATACCGTGCGCGTACAGAGCAGGAAATTTCCCCATGCATCCGCAATCCGTTCATCAGGCTCGAAACGATGCCATGGCCATTTGGCGGGCAGGCGTGAACGCCGTCGACTCCCGGCGTCTTGTCGCGCAGGCGGTCCGATTGGAGGAAACCTGTTTACGCGTCTGCCAGCAGGTGATTCCCCTGGCCGGGTTGGGTCGGGTTCTGGTTGTGGGCGCAGGTAAGGCGGGGACCGGTATGGCGCAAGGTCTGGAAGAGGCCCTGCCGCCGGAATTTCTTGATCAACGTGTCTCGGGCTGGATCAATGTGCCTGCCGACTGCCTTCCGGAAATACCATTGAGGCGGATACATCTGCATCCCGCGCGTCCCGCGGGGATCAACGAACCGACCGAAGCGGGGTACCGGGGGACGTTAAAAATTCTGGAACTCGTGGCAGACATGCGCCCGGAAGATGTCTGCCTGGTGCTGATCTCTGGCGGAGGGAGCGCCCTGCTGCCGGCTCCCGCCGCAGGTATTTCGCTGGAGGATAAACTGCAAATCACACGCCGGTTAAGCAAGGCTGGCGCCACGATTGATGATCTGAACCGCGTACGAAGAGCGTTGTCCCTCATCAAGGGGGGGGGGCTGCTGCGTGCCTGCCCGGCTGGTAGCGTATTCAGCCTGGTGATTTCCGACGTGGTGGGGGATCCGCTGGAAACCATCGCCTCCGGGCCAACTGTTCCCTTGCCGGTGGATCGGCCTCTGGCCCTGAGTCTGTTGCATGACTATCTCGGAGCCGAAATTCCGCGTTCCGTTCAGGAATTTTTAGCGCGTCCAGAAACAGAAGCTCCCCCTCTTCGTTGCCTGTATCATAACGATATTATTGGCAGTAACGCCGTCGCATTGAGGGCCGCGGGAAATCGGGCAGAGGAACTTGGGTATCGTGTGTTGTCGCTGGGATCCGAAGTCACTGGAATCGCGGCGGAACTGGGGCAGCAAATGGTACGCCAAGGACTGGAATATCCATTGACCGGCGACGGGCAACCCTTGTGTCTGCTCTGCGGCGGTGAAACGACGGTTCCCCTGGCGGATGTGGCAAACCCCGGAAAAGGAGGCAGAAACCAGGAGGTCGCAGTAGCCGCGTTAGCAACCTTGGAGGAACTGCCGGAGACCTCTTTCGAGCGCAGGAACTTAACCCTGCTCGCAGCGGGAACGGATGGCGAGGATGGCCCAACCAATGCCGCTGGTGGCTTCGCCGATCGACTCGCTCTGGAAAGCATCCGCCATCAGAATTTGAATACGTCGGCATTTCTGAGAGAGCACAATTCCCATGCCTTGCTGAAAGCCTGCGATTCCCTGTTCATCACAGGCCCTACCCACACAAACGTGATGGATTTGAATGTGGTCCTGATTCATCCACATGGCCATGCGGTGCAAACTGATTAAGTCGAGGTCCGTTTCGAAACCGCGCATGAGGATACGGAGCGGAGACATTCCCCCGCCTGCCTCACGCGGATTCAGGCTACATCAAGTAGCATCAATTCCCGCGCCGCCTGCAAAATTTCGTCGGCGTCCACAATGGACTTCTTACGGACGTATCCCACCAGCAGGGAAAGGTCGGCCAATTGGTTGATTTTTCTGGGAACGCCGCCCGCCAGACGATGCATTTGATCCTTGGCCTCTTCGGTAAAACACTCTTGCTGGGCACCAGCAGCCTGTAGACGCTGACGGAGATAATCCGACAACTCCTCGCGAGACAGACAGGGGAGACTCAACCGCAAAGTGAGGCTCTCGAAAAATCCGGCGAACTGTCGCAGATTCTGACTGGCGACCGGCTGGCCCACCAGTAACACGGAAACGCGAAAACCCTGTTCATTCCCTGCCTGTGGCGCTCGTCCCGCTACTGAATTCAACGGGTGCAGGGACAATTGCCCCCACTCGTACATGGCCTTCAAGGCACCGATTGCAGCGGGATCCGACAGTTCCTGAATATTATCCAACACCAGCAGCACATGGCTTGCCGTCGCATGGAACAGGTGCTGGATTTTTTCCAGTAGAAGCCCGGGATGTTCGAGCACAAGAGCGTCCGCGGAACCTGCCTGATCGGCTGACAGTTGCAGGTAAATCCTCCGCAACAAATCCTGGTGACCGAAATAGGGCTGGCTGAGCCAGGCAATGTGCGTAAAGCGGCCACCATGCCGACGAACAAAATCACGTGTGAGTGCCGTTTTGCCCACACCGGGTTGCCCCGTCAACAGCGCGCAACCCGCACGATCCACCAACGCATATCTCAGCTTTTCCGTTATCGCATGCTGACCAGGAAGGCGACAATGAAATCTGGGATCACAAATCCCGTCAAAGGGACGTTCCTTGAACAGCCAGTAGCATTCATACATTGGTCGGAACCTGCCTGCCGAAAAACTACGGAACAGAAATACAGACCACGCAGCGTGCCAGACGGGGGGAACGAGCCTGCCTGTAGTCATATCGGCAAACAAATGGGAGGGTTGTGAGGGAAAGTCCAACCATAGCGATTCTGTCACCGCACCAGGCTTGAGAGTCGTTCCCCTCTCCCTTTCAGGCCTCCAGCAAGCCTTCCCGGATGGCGTACCGGGTCAGATGTACCCGGTCATGCATATCAAGCTTTTTCATGATGCGATATTTGTGGCTATCGATCGATTTCACGGACAGGTGCATTAACTTGGCCACTTCCTTAACTGTATAGCCCATCGCCAGATAACGTAGAACTTCATGCTGCCTGCGTGTTAAGCCCGAATTACCGGCACGATTGTTTGCAGGAGATTGGCAGAGTACGGAAATCCGGGCAAGCAGATCGGGCGTGATCCCCTGATGTCCCTCCAGAATACTCTGCAAAGCAGTCGCAATTTGTTCAGGCAAGGCATCGTGTCCGAGCAACCCCGCGGGGCGCTGTGACAATATTTCCCGAAGCACTGTGTCCGAGGGATTTCCCAGCAGAAAAACAATACGGCTGGCAGCAACCAGCTTTCGAATTTCCTCCACAACAGCGGACCCGCTGAGCCTATCCAACTGGGCTGGCAGAATGATCAATTCCGGTTGATGTTCCAGAATACTGGTTTTCAACGTGGAATAGCTATGCACCAACGCAATTTCTTCGCTAATTCCCATGCCTCGAAACCAGACGGAAATTGCATGCGACAGAAAGCGACTTTCCTCCACCAGGAGCAGGCGAACCGGGTGATCCAGATACAACTCAGCGACCTCGAGGCTGGTCAGCATGCGCGGCTCCTCAATGCGACAGAGAGATACGTACTGGTCAACACCCCTAAGTCTTTATGGGGACTGCTGTCATTTCCGGTTGATATCCAAATTCTTCGGCGGAGTACGATCCGTCCGTGCACTCAATTTATCACTCATGATATCGCTATGACACACCCTGACACACATCCAAGCACCCAGCCTCCTTATATCAGACTAAATACCTAGGCATAGATGCCTATTATCTTTCAAATTTCCAAGACTATACCCCAATCTGCGACATTATTTCTCCTTGATTTCCCGAAAAACATGCAAACAAGGCACCGCGTTGCGGTATTTCCCTGCACTTCAAAAAAAATTTGCCTGCAACGTGGGAACGTCGAAATTTCCACGGGCGCCGAGTTCCGCCAAGCAGTCGATGGGACAACTACGGGAAAATTTTCCACCTGGTTGCCATTTTGAAACGCCCTGTGGCTTTTTGTGACCTATAGTCAGTTAGGTGCTGCCAAAGTTGCCGATTTGGCTTGCGTTTTGCTTCGCGAGCCAAGCAAGCGGGCAGCGAAAATCGTTTCTTTTTCTACTGCGGAATCGTGGGCATCCGATGATCACCCAGACAAAAACCAAGGCAGAATCCACAACGAACCTGCTCAATCCGATTATTGGATCGGTCCTCCGGACTTTCGAGCGGATGCTGCAATGCGTGCCGCGCAGGTCAGGGCTGGAATTGAAGCATAAGGATTCCCCCAAATTTCCGCTGAGTGCCATCGTCGCTCTGACGGGTGACATGAATGGCACGATTGTCTTCAGCGTCTCCGAGGCGGTCAGCCTGGAAATTGTGCATCGTCTTCTCGGGGAGGTAGTCCACGAAATCAATTCGGAGGTCTGCGATGCCGTGGGAGAGATCGCCAACATGATTGCCGGCTCGGCCAAGGCGGAATTGGAACATCTGAATCTGACGCTGGGAATTCCGAACATGGTTGTGGGGACGGGACATGAAGTGTATTACCCGCCCGAGGTGGCACATCCCCTGTGTATCTATTTTGAATCCGAAATGGGCCAGTTCATGATCGAATTTGGCTTTCGCGAATAAATCTGGATGGGAAGTGACTGCTGCTGCTCTGTGCGGCAAGGCATTTCCCTTCCTTCGGATAACGTGCCGAAATTTAGATGATTGTTCATGGTAACCCGAAACGTCCTTAACGCAGCAGGTACGAACATGAAAGTCTTGTTAGTCGATGATTCCGCGACAATGCGGACGATCCAGAAACGCTGCCTGACCACGTTAGGTGTCAAGAACGTGGTTGAAGCCGCGGATGGTCTCCAGGCAATCAAACTGTTCCTGTCGGGAGGGTTCGATATTGTCTTCACGGACTGGAACATGCCGAACATGGATGGACTGCAATTGTTGATGGAAATCCGCAAGACGGACAAAACGATCCCCGTGATCATGATTACCACCGAAGCGGAACGGGCCCGGGTCATCATCGCGGTGCAGGCCGGAATTTCGGATTACCTGGTCAAGCCGTTTTCTCCCGAGGCCTTGAATGAAAAACTGAGCAAATGGGTGGGCGTGCCCGCCTGACAGAAGGGGAGTTCGTTCCCGATCCTCGAACTCGCGGCGGATTCCATCCACCACGGCAGACGATCAACAGAACCAGTCAAGTTTTCAACTCAGCCTGGCCGTTGAAAGTAGTGTATCGCGACAGCGGGTAATTACGCTCCGAGGGGAGGAATCACCGGAATTCTCTCGGCACACCCGCTGCCTCCCATGTGGTAAATCCTCTACTTGGACGTCGGATTCGCGAGACTCGACGCACGCGGAGGCGGCAGGCCCGGTTTGGATCGCCATTCAGATTGTGTAGCAATGGGCCGTGCCCAGCGCAAGTGTTCCTCGAAGTATTGAAATTCACGGAAGTTAGCCATGCTTGATGCCAAGAAAATCTGGAGTTCTTCCACTCTCCCCACCTTGCCAGCCGTGGCCGTGAAACTGCTGGATCTCTCGCGCGATCCCGAAACGGAAACCGGGGATATCGTAAAATTGATCAAAACCGATCCCGCGATCTGCGCGAAGATCCTGCAGGCGACGAATTCGTCCTACTTTGGTTTTTCCGCGCGGGTCACCTCGATCGACCGGGCAGTCCCTCTCCTGGGGACAACGGTGGTCACCTCCCTGGCGTTGAGCTTTTCGCTCGCCAGTGATTCCGTGAATTCTGGCCCGCTGCAGGATCATTATCGCAGCTACTGGAAACAATCGATCATTCACGCCGTGGCCGGGGAAACAATTGGCAAACGCTGTACCCGGGGCCTGGAATGTGAATACTTTCTGGCGGGGCTGATGATGGATATCGGTCGGCTCGCCATGCTGAAGACGGTTTCGCGCGAGTATTACCCCGTGGTAGTGACCGCGGAAGCCCAGCAACGCCCCTTGCATGAAGTGGAACGGGAGTTCCTGGGTTTGGATCATGCCGAGGTCTCATTTCAGTTGATGAAATCCTGGGGGCTGCCCGAGTCACTGATGTCGGGTGTACGTCGTCAACATTATTCCATGGAGGAGTTGCTGCAGGATCTCCAGCCCGGAGTACATACCCTGGAGGCGGCCATGGTCCTTGCCAATGCAGTGGGAGACTACTTTATTTCGCCTGCGTGCGGAGTGGCGTGGAAACGGATTCAACGGGTCGGCCAACACTTTTTCGACATGAACGAGCACGAACTCGAAGCATTTCTCGGGCAGGTCCGCGAACGGGTGGCCCAGGCAGGAGAGTTGTTCGCCGTCGACATGAGCGACGTGGGAGATCCCAGCGACCTGATGGCTCAGGCCAATCAGCAGTTGCTGGAGTTGACTATGCGGGCGCATGTCGAAAATACTCAAATCACGGCCCGTCAGAAACAGATGGAAGAGGAAAAGGAACGCCTGCAGTCGCAGAACCAGGAATTGCAGGAGAAAGTGACGCGGGATCCGTTGACCGGTGTGTCCAATCGAGCCCATTTCGACGCGGAGTTGCAACAGACCATTGACGAATGCCAGGACCGTTGCCAGCCGTGTGGCGTAATTTTTACTGATATCGACAAATTTAAGGTTCTCAACGATACATACGGGCATCAATTTGGGGATGCAGTTTTGAAGCGGTTTGCCGGTGTCTTGGCCAAGAATCTGCGTTCCAGCGATCTGCTGGCCCGTTACGGTGGAGAAGAGTTTGTGATTCTCGTCAATCGCCCCACGGAAAAAGGGGTGGAAAAGGTGGCGGAACGCATTCGCCAGGCAGTCGAGGACGAGATTATTGAATTCCAGGGACAACGCGTGCCCGTGACCGCCAGTTTTGGTGCCGCGATTGCCATCCCCGGACGTCGGCAACACAACAACGCGGAAACAATTCTGCAGCAAGCCGATGCCGCCATGTACGACTCCAAGCATGGAGGCCGGAATCGCGTGACAATGCGTTGCCTGTTTTCCGACGAGGAACGGGCGTTGTTGCGAGCGATCAATCAGGTCAAGTTCAGCCGCTGGTTGGTGAACCAGGAAATCCTGGACATTCCCGGCGTGTCGCGGGCACTGCTCCAGGTTGTCCCCGATCCCCGCGCCTTGGGGCATATCGCCCAGGAAGTAGGCCTGCTGACCCCACAGGATGTCGATTCCATATTACAGACACAGGCCCAGGCATCCGAAAAGCCTTTTGGCGAAATTGCCCTGGAACAGGCACTGCTGACCTATGACCAGCTAGCCTACCTGTTGGCCTGGCAGACGGAACCACCCCAGAAATTGGCGGCGTCCCTGTGCAGCTGCGGGCTGTTCCCGGAGGTCCGTTCCCAACAACTGCTCGGGAGATACCTGGAAACCTGTCCCCTGCGAGAGGCACATACCGTTCAGGCAAAATAGGAACTTCGGTGGGTTGGGGCACGAAGCCCAGTGGGGGGATGGTGTCACTGCCTCCCAGTCCGCGATTTCGAGGCCCAGATGCAATCTAGGGATGGGCCAAACAGAAATTGTTCCTACTTTTGCCAGCGTTGCCTTGACGATTGGCATATTTCTCCGATGATTTCGACCATTCGCGCCCGATACCGACCGAGCGAGCGATTCCCAGAACATGACGTGAGAAGACAAACTGATGGAGCAACCGCATAATACAATCGAATCCCAACTTTTGTTGAGATCGCAGGGCCTCTTCGCAACGGGCGCGATTCTGATCGCATTAGGTGCCTGGCTGGTCTATGCGACTCTGCTCGCGGCCCCTGCAGGCGAGGGGGCTCACCACCCGCCCGCCACGCACGAGCCGCACGAGACGAGTGATCACGCACACCCAGACCCTGTCCCAGCGGAAAAGCCAGCCGACGAAACGCACGGGCACGAGGAAGAAGCCGCGACGGTGCCTGCCTGGTACAGTGTTCTACCGTTTGTGGCGCTGCTTTTATGTATTGCCATTCTGCCGCTGAGCCGACGTACCGAACACTGGTGGGAAAAGAACTGGAATCGGTTTCTAGTGGCTGCCGGGTTAGGCGTGGTCACACTGGCGTATTTCGCCTTCCTCTTTCACCATGGCGTGCACGATCACGTAACCGGCGGGCACAGCGAACCCGGGTTGCAGGCAGCCTTCACCGTGCTGAAAAACGCCCTGCTGGCGGAGTACATCCCCTTTATTACATTGTTATTCTCGCTGTACGTGATCACCGGGGGAATCGTCATCGAAGGGCGTCTGGCGGGCAAGCCGTTCACGAATATGTCGATTATTGGCGTGGGGGCGCTGCTGGCCAGTTTCGTGGGAACCACTGGCGCTGCTATGCTGCTGATTCGTCCCTTGCTGACGGCCAATGCCAGGCGGGAATACGTGGCCCACACGGTTCTCTTCTTCATTTTTGCGGTATGCAACACCGGAGGCTGCCTTTTGCCCATCGGTGATCCTCCGTTGTTCCTGGGTTTTTTGCGTGGTGTTGATTTCTTGTGGACGCTGAACTTATGGCAACCCTGGTTGTTTACAAATTCTCTGATTCTCATTGTGTATTTTGTCTATGACACGATCATTTCGCGGAAGGAAAAGACGGACGCTTTCGCTCCCAGCCGACAGGATGGGCCTTTGCTGAGCATGCAGGGAAAGCTGAATCTGATCTGGCTGATGGGCGTGATTGGCTGCGTGGCAACCCTGGATCCCTCCAAGCCGTTTCCGGGCACGGACTGGCATGCTCCGTTGTATTTCCGGGAATTCCTGATGTTCCTGCTGACGTTTTGCTCGCTGGTGACCACCACCTGCGAAGTCCGCCTGAAGAATACCTTCAACTACGATGCCATCCTGGAAGTTGCCGCGTTGTTCTCGGGCATCTTTGTCTGCATGCAGGCACCGGTGATGATACTCAATGTTTACGGCAAGCATCTGGGGTTTGAAAGTCCCGCCGCCTTCTTTTGGGGAACGGGCTTCCTGTCCAGCTTTCTGGACAATGCCCCCACCTATGTCGTGTTCTTCGAAACGGCTCGGACCATGGAACCGATGGGCCCCCTGGTCGCGGGAGTGACGGAATCGTTCCTGGTGGCCATCAGCCTGGGAGCGGTGTTCATGGGGTCGATGACGTACATCGGCAACGGGCCGAATTTCATGGTCAAGGCGATCGCGGAAAAGAACAACATCCGCATGCCCAGTTTCTTTGGTTACATGCTTTACAGTTTCACGATTCTCCTCCCCATTTTTCTGGTGATGACACTGATCTTCCTTTAATGCCGGGCATCGGTTGACGGTGGACTTCCCCCGCATGCTCGAGGGCGGGGGGCAGGTCGAGGCTTCATGACGTCGCTCATTGAACTGCTGGCGGTCCTCTCCGGAGGGACCTTCGGAATTCTCCTGGCTCGCAAGAAACAGATGGATTTCGTGGGCGTATTCAGCATCGCGCTGGCAACCGCGTTTGGCGGGGGAACGTTGCGCGATCTGTTTCTCGATCGCCATCCGCTGTTCTGGATCGAAAATCATCATTATCCGGTGATCATCTTCAGTTTATCGCTGCTGTTTTCCCTGCAACGCCGTGTTCCGGGCTGGGTCGAACGGATTCTGCCATTGCCCGATGCCCTGGGTCTGGGCTTGTTCAGCGTCGCGGGTGTTTCGGTGGCACTCGACGCGGGGTGCTCGCTGTTTATCGCGGCCCTGATGGGGGTGATCACCGGGACCTTTGGCGGAGTGATCGGCGACGTGGTCTGCAACGAAATCCCGAGTCTGTTCAGTCCGCACACCCCACTCTACGCCACTTGTTCGTTCCTGGGATGCTGGGGGTACCTCCTGCTGAGACTAGGTGGTCTTCCCGAGGCCGTGAACATGTTGTCGGCCTTGACGCTGATTGTCGTGCTGCGTCTGCTCGCGCTCCGTTACGACTGGCGTTTGCCCAAGCACGAAGCCTAGCAAGGCCGCGCCGCGGACAACCGAGACGAAAACATAGGCTCTTGGTGACACCGAATTAGCCGCGCCCTTGAGGAAGCAGGCCACGGTTGAGCCGCAATCGTCGCATAGGGCGAGTGTTGATTTACGCATTGTTGTGTGCCACGGCTGCGTCAGCCGTGCGATTTTTCAAGCATTTTCCCGCGGTTACACGGCTCACACAGCCGTGGCCCCCAATAAATCAACACGCCACCATTAGTCCACTATTGTGGACCATGCGCCGAGACATGTGCTTTCAAGTTGTCGCGTCCACGTGGCCGCGCCGTGACGGGCGCGACTCGTTGAATACTATATTTCGAGGCGTCAAGTGCGAGGCCGGGCGTCTCCCCGCTATTGTCTCGGTGTACTCCGTGTCGCTGTGGTGTGCCTGTTTTGCTCTTTGCGCCAGAGGCTCGGATCCCAGGGCGCCGGGGGCGGGTCAATCCCAGTGGGAATCATACGCGAGCCGGGGCGAACTTGTACCGGTCGATTCTCGACTACAAATCAGCACAGACGTTTGGACAGTGCGGCCAGACACGTTACACTTACGATTTCGCACGCCAGAATCTGGCGAGTCCTCTGTCGTTACGATATTTCTTCGTCTTGCATTGCGAATCCCAACACGCTGATAGCAGTAATTTTTTGTGCGGCAGTATTTTCTTAACGAGGTTCAACATGCCCAAATTGATGATCCTGCAGGCGGGGCAAGCAATCCCCCGGGAATTGAATGAAGAAGAAGTAGTGATCGGACGATTGCCGGAATGCGACCTGCAACTGGATTCGAACATGGTCTCCCGCCGTCATGCACGCCTGCTGCTGCGTGCCGGGGAGTATTTCATCGAGGACATGGGGAGCGGCAATGGCACCTTCGTCAACGGGAAACGGATTGAAAATCAGGTGGCCCTGAAGCATGGGGATCGCCTGAAACTGGGCCCCGTGCTGTTGCGTTACGAATCCGCTGCCACGACGGGCGAGCGGGCCAGGGACGAGGACTTGTCCGATTACGGGAATTTCAAAGTCGATGTTTCCTCGGACAATGAAACCAACACGATCATGGGGGTCGCGGAGAATTCGTCCGGGTTTGGGCTGCTGGACGTGCAACCCGAAGCGAAGCTGAAAGCCGTGATCGAAATCAGCCGTTCCCTGGCGGGGACGGTCGATCTCGATGTCATGCTCCCTAAAATCCTCGATACCCTGTTCTCCATTTTCCCCCATGCCGACCGAGGCTGCATTCTGCTGAAAAACGAACAGACCGGCCAGATGGTTCCCCGCGCCATCAAGCATCGCAAGCAGGATGGCGACGAATCCGTCAAACTCAGTCGCACCATTCTCAATACCGTGTTGCAGGAACGCAAGGGGATTCTATCGGCTGACGCGGCCTCCGACGCGCGTTTTGAAGCGAGTGAATCGATTTCCAATCTGACGATCCGTTCGATGATGTGCGTCCCCCTGTTGAGCCTGCAGGGGGAGCCGATGGGCATTATCAACATCGACACACTGAACCCCTTCTCGCAGTTTCGCCAGGAAGACCTGGACCTGCTGCTGGCCGTCGCGGGGCAGGCCGCCCTCAGTTACGAGACGGCAAAACTCATGGTCTCCTTCGCCGAGAAGCAAAAGCAGGACAGTGAAATGCAAATTGCCCGCAATGTGCAGCATGCCTTGCTTCCAGATGAACTGCCCCAGGTGGAGGATTACGAGTTTTTCGCCTCCTACGAAGCTGCCCAGGCAGTCGGCGGAGACTATTACGACATCATCAAATTCGATGACGACAAGGTCTGCCTGGCCTTCGGAGACGTGGCAGGCAAGGGAGTCCCGGCGGCCATTGTGATGTCACGACTCTCCAGCGTAGTCCGCAGCACAATGGCCTTCGTGAAGGATGTGGGGGTGGCCATCGGGGAGATCAACAATCACATGTGCGCCAAGGCGGTGGAAGGCCGGTTTGTCACCATGGTACTGATGATGCTCGACCTCAAAACCCACGAACTGACTCTGGTCAACGCCGGACACATGTCGCCCATTTTTCTCAAACCTGACAAAACCGTGGAAGAATTCTCCGATGAAACCGTGGGGTTGCCCATCGGCGTGATGGAAGATTACCCGTACGACGTCGTGAGCCGAGTGATCGGCCCCGGAGAAATCGCCACGGTGTACACGGATGGCGTCAGCGAGGCGATGAACTTCGAGAATGAGTTATACGGGATCGAACACCTCAAGTCCGTCATCATTTCCAGCCCGGCCTCGGCTGCGGAAATTGGAAAGATCGTTCTGGCCGATGTGAAACGGCACGCCAATGGGCGCCCCCAGAACGATGACATCACGTTAATGTGCTTTGGGAGGAAACCATAATCCGCACGCAGTTTTGCGTGGCAGACATCGAGGAGGGGATGTGTTGCACGTGGGCGTAAAAAAAGCAGATTCGATACCGGGTTGATCGAACCTGCCTGAAGTTCAATGAATGCCATGCCTCAACCCCGCGACTTACCGAGGTCCGGGAGAGCTGACATAATTTAGCCTGATGTTACACAGCCTGATTTTGGCAGCAATTCCGGGCGAGGAACGCCAGGCGGCGCAGTGTTTCCATATCCTGATTTTCAAGCCGGGATTCGTCGACGAACGGAATACGTCCATTCACGATCACGTGGATCAGGTCTTCCTTGCCCATGGCGTGAATTTCAGCCACGGTAAGTTCGGCAATGTCACTGACGGCAATTCGGCTATTGATTTCCGCTCCATTGCTCACTGCAGCCATCGTAGGATTCCTTGAAGAAAGTCTGTCGAATACTCTTGCGAACCGGGTTCGAACGACCCCGCACTCCATTATCCACATTCCAAGCGAAAACGCTTCCGTAACTGCCCGGAATTGGTGAATTTTTCATCAATCCGTTACGATTAGGACACAGCAATTCCCGCGCCAGTTCGTATCGAATACCAAAATGAGACCACATTCACTAAATGTCCGAGACATGGCCTGAAACGCCTACAGATCAAAACGCCCCAGAAATCACGTAATATGAGGGTTTCAGTCCTCGTGGGGCCACACGCAATACAGAATATTCTAATGTCCACATAATTCATTTGTCAACCCTCCCTGATTGTTTAAGAACCACGCGAATTTGCCTCCATTTGCAACACAATTGATTTTTTTACAGGGACTGGTCACGTTTGGCGACCGTTTAACGAGCAATCGTGTCACGTTATGCTTCCACACGCGTTTCCTTCTAAATCCGGCGGCATTTCCGGGAGATCTAGCGACGCGGACGCCGCGCAGCCAGCATGGTGAGGGCAGGGCTGAGGGCATTCAACTTGGGGAATAATGGAGCAGCAATCGGGGCGTGCTGGATATTTCAAGGGGAGTGTGGATATTTTTATGGGGAGGGCGCGGTGCTGCACCGCTTTTCTGCTCTGACAGACTGGAGAACCTTACGATGCGAAGTTGCCTGTTTCTATTGCTGGTGTTCTGTTCGTGCTCTCTTGCGGAAGCCGCCGGGAAACCGAATTTGCTGTTCATTTTCACGGATGACCACGCGACCAATGCCATGAGCTGCTACGGCTCGAAAATCAATTCCACGCCTCACCTGGATCGCATCGCGGCGGAAGGGATTCGGTTTGATCATTGTTATTGCACGAATTCCATTTGTGGCCCCTCTCGGGCAGTCATCTTGACAGGAAAATACAGCCACAAAAACGGCTTCCTGCGAAATGGCAACCGGTTTGACGGACATCAGGTGACATTCCCCAAGTTGCTGCGAGCAGCCGGTTATCAAACGGCAATGATCGGCAAGTGGCATCTGGGAGAACATCAAGAGCCGACGGGGTTCGATTATTCCGAAGTATTGATCGGGCAGGGTAACTATTATAATCCCCTCATGTTGCGCGATCCGCGAGGGACTGGCGAGCGGGAGAAGATTCAGCACACCGGGTATACCACCGATATCATCACCGATCTGGCGTTGAATTGGTTGAAGCAGGATCGCGACCCGACAAAGCCTTTTCTGTTGATGTACCAGCATAAGGCCCCCCACCGGGAATGGGCCCCCAGCCCGGCCTATTTCGATCTGTACGAGGACGTCGAGATCCCCGAACCCGCAAATCTGTTCGATGATTATTCCGGCCGTGGGACAGCCGCGCGCACGCAGGATATGTCCATCGAGAAGACCATGACGCCCCGCGATTTGAAGCTGACTCCTCCTCCGTATTTGAACGCGGAGCAACTCGAGGTCTGGAACCGCGCGTATGAACCACGTAATCAGGCCTTTCGCGAGGCAAATCTGGAGGGAGCAGCGCTGGTTCGCTGGAAATATCAGCGATACATCAAGGATTATTTGCGCTGCATTGCCTCGGTGGACGACAACGTGGGGCGGATGCTGCACTACCTGGAGGAATCCGGACAGGCCGAGAACACCGTGGTAATATACTCCTCCGATCAGGGATTTTTCCTGGGGGAACATGGCTGGTTCGACAAGCGTTTCATGTACGAGGAATCGTATCGTCAACCCCTGTTGATCCGCTGGCCGGGAGTTGTCGCGCCGGGACGTGTCAGCAAGGATCTGGTTTCGAACGTCGATTTCGCGCAAACCATGCTGGAAATGGCGGGCGTCACCCCGCCGGGTGACATGCAGGGACGCAGCCTGGTTCCGCTCCTCAAGGGGGCGACTCCCGCGGACTGGCGGAAATCGCACTACTACCAATATTACGAATTCGAAGCGAATCAGCGGACGCCACACATGGTTCGTCGTCACCGCGGAGTCCGCACGGACCGCTACAAGCTGATTCACTTTTACAATCTGGGCGAATGGGAATTGTATGATCTCCAGCGCGACCCCGCCGAGATGAACTCCGTGTATGGAGACCCTGCCTATGCCGAGGTGCAGGCGAAAATGACAGCTGAATTGGAGCGCCTGGCTACGGAACTGCAGGTGCCCGATGACAGCGGCAGCGTGCCACGCGATCCTCCCATTTTGCAGGCCCCCCTCAAAAAAAGGCAATAACGGCAACGTGTTGAAATTCGAACGAGTCGGGGGAGAACTGCGTCACGTCTCCCCGTGGATGGGCATCAGGGAATATCGGCATTGAGACAAAGGCGTCCGCATTGATGACAGACTCATTTCCCGAAACGGGTATCCGCCGCTTGTTCTCCCGGATCGGTCCCGGCCTGGTGGTGGCGTGCGTCTGCATTGGCCCGGGCAGTATCCTGACCAGTTCGAATGTAGGGGCCACCAGTGGATATTCAAAATTGTGGGTCGTGGCGGGAGCCGTGGCCTTCATGATGGCCTACACCATACTGGCGATGAAACTCGGCGTGGTGACACAGCGATCCGCCTGCAGCGTCATTGCCGAGCAGGGGGGGCGAGGGTTGAGCCTGTTGCTGGGCCTGTTTGTTTTCTTTATCGCGGCGGCGTATCAGTTCGGGAATAACCTGGGGGTGCATTCCGCGATCAACGATTATTATCCCAGCCGCTATTGGGTGGTGCTGTTCAATGGGCTGGCGCTGCTGTTTTTGTTTGGTTTTCGGAATTTGTATCGCGTGCTGGAAACGGTAATGACCGTGTTTGTCGGGCTGATGCTGCTGGCATTCGCCATCAATCTCTGCTTCGCCCGTCCCGATCCCGTGGCGATCGTCTCCGGCTTGAATCCTTTGGGTTCCGCTACCGATCTGGGACTGCCACTAATGGGATTGGTGGGAACCACTCTGGTGATGTCGAATGCATTTTATCAGTCGTATCTGGTGCGATTTCGAGGCTGGTCGGAAAAGGATCTTTCGAAGGGCATGTTCGATTCCTGTGTTGGCTCGGTGGTAATCGCGCTGATTACCATGATGATCCTGTGCACCGCGGCTGCCGTGTTTCATGGGGCCGAAGGGGAAATTCAGTTGAAGACCGTGGCGGATGTCGGTCGACAACTGGAGCCATTTTTCGGCACGACGGGGCGCGTGGTGTTCAGCGTGGGTTTGTTTTCGGCTGCGTTCAGTTCGTTCGTGGTCAATTCCATGGTGGGCGGATTCGTGCTGTCGGATGCACTGCAACTGGGGAGCGATCCCGCGCAGCGGGCACCGCGTCTGGCGACGGCCTTCGTGCTGCTGACGGGGATGGGAGTCGCGTTGTGGATGATACTTTCCGAGGCCGGGCAACCGGTCGGCTTGATCGTTGCGGCACAGGTCGCCACGGTTGTCGCCGCGCCGTTGATTGCCGCAGTCCTGCTTTGGTTGACGAATAAACCAAGTGTCATGGGCGCGCATTGCAACGGCATCGTCTTGAATCTGTTTGCGGGTGTCGGCTTGATCGTGCTGTTGTTGATGTCCGCGAATATCATTGTGAATCAGGTGTTGCCACGCCTGGGATGGTTGTAGCCGTGGGAACCAGGAGCAAGAAACCAGGGAGGGAAGGTATGCGGATACGCGCGATGCAGGCGGAGGATCTGCCCCGCATGCAGGAAATCACGGTGGCGGCCTTTGAACACGTTTCGATAGACCAGCGCATCGATCAGACCTTTGGTGAACTGAATGGGCACGACTGGCGGTGGCGGAAGGGGCAAGCCATCGTGCAGGACTGGCAACGCGAGCCCGAGGGCTTGTTTGTCGCGGAACAGGCAGGGCTGGTGGTGGGGGGGATCACTACCTGGCACGATGCAGCCGCCGGCATCGGGTACATCCCGAATCTGGCGATTGATGCAGCCTATCGCGGCCAGGGGATCGGCCGCCAGCTGCTGGAATATGCGATCGATCGCTTTCGTGACCTGGGTCTGTCGCTGGCTCGTATCGAAACGCTGGCGCACAACGAAGTGGGCGACCATTTGTATCGTTCACTCGGTTTTCAGGAAGTTGCCAGACAAATTCACTTTGCCATGAAAATTCCCGGCAGCGAGGCCTGATTGCGGAAAAAGCAGACGACTTGCTATCGTTTCTCAAATGGCCGGTAGAGTCCGAAAGGGTCGTGACATGCCAGCAGCGAGCCATTGATCCAGTCCGCCCGATCCCCGGCGTCCCTGGGTAACAGCGTAAAATCGTGTTAGTGTGTTCCGAGAATTGCCTGTGTATGTCGCGGGCACGATGGCGGAACTGGGTGTAAAGGAATCTCCCGTTGACTGAATTCTGGTTTGCCCTCGGCTGCCTGCTGCCGGCGTTCGCCGTTTCGGTGCTGGTTACCCGGTTGATGATCTCCGTGGCTCCGTTGTGCGGACTGGTGGATCAACCCGCGGCGAGGAAAGTGCATACCACGCCCACCCCTCTGGGGGGGGGCATGGGGATTGTGTGCGGCGTGGTGCTCCCGTTGGCCTTGGCTCATCTGGTTGTATATGGCCTGGCGCAAGGCTATGGTCCGGTCGAGTGGGTGCCACCGACCTTGCAGCAGCACTTGAGCGGCATGTTGTATCGTACCCCTCAACTGTGGAGCATTCTGATTGCAGGCCTGTTGCTGTCGGTGATGGGATTGCTGGATGATGTGCATCCCACCTCCTGGAAATTACGCCTGCTGGTTCAGGTTCTGCTGGCAGCCGGGGTGGTTTGGTCGGGAATTCGGATCACGCTGTTTCTCGGTTCTCCCCTGCCGGGCGCGGTGTTGACAGTCTGCTGGCTGGTGTTTTTGATCAACTCCTTGAATTTCCTGGATAACATGGATGGCCTTACCGGGGGAATCAGCCTGATTGCCTCGTTGTTCTTTGCGGGGATCATGCTGACACAAACCGCCGAGCCACGCTGGCTGGTGGCGGGCATGTTGCTGGTCATCGCGGGATCCTGCGCGGGATTTCTGATCTGGAATTGGTCACCCGCACGAATTTTCATGGGAGATTCCGGCAGCACGTTTCTAGGGTTGATGCTGGGTTGCCTGACCGTGCTGGGTACCTATTACGACGAAACGTCCCACGATACCCATGTCATTCTGGCCCCCCTCTGCGTGTTGGCTGTTCCGCTGTACGACTTTATCAGCGTAATGCTGATTCGCTTCAAGCGGGGTTTGAGTCCGTTTCAACCCGATAAAAATCACTTCTCGCATCGCCTGGTCGATCTGGGACTGACGCGCAAGAACGCCGTGCTGACGATTTATTTATGTACCATTCTGACCGGTATGGCGGGGCTGTTACTGTATCGCCTGCCGGGGTGGGGATCCGCTTGGGTAATTATCGTCATGGTGGCTTGCGTGCTCTGGGTCATCGCGATCCTGGAGACCGCGGGACGTCGAGCCGCGCGGCAGACGCACCGGGCGTCCGCTGTTCCCACGGTCGAGGATGACGCGGCCTCGGGTTCACGAATCGAGGCGAGCGATGAAACGCGGTGAAACAGCAACCGTACATTCCCCCCGCGGAGAGCCTCTCCCCGGGCCGGCAGGGAGCGCCTCTGTTTCCGATGGACGATTATCGACCTGCCTGATGGTGTCGTGCTGCCTGGTCTGGTGCAGACTTTTGATGCCGGCGGAATCGGCGGCACGGGGTGACACCGCGCTGGTGGTCTTCGCCTGGTGCCTGTTTACCAGTTTTGTGTGCTGGTGGCAGTGGCGTAATGCGGAGCGAATCCCCTTGCGAATCGATGGAATCGATCTCTGCCTGGCGGTGATCTGCCTGATGCCCATGCTTAGCACCCTGGCCCTCTGGTTAACCGGAGGGCAACTTCGCAACGCGGTGAATATGTCGTGGGAGTGGCTAGGCTGTCTGCTGGCGATTGTGTGGTGCCGCCAGTTGTGGCGTCGTCTGTCCGGAGATCTGCCTCCGCGACTGTTATTGGCGCTGGGGATTGCGCTGAGCGTGCAGGGGATTTATCAGCATCATGTGCAACTTCCGGCGGCACGCGCGAGTATTTTGCCTCTGGTTCAAGATTGGCGGGAGTTGCAGCAGTCATTGGAGCAGGAGACCGGTTCTGCGTTTCTCCGGCAGCGGCAACTGGAGAAAAAGGCGGAGCTGGAACGACGGCTCTATGCGAACGGGATTCCCACGGACGCGCGGGGGCAGGACGTTTTTCTGCAACGTCTGGGGAGCACCGAACCTTTCGCGTTCTTCGCATTAACAAACACCCTGGCGGGAGTGCTGACCGTCTGCCTGATCTTTCTGTGCGACGCCGGCACGAGACTATTTACCGGGTCCACGCTGGCGGAGGGGCATTCCTGGAGGAGGGGTCTGTGCCTGCTGCTCCCGTTGGCCCTGGTGGGGTATTGTCTGTTGTTGACGAAAAGTCGAACGGCCTGGCTGGGATGCGTGGTGGGGGGCAGTTATCTGCTGATAGCCATGCTTCTGCAACATCCACGACAGCGCAGGCTTGTGCTGAAGCTGGGGGCTTGCGTGATCCTGGTGGGGTTGGGCCTGCTGGTCGTCACCTGGGGGCTTGGCGGAGTAGATACCGAAGTGTTGACGGAAGCGGGCAAATCGCTCCGCTATCGCGGAGAATACTGGTCCGCCAGCAGTACGATGTTAGCAGACCAGTGGTGGCTGGGCGTCGGCCCTGGCAATTTTCGCCAGAATTACCTGGCCTACAAGCTGCCGGAATCGAGCGAGGAAATACTGGATCCGCATAACCTGCTACTGGATGCCTGGGCAAATGGAGGCGTGCTGGGATTACTTGGCACATTGGCGTTGCTGTTCGGGGTGTGTCATCAGGCCCTGCGTCAGTTTCGTGCAGCCGAGACGAGCGCATCCCCCGCGGAGAAGGATTTCCCTGTGAAAACACGCTGGCCCTGGCTGGGTCTGGGCACGGTCGCCGTTCTGGCCAGTCTGCTGGCCAGTCCCAGGGTGTCCCCGTTATTGGAAGAAATTCTGGTGACCACCCTGGTGGCGGGTATCGGACTGGCTTGCCTGAGCGTACTCCCCACGGCCTCGGAGCGGTGCAAGCGGGCCTGGTCCGCGGCGGCACTCGCGTTGCTGATTCATCTACTCGGCGCGGGGGGGTTCTCGATGCCGATTATCCTGCAACTACTGTTACTACTCGGGCTAACCTGGTATCTGCCGGGGAACTGGGGGGGCGAACTGCGGCAGCGTGCCTTGCCAATCGTCGCGGGGGTGTGTCTTTGCCTGGCGGCAACAGGCTGGTGGGGTGTGATAGCCCCCGATCTGGCTTCCATACAGACGGAAGCGGAGTTGACGTCGTCTCGATCCGCAAAGGAAAGTTTTGCCATTTTGAAACGCTGGACCGAGGCGGATCGACTCTCTCCCGACCCTTGGATGCAGTTAAGCCAGTTCCAGCAGGCCGAGGCGGAGCGGAACCGTGATGCGACACTGCTGCGCGAGGCGATTGCCTCTCAGCAGCAAGCCATAGTACGTGATCCCAGGAACTATTCGGGATATCGCCTGCTGGCAGGATTGGAACGGCGCTTGGCGGACTGGACCGGAGATGCCGAGGCGGGTTCGCGGGCCATTCAAGCCCAGAAAATGGCCATCGCACGTTATCCTCATTTAGCGAATTTGCACCTCGAACTGGCTCGATATCTCGAATCGGCTGGCCGACAAAATGAAATTCCCTCCATTGCCAGCGAAGCGTTACGTTTAGATGCAATCAATCAGAAGGCCGGGCATCCCGATCGCCTGCTGCCGGAAGCAGATCTGATTTGGCTGAAAAAATGGTGAAGACCGGCGAAACCTCCAACAGATTCCGTTGTCCGACGTAATTCAAACAAAACAGGGCATTTTCTATACCCCACTGTATCGGCTTGCGGTACGCAAACAGGTTCTGCCAGGCGGCACCGATTCGGCCCAAATGTACACTTCAACCCCTGCTCCCCCCCCTCATCGGACAAGGACTTCGGGCGGCAGGGAAAAAAGGGCAAACAGCCCGATGTATTCCGAAGGAGACGGAAAAGTTACCCGCGATCTTCACGAACTGGCGGCCATGTCTTAGGATATGGACACCTAAGGCAAATGCCTTTTTTTTGATCCCAGATTATGCGAGATAAACGAATCGCCATGATGCCGAAGATTTTGTCGAGTTCTGTTTCCCTTCTCATGTTTCTGTGCCTGCTCCAGGCGATGGGATGCCAGGATTCGGATTTGATGGTGAAGCAATCCGAACCCGTGGAAGAACCCACCGATCAGATGGACAATCCCCCCAAGGTAGTGATTGACGAACCTCAATTTGATTTTGGAGCCATGGAAGTCGGCGGGAAGGGGAGTCACGAATTCGTGATCCGCAACGATGGGACCAGCACGCTGACCCTGAAGAAGGATCGTTCCACCTGCAAATGCACCATCGCCGACTTTGACGAATTGGAAGTCCCCCCCGGGGAATCGACCACGGTTCGCCTCGATTGGGAAGCCAAGGTGCTGGATACCAGTTTCAGCCAGGCGGCCTACATCAAAACCAACGATCCCCTGAGGGAGGAGATCGAGCTGCGCGTAACCGGTCGCGTCGACCAGGAATTCGACGTCACCCCCGCCGGCATGTGGAGCTTGGGGGAAATGGCCGCTGACAAGCCGACGGAATTTTCGGGACGCGTTACGTCGAATGTGGTCGAGCAGTTGACCTACATCGGGTTTGAGTGCGGCAATCCGCTGGTTAAAGTGGAATTTACCCCCCTGACGGCCGAGGAATTGCGGGATCTGGGGGTCAAGCAGGGCTTTGCGATCAAGGGCCGCGTGGAACCAGGGTCTCCGATTGGCCAGTTTTCCGAAACGGTGACGGTGAAGCTGGAGTCTCAGGGCCAGGAGAAATTCGCGATTCTGGGACTGCAAGGGTATTACTCCGGGCCGATGCAGATTGTCGGTCCGCTGGGCTGGAAGGCCTCGGAAATGATGATGGTGCTGGGTCGATTTTCGGCCCGGGAGGGGAAGAAGGTGACGCTGTCCCTGTTCGTGCGGGATAATTCCGGTCCCCCCATCGAAATTGTGGAACTGAACTGTAACCCCTCGTTCGTGAAAGTCGATCTGGTCAAGGACGAGAAATTCAAGGCGGACAATCGCGAGCGTTATGAGTTGACGATTGAAATTCCCGCAGGCTCTCCCTCGGTTGCCCACGAAAAGGAAAACATGGGAAAAATCCTGATCAAGACCAACAACTCGCTGGTGCAGGAAATGAGCATCAGCCTGAACATGATTTCCTACTGACCATGAGTCAATAGTGATCACGTATAATTTGATCCGGCGGCCCCACTGATGGAGTTGCGTTCCCCACCAAAGCAAGGGATTGTTTTGTCATGATTCGTCATTTACCTACAGGAATTGCGTTACTGTTGACGGCTTGCCTGGTCGCACACGGTTTGGGGTGCCGGCCGGCGAGTAGCGATACATCATCGAGCGGAGCCCAGCCAGGTTCTGCCTCCGGGAAGGGAGCGACCAACCCGGGGGGAACAGTGTCTCGTTCGCGGGAGATCGTGGCCGGTTGGCCCGTGCCGAAGGTGGCGCTCCTGCTGACGGGGGAACAACAGGGATATCTGGAGCCCTGCGGTTGTTCCGAGACACAATCGGGGGGCATTTCCCGGCGGGCCGATCTGTTCCGCCAACTCCGGGAGGACAAACAGTGGCCCGTGGTCGGGCTCGACCTGGGCGACACCATGAAGCGGAGTCGTCAGCAGGATAAAATCAAATTCGGCGTGTTGCTTTCCGCGCTGGCGGACATGGGCTATCAGGGGATGACCCTGGGCCCCTCTGACTTGAAACTGGAAGTCGACTACCTGTTTTCCACGATCCCCAACTCGGTCGACCCCAGCGTGCCCGTGCCATTTCTGTCCGCGAATGTGGTGTTCTACGAAACCCCCGACATCGGTACTCCGGCTCGTTATCGCGTTATCGAGGTAAATGGCCTTAAGATTGGAGTTACGGGAATTCTGGGGGCCCGCCATGCCAATGACATTTTTCCGCAGGGGGACAACACGGCCAATGCGCTGCTGCGGATTGATGACCCGGTGGCGTCGCTGAAACCCGTTGTCCAGGAGTTGCGTTCGGCGGGTTGCGATCTGCTCCTGCTCCTTTCCCAGGCACCGCGGCCGGAAACGGAATCGATTCTGAAATCAGTCCCTGAATTCGATCTTTGCCTGACGGGCGGAGGCCCGGAAGACCCGTCCGGGCTGACGGCAAACATCGGGAAGACTCTGGTCCTCGAAGCAGGCCGCAAGGGAAAATACGCCGGCGTGCTGGCCTACTATCCCGACGATCCGACAATGAAATTTCGATATGAACTGATCGATCTGGACAAGGCCCGTTTTCAGCGCACCCCCGCAATGGAACAGCACATGCAATTCTATCAGGACATGTTGCGGGAACAGCAGATCATTCAATCCGAACCTGCGGTTCCGCACGCCTCGGGACTTACGTTCACAGGCTCCGAACAGTGTGGAGTCTGTCATACCAAGGCGTTCGCGCAATGGAAGGCGTCGCGACATTCCCATGCCACGGAAACCCTGGTGAAGGGACATGAAAAGTACACCGAAACTGAGTGGATCAATCGCGTACACGATCCCGAATGCGTCAGTTGCCATGCCACGGGCTGGAATTCGCAAGACGCGTTCCGGTATGAATCGGGTTTCGTCAGCCTGGAAAACACGCCTGGTTTAACCGGGCAAGGCTGCGAGAATTGTCATGGACCGGGCAGTCGGCACGCGGAACTGGAACAGGTATTTCGCGAAACGCGAGAGAACAATGCCGAGTTGCAGGCCTCTCGGGCATCCATGAAGCTGGACCTGGCACGAGCCGAGCGGGAAGTCTGTCGCAAGTGTCACGATTTCGAGAATAGCCCGAAGTTCGATTTTGCCAAGTACTGGGCGAAAATCGTACATCGCGGGAAGGACTGAATCAACGCGAGTGGCCCCGCCCTCCCGACCAGGAAACAGACTTGATGACGGCCGAAACTCCTCAAAACCTGCGTGCGTTGCTGCAGGATGGCATACTGGAAATCCAGTGGACCCCACAAAATTGCGTCCGGATTCCATTTCGCGAACTGCGGGGGCTTTGCCCGTGCGCGAGTTGCGTGAACGAACTTTCTGGCGAGCGAACATTCTTTTCCCATCAGGCCGCCCCGGACGTGCATCCGCAACAAATGGAACTGGTCGGGAACTATGCCATGAAAATCCATTGGAGCGACGGGCATCGCACGGGAATTTACACCTGGGAATACTTGCGTCGCATCGGCGCATCCCTGGTGGATTGAATCGGGGCGAGATCCCTCCTCCGAAGCGACGGGCAGTGATTCTCTCGGCTGAAAGACAATCGATGACGTATGAAGTGGAATTGAAATACCCGTTAACCGATGAGGCCTCGTTTCGGCTTCGCCTGGGGGAACTGAAAGCCCAGCCACGGAAGACCATTACGCAGGAAGATGAATATCTGAACCATCCGAGTCGGGATTTTGCACAGTCCGATGAGGCCTTGCGAATCCGCCGCATCGACCACGACAATCGCCTGACATTCAAGGGGCCGCTCGTTGACTCCGAGACAAAGACACGCGAGGAAATCGAAATTGCCTTCGCCGAGGGGGCCGAGGAAGCCCGGCGGATGCGGACCCTGCTGGAACGCCTCGGATTCCGTCCGGTGTACCGGGTCTGCAAGATTCGAGAAATTTTTGTGCTGTCGACCGAATCTCGGGAATTCGAAATTGTGATCGACCAGGTGGAAGGGCTAGGAAAATATGTTGAACTGGAATGTGGCGCGGGTGAACAGGATCTGACGCAGGCCCGTCAGGAGATCCTGGAACTGGCGGCCCTGCTGGGCTTGGGGCCTCAAGTGGAACGGCGTTCGTACTTGAGGCTGCTGCTGGCAAGGCAGGCGGAAGGGGAAATCCAGCCTTGATCAGGTCCGCGCCGGATAAAGCAGGGAGTCTGCCATGGACGCGGGAGCAGGTGTCGATTATTCTAATGTAAGCGTGAGGGAGTTTGTCTCCGATTTATGTTAGTGAGGTCGTTTGCCGGCAGAGTTTCCCATGAAGCAGTGTTCCGTATGCTCCAAACCGGCCGTGTATCACGTCACCGTTCTCAAGGATGGCGATGTGAAGGAATTGCATTTCTGCGAACAGCATTTCCACGAATACATGCACAAGCCGGCCAGCCAGTCTCCCGAGGATTCCTTTCTGGAATCTCTTCTGCCCGATTCGGAAGAAGAGGAACAACTCGCGGAAGCGGATCAGCTGCGCTGCCCGAATTGTGGCATCTCCTATCGTGAATTTCGGGAAAGTGGCCGCTTTGGCTGCCCGCACGACTACACCGTGTTTCGCGAGCGGATTCTGCCGCTGCTGGAAAACATTCACCACTCGAAGCAGCATCTGGGCAAGATTCCCCACACCTCCCCCATCGATACCGAACAGCAGTTTCGCCTGTTGCAATTGCGCAAGGAACTTTCGACGGCGATCGAATCCGAAAATTACGAGGAGGCCGCACGCTTGCGGGACGAAATTCAAATTCTGGACCAGGAGATGAAAAAGGCTCGCTGACCTTCAAGCGGATGGACCAGCAGGGGCGGAACGGGCAGGCGAGGGCGAAGTGAGCGTTCATGAGCGATCCGACTGGTAAACGGAAATTCCGCGGTGCCTATAAGGGACACCCCCCCTGGGATATTTCCGGGCCGCAACCAGCACTTCGGGAAATCGCGGACCAGCTTACGGGAAAATTACTCGATGCCGGCTGCGGTACTGGAGAAAACGCCCTGTATTTCGCATGCTTGGGCCGAGTGGTTGTCGCGCTGGATTTCGTGCAGCAACCCTTGAAACAAGCGGCCATCAAAGCGAAGGAACGAGGCTTGACCCTGGAGACCCGCCAAGGGGACGCATTGCAGCTTGCCTCCTGGAACGACCAATTCGATGGCATCCTGGACAGCGGCTTGTTTCATACCTTTTCCGATGAACACCGGCCGAGGTATGTGCAGGGATTATGGCATGTATTGCGTCCCCAGGGACGAATTGCGTTGCTTTGCATGAGCGATCGCGAGCCTGCGGGCAATGGTCCGCGACGTGTTTCGCAATCCGAACTGAAGGCCTGCTTTCAACAGGGCTGGCACATCGATTCCATTACGCCCGTGATATTCCAGGTCCGCGACGATTTGCCCACTGGTTATTTCAGTCCCGAAGGGCCGCATGCCTGGAGGATGCTGGCAACACGAACTTAAGACGCAGGAGAGTGGAAATGACACGTAAATATCGCGTGGCCGTGATTGGTGCCACCGGGAAGGGGAACTATGGTCACGGATTAGATACCTGCTGGTTGAAAGTCCCCGCGGCCGAGATCGTCGCAGTAGCCGACGAAGACGAGCAGGGACGCCAGAAAGCCATGCAGCGTCTGCAGGTCGCAACCGCATACGCGGATTATCGCACGATGCTGGATGAAGTCCGCCCCGAGATCGTCAGCATCGCGCCGCGCTGGATCGATCGTCATCATGAGATGCTACTGGCCGCGATTGAACGGGGCATTCACGTATTCATCGAAAAACCGTTCGTGCGAACTCCACGGGAAGCAGACGAGGTCATTCGTGCAGCGGAGATGCGTCACGTACATATCGCCATTGCTCATCCGACCCATTACAGCCCCGTCCTGGGAGTTGTGCGGCGGTTATTGCGGGAAGGGGCCATCGGAATGGTTCTAGAATTGCGAGCCCGAGGCAAGGAAGATCACCGGGGAGGCGGGGAAGATATGTGGGTTCTTGGGGCGCATCTCTTCGACATGATGCTGGCGCTGGGTTACGAGGCGGAATGGTGTTTCGCCACGGCGACGCAGTCCGGTCGCCCCATCACCCCGGACGATATCGTGACAGGGAACGAAGGCATCGGACCGATTGCAGGAGACGCCATTCACGCCCGATACGGGATGCCAGAAGGTGTGATGGCCAGTTTTGATTCCGTACGCAACGCGGGAGGAAAACCCGGGCGATTCGGTTTGAGAATTCATGGTTCACAAGGCGTAATCGATATTATCGAAGGGATAGTTTCGCACGTGCATATTCTGCAGGCTTCCGATTGGGCGGGACGTTCTCCACAAGCGAACTGGCTTCCCATCACCTCTGCGGGGATTGATCGCCCCGAACCCCTGGTCGACGAGAAATATCGAGACCGCAACATTCTGGCGGCTGAAGACCTGATCCGCGCTATCGAGCAGCACGCGGTTCCCCTTTGCAATGCCGAATTCGGACGAAAAGTCACCGAAATGATCGTGGCGCCCTTCGAGTCGATCCGGCAGGGTCAGGCGGTTGCAATGCCCCTGGAATATCGCGATCATCCCCTGCAAGCGTGGGGCGCGCCATCGTAGCGCAACCCCGGCCCCCTCCGGTTCGCCATGGCATTTTCAGGAAGCAGGACATGGGACTTTTTGCTGGCACGCCGTTTGATCGCCCTGCCGTTTGTGAACACTGCGATCGGCCGGAAGCCGAATGCATCTGCCCCCCTCCACTGCGCCAGGTCGTTCCCCCAGAAAAACAGACGCTACGACTGGCCCTCGAAAAACGGAAAAAAGGGAAAATGGTCACCGTGATCCGGGATCTGGCACCAGAACCCGACGTGCAGGCAGAACTGTTGACCAAACTGAAGACCCTGTGTGGCGCGGGGGGCACCCTCCGGGAGGGGACGCTCGAAATCCAGGGAGAACACCTCCACCGCGTCCAGGAAGCCCTGCGAAAACTGGGATACCGCATCCGCGGTTAATCGCGTCGGGTGCGGATACCCGGGTTAGTTTTCGTCCAGGATCAGAATTTCGACTTTGCGAAAATCAATCGGATGGCTTTCGGATTGCAGGGAAATCGTCCCCGAAGACAACTGAATGCCACCGTTCAGCTTGATCAGTTCCCGGGCGTGTTCGTCCCGCTCGTCCAGTTGCGGTTGGGTGTATTCCAGAACCAGTTCTCCATTCACGTAATGCCGGATCACCTCGTTGCCTCGGACTTCGATTTCGGCGGTCACCCATTGGTCGCCGTGATACGTCTCCGACGTCGAACTGGTGCAGTGGGGTGTGAACAACTTGTCGTTCAGCACCACATTGGTCCCGGGTGTGCAGAGATTGGCATTGGTCCGATTGTCCTTCCCGTTCCCCCCCAGGAGTTGCGCTTCGATGGATACGGGAAATTCCTGATCCAGGCCCATGGTTTTGGGGCTTTCCCCGTGCAACATCAACCCACTGTTGCGGTAGGCCCAGCCTGGTCCGCCGGGCACCTGTTCATCGACAAAACGGTATTCCACGCGAATCCGGTAGTGTGAATAAGTCCCTTCATGAAACAGATGCCCGAAGTGCCTGTCGAACTTTTCGTACTTGTCGTATCGAACCTTGAGCAATCCGTCCTCGACTCGGAACGTGTCCCCATAATTATGCCCCAGTTCATAACCTCGAATTTTCGCGGTCCAGCCTTGCAGATCCTTCCCGTTGAACAGGGGTTTCCATTGTGCTTCCACGCCGCGGGTGGTGGTGACCAAACAGAGTAGCCCGAGGAGAAAGACTATGTGGCGCATGATTCAGTCCTGATTATTCGAGTATTCGTGCGATTGCCCGACAAACGGAACAGATGTCCCATGCCATCTGTCTCCGGAAAGGATTTGTCGTCCCTCTCAGTTTAACATCGAGAGACGCGGAACGCATACGAAAACCCAGGGCAGGGAAGCATATCCCGAAGCGAAACGGGAGACCTCTGAACAGGCATTGAACTGGAAATTCGTCTTGTCATAACCTGCGGCCTGGGAGTATCTTCCAACAGGGTAACGCCAGTAGCGCAGAGTCGCGGGCTGTCACCGGAGTGTCTTACAATGAAAAATGTGAAGGATTCACATGCGCGCCGTGTACCAGGGACTTAGGGTATGCCTCCTGCTGGCCAGTTTCGGAGGATTTGCCGAGGCACAGGACTACCGCATTTACACGCGTGTTTCCCTGGCCGAAACGACCAATTCTGGCGCCAAGGCAAACGTGATCGGTCGCAGTTTGACGATCTGGCATGCGGGCAAAGTCTACGATTACATGGATAGCGTGGGAGAACTGGTTATTTACGATCCCCAGCAGGAGCGTTACACCATTATCAACGGCCCCTGTCAACTCGCCTGCACAGTCGATTTCAGCGAACTGCGACACTACCTCAAGGTTGCGAAGACCCAGGCCCGGGAGTTCATGGCTGAACTGGCGGAATCCAATCGACCCGATTCCACGCGCGCCATCGAAAAAATTGCCTTTCAACTGGAACCTCGCTTCGAAATGCAGTTTCTGGACGCGGAGTTCAGCCTGCAATGCGAAAGCCCCCATCTCAGCTATCAAATCCAGGCAATCGAAGCCCCCAACACCGATATTGCCGCAGCCTTTCGGATCTATGCGGATCTCGCCGCACAGTTGAATTTCGTGCTGCATGGGCAATCGCTGATGCCAGAGGCACGCATGCAGGTCAATGAATCGCTCGAACAAAAAAACTGGATTCCCACACAGGTGGTACTCTCGTTGAAGGATCCCCGCGGGACCGTGCTCACCGCCGAGCATTCGATACAGTGGGAACTCGGCTCGACCGATCGCGCCCGCCTGATCGAATGGATCAAGCTGCAGCAGGAAGGGGACCTGAAATTCGTTTCCTTTCAGGAATATCAACGAAATTTGCTGACGCAATTCAGTGAGAAATAATCCCCCGACACGACACAATTCCAAGCCCACCCCAAATCAACCGGAAGCCTGGCACTCCGGGCGGAAGCTCTTTGGATTGCTATTCCTGGTGCTCCTGGTTCCAGTGCTACCGTTTCTACTTGCGGGGCCATACCTGGAATCGCTCATCGAACAGGCGATTCGATTGCTGCAGATCCCCTCGGCGATTTTTCTGGCGACGATCGGGGCATTGGCCGTCGATATTTTTCTTCCGGTGCCTTCCTCGGCGGTGATCACTTTTGCCGGTGCTCGCTGCGGGGTTGTCGGAGGAACCCTTGCCGGCTTTCTGGGCCTTTCGCTCGGCTGCGGCATCGGTTACGAACTGAGCCGCTGGCTGGGACCCCGTCTGCTTGCTCGCTACTCGTCGGCAAGTGACACGGCCATGATCCAGGCGTTGGCCGAGCGCTGGGGAGCCCTGGGAACCATCCTGTCCCGTCCCTTGCCAATCCTTGGGGAAACCGCGGTGCTGGTACTGGGCTGCCTGGAAATGGATCGCAGGATTTTTTACCTGGCTGCGGGGGGAGCCAATCTGGTGATCGCAATGGTGTATGCAGCCAGTGGGCGTTTCGGCGAGGCGTCCGGTCTCTTGCCCTGGATCCTGGCGGCATCGCTGTTTGTGCCAGTGCTGTCCACTCTGCTGGCGCGGCGGATACTCCGACAGGGAATGTGGCCCTTAGACGAGATTCAGATTCAGCCATTCGCGAAACAGGAATTCGAGGCGAATGGCCAGAAGTGCGATGCGGCCCATGACGGTCATACCGAACATCGCCCCGAATGTGATCATTAGAATCCAGATGCCAAACCGCGAGATGCCTCCCACGGCTCCCTTGTGTTCAATCGAAAAGAAGAAATAAACCAGGCAGGCGAGCACACTCACGACCAGCAGCAGATTTTCGAACGACTTCCAGGGATCGAACAGACCCGAGGAATTCCATGCAACAATGGGTACGATGGTGTTCTCGATCTGACTGAGAAAATCGGCCTCCAGAAAGGCGACCATTCGCAGGCCGGCGGTGGTCCCGATGATGAACGCCAGCGGCCAGACGGAAATCCAACTGACTTTCGGCACCAAACGCATCAGCAGCATGATCCCCAGAACCAGGGGGACCACATACGTCCAACTGCCAGGCTCGGGTTCCGGAGAGAGGCCCGGCATGGCCCAGCCCTGAATCAGGCCGGGGAACAACTTCCCGAAGAGGTTGGGGATCATGGTGGTCCAGAAACCAACCACCATGTAATACGCGGCGGAAACGCCCACAACGGTCGCTTCGGCAATTTTATAGAAGGGATTGTCGCGATACATGAACGAAAAGATGCATAACGTGAAGAGCGCCGATATCCACAGGCCCGTTGAACGCAACAGACTCACTTCCGCGATCCCCGCGGCGCGATCGATTTCATCGGCGGGAACCCAAACCCCTTCCACCTGTTTCACGTAAACGCGGCCCGCGCTTTGCTGGGGATCCCATACCGTCTGAAGGATCGCACCGCCCAGCAGGAACAGTATCAGTAGCGTCCAGATGTAACGTTCGATTCCCTGCATTTCCCTCGATCCTCTTCAGACTGACTTGCCGCGTGTAGTTTCTCGCGTGGGCCGTGCCGCCTATAACTTCCGCTGCCACTTCTGCAGTAAGAACAATGAATTGCCCGCCAGAATCAGGCCGATCATCAACAGGTGCGCCACGGATTGAGGTCCCATGCGACGCACCCCCTCCTGATAAATTTCGCGGGGCGTCCCTTCGATATAAGTGGAGGTCACCAGCGTTTCGTATTCCGCCGCTCCCTTGATGGCCCCCAGCATGCCCCGCAACTGCCGCGGGATATAGGGATAAATAAACGGGGCCTGCACTCCCGTCACTCCGGCGACCATCTTGACCTTATCGGGAAAAGGAGTGACCGCGTACTGCACCCATTCCTTGACACCCGGATATCCGGCGCTGACGTTGACGATCAATTTCATGTCCTGCACGTTGTCGATCCCCTGGCACATCGGAATCTGATCGATGTTCGTCCCACGGGAATCCGTTGTGTAGAGTTGCCGCAGGTCCGTCATAATCACCTTGACGACCCCTTCGTAACCAGGTTTGTATCCCAGGTTGACGTAGTCTTCGCCATACACCAGTTCAGGAAAATCGGGCAGAATCACCTTTTGAATGTTCTCTTCGATCATCTGTGGCCCGACGGGAAACAGGCTGAGAAAATACATCTTCAGTTTTCGACTGGCACAATGCAGGACGAAACTGGAAGCCATCGGGCTAAGTTCCCCTTCGCTGGCAGGGTCGTAATCGAATGCCAGCAGAACCGGATCCCCGGGGTTGAGCCGTTCGATTTCATCGAACACCGCCCGTGCCTGCTGCGTCGGTGTTTCGTCAAACTGCAGCTCGAACAGAATGGGAATCGCCACCGCCGCCAGCATCAACAGAAATATCCAGCGCCGATCAAGCCGGGCCAGTCTATCCACTATGTTCCACATGATGTACTCCTCATCCGCTAATTCACATGCCGACAACGGCACCTTCGACAAACATCCCGCTCAATCGCCACTTCCCAGATACGAACGATCCCCCCCCAGCAGGATCTTTAGGGACGTGGAAACGATCCCCAGGGCGATGCCAATCATGATGGCGCGATTCCCCGCCGTATTAATGACCGAAAGAATAAACGCGGTCATGTTTTCGATCCGCAGTATCGACAGGGAATCGGGCAAACCGCTGGTCAGCCAGACGCCCGTGGGAGTCCGCCCCAGCAGAATAATGAACGCCGTGGCCAACAACAGAAATGCTTCCAGGTTCTTGGCGCGAAACGCGCGAAAGGCCGCAGAGGCCACATAAAACGCCAGCAAGGCAAACATCGTCGCCGTCAGCGGCTTGAATGCATACTCGTAACTCCACCAGAACGGCGAACCATCCTGTAAATACCCTCCGGACCATGCGTATTTCACGCGATGCGCGGCCTCGTACAACGCAAAGACTTCGTTGTTCCAGAGATGCTCCTCTCGATAGGGAGCCAGCAGCAGGTCCAGAGTCGCGCGGGGCAGTTGCCCATCGCCAAGAGTCAATGCCGCCACCAAGGTCCGATTCCGTTGCCCGATGGTCGGCAATCGTTGCCGGAATTTTTGCAAGGCCGATTCCTGGGCAGGTATCCAGGGACCGAGTTCAGACAAGACGCTGCCCAGCGTCCGCAGGTTTACTTCGGGATTCATGACGGCGGCGGTCAACGCCTCCACCTGGGCTGCGTTGAGTTGCGTATCGGGCTCGCTGGAATCCCGGGTGGGGCTCAGGTCGTCCACTCCCGCCAGTTGTTCCGCGCGCAATTCGCAATACGTCTTTTTTACCGGCTGACTTTTGCCCGCATCGTTCAGCACGGTTATCAGTTGTTCCGCGTTCCAGAGGCTTCCCAGCATTCCACGCAACAGATTCTGCTGATCCTCGCTGAGAGTATCCCCCATGTCCGCCACGAAGCGTTCGATCTCTTGTTCCGCCAGCGGTCGCACGCGAGGGAAAACATCCGTTAACTCGGCTCGCATTTCGGGGGTCATCGGCCCGATCACGGTCAGCGTTTGTCCCTGCAACTTCAGGCTGTCTTCCCGAGAGGAGGGGACCTGCAAACCACTGGGGATATATTGGAGCGTGCGGGATGTGGGGGCTCTGGCGAGCCGGGCGAGTTCCGTCACTGCGGCGGTCCATGGCTGGGTAGCGGATATGGCGCGTAACTCCTGCTCTGTTGCCTCCGGCAGGGTGCCGCTGATGGCCAGAGCTTCATGTTCGGCAAAGTACGAAACCTTTCCCGCCAGGGACGCGGGCGGAGCAGACCGTTCCGCCAATTGTTCCACCGCGCACTTCCAGTCAAGTAGATCATGAAATCCGAGCAAATCCGATTTCTGCGAGGAGGTCATCCAACCGTGAAATTCGAGCGTTCCGAGGCGCTGGGAGTCATTTTCCGCGAAGGTCATCCGTAGTTGTCGCCGTACCGAAGCCGGCAGGGTCCCGGCAGCCAGATCACCGGGAAGATCGACAGGCAGGCGAAATGTCAATTCCTCGGGCAGATCGGCCACCGAAAGCGAGGCAAAACTGTAACCAAAGAATTCCTGATCGCTCCCCGGAGGGACTCCCCATTTCAGCAGTCCCACTCCCAGGGTCAACAGAAAGGTGACGACCGTGATCAACGAATAGGCCCATCCGGCAGCACGATCGCTGACTTTCCGGAGATGCACTTTCAGCAGATTCCCTCCTCCCAGGATGAAGGCAATGGCCGCCAGCACATCGAACCAGACCGTTGCCGTTTCCCCCCACGTTACGGTCGCGGGGATAAACGCCGTAATGATCAGGACAAAACCGCAGATTGCGGCAATCAATAACGGCACGGTTCGTTTCACAGACCAGACTCCCTCAGGCACTAAACAGTATTTCGCTTGATGAACACTTCCCGCGGCGGCATGCAGCCGTCGCCTACGCCGGCCAGAGCAACCAGGTTTCCCAGACACACCCCGCAACGATGCCTACCGCCACTATGATCTTGCCGACATCCTGCCCCTTCAAACTCCCCAGTTCTTCCGGCGAACCGGAAAGGTAGGCCGAGGCAGCGAACAATTCCTCGCCGATCAATGTGTAGTCACAGGCAGCCACGAAAAACGGGAGCTGCGAGGGCTGGGCCGTCCCTGCCACTTGAATCGCGCCAATCGAGTTTCCCGTCTCTGCCAGAATCAGCGATTCCGCGAAAAACGACCCCAGATAAAAACAGGCGGCAGGTTTCTCCCGCACCATCATGCCCGATACGTATGCCACGTAGCCGAACTGTTCGTCGGTCACATAATAGGACAGATCCGGGTTGTAGGCATCGGGGCGGCCTGCCGCGAGGAAACTTCCCTGAAGTGTTTCCCGTGCTGCCGTCATCACCAGAGCCCGCGATGTGGGAACTTCCACCTTGGCATCAAATTCGGCCGCGGTGCGTGCCACATGCGACAGGATATTCAAGCCCGCAATCGTCTGAATATCATTCATGTCCTGAATACCCGGCACGAACAGCACCGAACGCCCCATTTCGGTGGCGCGTCCCACCGCTTCGTCCACCGCTTCCAGCCCCGCAATCTTGCGGACTTTCATGGGACGCCCCAGTTTGGCCAGTTCGATGAAGCAGATCACGGCTCCACAAATCAGGAACCCCACCACCGCCAACACCCATTTGTCTCCCAGGAACCATTGCCGTTTTGTGGAGACCGCCTGGCTGGTCGCCGCCACAATCCGTTCGTCTCCCGCGGGATCGCGCCACCGCACGCGAAAATAATAGTCATGCCGCGGATGCAAACCCGATACTATCCGCCGCAGCGTCCGCGCCGCGTCGTCAATTTCCCAGTTACCGTCATTGGGAGGATATTCCGCCAAGGGGACGTACAAGCCATTGTTTTCTTCCGCGATGGTCAGAATGATTCTGGACGCTGTGTTTTCCTGATGCAATTCCTGAAAATGTTCCGCGGAAAGTTGAATTGTGGCGACCAGGGAATCTCCGTTATCCCAGGGGCGATCCACAACGGTAACCGTGACCGGGGAGACCGCCTCCTCCGCCAGCAGGGGCGCCGCGTTCATTTGTCCCCAGACCACCACGGCCAGCGCCAATATGTAACGGACCGATCGTTTCATCCGCCAATTCCCATCACTTACGCTGTCCATGATTCCTCCCGAGGCGTCCTCAACCCGCAATGATTTCCACATTGGCCCGAGGGATTGTAAGCCGGGGATGCCCCGTGACATCCACTTCAAGCACGCGTGCCTTGGAACCCGACTCCAACATTCGTGGTTCGGCCGGCAGCGAAGCCACCGTCCCGATAAACCCAAAATAGGGATCGCGAATAATTCTCACCAAGGTGCCTGGTTCGAGCAGGCCTTCAAAAGCACCTTCCTGGAAAACTTCCCCATTGCCCGTTTTGGCTGTCGTGGGAATGATAATTTCCGGACGCATCACTCCCGCACGAATCTGCGTGGCTCCATTGACCGAAGCCATGGCCCCCGCGCGCGAACAGAACAGCGCATGGGTCCGGGCTGCCATGCCGATATCGCCAAATCCTTCCGTGATGATCAAGGTGATGCCCACGTTTTCCGTACCGGTGATGGCCACTCCCAGATCGTATCCCAGGATTTCCTTGAGGTCCTGATCATCGATCCCCCCGGAGACAATCGCCGAGGCGCCCACCTCGATGGCTCGACGAACCGCGCCGTGCGTCATCCGCGCGCCGCCAATCAGCACCGCCCCCCGCATCTCCTCGGTGATCAGATCGGCCGTCAACGGTTGATCGCATGATTGGCAGACGATCCGGATCGGGCCATATTGCTCGTTCCCAATTCCAAAAATCCCCTGAACGAGCGAGACCGTCGATTCGATTACAACTCCCTGTTCCGGAAGCACCTGGAGAATTGTGCCCGGGACGTAAGCCCTCACCTGCACCGGGATCGGATCGCCACGCAGGATGATCTGGCCGGTAATTTTGGAAACAGACTCCAGCGTCCCTGCGATCCCCGAAACATACGTTTTCTTGAAAAACCCGAAGATTCCCTTGCTGCGGGCCAGTTCCATGCCGATCCGCACCACCTCGCCTGGCTGCACCAGCATGCAGTTATTGATTTCCGCGGAAGAGACACCAATCTGATTGGCCAGATTCAGCGGATGGATGTCCCCGGGAATCATCGCTTCCGCCACCACGTCCTGGGCCGTCACGATATCCCCCTGGCGAACATGCACGGTCCCTGCGATCGGCAGCAGCCGCCGCACATGCAAGGTCGTTTGTTCCGAGACTTTCAATCCGGGAGTGTAGGCATGCGCCATGATGATTCGTCCGCGATTCTTTCCAATAATTCCGTCCGCGAAGGCCAGTTGCGTCGCCGTTCAGGCGAAAATAGCGAGGCCTCACTCCATGTCGTACAATCGCAAGGCCTTGACCCAGGCCGAGACCTGATCCCGCTTCGCTCCGCCACTGCCCCCCACGCACAACGGACGGCCACGAGCATCCAAGATCAACCCCACTGTCCCTCCGCGTACCTGTTGTTCGATCGGACGCCCCTTGCCCGCACCGCAATCAAGCCGGCGCACAGGTTCAATACGCACCATCGCTTGCTGTTCCCTTTTCAATGGAAACAACCGAATCTCCCCCGCATGCATCGTACCATCCGCATGCAGATCCCCCGTGATGCGGTAGCGAAACGCTTCCTTGCCTGGCTTTTGCAATCCAGCCGAAGCGATGCACGTTCCGAGATAGATCAGGCAATCCCGCTCGAACACTTCGAGCGCGGCCCGGGGATGCACCTGGGCAAGTACTCCCAGATGGGGCATCATGAAAATGCTGTCCTTGGCGAGAGTCGTAAATCCTTCCGGCTCGAAGGCGTCGATCAGCATGGCCGCCGTCTGCTCCATCCGCGGCGCATGAGAGAGCACGCCTCCCGAGGCCACCAGCAGATTCAGTTTCATATTGTCAACGATTGAACGCCCGCCGGTATCCTGGAGAAACAGATCGCCCACCGTGCGTTGCTGCTGGATCCCCTTGAGCGTGGTGGCGAATTCCTTGTGTTGCAGGTACGCCAGCCGCAACGCCTCTCGAGCCACGGCCTGCTCGAAAATCAACGCTTCCAAAGTCTGGGGAATCGTGGTGGGGCGGATCATCTTATTCTTGACTCGATTCCGCAAATCCCTTTCGTCCATATCGATGTGTACCCAGCGCAGGATGTTCTCCATCGTAGCCTCGGCACAGACGTTGGAAATGGAGTAACTCATGCCCAGGTTCGCGCTGACGGTACGGTTGAAAACCCCGTCGAATACACTAAAGACATCCGTGGTGGCCCCGCCGATATCCACCCCCACCGCGTTGATCCCTTCCCGTTCGGCGATGGTGCGGAGAATATTACCGACGGCACCCGGGGTCGGCATGATGGGAGCATTGGTCCAGGAAATGAGCTTGTCGTACCCCGGGGCATGCGCCATCACGTGTTCCAGGAACAGATCGTGAATTTTATCCCGCGCGGGAGAGAGGTTCTCACTATCCAGGGTGGGGCGGACGTTTTCGGTTTGCGAGAGTTCCACCCCCTCGTCAAATGCCTCCCGCACCAAAGGCCAGGCTTCCTTGTTGCCTGCAAAAATCACAGGCATGCGGTAGCGTTCTCCAAAGCGGGGTTGTGGTTTCGCGGGGGCAATCAGTTCGGCCAGTTGCACAACGTGTTTTTGAGTTCCCCCATCGGTCCCTCCCGATAGCAGAATCATGTCGGGGCGAAGTTCCCGTATGCGTTGAATCTGTTCATAGGGTTTGCGTTTGTCGTTGGATGCCAGCGTGTCCATCACGATTGCGCCGGCCCCGAGCGCGGCCCGCTTTGCGGAGGCAGCCGTCATTTCGCGGACGACGCCCGCCACCAGCATCTGCAGGCCACCCCCCGCGCTGGAAGTGGAAATGTAGATGTCGCAACCGGTGTTGCCTCGTGCGGGACGGATAATGTGGCCCTGCTCGTCGAGCAGTTGGCGGCCCGATAACTCCGCGATTTCAGCGACTGCGTTGGAAACCCCCACGGTGACGTCGGCTGCCGGCTCTTCGACCGTGGTCGGCGCCTCGCCCCGATACGTTTGCCGATAATGCCCCTCGACCTTCTCGATCAGGATTGCCTTGGTCGTGGTGCTGCCGCAGTCTGTTGCCAGAATGACGTTAATCTGGTCGGTGGCGAGTGCAGACATCGGTTTCCATACCTTGCAAGGAAGAATTCTGCCTGGGGAGGATCATTCCGAGAGTCCCTGCGAGCAACAAACTCTCTGGAGTAAGCTAGTTAATTGTCCGCGGCATTACCAGCCTGCAATGCATCCAGCCGATCCGTAATCAGATCCATGGCGTCGCGACGTTCCAGGAACAAAGTGAATTCCCGGTATTCGTCTCGCGAAAAAATGGTCGTGGCGACCGGTTCCAGAAAATGCAGGGACTGCGCCCCCAGATAGTTCAACGGACGCACCATCTCGAACAGCGCACTGGCAGCCGGTGTCAGCCTGCGTTTGACGATCGCCGAACAGAGACGCTCCACCAGTTCAAGTTGCTTGACAGTCGGAGGGTTTGCCTCCGACCCCTTCACCGCGAAGGCATGCCGAAGCTGATCCCACAGACTGGTTCGTTCCGTACCGCTCAAGGCGACATTCCCTGGGTTGATTCGACTAGAAGAGGGAATTGTGAGTTTTCATTGTACTCGCTATTGCGAAAATGTCGCTCCCCTACGCGATGATTTCCTTCACCACCCGAGATGGCAATACTCCCGTCAGTCGCGAATCCAGTCCCTGGTAGGGATACGAAAAACGCGTGTGATCGATCCCCAGCAGATGCAGCATGGTGGCATGCAGATCCCGCACGTGAACGGGGTTTTCGACCGCGTAATATCCAAGTTCATCGGTGTTGCCATACGATGTCCCCCCGCGTATGCCGCCTCCCGCCATCCACATGGAGAACCCCTTGATGTGATGGTCGCGTCCCACTCCCCCTTTTCCCTGAAACATCGGCGTGCGACCGAATTCGCCTCCCCAGATGATCAGCGTATCATCCAGCATGCCCCGTTGCTTGAGATCCGTCACCAGGGCATAGGTGGGCCGGTCGGTCAGGTCGGAACAGATTTGCATATACTTTTCGAGACCGCCGTGATGATCCCAGCCGCGATGATACAAATGAATGAAACGGACGCCCCGCTCCGCCAACCGCCGGGCCAACAGGCAATTCGAGGCATACGAGCCATCGCCCGGGGTGGCGCCATACATTTCCAGAACGTGTTTCGGCTCGTCGGAGACATCCATCAGATCGGGAACGGACATCTGCATTTTGAAGGCCATTTCATAGGCGGAGATGCGAGTTTCCAGCTCGGGATTGCGCACCTGCTCCAGGCGGTGGCGATCCAGCGTGCCAATTGCCTCGATAATCTGTTGTTGTTGTGGCAAAGGGACGCCCCGGGGTGGGGAAACATAGTTCACGGGATCTCCCGTGGAATTGAACTCGACCCCTTGAAATTTGCTGGGCAGAAATCCGGCACTCCATTGTCGCGAGGCAATCGGCTGGGGATTCCGCCCTCCCACGCTGGTCATCACGACAAACCCAGGGAGTTGATTAGTTTCCACGCCCAGCCCGTAGGTGATCCAGGATCCCATCGAAGGCCGTCCCGATAGAGCCGTCCCCGTGTTCATGAAGGTATGGGCCGGATCGTGGTTGATCTGTTCGGTCTGTAGGGATTTGATCACGCAAATCTCGTTGGCCATCTTTGCGTGCCAGGGAAAGTAATCGCTGATATACAACCCACCTTCGCCGTACTGCCGGAATTTCGTCAGCGGCCCCTGGGCGCGCAGTTCCTGCCCCTGCAATTGCGCGATGGGCTGGCCTGCCGTGTACGATTCCGGCATCGGCTGACCGCTGATCTCCTCCAGCTTCGGTTTGTAATCGAACGTTTCCAGGTGCGATGGGCCCCCCGCCATGCAAAGAAAGATCACCCGCTTGACCCGGGGCGGCAGATGCGGAAGTCCTGGCAAGCCTGCCACCATGCCCGAGGGAGACTCCTGCCCCCAGGCCCTGGAAGCATCCGCCCCGAACAGACTCCCCAAGGCTGCCGAGCCAAGCCCGATCCCGGATCGATTGAGGAAGGCGCGACGCCGCATCTGCTGGCAAATGTGCTCCTCGGCATGCGCCTGAGTTGTATTCATCGCCTCTGTCTCCTCTTCGATGTCAACCGTTTCGTGGGCTCCCGCGAGAGTCGCGAAGGAACATTTCCTCGAACGATTTCAGTTTCTGGTAATGGTTTCGTTCAGATTCAGCAACACCCGTGCAACTTGAGTCCAACTGGCCAGTTCCACGCGATCCACGTTTTCAGGTAGTTTCAACAGGCCGATCGACAGCAACTCTTCCGCGGCTTGCGGCTGACTCGCGTAAAACGCACGTTGTTCCGCCAGCGTTTTCGCCAGGACGCGCGATTCCAGTTCCTCCGGTTGTCGCGAAAGAGTCTCGTGAAAGGCAAATTTGAGTCGCGCCACGTCCGCCGTTTCTTCCAACGCCAGAATGCGCTGGGCAAAGCCCCGCGCCGCTTCAACAAACGAGGGGTCATTCAGCAGCGCCAACGCCGCCAGGGGGGTATTTGATCGCGGTCGTTCCGCCGTGCACTCCTCGCGGCTGGGAGCATCGAACGCCTTCAACATCGGATGCAGGAACTGACGCTGCCAGTGCACGTAAACGCCACGCCGCCACTGGCTATGGTCTCCATCCGCGACGTACTCCCGGGTGGGAAAATTCAGATGTCGATAATACCCGGCCGGCTGATACGGGCGGGCACTCGGGCCACCGTGGGATTCCACCAGTAATCCACTGATCGCCAGGGAATTATCCCGGACCATTTCCGCGGGTAGCCGAAAGCGGTTTTGCCTGCCCCATAAATGGTTATCGGGATCTCGCTGCAACTGTTCCGGCGTCGGCACGGAGGACAGACGATACGCGTGAGTCAACGCCAGCGACCTCAACATATGTTTGATGTCCCAGCCCGACTCGACAAATTCGAGGGCCAGTCGGTCCAGCAATTCCGGGTGTGTCGGCGGAGAACCCTGGCCACCGAAATCACTCAGGTCCGCCAGTCCGCGACCAAACATCAGCGACCACAGGCGATTCACCATCACGCGGGCGGTCAACAGGCCGGCACCGTGCTCCGCATCCACCAGCCAGCGGGCCAGATCCAGTCGCGTTGCCCGCGTCTGCCCTGGTGTCAACGCACCCAGAAATTCCGGGATCGCCGGCAGGACCACTTCGCCGGAATCATCCTGCCAGTTACCCCTGGGCAAGATGCGTATTTCCCGCGGAGCGATCGCCGACGAGACCATCGTTTTGCGGCGTTTCCCCGCCAGTTCCCCCAGTTGTTTTTGAATGTCCGCGATTTCCTTGTCGAGCTGCTCGCGATACGGAGCGGTTCCCGCCAGGACCCGATCGAGTTCCTGACGCAACGTCTCCAGTTGCCCCGTCAAATTGCGGTAGGCCTCGCGTTCCTGTTTAGTCAGCACGAAAACTTCTGGAGGTCGATTTGTCGGCAGGGAATTCCCTCCCACCTTGAAATGCTGGGCTTCGTCCAGATCCGCAAAAAATGCGACCATGGAATAGAAATCCCGCAACGTGTAGGGATCGTATTTATGCGTATGGCACTGCGCGCAGCCCATCGTCGCGCCCATCCACACCGCGGAGACATTCCGCACGCGATCCGCCGCGTAAATCGCCAGATATTCCTTGGGCTGCAGCCCCCCCTCGTGCGTGGTTTGCAACAGGCGGTTGTAACCCGAGGCAATCAGCGTGTCGACATTGGCATCGGGCAACAGGTCTCCCGCCAGCTGCGCGCGGGTGAATTGGTCGAACGGCAGATTCTCGTTGAACGCGGCAATCACCCAGTCGCGGTATGGTGAAATGTTGTGGTCCTGATCTCCATGGTATCCGACGGTATCCGCATACCGGACCAAGTCGAGCCAGTACATCGCCATGCGTTCGCCATGGCGGGGAGATGCCAGTAACTCCTCGACCAGCCGGGACAACGCATCCGGGGAGGTGTCCTGCAGAAAGGCCGTGGTTTGTGTTGCGGTGGGAGGCAAGCCGGTCAAATCGAAACAGAGACGTCGCAACAGCGTGACGCGATCCGCATCGTCCGCGGGCTGAATTCCTGCGCGTTCCAGTTTCGACAACACGAACGGATCGATCCAGGAATCGCACCATCCCTCGTTTTCGACAGCGGGATCTGCATGGCGTTCGGGGCGTTGATAGGCCCAATGTTCCGACCATCTCGCGCCGGCAGCAATCCACTGTTTCAGCTTTTCGATCTCCTCCGGCTTCAATTCCTTGCCCGCTTCCGCCGGAGGCATTCTGAAATCAGGATCGGTCGCCGTGATCCGGGAAATCAACTCGCTCGAATCTAAATTCCCCGCCACAATTGCCGCGACACCTTCGCGTGGTTCCTTGGCGGATGCTTCTCGATCCAGACGCAACCCTCCGCCACGATGTTCCTCGTCGGGGCCATGACAACTGATGCATTTGCCGGATAGGATCGGACGAATATCGCGATTGAAATCCCATTCGTCCGACTTTGCCAACCGGGGAGCCAACAGGGATAGCAGCAGCGAAATGCCAAGCAAGGGCCAGGTGGTTTTGATCATGGTTCTATCGACCAGGGGAGGAGGGCAGGGGGGGAGGGATCTCGCAAATTCACGAATCAGCCAGCCATTATATATCAATGTCGAAAAAATGGTAAACATTTTCGCGAAAACCGCGCTGGCGGACCTGTTCGAGGAAGCCTCTGCCATGGCTATCCGCAGGGCTAGATAACCGAAAATATTGATAAAGTAGGCCTGTTCCGCCAGATTGTAGTAGAAGGCGCCCCATCCGACTGGAGTTCGCGAGCCTTTTCGACGAAGCTGATGTCGAGTTTGAGAACTCCCGCTGTCTCAAGTGTGCGACCCTGCAGGAAACAACCATGCCACGTGATGCCACTCTTCAACGCCAAACAGCCGAAACCAACATTTCTCTCTCTCTGAATCTCGATGGGAATGGAACCGTCCAGATCGAGACCGGCGTCGGCTTTCTGGACCACATGTTGACACTCTTTGCCAAGCATGGTTGTTTCGACCTGACCATCGATGCCAAGGGAGATCTGCATGTGGATCAGCACCACACCGTCGAAGATATCGGCATCTGTCTCGGGAAGGCGATTCGCCAGGCCTTGGGCGATAAGCAGGGCATTACCCGCTATGGCTCCATGACTCTCCCCATGGATGAAACGCTGGTGACCGTCGCCCTCGATCTGGGAGGCCGCTACTGGTTCGAGGAACGCTTCGACTTCCCGACCGAAAAAATCGGCCAGTTCGATACGCAGCTAGTCGCAGAATTCTGGCGTGCCTGCGCCGGCAATGCCCTTATGAACCTGCACATTCTGCTCCACCACGGCAGCAACAGCCATCACATCGCCGAAGCCATGTTCAAGGCGGCTGCCCGAGCTCTCCGCCAGGCGGTCTCGACCGACCCGCGCCAATCGGGTGTTCCCTCCTCGAAGGGAACACTGACGGAGTAGCGCACAGCATTACCCCGCTCCCTGATCGCGGCACAGGCTCGCAAGCATTCGAGATCCCCGCATGGCAAAATTACGCGGCGGTGGACTCTGCTGTCGAGGACTCTTCCGGAGGGGCCTGTGCCGTCGCCGAGGTCTCCGCGGTACGGCACAGTTCCATGAAATTGGGAAGTTGATCAATCCGACGAATTCCCAGGTACTGCAGAAATTGCCTGGTCGTTTCGTACAAATAGGGGCGTCCCAGGGAATCGTCCTCCCCCCCGATCCGGATCAGTTGGCGTTCCATCAATTGCTTAATGACTTCCGAACTCTGCACGCCGCGAATCGCCTCGACATCCGCCCGCGTGATTGGCTGCCGATACGCAATGATTGTCAGGGTTTCCAAGGCAGGGGCGGTCAGTTTCAATTCCACATTCCGTTGATGCACCCTCCCCAGCCAATGGGAGTATTCGGGTCTTGTCAGCAACTGATAGCCACTGGCAATTTGCTCCACGCGAAACGGAGACCCCTCGGCATCGTACAGCGCATTCAACCGGTCCAGCAATTCGCGACATTGCTCGATCCCGGTCAACTTGGCGGCATCGATAATTCGCTTGGGTGTCAGAGGGCTATCCGAGAGAAACAGCACGGCTTCAAGACGTGCTATCGCCGCTGTGCGACGCCCCGGCACGGAGTTACCGGGAGCCGACGCGGAGACGCGACGCATGCGCTGCCAAGCATTCCACGAGGCCACGTCCGGCAAACAGCCACGACTGCCCAGACGTTCCCCCCCATGAGGGGCAGCAAGGGTCTGCGATCGCATATTTCCGGGAAAGTTGCACATTACAACAAGGGAGCCAGCTTGTATTGAGTACGTTGATGATGCCAAGCCTCGACCTGCCGTAGTGCCTGCTGCAATGCCTGCAGGGGATCGTCGGCCTCCGCTTCGAAGCGGATCGTCGTTTGTCCGTCGACCCGCTGAAAACAGGCAAAATGAAATCCCTGTGCATTCTGTCCCGGTTGTAGGCGATAGTCGAGGATGCCATAACGGGAAAGTTGCTGGATCGACTGTTCCCAACTTAGAGATTGCAATTCGTCGTCCACCCGGATGGGCTGGCTGTTTTCATAGCCGAGACCCGCGGGAGACGAAACCGGGAGGGACTCCCGGGCATTACCGGCAAAGGGAGTCTGCGAGGCAGTGGCCCCGGAGTCTGGATTTTCGGAAAAGCCGGGGGCGGAAGATAAGTCCCACGAGGCAGCCGATTGTAAATCCCGGTCGGGCGCTTCCAGCAAAAAACCGGTTCCCTCCAGCGACGAGGCGAGCGAGCCTAGTTGCGGAACACCGAAGATGGACATCAGTGGTATTGCCGCCAGTGGCAATGCCATGAACAACGTCATGAAAAATCCCGCGATGCGTCCCTGCATCCTCTCTCCCCAGGCGATGTCTGGCTAAAAACTTACGAGTAATGGGCACTTTTCGAGCCGATTTTCCCGCAATTATTCCCTGTCAGGCCGGGACTGTAGCGTACAAACCGTGATACGGCAATGCGAATTTTTTCCTCCCTGCTGCCCGTCGGATGCCGAAGGAGGAGGGGCGTTCCGATTACTTCATAAGATCAAGCAGAGTCGGAGTAGCCGTGGTTTCCGAGAGGATCACGACGGCACGTTGACCATCCGTGAAATATGGATCCCCCGTGAGATTTCTCCGGGGCAGGCAAGGCTCGCAACTCCCGACGCCGGGCACATAACCCGCCAACTGCACCCGGCCTGCGTTGATGAGATCTTCCAGTACGTAATCGCGTGCTTCGTCAACGTCGGCATCGATGCGGTGGGTCGTCAAATTCCAGGTGCGCCAGGTGAACCGCACCCCGATATCCCGACTGGCCTGACCGATCCAGACGGGCTTGCCAGCGTATCGTATTCCCGAGTTCCAGAGCCTTAGATGCAAACGCTGATTGATCGAATCGCGAATCCGTTGCAGAGCAAAGTCCTGGCTGCGCTGGAACAGATAGAGTGGACTGACCGGGGAGTACCGGTATTCCGCCCCGGTGAGAAAGGCACGAAATGTTTTCCAGCAACTGACCAGACTGATCACTTCCGTTTCATCCCAGCGGGCACCAAAGGCTCCCAGGATCGTGGCGAAGTCCCCCACGATTACCAGATTCAAGGGATCGCCAAGGCGTTTCCCGCGATGATCCGTCGTGGCAGGTGGAGTGTTTTCGAGATGTTCCCTGAATTCCGCGCGAGACAACTCGGGACCATCGTTGTCTAATCCGCGGTCTTTCAATTCCCGGCGGAGGTGATCGGTATCGAGACCGGGAATGGGGATCGAGAATTCGAAATCCCGGATCCCCTCGGTCCCCAGCAGACGGATCGGCACGCGTTTGGTCCCCTCGGTGCGATTCGTGAAGACGAACCCCGCTTGAGTCCCTCCCGCGGGAACGGGACGCAAATGAAATGCGTGTTGCTGAAAATAGGCATCCATGCGGCGATTGGCCTTGCGGACGGCAAACAACTTTCCCATCAGCAGCAAGATCACCGGCAGGTACACCCAAGCCAACAACCCGAAACCCAGCAAGCGTTTGACATCGGAAAAGTGATTCCGCGCCGCCGCTTCCAGCGGTGAAAAATAATTCGGATCAACCGCGATGCATTGCAGCCGCCATGCATGGTCCGTCTGATTGGTTATCCGTATCCAGACGGGTTGAATCCCCCGACGGGCCAGCGGCACGCCAAAAAATGCCCGTACCATCCCCGCATCGGGCACGGCCACGCGAATCTCAAAGCCATCCCGCGTCTGTGTGCTGGCGGTTTCCTCGAATTGCCGGTTTGCCGGATTGGGCTTGTAGGAAACGGTCCAGCAACGCTGCAAGAGACGACGAATAGAAAACATGCAGGGCAATTTTTCGTCAAGGCGCGGAGGAATCGGAAAAGAACCGAATGGGCCAGATTCCTATTCTTCCCGGCAAGTCGGGACCAATCAAGCCGAGGGCAGTTTAGCAGACCATAGTCCAGCAGGATACACCTGCCGTGCACCTTTCCGACGCTCCCACGACGCCGCTGCGCGGGGTATGGTGCAGGTAACTGCAGCAACATCGTGCAACCGGACAATTCACGACAGCAATTCTGGGATGGGTTGCCCCGTGGAAAGTGCCACGGGACGACCATCCGTGGCCTGATACGCAATTTCCTTCACGTTATAGCCCAGTGCCTGGAAGACGGTTGCATGGAGATCCGCCGGAGTGACGGCCCGCGTTTCCGGAAATGCTCCGATTTTGTCGGATGAGCCGACCACCTGACCGCCACGAATGCCACCTCCCGCCAGAACAACGGAATAACACCCGGGCCAGTGGTCGCGGCCACCGTCGGTATTGATTTTGGGGGTCCGACCAAAATCGCCCATCCAGATCACCAGCGTTTCGTCCAACAGGCCCCGTTCCTCGAGATCGTCCAGCAGGGCGGCGTAGGCCTGCTCCATCGGCGGCACGAGCGTGTTTTTCAGACGCGGAAAGTTGTTGTTATGAGTATCCCAGGTGATACTGGGACCATTCACGGTGGAGACAAAGCGAGTCCCCGCTTCGATCAGCCTGCGTGCCAGCAGATGCGATTGTCCCCAGCTATGCCGCCCATAACGATCCCGCACATTGTCCGGTTCCAGGGATAGATCAAAGGCTCGGCTCGCCTCGCCGCGGGTGATGATCTGGGTTGCTTCTTCCTGGAAGACATCGCGATCTTCACCGACGTGAGACACCATGGAACCCGTCGGCCGATCGAGTTGACGCAGAATTTCCAGCCGGCTGTGAAACCGTTCGATAGTCATATCGGCGGCCAGCGTCAAATCGCGCACCTTGAAATTCTTGGCATTCGGATCATCATTCAGCACGAAGGGATCGTACTTCACGCCAAGGCAACCACCAAATTGTCCGGGCGTGAGATAGACAAAGCTGTCGCAGTGAGGCTTTGGAGTGATGACATACGGCGGAACGGCGGCACTATAGCCATCCCGCTGGGCCAGCCAGCCGATGAGTGTGCCGAAGCTGGGAATATCGGCGGGGCTGGGATTGATCAACGTCGAATCCATCTTGTAAGGACGCCCGGCAATCGTCCAGTACATTCCCGAGTTGTGCCCCGAATGTTTATGGTGGACACTCCGGACAATCGCCAGCTTATCCATGCGGCGGGCCATTTCCGGCAGCATTTCCGTAACCTGAATGCCGGGGACGGAAGTATCGATGACTTGAAATTCACCTCGGATGGAGGCATCGGCCATCGGTTTTGGATCCCACAGATCCAGATGGCTGGGCGCACCACAGTTGAAAATCATGATGACATGCTTAGCTTTGCCCGACCGTACGGACGCCTGCGCGTTGTCAGCAAACGCCAGCGGCGCGGAAAAGGCCCCCAATGCAGCCGTGAGGGCACCCAAGGATTGGCGACGCGTGAGTTCAGTGGAAGAGCAGGGGGAGTGCCCAGTGGGGGAGGGATCGATGACTCGAGATTTCATTAAATACTCCAGTTCGACTTGGTGCGAGGATTCCCGGGATGCGAGGCGAATCGTAAGCACGTGATATCAAAGCATAGTCGAAAGCCCCTGCCTTGGGAATCACGATTTGGATATCTTTCTGCATTTCTGGGTGGATGGGACGGTGCCGATCAACTCGCCCTTACACTGCTCTTAGCCACCTCCAGCCGCAACATATTACAGCATAAATCGTTGTAGCCACAAAAACACTTGTTCCATGGGCGGGGCGACTCCGCGGACCAGAATTTTCATCGACTTTTTTCTGACTCCCCAGCCAATTCTGATGGCCGTTTTGTCGGCACGCGGCAAAAGTCGGCACGAGAGTCCCGTTGTTATCGGGGGATTGCATCCACTCGGGAATCTGGTGATTCTGTCCGACTTGCCTTATAGTTTCCTGGCAGGTGTACGCCAGTTGAACTGCATTTTTTGGCCCAACGCTTGCCCCGAGTGGATCGCCAAGAAACACTCCGGGGTAAAGCAGCCCTTGTCAGTGCTGGATTGCATGCTGGCGAACTGTCCCTCACAGTGTTGCCTCTATTGTGGCAGGAAGAAACTCAATCAGCCAGGGCGTAGGAAATGAGAAATTCCATGCGATTCTGTTTACTGCAACGGTTTTCCTCAATCGTCTGCTTGGGTTTACTACTGATCCATACCCCCGAAAATAGCCAGGCATACGAGGCCGCTCGGCCCAACATTATCGTCATTCTCGCGGACGATCTGGGGTATGGCGATGTTTCGTGCTACAACCCGCACTCGAAAATCCAGACCCCCGCCATCGATCGACTGGCCGCTGAAGGGATGCGTTTTACGGATGCCCACACTCCCTCGGCTGTGTGCACTCCCACGCGGTATGGTCTGTTGACGGGGCGCTACAGTTGGCGTACGCGATTGAAGTCGGGCGTGCTGGATGGTTTCAGCCCTCCGTTGATCGAGCCAGAGCGGATGACGGTGGCCTCCCTCTTGCGCGGGCAGGGCTACGTCACGGCGTGTGTCGGCAAGTGGCATCTGGGGATGCAATGGACCCGGCAGGATGGCTTGCCGGAAACCGAGGACCTGAGTTCTCGAAACACATTCCGAGGCGGCCAGCAGATCGATTACACCGTCCCGTTCACGGGTGGTCCGCTGGCAGTGGGGTTTGAACAATTCTTCGGCATAGCCGGTTCGTTGAATATGTCACCCTTCTGTTACCTGCAACAGAACAGGCCCGTGCATTTGCCGATCTGGCCTCAACCGCGTCTGCGCGATGCGAATTTCGTGGCTACAGACGAAGGGGTTCGCTCACCGGACTTCACGAATTTCGGCGTATTGCCTCGGCTCACCGGAGAAGCGTTGCGTTTCCTCGAAAGTCAGTCAGCGAGTCAATCGAGCAAACCCTTCTTTCTATACGCGGCGCTGACATCACCTCATTTACCCGTGGTGACCAATCAGGAATATCTGGGGCGCAGTCAGGCTGGGCCTTATGGAGATTTCGTCGTGGAAACGGATGCGTTTGTCGGAGCCCTGCTGGAAACACTGGATCGCACGGGACTGGCCGACCGCACGCTGGTGCTGTTTACGTCGGATAACGGGGGGTTGTACCACTTCTGGGAAGCGCGGGAGCAGGATGATCTGAAACATTATAAGCCTTCTGGGCGCGCGGCGTATATCCGGGAGTTTGGTCATCAGGGGAATGCACATCTGCGAGGCACAAAGGCGGATATCTGGGAAGGGGGGCATCGCGTTCCCTTCCTGGTTCGCTGGCCTGGAAAAACACCGGCCGGCCGAGTCAGTCATGAACTTGTGGAATTGACGGATCTGCTCGCCACGACCGCCGCCCTGACAGGCACTCCACTCCCGAAAGGCGCAGGTCCGGACAGTTTCAACATTCTCCCCGCACTGCTCGGGGAAATACCGGCGAAACCTGCCCGCGAATACGCAGTCCACCATTCCCTGACGGGCGTCTTTGCCATTCGCCGGGGAAAATGGAAACTGATCCCCCATCGAGGTTCCGGAGGGTTTTCGCAACCAAAAGCCCTGGATCCCCTCCGGGAAGGGGGGCCTGCCGGCCAGTTGTACGATCTTGAGGCCGATCCTTCCGAAACCCGTAACGTCTATGACGAAAATCCCGATGTCGTACTACAGCTCGGCAGACTGTTGCGACGCATCCAGGAAGCAGAAGGGGACGTTCGAGTTGTCCCCTGAAAGCTGCAAGGACTCCGTGAATCCGCAGGTGAGGAGGGAAAACGATCGGAGGAGAGCAAACAGACATGGGCGCGAAGAGGACCGTCCGATAAGCTGCATCGTAACTGATCGTCAGGGAAACCGAGGCACCGTCGGATGTGACTGTCGATCAACGGCTTCCCCCCTACGCAGCGTAATGCAGGAGTTCTTTTTCATGTGCCAGCCTGGTCAACTCTCGATACTTGCCTGTGTGCTCCTCGGTTGGATGGGGATGCTGACGGAACAGGTGCCAGCCGCCGATACCAGGCCCAATTATGTGTTCCTCATGGCCGACGACCTCGGCTGGGGAGACGTGGCCTTTCATGGGGGAAACGCTCCCACGCCCCACCTCGATCGCCTGGCGCGTGAAGGGCTTGAACTGACGCAGCACTACGTTGCCCCCGTGTGCAGTCCCACGCGTGCGGCCCTGTTGACGGGGCGTTACTGGAGCCGGTTCGATATCACCATTCCGGTCAACACGCAAGCCTTGCCCCACGAGACCGTGACCCTGGCACGCGCGCTTCAGGAAGCAGGCTACGCGACATGCCTGACGGGAAAATGGCACCTGGGATCGCTGCCACGTCAAGGCCCGAATGGCTTTGGATTCGATCACGCCTACGGCTCGTTGGCGGGAGGTGTCAGCCCCTGGAATCATCGATACAAACAGGGCCCCTTCAGCGAAACCTGGCATCGCAACGGGACACTCGTGGAAGAGACGGGACACGTGACCGACCTGCTCGCTAACGAGGCAATTCACTGGCTGCGTCAACGCGACTCCCAGCAACCGTTCTTCCTGTACGTGCCGTTCACTGCGGTCCACTTGCCCGTCAAGGAACCTGTCGAATGGGTAAATCGCGTGCCAAGGAATATCACGGGCAATGTGGCGCGTCATTACGCCGCCAGTATTATGCATCTGGATGATTCCGTGGGACGGATTCTCGAAACACTGGAGCAACTCGGGCAGCGCCGCAACACGCTGGTGGTTTTCACCAGCGATAATGGCGCCAGTTCCGCGGAAAACAACGATCCCAAATACCCCGCGGACAACTGCCCCGATGGCCGCCTGACGGGTAGCAATCGGCCGTTTCGCGGGGAAAAGGCAACTCTGTACGAAGGAGGAATCCGGGTTCCCACCCTTGTTTCCTGGCCAGGGCAAGTGAAGCCCGGCAAAGTCGCGACCCCCGTGCAAATCGCCGATTGGATGCCCACCCTCTGCGCGTTGGCCGATATCCAGCCCTCAAAGGACCTCAAATGGGATGGCATCGATCTGACTCCCGTGCTGACTCAACACGCCCCACTCCCCGAGCGTCCCTTGTATGCCGTCGCCCCCAAATGGCGTGGTCGCTCCGTGCGATTGGGCAACTGGAAACTGATCGTTCAGACACAGGACCAGCAGCAACAAATTGAACTGTTCGATATGGCCACCGACCCGGCTGAATCCAGAAATCAAGCCCAAAATCAGCCGGAACGCGTCAAAAACATGCTCCGTCTGCTGGAAGACATTGCCCAGCGCGATCGCGATGCCGTCGTGGCGCCACCGGAATAATTGCCTTCACTGCGGCGGCGCGGGCGCGTTCCCTTCAGGCAGCGCCCGCAAGGACCCCGCGTCTCCGATGGTGTGTTCAACTCGAGTGGATCCCGCCCCGGGAACGTCTGTAAACTCGGGCCAGTCCACATTTCTCACACTGTTATCAATGCGGTAAATTTCGTCTCGAAAATGCCCATAAACTTGCCGCGCCCGTCAGGAACCGGGCCACGCTGGGGCCCGATTTATCGCAATACTTTGCCAGAATTAATGTGGTGTCCAAGGAGTGTTCCTTGAGGGAGCGCCCGCCTGGCCCGGTTCCTGACGGGCGCGGCTAGTTCATCGATATCAGCAATCCTGTATTATTGCCCCGGGCGGGAAATCCGGGGCTGGAACGGCGCGTTCAATCCGTTTTCAGCTTGGCGAGAAAGATATCGTTGTTTCCCTGGTGTGACATGACATGCTCCCCAAAGGTCGCCGGTCCACTGCACGCGCCCGAGAGATAGAGATGGCCACGACCATCCGTGACGATTGTGTAGGCATGGTCCGTGCGCTCTCCCCCGGCCTGCAGGAACCAGATCTGTTGGCCCGCGCGATCATACTTGACGATCTGGATATCCGCGGCTGCTCCCTGGCTGTGGCGTGGAGTTCCATCGAAGAGCACCTCGCCGGCGAACGATCCGGTGAGAAAGCAGTTCCCCGCGCCATCCGTCGCGATACCCAAACCGTAATCAATCCTTGCTCCCCCGGCCGTTTTGGTCCACACGCGCTTTCCCGAGGAATCAAAATGGGTCACTAGCAGGTCGTACTCTCCTCGATTGGGAACGCTGCGATCAGCCAGTTGTAATGTGTCGCGGTACATTCCCGATGCCCAGACATTACCATCCGAGTCCGCCGTGATTTCATGAATCATGGCAGAGGCGCTGCCATGGCCGGCGTGCAGCCAGCCAAGCCGCCCCTGGGCATCAAGCTTGGCAACCAGGAGATCCTGGCCGACCTCATTCTCAATGGCATGCCCGCCGAATGTGGTCTGTCCACGGGCATATCCGCCGACATAGCAGTTCCCTCGATGGTCAACGGTCACGGCATGTCCGGAACTGGAACCCGGCCCCTCCGCAACTTGGCTCCAGAGCAATTCCCCACTTGTGTTCAAGGCCAGGCAGAACGCGTGGCCAGGGCCGGAACCTCCCAGCGTCCGAGATTCAAATTCCCCCGGGCCATAAACGGTCCCCGCCACAAAAATCATTCCCTGTTTATCCACCGCAATGCCGTGGCCATAATCGTAGCCCATGCCTCCACCAGACTTGATCCAGACCAGATTGCCGCGGGCATCGTATTTTGCCACGAACAAGTCGTAGTCTCCACGGTTCCGCAGGGAGACATGCCCGAAGCTGGCTTCGGCACTTTGAAAGTGACCCGTGACATAACAATTCCCCGCGTTATCCGTGGCGACAGCATACCCGCGATCAATCAATTCGCCTCCGCCACTCCTGACCCAGAGAAACTTTCCTTGAGGATCGACCTTGGCAACAAAAAAATCCATCGCCCCCGCGCTTGTCAGAGTCTGGTCACCGAATGTTGCCGTCCCCGTGAACTCGCCCGTCAGCAGCACATTCCCCTCGGCATCGACGGCGATCCCTCGGGTTTTGTCGTGTAGCGTTCCGCCGGCGGAAACCACCCATTCAAATCGTGGGAGATCTGCCTGTTCAGATCCCGATAGTCGCACGGGACACATCGCTTCCGCGAAACAGATCACCACAAAACATGCCGCAACCAGTCGAATCATCGTGCTTCCCCCGATAATGCCAGCGGATACCTCGTTGACATCACTTTCACCAAACCGAACTCGATTCGCAATGCCACCACGAGAAAAATCCCCTCCGCGCGGAAGTGCTTCCGGTCGCAAAATTCAAGGCAGTATGCGCAAAATTCAAGGCAACTTTAAGATGACATTGCCTCCGGTATGGTGTAACGTGATGCCAGATGTCCCTTGGAATCCTCATGTCCCAATAATCTACAAACCGCGTGTTCCGACGAGACTCTCCTGCAGATCGCAATCACGCTCGGAAACATGGTTCGGAATTTCAGACAATTCCTGGAGAGGCTGTTCATGTTGAGTCGCATTCCCTGCCTGTTGCTGAGCGCCGTGCTGATGCTGGCCCAGTGTTTGTCCTGCGGGATCACACGCACACATGCCGACGATGCGAAGCCGTCTCGACAGGCAAACCTGAAACTTCTGTTTCTTGGCGATAATGGCAACCACAAACCAAGGCAGCGCGCGGACGATCTGCTCCCCGCGCTTGCGCTGCGGGGGATCGAGGTGGTATATACCGATCGGGTATCGGACCTCAATCCCGAAACGCTGGCTCAATATCAGGGGCTCATCGTTTACGCGAATATCGATACGATCATGCCCGAGCAGGAGCAGGCCCTGCTGGCCTATGTCGAGAACGGCGGCGGATACATCCCGCTGCATAGCGCCAGTTTCTGTTTCCGGAATTCCCCTGCCTGCATTCAACTGCTGGGAGCCCAATTTCGCCGACACGGCGGGCAGGAATTTCGCACCGTCATTGCCGAGCCCGACCATCCTCTGATGCAAGGTTTCTCTGGCTTTGAAAGCTGGGACGAGACGTATATTCATCATCTCCACAATCCTCATAACCGGACCGTGCTGGAATATCGCGTGCAGGGGGATCAGGCGGAAGGCAACACGCAGGAACCCTGGACCTGGATCCGCACCCAGGGCAAAGGGCGCGTTTTTTACACGGCCTGGGGGCATGATCAGCGGACCTTTTCGCATCCCGGTTTTCATAATCTGGTAGAGCGAGGAATCCGCTGGGCTTGCCGGGGCGATCTCGGCCAGATACCCGCATACTCCGATGGCTCCCAGGCTTTTCCCCTGCCGCAAATGACGAAACTTCCGGAAAACCCCAAACCGTTTGAATACATCGACGTGGGGCCCAAAATTCCCGATTATTCTCCCGGCGGAACGTCCGGGGCGCGGAAGCAGCCTAAAAACCTGATGCAGCGGCCGCTGCCCGCCCGGGAATCCCTCGCCCATTTTGTGACTCCCGTGGACTTCCGCGTCGAACTGTTCGCCAGCGACCCCGAATTGCAGGGCAAGCCGATCTCGATGAACTGGGATGAATCGGGGCGCCTTTGGCTTTGTGAAACGTACGACTACCCGAATGAATTACGTCCACCTGGAGAGGGCCGCGATCGTATCCGCGTTTGCGAGGACACCAACGGTGACGGCTTGGCCGATCGATTCACGATCTTCGCGGAAAAGCTAAGTATCCCCTCCACTCTTACGTTCCATCGCGGGGGTGTGATTGTGCAGGACGGCAGCGAAACTCTGTATCTCAAGGATACCGACGGAGACGGGAAGGCGGATGTGCGACATGTGCTCCTCACGGGGTGGACTATGTCCGATACGCATGGCGGTGTCAGTAATTTCCAGTACGGCCTGGACAACTGGTTCTGGGGCATGCAGGGCTATAACGCGTCAACGCCAACCATCGAAGGCGTCCCCCAGCAGTCCTTTCGGCAGGGGTTCTGGCGTTTCCGGCTGAATGACGCCGATCCTCCGGTCGTTACGGATCTCGAATTCGTGCGATCGACAAACAACAACACCTGGGGGCTGGGGTTCAGCGAGGAGGGCCTGATCTTTGGTTCGACAGCTAATCGCAATCCCAGCGTATTCATGCCCATTCCCAATCGCTATTACGAACGCGTGCAGGGATGGACCCCCGACCTGGTTCTGCCCATGATTGCCGATACGCATCTGTTCAAGCCGATTACCGACAATATCCGCCAGGTTGACCATCACGGCGGGTACACGGCAGCAGCGGGGCACGCACTATACACGGCCCGCGCTTATCCCCGGGAATACTGGAATCAGACCGCTTTCGTTTGTGGCCCCACCGGGCATCTGGTGGGAACGTTTGTGCTGCAACCCGATGGGGCGGGTTATCGCTCACGCAACCTGTTTAACCTGCTGGCAAGCGACGATGAATGGTCGGCCCCCATCATGGCTGAAGTGGGACCCGATGGCTGCGTCTGGGTAATCGACTGGTATAACTTTATCGTCCAACACAACCCGACTCCCATTGGCTTCGAACGTGGGGCAGGAAATGCCTACGTTTCCGACCTCCGCGACAAAAAACTCGGACGAATTTATCGCATCGTTCCCGTGGACGGGGAAATCGCCTCGACTCCCGATCTGCGGCAGGCCTCGTTGCAGGAGTTGGTCGAGAATCTGAAACATCCGACGTTCCTGGTTCGTCGGCATGCCCAGCGGTTACTGGTGGAACAAGCCGCATTGCAGACAATCCCCTCGTTGCTGAAGATGATTGAAGACCAGACCACGGATGAAATTGGATTGAATGTGGGTGCCATGCATGCCCTGCAGACATTAAACGGCCTCGGGGCCATTACCCAGTCGCCAGCGGATGCGTCGGCACAGGCAAACAGTTCGCAATCCAGCCCCGTGATGAACGTGGTGGTTGGCGCGATCAAACATCCCTCGGCAGGCGTCCGTCGCAATGCCGTACAGGTGCTCCCGGACAATGCCGAGGGAGAAAGCCAGATTCTGCAGTTCAACCTGCTTCGCGATCCTCACCCTCAGGTTCGACTGGCGGCGTTGTTGAAACTGAGTGATTGCGCCAAACCCGGCGTGACGGAATCTCCTGCCGCCGATGCCCTGGTGGAACTCGTGCAGGACGAAGCTTATCTGGCAGACCGCTGGCAACGCGAAGCCGTGACTATCGCCGCAGCCAGTCAACACCTCCATTTTCTGCAGCGCATCGCCGCAGCCGCCGCGGAACCGAGTGCCAGCCAGCGGCTGAGTAGTCCTGCAGCCCTGGCGCTGGTCCGACTGGTGTCCGAGCATGTCGCGCGGAGCAGTGCAACTGCTCCCGCGGGAATGGAACGGCTCGTGCATCAACTCGATTCCAGCGACCCACGCCTTTTGGCCGTGATTGTCGAGGGTCTGGCTGCGGGATGGCCCGGTCAAGTACAACTGCCACTCGACGCATCGTCGAAACAGGCCATCACGAACTGGCTGAAACGCCTCCCCCCCGAATCGCAATCCCGCCTGATTTCACTAGCGCTCGCCTGGGGGCATGACGAAATTCGCCAGGAACTGAAACAGGTCATGAGCGGTCTGATAAAAACACTGGAAAACGAGAAGCGTCCCCTGCCTGAACGTCTCGCCGCCGCTCGACAGATTATTGTGTTCGACCCGGCAAACATTGAACAGGCCACGACAATCCTGGACCTTATCACGCCCCAGGCCACTCCGGAATTGACGACTGGCCTGATGCAAGCGTTATCCGCATCCACGGCCAAAGGCTTGGGATCTGAAATCCTCCAGGCGTTTACCGGGATGACACCAGTCACGCGGCAAGAAGCCATCCGCCTGCTGATGTCTCGCCCCGACCTGACACTCGCGCTGCTGGAGGCCCTGGAAGCGGGTGCCATGCAGTTGAGCGAGTTGTCCCTGGATCAGAAGCAGGCCTTGCGTGCCCATCCCGACAAACAACTGGCGGCCCGTTCGGCGAAACTGCTGGAGCGGGGGGGTTCGCTTCCCAGTCCCGACCGGCAGCGCGTGCTACAGGAATTTCTCCCCCTGGTCGAGCTTACGGGCAACTTGGAGCAGGGGAAAACCATCTTCAAGGCCCAATGCGCGAAGTGTCATCGTTTTCAGGGAGAAGGGGAAGAAGTGGGGCCCGATCTGACTGGCATGGCCCTGCATCCCAAGCGTGAACTGCTGGCCCACATTCTCGATCCCAACAGCAGCGTGGAAGCCAACTTCCGGACCTATACCATCACGACACTTGATGGGCGGATTTTTACGGGCATGCTCTCCGCCGAAACCCGCACTTCCCTGGAATTGATCGACACCCAGGCCAAACGCCATCCCATCCTGCGGGCGGATATCGATGAACTTCTGGTCTCGAACAAGTCCCTGATGCCGGAAGGCTTCGAAAAGCAGATTCCCAGGGAGGACTGGCCCGCATTACTGGAATACCTGACGCAGAAGGGAAAATATATTCCGCTGAATCTGGCCAGCGTCGCCACGATTGCCAGTGACACGGGGATGTTCAACGATAAGCAGTCTCCCATCGAACGACTCATCTTCCCGGACTGGAAGCCCAAATTGTTTGCAGGTGTCCCTTTTCAGCTGATTGATCCCCTCCAGGGTCAGCGTGCCAATGTCATCATGTTGCACGGCACGAACGGGCAATATCCTCCCCAAATGCCTCGGACCGTGAAAATTCCGTGTGGTACGTCGGTCAGGGCCATCCATTTATTGAGTGGTGTGAGTGGCTGGGGCTATCCCGCGCACCAGGAAAAATCCGACTCCCTCACCGTGCGGCTGCATTACGAAGGGGGCCAGGTGGAAGATCATGTCCTGAAAAACGGAGTCCATTTCGCGGATTACATTCGCCGCGTGGATGTGCCGGAATCGACCTTTGCCTTCGCCCTGAGAAACCAGCAGATTCGCCATATCGCCATCGCGCCTCAACGGTCTGAGACGATCACGGAATTCGAATTCATCAAAGGCAACGACCCGACTTCGCCGGTGATCATGGCGATTACCATTGAACGCCCGGAATAAGGAGTCGCGTTTCCCCGCTTGCTTCGTATCGCTGAATGGATACAATGCGGGCATGAGAAACCGTTTTGCCCTCTCCCTGATTGTGATTCTCTTGACGGTCGCGTCCATTATGACGTCGACCATGGGGAAGGAAGCACGGGCTGCTCTGGCAAAATCCAAGGTCGAGGTCGGTTCCTCTGCCCAGGAAAGTATTGAGGAAAATTCCCCGTCGGACAATATATCCGATGCCATGTTTGGCGCGACTGTCGAATGCCACGCGGGGAGAGGCCGGGCTGCCCTGGAGCATTACCCGTCCGGCACGTACCGCACCGCTAGCCTGCACCACTTTACCCGTGGTCCTCCCGTGACGGTTTAAGCTGGGGAAATCCAGAAGAATGCAACGCATTCCATTCAATTGCGGCTTTTCTGGCGATTGAATCTTGCGCTCCATCGACTGAAAATCGCTTGCTTCTTACTCCGCTCCCCGCATGCTCACCTGAAGTATTGGCATTGTAGTTCAACCGTACGAAGCCCTCCGGCATTCTCGCGTGATAACAGTGCCCATCTCCCGTGTAAGTTATCCATCCGTGCTGAATCTTCGCGCTACCAGCAGGCCTGTTCACGCCCGACGTTCACCTGCGTGCAGGTCTTGTTGACTGGCTTGTATCCCAGGGCTCCTGAATATGCAGCCTCTGTCGTTCTCGGCAGGTTCAGCAAAGCAGTAAACCCTTATTGACGAAGGCTCAAAGCCGCGCGGTCGGATTGTTCTGGAGACAACTCTGCCATCTGCATTGGACCCGGCAGGACTTGCCAGCATCATTACTTGCGAAGCGTAGACGACCCATGAAAGCCACACTCGAGCAGATTGAAGAATCCATTCTGGCGGCGGCAAACCTGTTGCCCCGGCAAGGTCCCATCACCAAGTTTGCCTTTCTGAATCCCCTGCAGGGTCTGGAGCACATATATTTCGACGAGGTGATGCAACAGGTGGGGGCGCTGTACGGCAACGAGGCCTACCTGGATGACCTTCGATACCGCGAAAAACTGCGTCGCGGTCGCATTACGGAAAGCGATCTTACCGACGTATTATCCGAAGATCTCGGGAGCAATGCGGATGCTATCGTTGCCGGGCTGACGCCGAGGTTGAAATTCCGGCTTACGATGTTGCTTTACCCTCTGCATTTCGGGCACTATCGCGAACTCGATTGGGTCCTTGCGGAAAGCGACTCGCTGCAGAAGTTTCGTCCGGAGGTCATGTCCGAGATTAAACACAAGCTCGTGGACGATAATCGCCTGTGGACAATCCACTTCCGTCACCCGGACGCCATTGCAACGGTTGCCGACTACATGGATTGGCCCAGCCAGAACCGCGAACAGGTCACGCCGGAAATCCTGGCGCGGAACGTCTCGGCTTCTCAATGGGAAACCCTGTACCTGCGGATGCTGTGGCGTGTCATCAAGCAGGGAGTGATCGCCTCGTCCTTCGGGACCGAAGCTTGTTCATCCACGACGAAAGAGAACGCAACAAAACACGATTCGGCCAAGCCGGTCTCTGCAGAATTTCCTTCACATTCACTAGAGAAGACAGCCGGAACTCCCGGGGCGGATCAGAATAATCCGTTTTGCGTCGCCACCTCGAATCCCAAAGTGGATGAATTGATGATTCGGTTCACCGCGGCCTTCCTGGACCAGGGATATGCCGCCACGCCGTTGCCCGGTGTCCAACAAGGGTATTGGAACTGTTTCCGGTTGCTGTATTCAATCCCCTCGTTGATGGCTCCTCGTTGGCGTCGTTCGCTCGCGAGTGAACTGTCGGAACTCCACAGACTTGGCTGGTCCCCCCTGGAAATCATCCAGGCTTCGCTTGAGCGGCTGGAAATTCCTCCCGAGAGGACTCAAGACTTCCTCTCTGCCGTATTGTTATCGCTGCGAGGATTTGCCGGCATGCTCTGGCAGACCGAAACTCGGCCCGACCTGTTCCAAAAAGCCTCGCCTCCGGGCACGCTGATGGAATTCCTGGCCGTGCGTCTGCTGTTGCTGCGACTGGCGCACGAACAACGCGATCACGCGAAAAACAGTCCCGGCGAAGATACTTTGGCATACAGTCCACGGCAGGCAAGGGAACAGATTGACCCCGAGCAAATGGCATTCCTGTTGTTTGAACTGGCCCAAATGCTGCAATGGACGCCTGCCACACTGCATAAATTGAATACGAGCCAGTGGCAAGAGCTGACCAACGAATTGCACGTGTTCTGCGACCACCAGCGGCGGCGAATTTTTCATGCGGCCTTTGAACGGGGGATCGCCAAGATGGCGCTCCGCTCGGTCCTGGCCCGCGTCAAGACTCCCGAAATCCGGCCACGCACTCCCAGCCTGCAGGTCGTGTGTTGTATCGATGCTCGCGAAGAGTCCTTGCGTCGGCATCTTGAAGAGCTCGATCCCGACGTGGAAACCTTCGGGATCGCCGGGTTTTTCGGAGTAGCCATGTATTACCGGGGTGTCGGCGACGCCGATTTTTCCGCACTCTGCCCCATCGTGATGAAGCCGCGACACTGGGTGATCGAAGAGGCCGTTTATTCGCTGAGGGAATCGAATCGAAGTCGAGCACAGGCGCGGCGCTACCTGGGATCGGCGCAACGTCGCTTGCAGGTCGAATCCCAGGGGTCGCTGGGAGGCGCGCTCGTCTCCACGCTGCTCGGCCCCCTGGCTACGATCCCCATGCTGAGCAGGATTCTCCTCCCTCGGCTCACGGCCATGATGCATCATACCGCACGCCAGTTTATCGCCCCCCCTTCCTTCACGCGTTTGCGGCTGGAGCGATCACCCGAGCATCCCCCCGCGCCACCGGTTCCCGGAATGGAAGGGGAAGCGCGGGATGCTGGAATCGGATTTACGCTTGCCGAAATGACGGACATGGCGGAACGAGCACTTCGCGACATCGGTTTGACGACAAATTTCGCTCCGCTGGTGATTCTGCTCGGTCACGGTTCGAGTTGTATCAATAATCCTCACGAATCGGCATACCATTGCGGTGCTTGCGCGGGCAATGCGGGAGGCCCCAACGCCAGGGCACTCGCCGCAATGTTGAACGATCTCCGTGTCCGCCGCGTTCTGGCTTCCCGGGGGATCGAGATCCCCGAAGAAACCTATTTTATCGGCGGGCAACACAACACGGCAACGGAAGAGATGATGTTCCACGACCTGGAACTGTTGCCTGTTCGGCAATACAAGCAGGTTCATGCGGCCAGTCTCTTACTGGCCGAAGCGGCACGGAGAAATGCCCACGAACGTTGTCGCCGGTTTGAATCGGCGGATCTCGACCTATCGCTGGACGAGGCCCTGCTGCATGTGCAGAACCGCAGTGAGGATCTTGCAGAAACGAGACCCGAATACGGCAACGGGAGTAACGCGATCTGCTTTGTCGGCAGACGTTCGCGGATCCGCGGACTCTATCTGGATCGCCGCTCCTTCCTGATGTCGTACGACGCCACTCAGGACACTCCGGAGGCCTCGAACCTGATGAATATTCTGTCCGCCGTCGTCCCGGTTTGCCAGGGAATCAACCTGCTTTATTCTCTGTCGGCCATTGATCCGGGGGGCTGGGGTTCGGGAACCAAACTGCCTCACAACATCACGTCATTGCTGGGAGTAATGGACGGCGCCGCCAGCGACTTGCGCCCCGGATTGCCCTGGCAGGGGGTCGATATCCACGAACCGGTTCGCTTGTTGTTCATCATCGAAACGACGCCGCAAATTCTCCTGAAGATCATGGATGAAAATCCCCTGATTGGCCGCATCATTCGAAACCACTGGTCGCATCTGGCAACACTCGATCCCCATACAGCCAAAATGTATCGCTTCAGCAAGGATCGTTTTGTCCCCTATGCCCCCGACCTGGACGAAACCGCGCCGCTGGTTGTCCCCACCGCCGAGGGATCGAGAGAGTGGTATCAAGGCCGACGCGAGCACCTGCCGTTTGCGATTATCTCTCCCCATCCCGAGAAACGTACTCCGTCCGATTCCGATGCGGTCGTCGACTCGCGGGAGGATTTACAATGATCATGTTGCTCTGCGGAATTACCATTGTTGCCGCGCCGGCCATTCTGGTTGCCGTCGTTGGTTTATCGTTGCTGCTGGGTCGCCCGCTGGGCGAACAGCGAATCTCGCGGCTCACTCAACTGATGGTGAGCGCGGCCATGCTGGCCGCGCTGGGGCTTTCGGCGACCATGCTGCTCACCGACCAAGTGCGTTTTACGCTGGAACTTGGCCACTGGGTCTACTTACCCTCCGAGGAGTTTCACTTCACCTTCAAGTTACTGTTCGATCGCCTGTCCCTGCCGTTCGTCATCCTGTCCCTGGCGTTATGTGGCATCATCGGTGCCTTCGCCAGCCGTTACCTGCATCGGGAAGCGGGCTATCCCCGTTTCTTTTTGCTGTACCAGATATTTCTGCTCGGCATCGTCCTCTCCTCGGTTGCGGGAACCATCGAAACGCTGTTTCTGGGATGGGAGCTGGTGGGTTTATCCTCGGCGTTGCTGGTGGCATTTTTTCAGAATCGCAGGAATCCGGCGGCCAACGGGCTTCGTGTCTGGACCATCTATCGTGTCGCGGATGGAGCCTTCCTGCTGGCGGCACTCGTCCTGCACCACTTAACGGGCGGCGGGGATCTCGATTTGATGATGGGAGCCACGCCTTGGCCCGATAGCGTCTGTCCCATCCAGCCTTACCATGCATTGTTTGTCGGAAGCCTGCTGTTAGTTGCAGCAGCGGGAAAGTCCGCACTGGTTCCCTTTTCCGGCTGGCTACCCCGCGCCATGGAAGGACCGACACCTTCGAGCGCGATTTTTTACGGAGCCCTGTCTGTGCATCTGGGAGCCTTCCTGCTGCTGCGCGTGGGGCCGCTGCTGGAGCAATCGGTTTTGCTGCAGATATTGATCGTCGCGATCGGTTCGATCACGGCAGTGTATGCCGCGATCACCTGCAAAGTTCAATCCGACGTGAAAAGTGGACTGGCGTTTGCATCGCTGTTGCAGGTCAGCATTATTGTCGTCGAAATCGGACTGGGATTCCGCTACATCGCCTTGATGCACATCATCGGGCATGCGTCGATGCGAACCCTGCAATTGCTGCGGGCCCCTTCGTTGCTGCGCGATTTCCGCGGTATGGAAAACGATCTGGGGCATACGATCACTCACCTTGCCGATGCCAAGCAAACACCGTCGCCAGCTACGTTTCGATTGTGGTGTTACCGATTCGCGCTGGAACGTGGTTCGTTGGATACCCTGCTGGACGAGCGCGTTGCCCAACCGGTGATTCGGGTGTTCCGCTGGCTGGATGCCTGGGAACGCCGCTGGGTTCTGCTGTTGACCGGCCGCAAGTCCCCATTAGAGACGGATGTCGTTGAAGAAACGGAAACTCCATGATCCGAGATCTGCATTTGCCCTGGCTTGAACTGTCTATCGCCTGCCCCCTGCTGGCAGCGATGGTCTGTTTTTATTTGCGTAATCACCTGCTGGCCCAGAAGGTCGCCTTGGGGTCAAGCATCGTCACCTTCCTGCTAACCGTGGGGGAGTGGATCGACTTCGGAACACTCGGCACCTTTGCCGCCCAGGACCGTGGTAGCCTGATTCGTTTGCTCCTTGGTCACGAATTCTTCATGGTCGATGAATTGAGCGCGCCATTACTCCCCAAGGTAGCCATTCTCTACACGCTCACGATTGCCGCCACGATGCGTTCCAAGGCCAGTCGCTTCTCGTTTGGGCTGACCATGATTTCCGAAGCGATCATCGTGGCCACGCTCAGTTGTTCATACGCTCCGGTATTGATATTCCTGCTGCTGCTCGGCACGATACCTCCCTGGTTGGAAATGCGTTCGCGCGGGAATTCAACTCGAGTGTATTCCATTTACATGGTTGCACATATTGGATTCCTGATTCTTGGGACGGTCCTGCTGTCCCTGGGGGGACTGGATTCCGCGATGGGAATGGTCGCGGCATGCCTGCTAGTCGTTTCCGCCTTGATCCGCGCGGGAATATTTCCCGCCCACACGTGGATTATTGATCTCTTCGAAAAATCGACCTTTGGAACCGCGATCTTGTTTGTCGCGCCGATGACGGGGACGTATGTCGTCATGCGGCTGGTACTGCCAGCCGTCCCCGTATGGGGACTGCACGGGGTCGCGATGCTTTCGCTGCTGACAGCGGTATACTCCGCCGGTCTCGCTCTGGTTCAAACCGAGGCCCGTCGCTATTTTGCCTTTCTGTTTATCGGCCATTCCTCGCTGGTGCTGGCCGGCCTGGAAATTGCCAATCCGATCGGAATGACCGGAGCCCTTTGCATCTGGCTGGAAACGGGCATTTCGATGGGAGGTTTCGCACTCACGCTCCGTGCGGTCGAGGCCAGGATTGGACGAATTTCACTCGATCAATATCACGGGCTTTTCAATCATACGCCCTATCTGGGAGCATTGTTCCTATTAACCGGGCTGGCCTCGGTCGGCTTCCCGGGAAGCCTGGCCTTTGTGGGCATGGAATTACTGATTGAAGGAACGGTCGATGTCTATCCTCTCGTGGGAACCATCATTGTCCTGGCTGCCATGTTGAACGGGATCTCGGTGTTGCGTGCCTATTTCCGTATATTCACGGGAACCAGACACGTCGCGACAATTTCGCTCCGAGCGCGGCCCCCCGAACGTGCCGCCGCCATTGTTATGAGCCTGCTGATTCTCGGAGTCGGCTTATGGCCCGGCGCGGCCGTGCGATCTCGGCATCATGCCGCCGATGCCCTATTAAAGATAAGGCAAACTACGGGTATCGATAAGTTCGAGAAAGAGGAACAACCCGGCGATCATTCCGAGTTGGATAAATGGCTGAATATCAAGGAAAAGAAGGAACATTGATTCCGGACGGCAAGGCCGCGGTAACGCGAAGTCTACGAAGAACACAATCCTGGCAGGCAATTTGAATTCGCTGCCGTGGAAAATCGGAGGGGATCAAGGTATGGTAAACCGGTGTCACGCAACAAGGGCACCTTGCCTGTAGCAGCAAATTCGTCTTGCCTCTGTTTCACAATGGGAGAATATCGGTGAACAACATGATTGCCAGCAATATCCGCCGTCTCTCGCTCACGGTGCTCATGGTGTTCTGCGTGTCCAGTTTCCCATTGGGCGTGAAATCGCTTATCGCCGAGGATGCTTTTGAATCGCTCCTCAAGAAAATTCCAGGCTCAGCCAACGCACTCATGCTGGTCGATGCCGATGCGGTTCTTGCAAGCCCCCTGGCCATTAAAAGTGGCTGGAACCTGGGGCAGGGGAAGGGGCCCCTCGCGCAACCACTGATCCTCCCCCCGGAAGCCAGCCATCTGGTGATCGCCTCGCAGATGAATCCCAACCATGGATTCCAGCAGGCCTACGAACTGGCAGTCGTCCGTCTGGCCGAACCGCTCACCATGAGGTCCATCGCGCGAGCCGAGGGGGGATATGTCGACCTGATTGGCGCGGTGCAAGCGGCGTGGAGTCCCACGGATTCTTATTTTGTCCAAAACGGCAGCGACACAATCGGCTTGATGTTTCCCGCAAATCGCCAAGCCGCCGGTCGCTGGGCGGAATTTGCCCTCAACAACCAGAAGCTGGAAATTTCACCCTACCTGCAAGGCGCGCGATTGCTACTCGGGAATCAGACACAAATTGTGATGGCGTTCGATCTGGAGAATTCGGTCCAGCCGCATGAACTGAGGAGATCACTCACGGAATCCCCGCTCGTGGGCGATGACGCCGAAAAGAGGCAGCGTTTCGAACAGGCGCTCTTTGGATTGAAGGGAGTCACGCTCGGCGTCTCCCTGACCGACCGTGCCCAGGGAACCTTGCTGGTCGATTTCTCCACTCCTCCAAACGCCCTGGGCCAAGATGCCAAACCCCTCGTGCTGGCGGCGCTCGAAAAATTTGGCGTGTATGTCGACGACATCCAGAACTGGTCGGCTACCTACCGCAGCGATGCCATCGAACTGTCGGGGCCACTGTCGGAGGCCGGCATGCGCAGAATTTTCAGTCTGCTGGAAATGCCCTCGTCGAACTTCAGTCGGCTCAAGGAAGAAACCCCGGCGGGGGAAAGCGAGTCCGACAAAATCGCGCAAGCCTCGGTTCGATATTTTCAGGCCATCTCGACCCTGTTGGATGACATGCAACACGAATTCAAAACCAACCGCGACGCCAGGCAATCTTACGCACCGGTGTACATGGAACGCTATGCTCGCAAAATCGACCGGCTCCCCATCCTGAACGTGGACGAGGAACTACTGGCTTATGGTTCGTCCGTGGCGGAAACCCTGCGCAGAAATTCCGTCACGACGAAAACCGCGGGAGTTGAACAAGGAGTTCAGAAATCGGCCGTGTACGGCAATTATGAATATGTCTACGACCAGTATGGCTACACAAGCCGCGTGAATTCGGCTGCAACCAAACAAAACATAAAAACACAAATCGAACGGCAACAAGAGGGAGAGGCACGCAAGGTGCGATTTGAGAGTTGGAAAGACATCGAAGACGCCACCGCCTCCATTCGCGTCCGCATGACCCAGAAATACCAGATGGAGTTCTAGTTTGCATAGGATGCGGGCCGCTCATGGTCCCGCCAGGGCAATCGCATGAAGTGACCCGGGGATTGCATAGTAAAGCGACTTGCGATGCAGCACAAAATCTGGAATCGATTGCCTTTGTCATGCTGTCCATGACGATGCTTTCTTCAGTGATACAGTTCACGTATCTGGCAAGCGCGGGTGGCCCGACCGGAACGATCGGGTTGCGTTGCAACAAGACGCTTCACCTTCCAGTCTCAACCTCTATCCAACGACGAATTCATCGTCCATTTCCAATCCCGGAGGCCACGCAATGGGAATACCGACGGATCGTTGTTGTACGTACCCGCGAGCCGAACTCCAGGGACACCCTGCGGATTCGACCAATCCTGCCCGAACTGGAGATGTTTCTCAGAGTCATAGACACGTCGCTTGACCATTCAGGTAATCCTGCCGTTCATTGAACCCCTGGCCAGAAATGGTAGCACAAGGTCAATTCGTCTCGTCGCTTCGCGACCCAACCGACAAGTCGGTCGGGCCACCCCGCGTAAATCTGTTCCAGGATGTCAGGCGGCGTTCGGTTTGAGAGGCGCGGGGAGGACGTTGCCCGGTCGCAGATTCTGGTACTGGTGGAAGTAGGCCTGCCAGTGGAAGCCGCAGGAGTCGGGTGCGTGTCGGAATGACTAGCCCGGATTTCTCGCCGGGTCAATAAAACAGGATTGCTGACATTGACGAACTAGCCGCGACCGTCAGGGAGCGGGAC